>NZ_JARUKY010000015.1 GCF_029688925.1 Evansella sp. AB-P1
ATGTTTTTTATCTTATTTAAAACATTCAACTACCACTCATTTGGAATAAGAAAAGAGCAAGGCCCCAAAATTATGTATAAAAAAAAGTACTCCGAAAGTTTAATACAGACTTTTCGAAGTACCTTTTAATTATTCATTAATTATCTATAAAACCATCGCTGCTATCCACCCAAATATCATTAAAGGAACATTCAGATGTAAAAAGGTCGGTACACAAGTATCCCAAATATGGTGATGCTGTCCGTCTACATTTAAACCTGCAGTAGGACCAAGTGTACTGTCCGATGCTGGTGAACCAGCATCTCCCAAAGCCCCTGCAGTTCCAATTAGTGCAATCGTAGCTAACGCACTAAATCCAACAGCTTCTGCTAATGGAACAAAGATCACTGCAATAATAGGAATAGTGGAAAAAGAAGATCCAATCCCCATAGTAATTAAGAGACCGATAAGAAGCATCATTATTGCCGCTAAGCCTTTATGATCACCTAACCAGTCTGCAGTTGTCAAAACTAGGGAGTCTACGTGCCCAGTTTCTCTTATTACTTCTGCAAAACCACCTGCTGCAATCATGACAAAACCGATAAACGCCATCATTTTCATTCCGTTTGTCATAATCGTCTCAGATTTTGACATATTGAATTCCCCTTTAAATCGAAGGTAAATGAAATAGACGTATAGTATAATTAAACCTACTAGGGCACTAAAAATCATCGATCTAGTAAAGTACTGTAGAATAAGTACCGCTAAAATAGAAACAAGCCCTAAGATTACAGAAGGAACTGTATATGAAAATTCGCCTTCTTTTTTATCATCTCCGCCAATCGGGAGTTCTTCATAGTGCCGTTTCTTTCTATAAGATATAAATAAAGCTATGCTTAAACCGATTACCATACCTAACACTGGTAACGCTAAAGCTCGTGGTATCATTCCAAGCTCTATGGCCATACCACTTTCAGACATGTTCCTTTCAATAATTTCATGGAACATTAAACCAAAACCAAATGGCAAAAGGATGTATGGTGCCTTTAAGCCAAAAGTAATAATGGTAGCTACCCCTCTTCTATCAATCATCAATGCATTAAATACTTTAATAAGAGGTGGAATTAAAATAGGAATAAATGCGATATGTATCGGAATGACATTTTGAGAAGAAATAGAAACTAATAAAACTGCAAGTAATAAAAATACTTTAGATAATGTACGAGTTTGCGATTCTCCTTCTTTCCCAACAAGAGAAATTGCGCTTTTCACTATTAAATTAGGTAAGCCTGTAAAACTAATTGCAACTGCAAATGCCCCAAGCATCGCATAACTTAATGCCACACCTGCATTGGACCCTAATCCTGCACCGAAAAACGTTAACGTTTCATCAATGGTAAAGCCAGCTGTTAACCCTCCGACCATTGCACCTATTACTAAAGCTACAACGACATGAATTCGTAACAAGCTTAAAATAATCATTACTAAAACAGCTAATATTACTGCATTCATTTAATCCCCTCACAAACTAATAATCTACTATCCTTTAACACTTCATCGAATTAAAACAATAGTGAATGAAAACACCAATAATATATCATTATAATTTACTAACGTCAATGGATTTCACATAAATGTCAGAAACCTGGTCTACGACATTTGGTTTACGACATTTCACTTTCCTACATCTACTACCAAGCCCCTAGTGAACTTCAACACCAAGCTGTTAGACAAACCTGACACACGATAAAAGAATCGCAAGGTCCCTGAAGTTAGCCAATATATTTGAAAAGTTACTCACATGAGAGAATTATATAAACAAAACAAATTAAAAGCCTGAGAATTATTTCTCAGGCTTTTGGTTTAGTCTATTGACCAATAAATCCTAGTGCACTCATATTACTGTGCAGCTTCAATTTCTTCTATTAATTGATTTAAAATTCTTTCTGAGTCATCACCATAGTTATCGATAAAGAATTGACGTACTGGAATTGCTAATTCACGGAACGCTTCACGTTCAGCTTCTGTTAACTCATATACTTCTGTTGGTGTTTCTTCATTGTCAATAATTGCATCCAATAGCTCTTCATTCATTTGTTCCTGCATTTCAAATGCAACAGGTCTCATTTCTTCTACTGTTTCATCTAACATTTCACGTATATCATCTGGTAAATCATTATAGAAATCAGTATTTACAACTGTCATTGCAACATAGTTGTTATGGTTAGAAATTGTCATATGATCTTGAACTTCATGGAATCCAGCATCCTCAATAAAGAAGATTGGATTTTCCTGACCATGAACGGCACCTTGCTGTAAACTTGTGTACAATTCACTCCAGTCTAATACCGTCGGATCAGCATCATACGCTTCATAAGAAGAACTAATTAAAGGTGAGTTCTGAATACGTATTTGAAACCCGTCAAAATCAGCTGGTGAACGTAATGGTCGATCACTAGTCCATTGCATAGCACCTTCTGTCCAGAATGCCAATGGTGTCATATTATGCTCTTCATATTTCTCACGTAGCTCAACGTTTAATGCTTCACTTTCATCTAAAATTTGTTGAGTTAATGCTACATCATCTGGAAATAAGAAATGTAAAGCGAAAAGCTGTGCTTCTTCAACCATTGTACCAGTAAAACCTGGAGAAACGATAGCTAACTCTGTGTAACCATCCATTAACTGCTCCGCTTGGTCAACACCGTCACCAAGTCCACCATATTCAAATACATTAATTTGTACTCTACCATCTGATTTTTCTGCCATTCTTTCAGCAAACTCATCAGCATATTCATATTGCACTTGCCCTTGTACTTCCTCAGTTACAAAATCCCATTGAAACTCTGCACCATCGTCATCACCACAAGCAGCTAACATGATCGCAGTAGCTAACGCTAAAATAAGTAGTAACCCTTTTTTCAAAAACATAACCAATATTACCCCCATAAAATTTTATTTATTTAAAGGATATCTCCCTCTTCTATTACATCAAACGGACTAAGAAAAGAGAGATGTCCTCAAACAGTATAACTAGTATCGCTACAATTACTAACATAACAATGTACGGCGGTGTACCTCGTATTACATCTAAATACGATTTATTAAAGACGGCACTAGCCGTAAATATATCTACTCCAAACGGCGGCGTTGCTGAACCAAGGGCTGCTTGGAATACGATAACCACCCCTAAATGTACTGGATCAACACCTGCAGCAGTAGCAACTGGAGCAAAAATAGGTGCTAAAATTAAAATAACCACAATTGGATCTACAAACATACATCCAATAAAGAAGAATAACGCTACAATAAATAATACGGTAAGAGCTGAAGGATCCGGTCCTAAAACAGCTTCTGTTAATGTTTGTGGAATCCTTGCTCTATTAATGGCCATCGAAAATGCCTGACCTGCTGCAACAAGAATAAAGACGGCAGAGGTTACTAGTCCACTAGACATAGCAACTTTCGGTAAGTTCGTTATTTTAATTGTTCTATAAATGAACACTTCTAAAATTAAAGCATATAAAACAGAAATACCTGCAGCTTCTGTTGGAGTAAACCAACCAGAATAAATCCCCCCAACGATAATTACTGGGAATCCTAGCGGTAATAATGCTTTTCGAGTAGTTACAAGTCGATCGGACCAACTGGCCTTTTCTACACGTGGTATGTTAAAAATCTTCGCATGTATGTAAGCATACGTTGCAAAAAATATGAAGATTAATACACCTGGTCCAATACCAGCAATAAATAAATCACCTACTGAAGCATTTGAAACTAAAGCATATATAATCATTCCAATACTTGGAGGTATTAAAAGTGCAATATCACTAGCATTAATAATTAAGGCAATGGCACTAGAATCCTTATAACCCATTTTTAATAGACGTTGTCTCATTGGCGTTCCAACAGCTACAACTGTAGCTTGAGTAGATCCAGAAATTGAACCGAATAACGTACAAGCCGCTGCTGTTGTAATTGCGTATCCGCCACGTAAATGTCCAACGAATGCCCCTACAAAATCTACTAACCTATTAGAAGTTTTACCAGTTGCCATAATATCTGCAGCAAATATAAATAAAGGTACTGCTAACAGTGCATATGGTACAATCCCTGTTCTCATTTGTTGAATCAATACGTATGGATCCAGTGAACCAAGGAAGAAGTAGACTAAAACCAGTGCCCCTGATATTAATGGAATCATCATTGGTAGTCCCATAACAAGAAGTACTACCATTACAAGAAGTATAATCCACTCCATATTAAATTCCTCTCATTTTCATTTTATTGTTCATCATAGTCTTTTTTCTCTTGTGCTAAATAAACTTCTTTATTTACTAAATTCACCCATACATTTCTTAAAAATTGAATGCCGCCTAAAAACAGTCCAATAGGAATGAACATAACCATTACCCAATAAGGGATCTCCATTGCGGCAGTAGTCCTCGTTTGATTGATTGTGTACCCATATGCGTAATAGCTTAATAGAAATAAAATAATCGCTGTTATTAATGGATTTACAATAGCAAGTACTTTCTTTACTTTCTTAGGTGCTATATCAAAAAATGCTGACATACTAATGTGGCGCCCTTTTCGAGCAGCATAACTAATACCCATAAAAGTTGCCATAATGATTGCAATTTCACTTACTTCATGTGCAAATAACCAACTTCGCCCTGTAATCGCACGACTAAGTACATTACCAAATGTCATGACTGAAATTATGATAATAGACCAACTTAGAACAATTGCTTCAAATTTAATTAATAGATTATCTAAGAATAACAAAACTTTTTTAATTACACTCAACTTCTATACCCCTCCTCTCTTTTCAAACAGACGTTATTTAAACATAGTTTCCCACCTGCGATACTAGGATTTTTATTTGCGTAATTTATTATGTACATACTAGTTGTTACAGATCGCTTAAATAATATATACACTTATTATATTTTTAGAAGTAGATCCGCTATTAAATAGCATATATCAATAGGAAAATTTGTACAAAAGGGATTGTAGCGTATATAAGGTGATAATTCTCAAAAATCAAGAATGACACCTCATAACATGTACCGTTTGGAAAAATACTACCATCAACGCTTAATAATTCTCAAATTCTCACCCCTCAGCATAGATAATTATCTATTACCCACTTTTTTCCTTCTATAAACCACTCATCTATTATTTATTCTAATTTGTAAAATAAATGACAAATCCCTTGTCCTATTTTATGAAACAGATAAAATTTACTATATTAAAATTTTATTAGTCATCTAATAGGTTTATAAAATCAACAATGGTTTTCACCACATTCCCAGATCCTGCTACTTCTAACTTATTCCCTTCTATTTCTTTTCTAGCTATATTGATAGTAATCCAAGGAATATGTTTAATAAATTCCCCTATCAAACAAGCAGCTTGTATAGGTCGCCCTAACTCTCCACTATTGTTAATATAGTCAGCATTATGATTTTCTCCCAAATTTTTTAATATAAAGTCTTTCTTTAGTGGAATAAAACAAGCAGCTTCATTATTTACATGAGCTATATGATCAAATTTATTCTTTAAATCATCATTATTCGTCATGACAGCAGTGATTCGATCACCAATAGCTAACTCTAATTCAGAGCTAATCCCTTCTAAATTCACAATGACATCACAACCTTCCATACTTGCGAATGTAGCAGCATCTAAACTAGGCAACCAATCAGTAAAATTACTATTTGAAATTTTAACCGTATTTCCACTAAACGTACGAATTATGTCTCCCTCCATTAAAGAACCATTAGTTTTTTTTACTAATGGAATGAGACCAACGGCATTTACCTCCAATTCTCTCCATACTAACAATTGCATAATTCCTAAAATTGAAGCTCCACTTAATTTTTTCCTTCTTATCTCCTTTACTACTTCACGCCCTTCATTTTCAGAACTGTGTTTGGTTTCTTCAATTACTCCACTACCAATGAAAGCTACCTTTTTAGTATTGACCTTTTGTATTTTGCTATTATATTCAATCTTTAATAAATATACTTCCTCCTCTTCCTTTGAAGAAAGACAGAGTATGCCACCTAAGCCAAGTGCATCTAGATCCTTTTTCGTAAATACATCTATACTTACACTGCTATTCTGAAACATTTTTTGAGCTTCTTGGATAAATTTCTGTAATGACATAACACTTTGTGGTGATCCAACTAATTCCTTTACTGTTAAATTTGCTTTCGCAACAAGTGTCGCTTCCTCAATCCACCCCTTTTTCTCTTCAAAATCTGAGTCAATAAAGTAAATATATCTATCATTAGGGACTTTTTTCTCTTTCCAAAGTAATCCTTCAAATTCTTTACTTATTCCGTTAATTACTCCATATATTAAATAATGAATAGATAAACCTTCATCGACCTTGTGATTCAAAGAAAAAAGAGATTCCCAAACAAAGCTTATCTCGTAAAGCCTTTCATTTCTTATGTAATTACCAATGATTAAACCTATTTCTTCATATTTATAACTATCCATATTATTAGAATGACCAAGTCCTACAACAACAACATAATCAATGGAACTATTATTTAATACAGGTAAGGTATGGACAGCCCCAAACGTAGACCACACTTGATGCCTTTTAATCCAATCTGTATATTGACCATCAAAAAGTTCATCTAATTTATTATAGTGATTTCCGCTTTTCTTTTCATTTTGAAATAAACCAATTACGATCGCATTTGTCTCAACTATTTCTGAATGATATTGTAAATGAATCATCTTATCCCTCCTATGAATTCACAAAAATTGTTGTTTTATCTTATACTCTACATTAAAACAGATATGATATAATGAACGTTGCCAAATATACAAAAACTTATGATTAATAAAATTGCCTTATTGGGTAAATGATTAGTAATATGATAAAAATTTAAGTTATGTTAGTGAAATATATTTACTTATTTTTTTAGAAAGGATAATTATTATGGAATTCTTAACAAATTTCCCACTATGGGCTGCATTATTTGCAATAGGCTTTGCCCAATTTATAAAGGTTCCACTCCAATACCTTGCCACAAGAAGATTTGATTGGACCCTTATTACTAGTACAGGAGGAATGCCTAGCTCTCATTCGGGTGCTGTTACTGCTTTATCCACAGCTATTGCTTTACAAGAAGGACTTGGATCTCCGTTTTTTGCCATTTCAGCTATTTTCGGCATTATCGTTATGTTTGATGCAACTGGAGTACGACGTCACGCAGGTGAGCAAGCAACAGTATTAAATCGTTTAGTTGATGATTTTAATAAGCTTGTGGAAGAGATGAAAACATGGCCTGAAAAAGAAGAACAAGAAAAACGAAAAGAACTGAAAGAACTATTAGGACATCAACCAATAGAAGTCTTTTTTGGAGGACTTTTAGGAATTATATTAACACTAGTTCTTCATGGCATTATTTTCTAAGTGCTATAGTAACACATTCCATATCTTTCATTCGGCCATTGATCTCAATTCATCCATCTACATCATCTACATATAATAACTTATAAAGTACTTTATACTCGCTTTAATTTTATCCTTTGTAAAAAAAAGAAAAACAGTTGTCCTGTGCAAAAATGGACAACTGTTTTTTAAAATTACGTAGTTTAGGAAGCATCCACAAAGGATAATTGCCTTCTAAATACTTGAACTGCTTCATCTTCATTTAATTCCATTAAGTCTTGATCTGTTAATCTTCCATCTCCACGTTCAATGACATAAACTTCAACGGATTTTTTTCCCCATTGATCATATACTTCTTGAACAGTTTCATAATATAAGTCTATCTTATTTCCCTTTATTGCTGATCCTGTATCCGCTACTACACCATATCCATAGCCTGGTATAAATAAAATAGTACCTATGGGAAATACAGAGGGATCTGCTGCAACTGTAGAATATAAGTCTCGTTTAACAGTAACTCCAGAAAAAGTGATACCGTATAATGGATGATCCTCTGTTTTTCCAGTTGATTCTGGTCCAGCAGTGTAACCTGTCGCAACAACCTCAACAGCTTGATATTGTGACCAATCTTGTGACTCTTCTAAAGATATTGGCTTTCCTTCTATCGTTTCATGAGACATGATATGTCGTTCCTGAGATTCGTATGGTAATGATCTATTTTGCAGCCTTGTTTGCCTGTACTGTAAATCTCCTCCATAAAGAGTAGTATTATGACGACTTTGCCAAAAAGAATCCTGTTCTAAAAACCATTGCTTCATTTGTTCCGCACTAACGTTAGACACATTCGTAAATGTTGTAAAAATGGCACCGAAAAGTAAGCCAGTAAATAAAAATACCTTTAGTACCCTTTTAAATACAATCATTTCCTTTTCACTCCTCTCACCTAGACATCATTTCCAAGTGAGAAAAAAAATATACAAAATTCATGAAAAAACCTTTAAACAACAAGTGTTTAAAGGTTTTTTCATCATGTATAACGTGGAAAATACATAGTAATTTTAAAACATTTGGTATCCTCTATTTCTAAGCATACGGTTCGCTATCCCTGACAATATTGCCCCAATCATACCTGCAGCTAATATAATAATATCCGCTGTCTTTAGCGATATAAACTGATTCCAAAATACTACGAACGACTCCCCTGGACTTGTAAAGTACGAGAAAAATCCAGATTGATCAACAATAAAGAATATTACGATTGGGTAAATAACCGCCATTGTCCATGTAGAACGGAGTAGCATATTTAAAATAAATCCAATTCCAAAAAATAAGACAAAATAAAGTACAAAAGCAATAATTAACTGTGGTAATGTTAGCATCGGTGAGATTCACCCCCATAAGATCAACCATAAGTTTACTTAATTCTAGGGTTTACGTCAATAAATATGTTATGACATGATAGAAAAATCATTTTCTGAGGAACTTGTGGGGGAAAAATAGAAAAAGAAAACCCTCTAGAGTTAAGCTCTAGAGGCGTTATAATAATCATTTATGCGTTTTGAGATTTTTGACCAGTTCCACTACAACTATGACAAGTTTCTGATCCACCTAATAATAGTTGAAAGTACCCTTTACCTGTACAATACGGGCAATCATTCGCCTTGGTCTTTTTCTTATTTAGAGCCATCGTAGAGCTCCCCCTTCTTTTTATTAATTCAGAAGTTTCTGATAATATACCAAGTAAAAATACATTTGAAAAGTCTTAAAAAACCTTCAATTCCTCAATGAAAGCGTAAACAACAGCTCTTTTCTACGATTAACTAGTTGTGAGAAAAACTTACACACTTTTCCCCTTTACTATTTTTCTGAGTTAAAGTGAAAAGTCTTCACCATTAAAAAATACACTGTTTAAAGGCAAAATAAATAGAAAAAAGCTTTACACAGTATATAGAATATAGTGCAAAGCTTTTAAACAATATTTTAGAAAATATTAAATTTCCCTTTCTTTAACAGCAAAGGCATGCCACCTAACATAAACAAATAACGATTATCAATTACTTTTTTCATTGCTGATGCAGAAGTTCCATATAATTTTTTTGATCCTACTAAGCCCACTGCTTCTTTTCCACCAAGGGAGGCAACTGTTCCTTTAATATCTGGTTTAAATGCTGCTAGTTGTTCCTTCCCTGCTAACAAAGCCCTCAAATTTTTTGCACATGTATCAGCTTGCTGCATGGCAATTTGTGCTGTTGGAGGATATGGTCGATTTATTTCTTCGTTTATGATAATGGCACAATCTCCAATAATAAACACATTATCATATCCTGGAACCCGTAAATCCTTTTCTACTTTTACACGTCCACGCATTGTCTCGAAACCAGATTTTTCTAATACAGAGTTTCCACGTACACCAGTAGTCCATACAACTGTACTGGCATTAATTTCTTCCCCATCTTCTAGTACAACACCATTTTCTGTTACTTCTTTAATTGGAGTACTTATTTTAAATTCTACACCACGGCTCTCTAGTAAATTGACAGCATAATTAACTAATTCTTCATCAAATCCAGGTAAAGCTGTTGGTGCTGCCTCAACTGAATATATTTTAACCTTTTCCCGATCAATATCATATTCTTCGCACAGTTCAGGAATCCGTTCAGAAAGCTCCCCAACAAATTCTATGCCAGTGAAACCAGCCCCAGCAACAATAAAGGCTAAATAGCCTTCATTCTTTTCTTCTTCATTGTTATAGCTTGCAAACATGTATTCAATATGTTCCCGTATTAGCCTAACAGAATTTACACTTCGTATAGAAAATGCGTTTTTTTCGACTCCAGGAATTCCAAAAGTTTCAGGCTCAGAACCTAGACCTATAACTAAATAGTCGTACTCAAGCTCTCCACTAGCAAGGAGTACCTTCTTTTCTTCCCCTTTAATCTCTGTAACAGAATCTTTAATAAAATGAATTTTGTTCGTATCAATGACACTGTCAATTCGCATCCGTGTTCGGTCATGGTGCAAAGTACCAGCAGCTGGTTCATGTAACCATGTTGTTTGATAGTGATAATTATGCTTATTCACTAACGTAATTTCTGCATCATGATGAGCATTTGCCTTTTGAAGCTTGCTTGCCGTCATCATTCCCCCATAGCCTGCACCTAATATGACGATTTTGGGCTTTCTATTCATAATCCTCACTCCAATTTATCTTACTTATTCTTCATTTTCCCCTACAATAAAAATGTCAAGCATGTGTTTTTTTCCATAAAGTAATTTTCCCAAAAAGTTTGTGATGTGATTCACGTAACACATCATAAAAAAACAAAGTTTTCCTTTTTATTTATTTAGACACGAAAAGTTTGTTACTATTATCACAAAGGTAATGTTACTTTTTCTTCCCTTACATCCATTTTAAGTTTAAGCTACAAATTTTTCAATAGCTTTTTGACAATTTTATGAATTTTTTATTCTAACTAGTTGTACGATACACATCATAATACACTGTTTATAGGGATATCAACCTAAAAGTATTTGATTACATAAGTATAATCAATGTAGTCCCCTTTTCTAAACAAGGTTTTACATTTATAATATATAAATGGTCATTGTCAAAATATAAGTGGAGGTGTAAGGTTTGTCTAAAGAAAGAAAAGTTTATGATATTACAATTATTGGGGGAGGCCCAGTAGGAATCTTTACTGCGTTTTATGGTGGTATGAGGCAAGCGAGTGTTAAAATAATTGAAGCAATGCCTCAATTAGGAGGACAATTGTCAGCATTATATCCAGAGAAATTCATTTATGATATTGCTGGTTTCCCAAAAGTTCGTGCACAAAAATTAATTGATGATTTAGTTGAGCAAGCAAATCACTTTGATCCAACGATCGTTTTAGAGCAGTCTGTTGAGAATGTTGAAAAAGGCGAAGATGAAATCTTTACTTTAACAACAGATAAAGAAACACATTATTCTAAAACAGTTATTATTACTGCTGGAGTTGGGGCATTCCAGCCACGAAGGTTAGAAGTAGACGGAGCAGAACAATATGAAGGAAAAAACCTTCATTATTTTGTAAATGATTTAAATAAATTTGCTGGAGATCGCGTACTACTTTCTGGCGGTGGTGATTCTGCTGTAGACTGGACATTAATGCTCGAGGATATTGCTGAGGAAATTACAATTATTCATAGACGGAATAAATTCCGTGCTCACGAACATAGTGTGGAGCAATTAACAACTTCTGAAAAAATTAACGTAAAAACACCATATGTCATTACTAAATTACATGGAAATGGTGACAAAATTACTGCCGTTGACATTCAAGAAAAAGATGGAGACGTAACTGAGACTATTGATATTGATACACTAATTGTTAACTTCGGATTCATATCAAACCTAGGACCAATTAAAGATTGGGGACTAGAAATTGAAAAGAACTCTATCGTTGTTAATTCCAGAATGGAAACAAATGTAAAAGGTATTTATGCTGCTGGAGACATTGCAACATACGACGGTAAAGTGAAATTAATTGCTTGTGGATTTGGTGAGGCTCCTATCGCTGTTAATAATGCAAAATCTTACATTGATCCAACTGCAAAACTTCACCCAGGTCACAGTTCAAGCATGTTTTAAATTATTTATACTTAATTAGTAAGAAATCTAAAATTATAAAAACTGTCTCATACGATTCTATATTGTAGTGAGACAGTTTTTATTTTGGTTATAAATTTGGTCGTCTATGACTGAATTATTGTTTTCTTATGAGGTAATTTGTGGTTTCTATGAGCCGAAGTATGTGTTCTATGAGCCGGTTTAGGCATTCTATGAGCAAACAGCCTTTGCACCCTTTTTTTAAAAAATCCAAAACCACCACTATATCACTTCCAATAAAAAAATCTGTAACCACTACATTTAAAAAATGCAATAGCTACAGACCTTATCTGTCATTCATTAGCAATCTTCTGGGGTACCGGCATTCTGTGCTGTTCGGAAAGAAGACCCACAACCACAAGATGCGATAGCGTTAGGGTTTTCTATTGTAAACCCACCACCCATCATATTTTGTTTATAATCAATTTCCACACCTTGTAGTAGCGGTGCACTTTCATTATCTACAACAACCTTCACACCATGCTGTTCGAATGTGGTATCATCATCATTTTTTTCCGTTTCAAAACCCATCCCATAGGATAGACCACTGCATCCTCCACCTTTTACTCCGACTCTTAAAAGTGAGGATTCTCCTTCTTCTTCCATCATCTTTTTAATTTGTGATGCTGCTGTTTCACTAATTTTCAACATTTTTTTCACCCCTTACATGGATGTTATATTTAGTATATCCTCTCAATGCTGTTTATTTCAAGTGAATCGATTTATTAGAATCCATAATGTTAACAGGGAATTCCTCTAACAACCAATTGTCACTTTTATAATAATGATGATAAGATAGATAAAGAGTTTTAGAAAAAACATCAATTTCTATCTTTTATTAGTATATGATCCAACACATTATTATTTACATTCAAATAAAATTCCTCTGTTACATTTACTTTTCATCATGGTTAGGACAAGCTACTATATTTTTTAAAATATGAAGGGAGAATTAATATGAGTATCGTTTTATTAGATCAAGGTCTAGAAGACATAAAAGCGAAAGTAACTAACGGTGAACGACTTTCCATTGAAGATGGCTTAAAGTTGTATGATACTGCAGACTTATTGACTGTTGCTCAGTTAGCGAACCAAGTAAATATTCAAAAGAACGGAAGTAATGTCTATTTTATTCAAAATATGTATATAAACCCTACGAATGTGTGCGAAGCTAGTTGCTCTTTCTGTGGTTTCAAGCGTAAGCCAGGTGAAGAAGGGGCTTATACAATGAACGAGGAAGATCTATTAAAGTATGTAGAGGAACGATGGAATGATAATATCCGAGAATTCCACATCGTTGGTGGGCATAATCATGAAGTTCCTTTCGATTATTATTTAGATACGATTCGTACTTTAAAAAAGCATTATCCACAGTGCACAATTAAAGCTTATACTGGTGCAGAAATTGAGTTTTTCAGTCGTATTTCTGGTCTAACAATGAAAGAGGTTTTAGAGGAATTAATTAAAGCAGGACTGGATACTCTTCCAGGAGGCGGTGCTGAAATCCTAACTGAAAATTATCGATTAAAAATGAGTCCAGAAAAAGCTTCAACAGATCAATGGCTTGAAGCACATGAGATTGCCCACGGATTAGGATTAAAAACTCACGCTACTATGCTTTATGGTTCCATTGAATCAAAGGAAGAACGTCTTATTCATATGGATAGACTTCGTCAATTACAAGATCGAACAAATGGATACATGGTCTTTATTCCATTAGCCATGCAACCAAAAAGTATTAATGCTGGTCTAAAGCGTCGTACTTCGGCCTATGATGATTTACGTACGATAGCTATTAGTCGATTAATGCTAGATAATTTCGATCATATTAAGGCTTATTGGATTAACATCGGCCCTCAACTTACACAAATGGCCTTGACTTTCGGAAGCTCCGACATTCACGGTACCTTAATTGAGGAAAGAATTTCTCATTCAGTTGGGGCTTTAACTTCACAAGGGCTTACGCGAGATGAATTAATCCACTTAATTAAGGGTGCCAATAAAGTTCCAGTGGAAAGAGATACATTTTATAACAAAATTAAAGTTTACGAATAAGAACACTTGATAAACCATTATCATTTTTTTGAAAAAACCCCGTTGATCATGAAAAATCAGCGGGGTTACTTTTGTGGTGTAAACCTTAAAACAACGACATCTTCACTTATAATAATGTTCAGCATTATATATGGACCACCACCAAAACTTAGGTTCATCCATTTCGACTATTTTTTCTATAATAAATACCTTCACAAATAGTTTCTGCTGGGCCTGTCATCCACACATGATCATCTTCTGCCCATTTAATTCGCAAATCACCACCAGCAAGATGAACTAATACTTCTTCCCCTTTTTGAGAGTAGCCATTAAGTACCGAAGCAACCACTGCAGCACATGCCCCTGTCCCACACGCTTGTGTGATGCCAGATCCTCTTTCCCATACACGGAAATGAAGTTCGTTTTTCGAAACTTGCTCAACAAACTCTACATTTACACTTTCAGGAAACCTATTGTGCTTTTCCACCAATGGTCCAATTGTATTTAATGGAGCTTCCTCTATTTGGTCTACGTAGAAAACGGCATGAGGATTTCCCATTGAAACAGCTGTCATATACATAGGAACATATCCTTGCACTTCTATCTCTTCCATAATTATAGGAGTTTTTTCTGTACCTAATAAGGGGATCTCTTCTGGTTTAAGACGTGGTAAACCCATATCAACAGTAACTTGCTCAACATTATTATTACTATTTACATGAACCGTTGCCTCCACTACCCCTCCTAGTGTTTCAATCGACATTTCTTTTGAAGCAACAAGTTTGTTGTCATGGGCATACTTAGCCACGCAGCGAAGTCCATTCCCACAGTTTTTTGCTTCTGAACCATCCTTATTAAAAATTCTCATCTGTAGATCTCCTACTTCAGATGGCCCAATTAGTATTAATCCATCTGATCCAATACCGGTATAAACATCCGATACCTCTATTGCAATTTTTGCAAGTTCTTCTTCCATTATTTTCTCTTCAAATTGATTAACAAATATATACTGGTTTCCTAGTCCATGCATTTTAGTAAATCTCATAAATAATGCCTCTTTTCTATCCCATTATCTTAATTTCTCGTTCGTCCAAAAGTAATCTTCATCCGCTTCCAAAATAATCATCGTTCGTAAACAGCATGGAACATTCAATCTCTGCTTCACTTTTTCTTTCGCTAATTGCAATGATTCCTCAGACATATGTGTTAAAACATTGTCTGCTTTGCAATAAGGACACTGAGACAAATATATCTCTCCCATTTGTATTTCGTATGGCCATGTATGATCAAAAGGTATTGGTTTCATCTAATCACCGTCTTTTCTATCTAATCCAATTATTGTACGAAATTAGTTTAACATAATTAGCGAGAAAATAGCATTATATAAAAAAACCACTGACCAATAGATCAGTGGATAAAAGTAGTATTGATTCTAGAATTAAAACATTGGATTTTCTTCAAGAAATATATATATATTATCTAGCAGTTCCTCGTTTGTACTACCAGTAACTACCTCGCCATTCACTAAAGCAAATCTATTTCTTGAACATTGACCACAAAAGCTTAAACAGCCATATTCAATTACATCCAAGTTAGGATCCTTTTCAAGCTCTTCTTTTACTTTTTGTGTACCACTAGCTAAATTACTAACACAAAATTCTATTATTGGTCTCAAGTTCCTCACCTCAGTGTTAATCACAATGAATTCTAAATCATCCTAACTGTAAATAATAATATTGTCAATAAGAAAAGCGCAAGGCGCCAATAAAATTATTTTAATATATTTACTCAATATTCTAATAAATATTGTTATTTCGACAAAAAACTGATAACATTTAATATGCTTGGTTTAACACCGTTTATACGGTGTTTATATCACATATTTTTTCACTGCTAATTCCCACAGAGGAAAAGAGGAGGCGGATTATGTGCGGAATTTACTTATATTAGGTGGAGGATATGGAGGTTTTCGAGTCATTCAAAAGCTTCTTACTTCTACTTCTATGAGAGATATTACCATTACTCTTATTGAAAAAGAGCCTTATCATAGCTTAAAAACAGAATTTTATGCTCTAGCAGCTGGAACAGTTGCTGATAAGCATTTACGACTTGCCTTCCCAAATGATGTACGATTAGAGCTTAAATTTGAAAAAGTTACAGAAATTATATTAGAAGAACAACAAGTGAAATTATCTAACGGTGAGTACTTAGAATACGATGATATAGTCATTGGTCTTGGATGTGAAGATAAATATCATAATGTTCCTGGAGCATCTGAAAATACGTTAAGCATTCAAAGTATGGGAAGAGCAAGAAAAACATACCACGTCCTGCAAAAAATACGACCAGAAGGAACAATTGCCATTGTAGGTGGAGGTTTAAGTGGTGTTGAATTAGCTAGTGAGTTAAGGGAAAGTCGCCCTGACTTGAATGTGAAGCTTTATGATCGTGGTAAAAATATTCTTTCTATGTTCCCTGCGAAGTTATATAATTACGTAACGGAATGGTTAATAGAAAACGGTGTTGAAATTATTAGTGAAGCAAACATAACGAAGGCAGAAAAAACGGTTTTATATAATCATGGTAATCCAATAAACGTTGACGCTATTATTTGGACTGCTGGAATTCAAGCAAATCAAATTGTCCGTCAGCTAGACGTTGAAAAAGACAGTATCGGACGAGTCCTTGTAACGAAGTACCATCATATTCCTGGCTATGACAATGCTTTTGTCGTTGGGGATTGTGCAGCATTAGATCATGCACCTAGTGCCCAGTTAGCTGAAGGACAAGCTGAACAAATTGCTTTTCTCCTTTTAAAGAAGTGGAACGGAGAAAAATTTCCAGAAGAAATGCCGCGCATTAAGCTAAAAGGTGTACTTGGTTCATTAGGAAAGAAGCATGGATTTGGTTTGATGGGTGAAAAAGCATTAACTGGCCGAGTACCTCGTGTATTAAAATCAGGAGTTCTTTGGATGTACAAACATCACTCCGGTGTTTAATTTACATATAAAAAAGTAAACCTCCAAATTAGGAGGTTTTTTGTTATGAATGATCCATTTGCAATAATTTCGAGATTTTTTTTAAAATGGAGGGTAAATTTGGATTTCCCTCTGCAACAACTTCTCCATTGATTACCACTAAAGGGTAAAAATATTCATCATCTAATATCATCTGACTATATTTTACTTGTTCTTCTGTTTTTAGCTCATCATTTATATCACAATATTCAAAAGACAGTTTTTCATTGGGAAATTTTCTAGTTATTGCTGCTTCTAACCATTCTTTCGTTTCATATGCACTTGGTAAATGTATGCAGCTAGCACATTTCTCCTCTGCACCATATACTGTTATTGTAATAGGTATCATCTTTTGTCTCCTTTATAGCAAATTCATCTTAGTTTAACAAATATGCTTATAATGGGCAAAGTAAATGCTATTATCACCTTAAATATGATTTATATAGAAAATTCGGTTTCTGTTCATGGATTTTTTCTTTAATGGATATTATAATGGATGTAAAGAAAGGAGTGTTCTATCATGGCAAATGCAACGATGGAAGAACAAGTACAAGAAGTACTAGATAAATTACGTCCGTTCCTTCTTCGCGATGGAGGAGATGTTGAGCTTGTAGGAATTGATGAAGGTGTTGTTAAAGTACGTTTGATGGGTGCTTGCGGTTCTTGCCCAAGTTCAACAATCACATTAAAAGCAGGTATTGAACGTGCCCTTCTTGAAGAAGTTCCAGGAGTAACAGAGTTAGAACAAGTATTCTAATCTTAAATAAAAAACGTAACGCATCCATCTATGCTTGAGCTTTTTCGTTCAGCAAAGGTGGATGCGTCTTTTTATCTTTTAAGCCTCTACAACTGTCTCTGGCTTCTTACCACACAATACATTAGCAATATTTCGACTTACAAGCTCACACATTTCCTTTCTCGTCTCCATACTAGAGCTTCCTATATGCGGCAAAGCTACAACATTTTTTAACCTTAATAGTGGATGTTCCGAGCTAATTGGCTCTTCTTTAAAAACATCAAGTCCAGCACCTGATATAACACCTTCCTCTAGTGCACGTTGTAACGCTGTCTCATCAACCACAGCTCCTCTAGAAGCATTAATAAAGATAGCAGAACGCTTCATTTTATGAAACACTTCCGAAGTAAATAAGTTCTCTGTCTCCTTAGTTAATGGTGCTAAACAAACAATATAATCAGATTGCTCTAATAACGTATGGAAACTAACATACTTAGCACCTAATTGCTTTTCTGCTGTTTCATTTCTTGAACGGTTGTAGTAGAGGATATTCATATCAAATCCAGTTGCCCGCTTTGCAACAGCTGACCCTATCCTCCCCATCCCAACTATGCCAATTGTTTTATGATGTATATCTGATCCAGCCATTAATAGAGGGGCCCAATTTTGCCACTTTCCTTCTTTCACATAATCTGCAGCTTCTACAATCCTACGGGCTGTCGCCATTAGTAAAGCAAAAGTTAAGTCTGCTGTTGTATCTGTTAGAACGTCTGGTGTGTTACAAACGACAACACCTTTCTCTGTTGCTGCAGCAATGTCAATATTATCATAGCCTACTGCTAAATTTGCTACTACCTTTAAGTTTGGAGCATGATCCAATAATTTTGTATCAATCTTGTCTGAAAGCATTGTAAAGAGACCATCCGCTTTTTTTGCTTCTTCTAATAAGGTTTCCCTAGGGACAGGTATTTCCTCTTCTGTCCAACTATGTATTTCCGCTATTTCCTTTAATGGAGCTAGGGTTTCATCTGGAACTTTTCTAGTTATAAAAACATATGGCTTTTTAGTCATTTTACTCCTCATTCCTTTCATAAGGACATATACCTTCATAAATAAAGTATACAATGACTTAAATCAGTTGAGCAATCTTAAGAGAATCACATAAAAATTCAGCACAACATCCTTTCATGCTGTGCTGATTTTAAAAGGTTTCTTTTATCCATTGCGGTAAGGACAAATTATTTTTAAGGCTAGGATATCGATTGGCTAGGTATACAAAAAATTGTTCATATTCCGTTGTATGTTGAAAAATATAGAAACAATCATTTTTAAATTTTAATTTTTCGTTTTCCACCATGGAGCTATAATAAAATTCTACTTTTTTAAAATAATGAATTGGAAACATAAGTCTAATGAACAGTAATTTTTGATCTGTTAAGGTTAATGGATATACTGACTCATACGCATTTAAAAAATCATCTACCTGCTTCTGCCCCTTTTCACTATTTCCACATTCAATCCAAATGGTTCGTATATATTCTGCTATATCTCTTGTAATATGATCAAAGGTGAAGTCTGTTGGAACTTTTATCCTTGATGGATGTCCTTCCTCAATTGTTAACCACGTATGATCTTGAAAACGGGAATGACAAATTGTATTATACAAATTTTGCTGGAATCCTTCATCATCCAATGAAACATCCATCATCATTTGAATTGCGTTTTCCGTTAATCCCATAAAATACGGATATGTCATACAAAATTCTTTGTCCATTTCTGATTTCTCTTTTTCTCGAATTAAAGTCAAGTACCATTTCTCCAGCTGGTCTAATCGTTTTTCCCAACGGTTTTTCCATGGGATTATATGCTGAACAACCTGTTTATTGTATTTAGAAAACGTAAAACCATTATGATGAAATTGTGCTAAGCGCTGGCCAATTGGTAAGCTATACTCCTGTCTCCCATTTAATTGAAGCTCAGGTAATTGAAAAACAACGTAGTCCATTCCTTCAACCTTTATAGAGACCTTTTTTTCGTCCCTATTTAAAAAAGTAGCTATATCCAGATCCCCTTGATACATCAACCATTCAGCCATATTAGCCTTTATATCTATAGCATTTTTCGTGTTTGTTTTAACAGGACGTAGTAAATATCCTTTCCCTTCTGAAAAAATAATTTGATCATACCCGATCGAAAGGATTTCTTCAGGATAAATGCCATAACGATCAAATAAAGCTCTTTCAATCATTGAGGAACCTCCCTTCACCATCTTATATAGTCTATGACCCATAGGCACATTCTGTTCTTCATAAAAGGTAAAACCTACATTTTATACAAAACTGATTATAATAATGGTATAAATCATTATAGAATTGCTTAAACTAAGAAAATAATGCTTTTTGATTTTCAGATTCACCAAATCTAGACGAATGACATATAATTTTTGCAAACACTTAATTAGGGTGATAAATATGAAGGAAAATAGCCAGTTCTATACTGAAACTGCAAGAAAGTGGTTATTGGAACGTGGAGTTACTATCGATGATATTGCTGATCTCGTGTATTATTTACAAACAAATTATATTGAAGATTTAACAATGGATTTATGTAAAGAACATATTGAAGCAGTGTTAAGAAAAAGAGAAGTACAAAATGCTATATTAACAGGAATTCAATTAGATCGCCTTGCAGAGAAAAACCTGCTTGATGTTCCTATTCAAGGAATTATAGAACGTGATGAAGGATTATATGGCGTGGATGAGGTAATAGCACTATCTATTGTCAATGTATACGGTTCAATCGGTTTTACGAATTATGGTTTTATTGACAAACAAAAGCCTGGCATATTAAAAAAATTAAACGATAAAAATCAAGGATGTCATACGTTTTTAGACGATATTGTTGGAGCAATTGCTGCAGCAGCTTCCAGTAGATTAGCACACAGTGCAGAAGATACGGAATAATGATTCCAAAAAACGATTAGTAAAGCAGTATCAGGGTGTCTTAGAAAGAAAAATTCTAAGACACCCTGCTGTTTTTATGAAAAGGAAATAATATTACAACACTACTTACACTACTAAATGATACTTTTTTCCAAAGTTATTTAATTTTCCATTCATCAAGGGAATGGATAGACCATGTAGGTTTTACCTCTACATCCTCTAAATGATCTTTTGTTGTTACTCCAGTATGAACGATAATTGTATCCATACCTGCATTAATTCCACACATGATATCTGTATCGTAATTATCACCAACCATTACTGTTTCTTCTAATGCGGTACCTAAAACTTCAAGGGCTTGATTAGCAATAATTCCTTCTGGTTTTCCAATATAAATTGCTTTTACGCCTGTTGACACTTCAACCACAGACGTTAATGAACCGTTTCCAGGTTGGAGACCAAGCTCAGTAGGAATAGCAACATCTCCATTAGTAGAAAGGAATGTGGCACCTGCTCGAACTGCTAAACAAGCATTTGATAATTTAGCATAGGTAATCTGCCTATCTAATCCCATAACAACAACATCTACATTATCATCTATTAAGTTCATACCCTTTGAACGTAAAGCATGCTCTAATCCTTCCTCACCTATCATATAAACATTTGCTGGGCCATGTTGTTCATAAATATAATTAGCTGTAGCTAAACTTGTTGTAAATACATGTTCGGGTGTTGCTGGAATATCCATGGACATTAGCTTTTTAGATACCTGCTCTGGCGTTCTTGATGAATTATTTGTTACAAACAAATATGGAATTCCTTTATTTGCTAAAGCTGTTACAAACCTTGATGCAGCTTCAATTTTTTCTTCTCCGCGGTACATCGTACCATCTAAATCAATGAGATAGCCACTATATTCCTTCATAATTTACCTCCACATTCTCGATGTAATGTTTTCTATTAGTAGTACAAAAAAGTATCGTCACTCAAATGAGTGACGATGTGTTAAGCTTACTTTGATTCACTTATTTGATAATAACAATGAGGATCCTCTGTTGCAATACACATTTTACATTCGATGTTTTCCGTTTTTAATAATTCTTTAAAAAGGATAAGTTCTGATTCACAAATAATCGGAAATTGCTTTGCTACCTCAGCAATAGGACAATTATATTCTTTTAGAATGATGCTTCCATCTTCCCCACTGGAAACTTCCGCCATATAGCCAAACTCATCTTGTAACTGTGCTAAATTTTGAACCTTCTGTTCCATTGAACCATTTTGAATTAAACGTTTTTCATATTTTTTCTTTAATCTTTCCTTACGTTTCTCAAAGAGGTGTTTGATTTTTTCATGCCCATCCATCTCTTCTAAATCCTTTAATAATTCTAGAAGTAATGTTCCATAGTCTCTAGGAAACATTTCCTCTCCAAGATTAGATAGCTGATAAACATGTGTTGGTCGACCCATTGCCTGGCGCAACAATGTTGTTTCAACAATGCCATCTCTTTCTAGTGTATTTAAATGTCGACGAACAGCCATTTCTGTAATATTTAATTCTAAAGCGATTACAGAAACAGTTAACTGCTTTCTCTTTTTTAATAAATCAAGAATTTCATCTCGTGTTGAGGTGGTTTTTGTCGCCATTTTCCTCACCTTCCTTCTCTGTTTATTGTAAGCGAAGGTAAACATTAAGTAAATTTCATTACTTAAAAGTTTAAAAAATTGACTTAATCCGTTCAAAATATGTTCACGAATTCAACTTGATTTAATAAAGCGCTTTCTTTTTGGTCGTTTTTAACTTGACGATTCAATTAACGTTGACATAAACTGTTTTCTATCAAGTTTACCTAAGGAAGAATAGGGCATTTCGTCAACAAATTTAACTTCCTTTGGCAATTGAAATCTAGCAACTCTTGGACGTAACCACTCAAGCAGTTGTTCTTCTGTTATTTCGACATTTTCTACTGGAAGTACAAATGCTTTCAATCTTTGACCAAAGTGTTCATCATCAATTCCTATAATAGCAACATCCTCAATGAACGGATGCTTAATTAACTCTTGTTCTACTTCTACTGGATAAACATTTTCACCACCTGAAATGACCATATCATCTGTTCGTCCGCATACAAAATAATAACCATTTTCATCACGATAGACTAAATCACCTGTTTTAATCCAGTTATTATTTCGATTAGCTATTGACCAATCATTTTTCACAGAAAGTTGTCCTACTTTCCCATTTTCTACCTCAGTCATATCTTCACCGAGTACTTTTATTTTAAGTCCATTTATCTTTTTGCCTATTGTAGTAGGAGCAATCCTCAAATCTTCTGGTATAGCAATGAAATTTAAACCTGTTTCTGAAGTCCCATATAAATTATACAGAACATTCCCTAATTTCTCATATGACTGTTCTATAAGTTTTACAGGAAGTCTTGCCCCACCAGATGCAATACAGGATAGGGATGTTAAGTCTTCAGGGTGGCATTGTAGCATTTTCTGGAGCATCAGAGGAACAACTGTAACCACTTCCACATGATGATCACGTATGACTTTGCAGGCTTTTTCTGCATGAAACCCCTTGCTAATCACCGCTTTTTTTCCTAACGGTATAAATAAAAGTAACACAGCAATACCGTAACCGTGATAAATAGGAGTGGCGATATAGGCGGTTTTATAAGTTAATATCTTCAATCGATGGATAAAAGCTATAAATGGGTTTAAATAGTTAAATAAGGAAGGTTTATGTGCAGCATCCTTTGAAAGTCCAGTGGTACCACTCGTTTGTAAAACTAATTTACTTGCAGAACTTCTTTTTAAAGGATGTTTTTCATTGGTGGCCATGTGTTGGAGACTATTTATAGCTGGTAACTGGTCATGATAAGTAAAAATCCTACCGTTCTTGTAAATAGACTCGTCAACGAAATCATTCAATTCACTATCATGGATAAGAAGATCGAAGCGATGGCGTTGAACCATACTATTGAACTGGCCCTTACTCGTTTCAGCATTTAATAAATACACATCTGCTCCTATTCTAGAAACAGCAAAAATTGCTTTGACAAGTGCTGCATGATTCTTGCTTAAAAAACCGACCTTTTGTCCCTTTTGAAGGTGATATTTATCCATAAAACAAAAAGCAAGCTGTTGAGAGTGATTAAAAAGCTGCCTATAAGTGATTATTTCTTCATCGTCAACTAAGGCAATTTGGTCGCCATATTTCATTTTGGCAAAATGCAATAATGTCATTAAATTCAAGCCATTTTTATAAACAGCGACGGTTAATCGATAGATACTGGTTGGAGAAAGTAATTGAACCTTATACAAGACGTACAATAGTGTAAATAGTTTCATCATTACTTTCCTCCTTTATTAGATAAGTTGCCAAAATTTCTAACAAAAATGGAAGGAATTTGACCAAATATAAGCCACCATGGCTGGTATTTCTTCTTTTTCGTATACATGGTTTTACAGATGATTTTTGCAACATGGTTTGCTGACATGGCTGGCATATATCGATATTCCTTTGTTGGTTGAATCATAGGTGTTTTTACTAGTGGTAAATAGAGAGTTGTTGTTGCTATTCCTTTAGCTTTTAACTCAGGAGAAACAGATCTAAGCCACACATCAAAAGCAGATTTGGACGCCTGGTACGCTGCGAAGTAAGGAACAGGTGCTAGGAGGACATTTACTGTCGATATATTGATTATATGTCCTTGATTTTTTTGAAGAAGGGGGATAATCGATAAAAGCAAATGTACTGGTGCAAAATAATTTATTCCTACCGTTCGTGTGAAATCATGATAACGATCTAAAGATTCAAAGATGGACCTTCTTATTGAAAGCCCTGCATTACTTACTACAATATCTAAGCCATTTGGCAGTTCATGAAGGAAGGATAGAAGCGCTTCCCTCTCCTCTTCATTTCTAAGGTCCCCTTGATAAATACTTACTTTGGCAGCTTTCATTGCTAAGTCATTTTTTATCTTTGAAAGCTTTTCTCCCCTTCTCGCAACTAATATTAAATGGCAATGAATATCAGCTAACTGATATGTTAGTTGCTCACCAATCCCAGAACTGGCACCAGTGATAAGGATAGACTTTCCAGCAACGTAGTTTACTAGTTTCTTTCTATTCAAGTAAGAAGGTAAAAATAAACATGATTCAACAAAACGATAACTTTGCATATAGCCACACCTATTTCACTACAAATTAAATTTTAATGACATTCTTATAATAAAAATATAGCATTTTAGGCGAACTTTACATACATTTTTTCGTTTTTCACTTCTTTATTTTTTGAAAAGTGTTTTTGGAGATGGGAGTAGAACGTTAGGAGAGTCCTTAATAACAAAGGAGGCATAAGTACCATAGCTGTTCATGCTTCACAGTGTCTTCTTTACCGTGGACAACGCCTTTGCCTCCTTACGCTATTCAACCATTTTTATTTTTTAACGTAGCCAATATCAGTCTTTATGGGGTAAAAATGCCGATACTGGTCCTAACTCATTTTGTAAATACATTCTTATTTTTCCTGGAAGCTTCAATAATGTATCACTCTGATTTTCAATAGTCATTACTAATTTTTCTATATCTATGGCCGTATACTCTTGTAGAAGTAGCTTTCTAAGTGCGATCACTTCCTTCAGTGACTTACCATTTTCTTCGCTTATTACTTTTTCATCCACAAGGATATCAATCACATCATCATAGCTACCTGGATCCCGCATTATAAATCCATCAATAAGCTGATTTCCTACATCAATCATTACTTCAATAGTCATATGTACCATTCTCTCTAATGCTAGCTTTTCAACCTCTGAATTCCACTCTTTCTGATGAGAGAATGTCTCTAATAATTTTTCCATATACTCTAAGCGATCCTCTAGTAATTTCCGATCGACAAAATACATTTAAAATCACCTTTTCTTCTCTTTTATTTTCATTTTAGTATAGCACAAATTCGCAAAATTCCTTCCCTGTTTCTAGCAATATGCTCTAACTCATTTATTTCTAGGCTAATTTTTGTTATTATGATGAAGGATTGATATGGCAAAGAGTTTAGTATGATTGATATAGAAACTGGAGGAATTAAGATTGGATCGTGAATTAGCTTTAGAAATTGTTCGGGTTACAGAGGCTGCTGCTCTAGCATCTGCACAATGGATGGGACGAGGATTAAAAAATGAAGCAGATGATGCTGCAACGAACGCTATGCGACATATGTTTGATTCGGTAAATATGCAAGGGAAAGTTGTTATTGGTGAAGGGGAATTAGATGAAGCCCCTATGCTTTATATTGGGGAAGAACTAGGTACAGGTAATGGCCCAGAAGTTGACATCGCTGTGGATCCATTAGAAGGAACAAGCATTGTAGCAAAGGGCCATCCAAATGCAATGGCTATCATCGCTGTTGCAGATCGAGGAACTTTACTTCATGCTCCTGACATGTACATGGAAAAGATTGCCGTGGGTCCGGAGGCCGCTGGATTAATACGATTAACTGACCCAATTGAAAAAACCATTGATATTGTGGCAAAAATGACGAATAAACGTGTAAGAGACGTAACTGTCATCATTCAGGAACGAGAAAGGCACGCTGAGCTTATTGAACGCATTCGTAATAAAGGAGCTCGAGTAACGCTTTTTGGTGATGGTGACGTTGCTGCATCTATTGCTACAGCTCTACCTCACACTGGAATAGATTTATTTGTAGGTACTGGTGGTGCTCCTGAGGGGGTAATTTCCGCTGCAGCACTTAAAGCATTAGGTGGCGATATGCAAGCCCGCTTAGTACCAATGAATGAAGAAGAGATTCAACGTTGTAAAAAAATGGGTATAGAGGACTTATCAAAGGTATTACAAATTGACGACCTCGTTCGTGGTGACGATGCGATTTTTGCAGCAACTGGAGTTTCATCTGGCGAATTATTAGATGGGGTTCGTTTCTTAGGAGGAGATTTAGTAGAAACGGATTCTATTGTCATGAGAGCCAAAACAGGAACAGTAAGATATGTCAAAGCACATCATCGTTTAAACCAAAAGCCACACTTGGCAATTCCTGAAGAATAAGATTACTATTATACAAAAAGAATATGCGGACGTAAGTATCCAGTAAGCGTAATTGGAGAGCCTTCCGCAATAAATTTAAACAACAAAATTTTACAGTACCTATCATTTATAAGGGAGAGATGTTAATGTCTGAACGATTTTTTTTATACGACGAATCAGAAGAAACGAAAACTCGCTTTGTTAGCTTTATGGGTGAGGAGCAACGATTTGACCTTGTTATAATTTCAACTACACGCTATTATGGAAAAAAGCTTGTGCTAGATGTTCAATCTAACCGTTTTGGAATTATTGGCACAGATGATCTTGACGAACCAGGTTACATTGAACATGCCTTCCAATTAAATGATAAAGATGGGCATGAATTAAGAGACTTTTTATACGAAATAATCTAAGTGATACTATACGATGAAATATGCTTAAAACCGGGATTTTCTATCTCGGTTTTTGTTTTGTTTGATTATTTTAGCAGTGTGTTGTACGTGAAGGTCTTTTGTTCTTGTTTTGGCTTTTTCGTTGAACCGCGGGTGTTTGTACACAGTCTAACTGTACCCGGTTCATTTTACCCTACTTCACTCCTCCCCTTTTGATAACAGACAACCACCGCCAACCTTCGCATAAAAAAAAACCACCATTTCCTTTATTTATACAATATGATTCCCAATTTTTTAAGCCATACTAACAGCAAGGAGGGATTTCTGAATGGATAAACAAGAGAAGAATGACGGGCATGGTCATTATTCTGACTTCATTGCTGTTGAGAAATATAGAAATGAAATCATCCCAGAAATTACTCCAGAGGGTGCTTATGGTTCACCTATAGAACCTCCACTTGGAAAAAGTACTCCTTGGGAAGATGGGCAACAAGCAATCAGTGGTTATGCTTATGAGTACAAAAACTTGCATCAAAACTTAGAGAGAAAAGACCCTGGTGCCCACTTTACCCATGATGACAAAAGAATGGACCGTGGTGAACCATTTTAGGAAAGTATAAAAGACGAGTATATTAAAAAAGCTTTCCAAAGTAAAAAAAGGTGACTTAGAGGAGCCATAGTATTTTGCCCTCTTTAGTCACCTTTTTCTATTCTAATTGATTCATTATTATGATGTTTTTTTACGTTCCTTCACTTTTTTTAATACAAAATATTTGCATCCAAAGTTACAGTATTCATACAAATATTCAGGAAGTGAACTAATTTTTATATCAAATGTGGATTTTCTATGGTCATCTTCAAAAAAACCTTTTAATCGAAGCTGGTCATAGCCCCAATCTCCAACAATATAATCATATTTATTTAAAACGTCACTAAAACGGCTTTTAAATTCTTCTTCATCCCATCCACCACGAACATCTTCCACTATTTCATATGTGTTTCCTTGAATCCGAATCATGAATAGCACCTCACTTTACTATTTATATCTTGCCTTATTTTCACTAAAAATTCAATGATGAATATAATAAAAGCCCAAAACTTACCACCTTAAAGATTTTTGTGAACGGTCATGCTACTAATAGGAGGTGTAAAAATGATAAGAAAAATAACCCTACTTACTATGTGTAGTTTCAGTTTATTATTTACGGCCTGTGGACAAAATGATACGGCTACTGGTCCTAGAGGGCAACAGTTAGAATTGTTTAATGACTATAAACAACCCGAACAACATTTTGTAATTAATCGTACTCCATCGCAAGAAGACTATGATGAATTTAATCGCTTTGGTTTTGGTAGGCACACCACTGAAACAGCGTATAGTGGACAAGCCGTACCAGATTATGGTGTATTTGATAGAAGTCTTTTAGCTCAGACAATTAGTAAAACTGCAGCCTCACTTAATGACATTAAGGAAGTCGCTGTTCTTGTTACTGATCAAGAAGTATTAATGGTGTATGAAACAGAAAACGAAGATCGTAATTTTGTTGCAACACAGGTTAAAAAAACAGCCTATTCTACAGTCCCTGCCTATTTTGAGGTGTACGTATCTGACAATCCAAATTTAATGTTAGATATTAAAAATTTTGAAGGTCTATCACAAAAGGAGCCCTCTTATCGAAAGGCTCTTGACGTTATGATCCAAGAAATGAAATCATATCCTCAGGGTGGAGTTATAAACTTTGATGACCCGTTATTACAAGGAAGAAAAGGTTCCTATAACGAAAATCAACATCGGTCTGAAAATAATGACCATTAAAGAATAATAAAAAGGTTTTACAAAAAGAATAAAATAAACTTACAAATAATAAAGGATGTCTCTTTAAAGTGTTTACCTTAAAAAGACATCCTTCTTTTTTTATTTTTCTTGTGCCGCATTTACTTGTTCGTCTGCATGGTAGGAAGATCGCACAAGTGGACCAGATTCGCAATGCTTGAACCCTTTACTTAAGGCAATATCACGAAGTTCATCAAACTCCTCTGGACTCCAGTACTTAACGATTTTTAGATGGCTCTTTGTTGGCTGTAAATATTGTCCAATTGTCATAATGTCCACATTAACAGCACGAAGATCATCCATCGTTTCTATAATCTCTTCTTTTGTTTCCCCTAATCCGATCATTAGGCTGGATTTCGTTGGGATTTTAGGCTGCATTTCTTTTGCTCTTCTTAAAAATTCAAGAGAACGTTCATATGTTGCCCTAGCTCTTACTCTTGGCGATAATCGTTTTACGGTTTCTATATTGTGATTTAGAATATCTGGCTTTGCGTCCATTAAAGCTCTTAAATTTTCTTCTTTTCCACCCATATCCGATGGCAAAACTTCAACAGAAGTAAATGGGGTTGCTCGACGGATCGCACGAACAGTCTCTGCAAAAATTTCTGCTCCACCATCCTTCAAATCATCTCGTGCAACGGCAGTAATGACTGTGTGCTTTAATCCCATTAATTTCACTGATTCAGCAACACGTTCTGGTTCTTGACGATCTAACTCAGTTGGTAGACCAGTTTTTACTGCACAAAAACGGCATGCACGAGTACACACATCCCCCAAAATCATGAAGGTAGCAGTTTTTCTCTCTGCCCAACATTCATGAATATTTGGACACCGAGCTTCCTCACATACCGTATGTAGTTTTTTATCTCGCATCATTTTCTTTAAGCCTGTATAAGAATCATTTGTGTTTAATTTTATTTTTAACCATTCTGGTTTACGAATATATTCCTCTTGCTTCGCCATGTATGTCACTCCAATTCATTTCATAGTTGAACTTTACATCTTCATTGATATAAAAAACAACAAAATGTACCAGCAAAAACACAAAATTTTTTCATGATTCACTTCAACTATGTTCATAATCAATTGTAACTTTACCATGAAAAGAAAGAAATCTCAAAGGTTCTGTTTACATTTTCACATAAAAAACGGCAATTACCAACATTTGTCGGAATGGATTAAGTACAGAACCGTAAACTAGAGATATGGACGAAGGTAGGAAAGGAGAATTCATATGATGAAAAAATACGTACTACAAATGATATTCCTATTTCCTCTTCTATTCATTCTTCCGATCCATTCCTATGGTGAATCAGTAAAGGCTGACTTAACATCAGAGGAAATATTCGCGGAAAGAATGGCACTTTATTTAAAAACGGAAGCACACACTCAAATTCCATGGTACTACTTCGCAGCGGTTGACAGCTATGAACGGGGACTTAGGCAAGCACGAAAAGATCGACCTGAAGAAGAGGGGTTTATTGCAATTTATATTCCAAAAGAGAAATGGGTAGGTGAATATAACCCTAATCAAGATGACACAAATGCTTTATCCATTTCATTTTTTGAAGGGGTTGGCTTGGATGGCAATGGGGACGGTAAAGCTGACCTAAACGATGATGAAGACCTATTGTATACCTTTGCAGAAGGTTTAGCCAAGTTTGGACAAAGTGATGATGATATCCGAATTGGTTTATGGGACTATTATAAAAGGGATAAGGCAGTTGAATTAATCTGTGGACATGCCAAGGTTTATAAAAAATTTAATACCTTAGATTTACGTGAAAAATCATTTCCAATGCCACTACACTTTAATTATAGTTATCGAAGTACATTTGGTGATGCACGTGGTTGGGGCGGTCGAAGAATTCATGAAGGAACGGATATTTTTGCTAATCACGGTACTCCAGTAAAATCGACCACATACGGAATTGTTGAGTTAAAAGGCTGGAACAAATTTGGTGGTTGGCGCATTGGTATCCGAGATAAAGATAATGTATACCATTACTATGCTCACTTAAGTAGTTTTGAAAAAGGAATTGAACGGGGAGACATCGTAGAACCAGGTACTGTTATTGGTTATGTAGGAAGCACCGGTTATGGAAAACCAGGTACTTCTGGAAAGTTCCCACCTCATCTACATTACGGTGTATATCGAGACAATGGAATTATTGAATGGTCCTTTGATCCATTTCCAAAGCTTCGTCAATGGGAACGAGAGGACCGTAAAAAGAAAAGGAATGGATAAACACTTGTTTTTTCTTTCAATATATATGGCTAAGTTAACTGTAAACCGGGCTATCTTTTAGCCCGGTTTTCTCATATTACCGATGAAAGGATTAATTATTTTATGGCATTACATTAGGCTCTTCTGGACCTGGTAAACCTTCAAAATCACTAATATCAAAATCTTCATCTGAATTAGATGGTGGTTGGATAATTGCTGGACTAATGCCATCACCTCCACTACTATAAAAATCCGGTACTTCTCCAGTATGGAAGAAATTGGCGACAGGTATAGATGTTTTTACAACCTGTAAGTCAGTAGAAAATGGAATGACTATCCTCACATCCACTTCTATATCCAGCGATATTTCTAAGTAAGTATTATTAATACCAAGCTCTACTACTTTAGAGGAAAGATCCGCTTTTACATCTCCAATTGCAGAAAATCGTACAGGTATCCTTGGTCCTAAATGAGCTAACAATGCATTGTTTGTTGCTTGCCCTAGTGGGATCATATGAATGATGCCATCTTCAGAAAAAGTGGCTCCATCACGTTCAATTTCTACTTCTGTAGGTAGACTACTATCATTTACAATGCCGTGTTCAATGTTATTTAAGTACGTTTGCACTCGTCTTACAGTTGCATATTGTAATTCATAATAAATTGGCGTATTCCAACTAATCGATTGTATTCTACCGTTATTATCCATTTGAAAATCTAATATTTCATCTGTGTTTATGTCTTCAAGTACCTTCTTTGACATTGCATCATTAATTGCTAATGTGGCAACCTTTTGTGTTTGCGTTCTTGCGATATCAACGAGAGTTGGCCTTATGCCCTTTTCAATAATGATTAAACCTTGTACGGTTAATATACAAAAGATCAAAAAAGAGATTAAAATAACATACCGAAAAGGTAAAGGGCCTTTTCTTCGTTTCGTATTTGGGCTAAATGGACGTGATTTTCTTGGTTTAATTGTTCGGGGTCGAAATATACGTGATTTTCTCATGTAGTTTGTGCTCCCCCTTTCCGCTAATTAATACATATGCAGAAAGGGACAACATCTTTCACAAAAAATTCAGGAACCATGTCCCTGAATTTTTTGTGAACGTTTATTTTCTTTCATAGATGAGGAATGTGTGTGGATATTTGTTTTTTTCATCAACGGTTCCTTGCTCCATAGAGACAATTTTCCATTCTTCTTCCTTGAATTGTGGGAAGTATGTATCCCCTTCAAATTGGTCATGTATTTTTGTAATATAAAGACGATCAGCTTTTGGCAAAAGCTCTTTGTATATAGTTGCTCCACCAATGACAAATATTTCTTCATTACTAGTTACCAGTTGATCTAATTCTTGTAATGAATGACATACTTCAACTCCTGGAACAGAAAATGCTTGATTATGCGTGATAACAAAATTTCTTCTGTTCGGTAATGGCTTTCCAATTGATTCATATGTTTTTCTGCCCATGATAACGGAATGACCAGATGTAACCCGTTTAAAGTACTTTAAATCATTTGGGATATGCCATGGCATGTCACCATTTAAGCCGATAACATTATTTTCTCCCATTGCTACGATCATGGAGATCATACAGACACCTCACCTTTAATATGAGGATGTGGATCATAGCCAACAAGTTCAAAATCGTCAATCGTAAAGTCTTCCACTTTTTTTATGGACGGATTAAGTTTCATTTGTGGTAGAGCTCTAGGGTCTCTCGTTAATTGTAGCTTCACTTGCTCCACATGATTTCGGTAAATATGAACATCACCAAATGTATGAACAAAATCTCCTAGCTCTAAGTTACACTCTTGTGCAATCATCATCGTTAACAACGAATAAGATGCAATATTAAATGGAACCCCTAGGAACACGTCTGCACTTCTTTGATAAAGTTGACAAGAGAGCTTTCCATCCGCAACATAAAACTGAAACAAACAATGACATGGGGCTAATGCCATTTTATCAAGGTCCGCAACGTTCCAAGCATTTACAATCAACCTTCTGGAATCTGGATTTGATTTAATTTGTTCAATCACTTGTCCTAGTTGATCAATTGACTCTCCACTAGGACTTGGCCATGAACGCCACTGCTTACCATAGACAGGTCCAAGGTCACCATTGTCATCTGCCCATTCATTCCAAATGCGAACATTGTTTTCCTGTAAATATTTTATGTTAGTATCACCTTTAATAAACCAGAGTAATTCGTGAATGATAGCTCTTAAGGCAAGTTTTTTAGTTGTTACTAAAGGAAACCCCTCGTTTAAATCAAATCGCATTTGATATCCAAATGTGCTGATTGTTCCAGTACCTGTACGATCTTCCTTTACTTGTCCATTGTCTAAAATATGCTGGCATAAGTCTAAATATTGCTTCACAATGCTCACCCTTATTAATTAATTTTATATTTCAACCATTTTATGCTGACCTGCTTAATAAAACAATGTCTGTAACATTTTCACGACTCAAATTAGATTTATAAAAAATATTATTTAAACGTTAAGGATCATGTAATGCTCAATTTTGTATTAATTTGTAACCTTGTTTTGTGTTAATGCAGTTTCACAAGAGGTGATTGTAATGCTTAAGTGTTCCATCAAGTTTAGCTCATACGGAGTGACTTGTTTTCCTTCTTCACTTAGAATCCGAATGACAGGCCTTGAAGTAAAATCACCGTTCTGTTTAGAAACTACTCCCATTCGTCCATCACTTAAGGCTACCTCTAAGCCAATTGGATAGATGGCAACAGTTTTAGAGAATGCCTCCACCATTTCTTTATCAAACATAGTAGCAGCACCTGAATAAAGTAATTCGAGTCCTTCATTAGGGAGTTTGGCTTTTCGATAAACACGATTACCTGTAACTGCGTCAAATACATCAGCAATTCCAATAATCTTGGCATATATGTGAATGTCATCCCCTTTAATACCTCTAGGGTAACCAGAACCATCTAAACGTTCATGATGCTGAAAAGCACAATGGGCTGTTAATAATGAAATAGTATGAGCCTTTCTAAGCATATCAAAGCCAATATTAGTATGCTCTTTAATTAATGCAAATTCTTCAAAAGTTAACGTCTCCTCTTTATTTAGCACTTCTATTGGGATTGCTACCTTTCCTATGTCATGTAAAATTGCACCTAAGCCTAACTCCTCTAGTTGTTTCTCTGATAGACCATATTTTTTCCCTAAAGCTAAAGAATAGATCGTTACATTTAAAGAATGCTGGAATACATAAGTATCATAACAAAAGACATCTGAAAGCATTGAAACTGCTTCTTTATTCGAATGAATATCAGAAAGAATGTTATTTACAACATTAGAAAAAGTTGGACTAAGCTTGTCCATATCAATGGTTTTACCAAGCTTCAATGATTGTGATATATTTGTAAAATTTTCTTTAATGGTACGAATAGACTCTTGTTTCGTACTTTCTTTAATTACATCATCAGTAATGATTCCTTCCGTTTCTTTATCATCAATATAAACGAAAGAAACTCCTTTTTCCTTTAGTCTTTCTATCATTCTTTTAGTTAACGAAACTCCTTGGTTTAGCAATATACTGTCGTTCTCATTATATATTGCCTTTCCTAAGCAATCATTTTCCTTTAAGCTATGTACGGATCGTATTCTCATTTATTATTACCACCTTTTTCACATTAAAACTAAACGGATGAGCAGCTCCATTTATCTATTTGAAGGAGCTGCTTAATTTTATCCTTCTAAGACATTTTTAATAGGGCGTCCTTCCCTTTCATTCCTTTGTAGATCCCTAAATTTTCAGCTTCTACGGTAACTGATTCAAGAGGAGCTTCAATTAATTGCTCGATAGATTTTACGCCAAGGGCTCGACCAGCTATAATTTTACGATCTGTTAATTTATCATTTAATAGTTGAACATCCAGTGCACCACACATAATATAACCACGATCATTTGTTACAACTAATAAGTTTGTTTTAGGTAGTTGAACAGAAATAGCTGTAAATGGCTTACCTTCAATAAACATCGGGTTTACTTCTACCATAGACCACACCTCTTTTTTCACAATATTTTTCAATACCTTCATTAAATTAGCCTATGAAAATGTGAAAAAAACGTGTTAGTCCATTCTATTATTACACTTTTATTAAAGCAAGGAATCTTCTTTTTGCAACTTCCATGCAAGTATATCTCGTAACAATTCAGGCATAAAGTACTTTTTTTCTTTTATTGAACTAATTGCTGGATATATCTTTCCTAACGTAAACATATCTAACGTGGCAAGTTGATATTCTTTTTGTCTTTCTAACATTTCTCCTTGAACAAAAACATCACTTTCTTGGATATAGGAAGATTTATTATATATAATTAAGCCATCATAAATCATTTCTCCTAAAATTTTACCGCGAAATCCAAAACCCTTTAAAGGATATTCAATCATCTTACTACTTTTACCTTGCCTTATTATTTCTAATAAATACTCTCCTGAAATACTAACTAATGCAGGATTAATAGGATGAGGACATATTCTATGAATATCTTTGTACGAAACAGTTCCTTTAGAAAGGTGATCTAATAACACCCCTGCATTCACCATGCTTATATCGCCATCACACCATTCCCGTAATCCCTCTGCTAATAGTTTTATTAATGGTGTTTCTTCATACCAATTAACCTTCATTGGTTGATTTAAGTAAACAATATTTTTATTTAATTCTTTTTCTCCTTCATTACACAACTGATTAAGTACTTCTTTTGTTTCTGAATCCTGTATTGTTACATCAACTTTTTTAGACTTCACATCAAATAAAGGCTTGTTTTTTTCGAAAGATATTTTTATATCCCCTACATATTTCCCAGATCTACCTGCTTGATTAATCCAAGTGTTATTAACCTTTTTTCCTTCTTCTAGAAGGTGGTGAGTATGGGCTCCTAATATGATGTCTAGCTCAGGAAATTTCTCTGCCATTCTTTCATCCTCAAAAAAACCGAGGTGTGATAAGCATAGTAAGATATCCACTTTAGGACGAAGTTGTTGAATAATCTTCTCTAAACTTTCATAAGGATCTTCAATTTCCCAGCCTAATGTACTATAAAAGGTGTAGTATGGAATGGTAACCCCTGTAACTCCAATCTTAATGCCTGAAGGAGTAGTAATGATTTCATAAGGCTTACACCAATTAGGATGATGTCCGTCCTCATCGTATAAATTGCTTAAGATTACAGAGAAGGTTGCATCATTGTATAAATTATTCAATGCTTCTTTAGAAAAAGTAATTCCTTCGTTGTTCCCTATTGTTACGGCATTATAATCCATTTTATTAAGTAAAACGATGTTCCCTTTTCCTTGAAGCCCTTCTGTCATTAGATGAGAACGATCTGCGTGGTCCCCTATATCAAATAAAAGAACATCTTCCCCTTTAGTAAGATACTCCTCACGTTTCTTTTTCAACCAAGCAGTTACTGAAGGCCAGTTTTCAAGCTGACTATGTAAATCATTTGTATGTAGTATTCGCAGAATCCCTTTCTCCAATATCTTCACCACCGATCCTTTGTATCTCAATTTAGTCACTATCTATTTATTTAATACATCTATAGTCCTGTTATCCCTTGATATATTAGGCGTATCCCAATAATAATTAAAAAAACTCTTAATAGATACACGACTGCATCACTTGTCATTTTACTATTAATATATGCCCCTAGTTGACCACCTATCCATGCTCCAGGTAACAATGCTAAGGCATAGAGCCAATCTACATTTCCTAATGTTATATGGGAGATGGAACTTACTATTGCCGATAAGAAGATCATTAGCATGGATGTTGCTACTGCTAAATGTGGGGGAAAGCCAAATAAAATAATCATTGCTGGTACCATTAACGAACCTCCACCAATACCAAACAAACCTGAACACATTCCTACAACAAAAGCAATTGAAATAGCCACCACTGGCTGAAACCCATATTCAACGGTTTCACCTAGTTGATTTATGTAGCTGCGAACGATTCCTCTTGGCTTCCGCTTTAGAGGTTTAATATACTTCCTAATTAGGAGGATAAAAGATACAACAATGATAAAACCTCCAAAGAAAATAAGAAAATAATTAGTCTCTATATCCTTATTAAGCCATACACCAAAAAGTGCACCTGGACCACTTCCTGCAAAAAATATACATGCACTTTGATAATCTACTTTCTTTTGCTTCATATACGCTAATGTAGATGAGAGTCCAGTAAAAATCATAATTAATAATGAAGTACCTACTGCTACTTGTGGCGTAATATGTTGGAAGGCAACCATATAGCTACTTAAAACCATTAAAGCCGGTACGACAATAATTCCTCCACCTAACCCCATAATACTTCCTAAAATAGAAGCGATTAATCCTATAAACAATAATATTATCCATTCCATATTAATTTAGCCTCTTTTCAAGCACTTCATAATAATAAAAATACGGTTAGGAAGAATTAAAAAATCTAACTAATTTCGTTTTAAAGTTAATTCTAATTATACACGATTCGTCAAACTTCTTACTCCTAAATTTCAATTCCCCTTATAAATAGTTCACTTTCAGTATGTGAAAAATCTAATCAAATAATCCTAATTGTCTTGGTGCTAAATCCGTATACGTTAAGCCTAAAATTTTTATAAAGTCTTTCGCATTTTTGGCAGCATGACCACCTGAATTATTGTTAAACAATACGTAGCATTGTTTCGTTTCCTTCGATAAAGTTCTAATCGTACTCGCTAATTCCTTTAATTCTTTGTCATTGTAATCATACAAATAACGAACATCCCGCCAATCCTGACCTTTTACAGGTTTTGTCCATCCATGAACATTTCTCCCATGAAATCGAAATAGGCTTTTATTTACTGTTGTTATTGTTGGAACAAATGGAATAGAACGTTTACCTGCTTGAGGTTCGTCACAAATACTATGTATCCATTTATCTTTTTTCATATACTCCAGTGTTTGATGCCTATAATCTTCTAAGAACCATGATTGATGTCGAAATTCGAGAGCTACATCCAAATCTGCAAAAGCTTCTCGACAATATCTTAAATAATCAACATGCTCTCTTCTACAGTCAAACCAAGGCGGGAATTGACAAAGGATTGCAGCCAGCTTATTCCCCTCTATTATTGGTTTAAGGGATAGCTTAAATGCTTCAAACATTTCCTTTTTAGATTGAAATGGAATGTCTCCCCGCTGATGACCAGTTATCCCTTGATAAGCCTTTACGATAAATCGAAAGCTTTCTGGAGTATCATTCACCCATTTAGTCATATTACGTTCACTTTGAATAGCATAAAACGAAGTATCTACTTCTACGATGGGAAAATGACCAGCATACGTTTTAAGTTTTTCTTTTGAAGCAGAAAGGATTCCTTCGTATAAATCAATATGATCTCCCCATCCAGTTAACCCAACCCAAATCATGTACAACACCCCTCCTAACACTCATAGACTCAAATAGTGACATAATAACGTAACAAACATGGTTAGTGAACACAATAGACACAAAACAGGTTTGTGAAGGAATGGTGAATGGCTTGTGCTCTATTTATATATTATATATTTCTAAGGGATATACATAAAAGCGAATCCCCAATAACGGGGATTCGCTTGTAAGTTACTATTTATATGAGATTACCCAATCGAACCTTCCATCTCGAACTTAATGAGACGATTCATTTCAACTGCATATTCCATTGGAAGCTCTTTTGTAAATGGTTCAATGAATCCCATAACGATCATTTCTGTTGCTTCTTGCTCAGAAACACCGCGGCTCATGAGATAGAACAATTGCTCTTCCGATACTTTGGAAACTGTTGCTTCGTGTTCAAGCGTAATATCATTGTTTAATATTTCGTTATAAGGAATTGTATCTGATGTTGATTGGTTATCCATAATTAACGTATCACATTCGATATTCGCTTTTGATCCTTGTGACTTACGACCAAAGTGACAAATACCACGATACGTTACTTTACCACCATGTTTTGAAATAGATTTAGAAACAATGGTAGATGAGCAATCAGGTGCTAAGTGGTGCATTTTCGCACCTGCATCTTGGTGCTGTCCCTTACCAGCAATAGCAATAGAAAGTACATTACCACGTGCTCCACGGCCTTTCATAACAACCGCTGGATATTTCATCGTAAGCTTCGAACCAATGTTACCATCAACCCATTCCATTACAGCATTTTCTTCAGCAACGGCACGTTTCGTAACGAGGTTAAATACGTTCGGCGCCCAGTTTTGGATTGTAGTATAACGGCAATAAGCATCTTTTTTAACAATAATCTCAACAACGGCACTGTGTAGTGAATTTGTTGTATAAACTGGGGCTGTACAACCCTCAACATAGTGCACGGAGCTATCCTCATCTGCAATGATTAACGTTCGTTCGAATTGACCCATATTTTCTGAATTAATACGGAAGTACGCTTGTAGTGGTGTATCAGTTTTTATTCCTTTAGGAATGTAAATGAACGATCCACCAGACCATACTGCAGAGTTAAGTGCAGCAAATTTATTGTCAGACGGAGGAATAACCGTACCGAAATGCTTCTTGAAAATATCTTCATTTTCTTTTAATGCTGTATCAGTATCTTTAAAGACAATCCCTTGCTCTGTCAATTCTTCCTTCATGTTGTGGTAAACAACCTCAGACTCGTACTGAGCTGATACACCAGCTAAATATTTTTGCTCTGCCTCAGGAATACCTAACTTATCGAACGTATTTTTAATTTCCTCAGGAACTTCATCCCAAGAACGTTCCGATTTCTCTGATGGTTTTACATAATACGTAATATCATCAAAGTTCAATTCTGCTAAGTTTCCACCCCATTGTGGCATCGGCATTTTATAAAATTGTTCTAATGACTTTAAACGAAAATCTAACATCCATTGTGGTTCGCTTTTCATACGAGAAATTTCCTCAACGATCTCTTTTGTTAATCCTTTTTTAGAACGGAAAATGGAGACGTCTTTATCGGAAAACCCGTATTTATACTCACCTATATCAGGCATTTTTTTTGCCATGAAAAACCCTCCCTTTAGTTCTTTCACAAATCATAGCATTCACAATGCTTCCTACGAACGATTTATCCTTCCTCAATAACAGGGAAGTCCTTCAATGACTAGAAGACTATAAGTTCATTTTACACCATATCCGTAGTAGAAACAAAGTTATTCCATTATTTTATATCGATTATTCTTCTTTTTCATCTAATCCTTTTTCTAATGCTTTCCATGCTAAAGTAGCACATTTAATTCTAGCTGGGAATTTTGCTACACCTTGAAGTGCTTCAATATCACCTAAATCAAATTCCTCTTCATCGTAATCCTTCCCTAACATAATCGATGAAAAGATTTCAGAAAGCTTCAGTGCATCATCAACAGACAACCCTTTAACAGCTTGCGTCATCATTGAAGCAGAAGACATACTAATTGAACATCCTTCACCAACAAACTTGGCATCAACGATTTTGCCATCTTCCACTTGCATTTGTAACTGAATACGATCACCACAAGTTGGGTTATTCATATTCACTGTTAATGAATCCCCTTCAAGTTCCCCTTTATTTCGTGGGTTTTTATAATGATCCATAATGACTTGACGATATAATGTGTCGAGTTGATTACCCAAAGACATCTCCGAAATACTCCTTTGTTTTTATTAATGCTTTTACAAAAGCATCTACATCTTCCTCTGTATTATATAAATAGAAGCTTGCTCTCGCCGTCGCTGTTACATCTAACCATTTCATCAACGGTTGTGCACAGTGATGTCCAGCTCGAACAGCTATTCCTTCTGCATCTAATACGGTTGCTACATCGTGTGGATGAACATCATCACAATTGAAGGTAACTAAACCAGCACGTTCTTTTGGTCCGTATATTTCTATACCATCCACTTCACTTAAACGTTCCATAGCGTATTGTGCTAGTTTATGCTCATGAGCCTCAATACTTTCCAATCCAATTTCATTTAAGAAATCAATTGCTGCACCTAACCCAATAGCACCAGCGATAATAGGAGTCCCACCTTCAAATTTCCATGGTAGCTCTTTCCAAGTTGATTCTTGTAAACCAACAAAATCAATCATTTCTCCACCAAATTCAATTGGATCCATTTTATCTAAAAGCTTCTTCTTTCCATAAAGTACCCCAATTCCAGTTGGTCCACACATCTTATGTCCTGAAAAAGCAAAGAAATCACAATCTAAATCTCTCACGTCCACCTTCATATGCGGTGTACTTTGTGCACCATCTACTACCATAACAGCACCATGCTTATGTGCAATTGCAGTAATTTCTTTAATTGGATTTACGGTCCCTAAGACGTTTGACACTTGCATTACGGATACGATTTTTGTTTTATCCGTGATGGTATTTTCTACATCTTGTAAGTTAATTGTCCCGTCACCTTGTAACGGCAAATATTTCAATGTAGCACCAGTTGCCTTACTAACTTGTTGCCAAGGAATAATATTACTATGATGTTCCATTGGAGTAATAACGATCTCATCTCCTGGACCAAGATTTGCCCGACCGTAGCTCGCAGCAACTAAATTAATTGCTGTTGTTGTCCCTCTTGTAAAAATAATTTCCTCTGTGCTAGCTGCATTGATAAAGGAACGTACTTTATCACGTGCCCCTTCATATCCGTCAGTAGCCAACGTCCCAAGGGTATGAACCCCTCGGTGAACGTTGGAATTATATCGACGATAGTAATCATCAATCGCATCGATAACCTGCTTTGGTTTTTGTGAAGTTGCCGCGCTATCTAAATATACGAGAGGATGACCATTTACCTCTTGATCTAATATGGGGAACATTTGGCGGACTTCTTTAACATTCATTAGTATACTTTCCTTTCTATTACCTCAATTAATTGCTCTTTTACAGATTCTATTGGCAATTCATTAACAACTGGTGCTAGGAATCCGTGAATTATTAGGCGTTCCGCTTCGCGACGAGAAATCCCTCTACTCATTAAATAGAACATTTGAACTGGATCAATTTTACCTACAGAAGCAGCGTGACCTGCTGTAACATCGTCCTCATCAATTAAAAGAACCGGATTAGCATCTCCTCTTGCCTTTTCACTTAACATAAGGACACGTTCCGTTTGTTCACCGTTTGCTTTAGTAGCTCCGTGCTCTATTTTCGATACACCGTTAAAAATAGAAGTAGCCGCTTCTTTCATAACACCATGTTTTAAGATCTGACCATCAGAATGCTTTCCAAAGTGAATAACATTCGTGGTAAAGTTTTGAATCTGATTCCCACGTCCGATAGAAACAGTTTTCGTATCTGCATAAGAACCTTCACCAACAAGGTACGTTGTATTTTCTGAAATAGTGTTTCCATCATTCATTTGACCTAGTGCCCAATATAATTTTGCATCTTTCCCATTCACTTGACCACGACGATTTACATAAGTAATTGTCTCTGAAGAAAAATTGTCAACAGCCCCGAAGTTAACAGAAGCATTATTCGCAACGTATACTTCAGCAACTATATTAGCTACTGTTTTTACTGCTTCACCTTCAGTAATATAATTTTCAATGTATGTTACAGAGCTATTTTCCTCTGCTACGATTAAAACGTGATTAAATAACCCAAACTTACCCTCGTGTGAATATACAGCCTGCAAAGGAATCTCTACTTCAACATTTTTAGGTACATATAAGAATGTTCCACCGTTTACTAATGCTGCATGTAAAGCTGTAAGACGATTTTCATTGTAAGAAATAGCTTCTTTCATAAAGTATTTCTCAACTAAGTCACTATGATCTTTAACAGCTGTTTGAATATCTGTAAAAATAACACCTTGCTGTTCAAGACTAGGGTCTATCTTCTCATAGGTTGTTACACCATTCTTTTGAGAAATTAAAGCCTTTATTTTATCTTCTCCACCAGTAAGGCCTTTCACTACATCTGATAAACCAGTTGTAGCATTTACTGTTGAATTAAACTCAAAAGCTGTAAAGTCCCAATTCGTTATCTTTGTTTTATCTGGCTTCGGTAACTCTAATGCATCCACTTTCTCTAAAGACGAAATACGTAAATCTTTGAGCCATTGTGGCTCTTGACGGTCTTTAGAGAAATTCGTTACATCGTTCTGATTCACTGGAAATGTTGTTTCCGTTGTCATCTTCATTCCTCCTCTTAAAACCGTCAGTTATTCTTGACCTACTGTTTCGTCTTCAATGCCTAATTCTTCTTTAATCCAGTCATATCCTTCTGCTTCTAAACGTTCTGCTAGTTCAGGACCACCTGACTTAACAATTTTCCCTTGCATCATCACGTGGACAAAGTCAGGCTTAATATAGTTAAGTAATCGTTGATAGTGAGTGATAATTAAGCAACCAAAATCCTCTTTACGTTCCTCACGCATTTGATTAATCCCTTTAGATACAACCTTTAATGCATCGATATCTAAACCAGAATCAATTTCATCGAGAATTGCAATCTTCGGATCTAACATCATTAATTGAAGAATTTCATTTCTTTTCTTTTCACCACCAGAAAAGCCTTCGTTTAAATAACGATGTTGGAAAGATTCGTCCATTTCTAACGTATTCATTTTTTCATCCATTTTACGGATAAATTTCATTAGAGAGATTTCATCTCCCTCTTCTCGCTTTGCATTGATTGCAGAACGAACGAAGTCAGCATTTGTAACACCGCTAATTTCACTAGGATATTGCATCGCCAAGAATAATCCAGCTCTTGCTCTTTCATCTACTTCCATTTCAAAAAGATCTTCACCATTAAATGTTGCATTTCCTTTAGTAACTTCGTATTTTGGATGTCCCATTAGTGCAGAAGCTAATGTTGATTTACCAGTACCGTTTGGCCCCATAATTGCGTGGATCTCTCCACCTTTCACTTCAATTCCGAATCCTTTTAAGATTTCCTTGTCTTCAATAGAAACATGAAGATCTTCTACTTTTAAACTAGGTGTAGACATTGTACATACCTCCATTTATTATTTTCCATGTTTTAAATAAGTGCTATGTTTGCTTCAAGCCTATAAGTAAAGATTGCTTTACATAAAAAAACTCATATTAAAGTTCTTTGTTGTCATGAAACAAACATGTTAAGATTGAACATAGTGTAAAGAATTTCATTCTCAATCTATTCTCATTCTAATCTTATAACAAATGAAAATTCAGTTCAAGGGATAAGAACTGGTTTTTTCATTTAAATCAAACGTACTTTTTACAAAATTACGAGAAAAAATGATCTGAATATGTATAATTCTATCCAATTCTTCACTTTTCCTTCACAAATACATTAGTACAAACCCTTGACATATAGGACTATAACATATTTCAAGTACTTAATAAATGATTTCGAAAGAATAACTGATTCTCAATTCGGTTGTTTTTTTTATTGTAATTGAGAATGAATCTCGTTTAATTATTTTTATATTTTACTAATACACCTTCGATAATACCTGTATTTGGCTTCCAATCCATTTAAGAATATGAAAATTACTGAATAGAGCAAAAAACCGTCTCAAGCTGTCGTTATGCTTAAGACGGTTTTTCATTTCTTTTTTCATATGTTTACCTTTTAAATGTTAATTAGTCTTTTGACGCTTTTTTATGCATGAACAATACGGTTATGCTCATTAACAATGGAGATTGAACGTTGATGATCCTTCTCTCTTTGTTGTTCTACTTTCATACGTTTTTCTAAGCAGCGATTATATTCTGCATAGCCGATTCCGTATGATTGAAACATTGCTTTTTCCATCTCCGTTGTGTGATTATTCTGAATCTGGTGAATAATAAATCACTTTCCTTTCCCATTGAATCATTCTCCATTCAGATGTTATTAAAGCTTACATGCTGGAGAATTGATTGTATTTTTAATACATGATCTATCATACCACCAGTGGAGATTTTCCCCAATCTCTATATGATGTCATATTATTTAACATATAACATATCGTAAACCTCACAATGTTTCAGCAATGGAATTTCTAAAATTACCCCTTATAGCTTTCAAATACTCCCTAATTTAAAAGTCACTGTATAAAGAGAAGAAAATAATTAGCACCCACTGACGCTATATTAACTTAATGAATTTGACCTTCAAACTCTTCTAAGCATTCTTCTACAAGCGTGACCCCTTGACTCAAGGCTGCTCCTCCACCAAAAGCACCAGTTACACCAACGGCTTCAAGTATTTCTTCCTTTGAACAGCCTTGATCAATGCATCCTTTCATATGATAAATAATGCAATACTCATCTTGTGCGTATAAACTGATCCCTAAGGCAATTAGCTGTTTTTCTTTTTGAGACAGCTTTCCTTCCTTAAAGCACTCCTCTGCAAATTCATTATACTTACCTGCTAGCTCTGGCATTTGCTTTGTAAACTGACCTACACCTTCCTTGTAATGATGCAAAGCTTCTTTAATCGATGAAGTTTGGTTTTCGTGTTGTTCCATTAGTTTTTTACCTCCAGCTCATAGTTTATTGAATCAATAGTATTATGAGTAATTTTAATAAAAAAAATGTTGAATGCTTTTTTCAGTTTGCATCGATGTAGTGGAAAGGATGGAAAGGTTAGGTAAATGGATTAAAATTACACCTTCTAACTTAAGTCGTCGTCCTGTACTCCTAAATCAACTTTTATTTTCTGGGTAGACTCCCCATGCAAGTGAACATTTGCACCATGGGGGATGAAAATTAATACGTTTCATGCGGAAGTCGAAAGTAGAATAATAGCTTTTTCTACAAGGTTCATTTTCCCCTAGTTCAAGCTCCCTCATTCTCTATCATAATCTCGAATTGAACCGGTGGATTCTCGGTTCACGCTGATTCGAATGGAGTCAGTCGCCCTTCACTCCTGAACTAATACTTATTTACAGGAGAACTTCAAATAAAAAACTGCCTATCAAGTCATTTTCAATGATTTGATAGGCAGTACATTTGAACAGATAAGTTGTCAACAAACTAGGTTTACCTAATAAAATTATTCTGCAGGTACTACAGCTCCACTATATTGTTCTAAAATGAAGTTTCTCACTTCTTCAGATTGTAGTACTTCTAAAAGCTTTACAATGCGTACATCATCTTCGTCACCACTATTAACAACAAGGACGTTTACGTATGGGTTATCCTGGTCAGCAGACTCTAATGCAATCGCATCTTCCATCGGATTTAAATCAGCATCTAATGCAAAGTTAGAATTAATTAAAACAGCATCTCCCTCACCATTTAAATATGCTCTTGGTAATAAAGCCGCTTCTACGTTTGCACGGAATTGGAAGTTTCGTGGATTGTCAACAATATCATCCTCAGTTGCACCAATGCCAGCACCTTCAGCCAACGTAATTAATCCATAATCTTCAAGCATCATTAAAATACGACCGTGATCGGATGTAGAATCACTCATGATAATTTCAGCACCATCCGGCAATTCGTCTAAGCTACTATACTCTTGTGAATATACACCGATTGGTTCAATATGAACGCCACCTACATTTACGAAATCATAGCCATGTTCAGCAATTTGACTTTCAAGATAAGGTACGTGCTGGAAATAGTTAGCATCTAATTCCCCTGCATCAAGTCCTCTGTTTGGAAGGATATAGTCACTAAAAGGTTTGATATCTATCGTAACGCCTGCTTCTTCAAGTAATGGTTGAACAAATTCTAAAATCTCTGCGTGAGGAATGTTAGAAGCACCGATAACTAATGTTTCTAACTCTTCTACCTCATTTTCATTTCCATTATTATTGTTGTTATTGGAAGCTCCACTTTCTGCTGCATCACTATTCCCAGTACCACAAGCAGCTAATAAACCTAATGACAATCCCGCAACACTAAGTAATTGAATCAATTTTTTCATTTTCCTTTTCCCCTTTTCTATCTTTTATCTAATATATTGGTTAAACGATCGCCTATTATTTGCATAATAAATACGATCAGTAACACAACCACAGTTGCTACAAAAGTGACTTCATTGTTAGACCTCTGAAAACCATGCCTAAAAGCTAAATCACCTAAGCCTCCTGCCCCGATAACTCCTGCCATTGCCGTAAAACCAACAAGAGCTATTGCTGTAACTGTAATGGCCGATATAAGAGCAGGCATGGATTCAGGTAATAATACTTTAAAAATAATTTGCATATTGGATGCACCCATAGATTTGGAAGCTTCAATCACTCCCTTATCAATTTCTCTTAATGCTATTTGAACCATTCGAGCATAGAACGGAGCAGCACCTATGACTAATGATGGTAATGCTGCTGATGGCCCGAACATGGAACCTACAATAAATGTTGTAAAAGGAATTAACAGAACAATTAATATAATGAAAGGAATAGAACGAAATACGTTTACAAAGGCTGCTGTTACTCCTTGAATGATTTTATTTTCCCAAAGATTTCCACGATCAGTGAGAAAAAGTATAAGACCGAGCATGATACCGAATATAAATGTTAGTAATAAGGAGACGCTTGTCATATATAATGTTTCTTTTGTTGCGTTCCAAATATTATCCCAGTTTACATTAGGAAAGAACCAGGTCGTGGTTAAGACGATTTGACTCACTGTGGATCACCTCTACTTCAACTTTTTGCTTATGAATAAATTCTATTGCTCGTTCTATTTCACTTAATTCACCATCCACAGAAATAAAAAGGGAACCGTACGAACCATTTTGCGTTTGACTAATTTTCCCTTGCATTATATTAACTGTGATATTAAATGAACGAATAAGGTTTGTAATTAATGGCTTTTCCGCCTCTCCCCCAACAAACGTTAACTGTAGTACATGACTAATTCCATCTTGTTCAAAAAGATGCTTAATAGCTTCTTTCGTTTCCTCTGGCTCAGTCACTTGCTTCACAAATTCCTTTGTCATTTCTTGTTGAGGACGTCTAAATACATCTAAAACATTTCCTTGTTCAACAATGGTCCCGTTCTCCATAACTGCAACCCGATGACAAATTTTTCGAATAACATGCATTTCATGTGTAATTAATACGATAGTTAATCCTAATTTCTCATTAATGTCTACAAGAAGATCTAAAATTGAATCTGTCGTTTTAGGATCCAATGCAGAGGTTGCTTCATCACATAAAAGAACTTTAGGATTGTTAGCAAGTGCTCTAGCTATTCCAACTCGTTGCTTTTGTCCTCCACTTAATTGAGATGGATACGACTCTCCACGTCCATCTAACCCAACTAGTCGAATTAGTTCATCCACTTTTTTCATCCGTTCTTCTTTTGGAACACCTTTAATCTCTAATGGGAACGCAATATTCTCTCTTACGGTTCTAGACCACAACAAATTAAAGTGTTGAAAAATCATTCCTATTTCCTGTCTTGCTTCACGAAGCTCTTTTTTCTTTAGCTTGTTCATATTTTTTCCAGCTACTACTACATCCCCAGAGCTAGGTGTTTCTAGCATATTTAAAAGGCGAATAAGCGTACTTTTACCAGCCCCACTATAACCTATTACTCCAAAAATTTCTCCCTTATCTATCTTCAAATCAATATGATCAACAGCTGTAACTTGTCCATCTCTTGTTTGAAAGGTCTTAACTAATTTTGATAACGAAATCATTGTTTTTCTCCCCCTATAAAACAGGTTAATACGATTCTAAGGAAATATGAATACTCCTCATTTTTCCAAGACTACTAAAATCTATTAATCTAATAGGAATACTAAGTATAATAACTAGTATATGTTATTATCCTATATTCCCTTCCTCTTATTTATTATTATAAAATAACAAAAACCTCTCTGCTGATACAAAGATTGGCAGAAAGGTTCAATATAAATAAACCTGTCCCCTCATCTTTCAAAGCAATTGCTTTGTTGGAATTGGCACCATTCCTAATGTTACTTAGTGGTTGCCGGGCTTCATCGGGCCATTCCCTCCGCCTCTCTGGATAAGAAGTACTATTATTTTATTAAAATTTTTAAATTACTAATTGGCATCATATCACGCTTAATTTAAAGTTGTCAATTATTTTTTCGGGGTATTTGTATCCTTCGTTAAATAAAACAGTGATTCTAATAATAGTAATTCTCTTAAACCCCCATTAACTTCAAGTTCTCCTCTATTTTTCATAGATAGTAAAAAGTCTTCCCCTTTTAATAAAAGTCGGATCGCTTCTAAATCTCCTTCAATGATCACATCCCCTACATGATCAAAGACAGATTCAATTTCGATTGTTTGATTACCAAACCGAACCAACCATTTTTCATTTTCACAAAAAAAACATACCACTAACTCTGTTTTTTCTAGAATTTCATTAATATGAGTAGAATTTTTGATTCGTTCAACTGAAGCTGAGAGTAATTGATACATCATAACCCCGCCTTTTAAAAATTCCTTTAATGGTATATTTATTCTACTCTCAACTAACTTTATCCTTCAATTAGATTACTTCACTTGATGGTTTTTTTATTTCAGTGGATAAGGGTTTCCTAAACACAATAAAGAAATACACTGTTCCAACAACGTAAAGGACACCTGTTATGGAGAAAACTATGGCATAACCAGAATAAGCACCATACATTAACACAATCGTTGTTGAAACTGGCCCCATAACAGCCCATCCTAGTTGAAAAACGGCCTGACCTACTGAGTTTGCTAAGCCCTTAATGGAATCGTCAACACTTCTCATCATTAAAGACATTTGAATTGGATTTCCTGCATTCATTAATGCTTGACGGAAGAGAAAACCAAAGATCGCCCAAAATAAATTTTGTGTATAAGCTGTTAGTAATAAGAATGGAATAGACATGAGTTGCAACATAACAACAGCTCTAACTTCCCCAACTTTACTTACTACAGCAGGGCCAATTAATAAGGCTATAGCAGTCATCGCCTGACCTGCAGAAATGATAATACCAACTATAGAATGAGAAACTTCAAAACGATCCACAAAATATAAGTTTAAGTATGGAATGACAAGACCAGAACCAAAACCAATCAATAATTGTGCTACAGCAAATAATAAAATTATCTTAATCCCTTGTCGATGTGTTTTAAATAGCTTTTTAAAAGAACGATCCTGTATTGTTTTATTTGTTATTTTTCGATCTTCACGTATTTTCATAATAGGAATTAAAGCAGAGAAAAAGAAGCCAGCTCCAATAAGAAGTGTTAACCGAATACTCCATAAAGGATCTAAGCCAATAATGTAATGGAAGAAATCACTGGATGTCCCTCCAAGTGTATTCCCTATAACATTGGCAATCATAATTATTGCAAAGTTAAAGCTAAACAAATGAACTCGCTGTTTTTCAGTTGAGTTTTCTGCCAATAGTGGAATTGAAGACACTTGAATAAACGCCATAAATAATCCTGTCATAAACGCAGTACCAAGCAATAATACTTCAGCTGAAAGTACAGCTCTTAATAATAAACTACAAGCTGCAAATATAGCTCCTACATAAATAACTTTTTTTCTACCGATTCGATCACTTAATATACCTGCTGGTAGTAGTAAGAGAGCTGTTCCAATGGACTGCATGGCAATGACAGATCCATTCATTTGGTCATCATAACCAAGTTCCCGGATGTAGTAGTTGTATATAATCATAAAAATACCCATTCCGATATGAGCTAATATAGAACTTACTAAGAATAAACGAACATTTTTGTTGTAACCTTTAAACTGTGTGGACCAATCCCCCACAATACTTCCCATGATGCTACCTACCCTTCTAAATCTCAAAACTAAAAGTAAATCGCTAAAATAGATTCTATTTTAAATTTCATCATTTTTCACATAAAGTAATTCGAGTCTCTAAATATCATCTTTAATCATAGTTCACAAATCTTATTTTGAAAAGGATAATTTTTAAAAATAGGTCACACATTGAAAGCTAAAAGGAAAAAGCTACGTATGAAGATAATCATACGTAGCTTTAATTTAAGGATAACTATATTTTGTTTCTGTAAACATTTAGTTGTTAGCACCAGCCCATGTCGCATCCTTCAACATACGATTTAGGATGCTCTCGTTTCTTTCCTTCTTCAGTTTTTTCATTCTTACCTAAATCAAATTCTTCAGACATTTCATATAAGTGTTGCTGGTCCTTTTGTTTATTTAAGGGATTTATTTTATCGTCATGATCGTCCTGTCCAAAGGTTAACGAAGGTGATACGTCTATTTTAGCTTTTTGTTCATATTTTTCAGCATCATTCTCTGGGTATTCAGTATTATTACCTAAATGGCTTTGGTCATTTTGCATGATGTTATGAACCCCCTTTCATTTGTTAGTATTTGTCCTTTTCTGCAGATTATGACCATACAAAAATGTCACAACTGAATTTTTTTATTATCAGGGTAGACTTCACATGCAAGTGAAAGTTTTGCACCATGAGGGATGAAAAATACTCATCGAGGAGATTCATCCGTTTCTTGCGGACGCTTTCACCACAGGCATAAGTGCGACTTCTGTTCATGCTTCACAGTGTCTTCTTTATGCGGGCAACGCCTCAGCCTCCACACTATACATTTTGTATACTGCTAAAGTACATTGTCCTGTCTCTGCCTCTGCAAGTGTTGCTCTGATGTTATTTGCGTCGAGACAACTCGAAGTTTATTCGTGAAGCATATGCTCGTCGCTGGAGTCATCGCCCTTCACTGCTGAACCGTTTCTATTTTCAGGGGAGACGCAAAAAAAACAAAAGGCTTCAATAGCCTTTTGTTTTTTAGTCTTCTTTTATCATTTCTTCGTATTGTTCAGCAGTCATTAGGTTGTCTATTTCAGAAGCATCAGATGGTTCAACGATGATCATCCATGCTTTTTCAAATGGGGATTCATTAACAAATTCAGGAGAATCCTCAAGCTCGCCATTAACTTCAACAACCTTACCACTAATTGGTGCATATAATTCCGATACTGTTTTTACTGATTCTACACTTCCAAAAGGCTCGTCCGCTTCAATCTCGTCTCCTACTTCAGGAAGTTCTACGAAAACAATGTCACCTAATTCTGATTGCGCAAAGTCTGTAATACCAATGCGTACTTTTCCATCTTCGGTTTTAACCCATTCATGTTCTTCAGAATACTTAAAATCTTTTGGTAAATTCATACTGTATCCCTCCAACTTTCTTTAATTCTAATTAATTGACGAACCATTTTCTATAACCATTATTTCATTATGTATAGTACAGCCCATCTTCATACACTTCCATCTAAACTATAGTACAAATTGATATGTTGAAGCAACCATCTAAGGAAATATATTCATAAAAACATCCTTCTTACTGAATACTCCATTGAATCTTACTAAAGCTAAAATATTTAAACTATTTCCAAGCCTCTTCAAACATTTCTTCGTTAAAACCAACTGTAACTTTTTCACCATTGGTCACGATTGGTCGTTTTATTAGCATTCCATCAGAGGCTAGTAATGTTAACAACTCATCTTCTGATGCCGTATTCACTTTATCCTTTAAGCCAAGCTCACGATACTTTTTTCCGCTTGTATTAAAAAACTTTTTTAATGGAAGTCCACTTTTTTCATAAAGGCTTTGAAGTTCTTCTTTTGACGGTGGATTTTCTACAATATGTATATCATTGTATGAAATCCCCTGTGCATCTAACCATTTTTTTCCTTTCTGACAAGTACCACATTTGGGATATTGATAAAAGGTTAAACTCAATTTGATCATCCTCCATTATGTATAAATTTAACATTAAGGTTAATTAAGGGGCAAAAGTAATTTTCTTAGTAGTTATCTAGCTTTAGCTAATAAGAACTTCCCCCTTAACATAAATCACCTAATTACTACTTTTTAAAAGGTCACGTCTACTATTTTATATTAAATTCTGTCTAAATTTCACGAAATCTGCTCTATTCGTCCCTGTTTTTCTTTTCTGTGTCCTCTGGAGATAAGATTTCGTATACTTCTTGAATGGAGTATGCTGAGCTATCGGTAAGCTCTTTCGAGAACTCCTCTACTGCACGAAGCTTCGTTCCCTTGATGAATTCATTTTTCGGTTTACTAGTCATTGGTGTCTCCTCCTAGATGAAGTTTACAATTAATTCATAGTATGCACTGATTTCTTTAGATAACACGGCTTTTTTCCAGTTAACATATGAACAAAAAAATGCGAAAAGCCTAGTATTTAATAGGCTTTTCGCAAACAGAGAGAAGAGTGCCCTTTCTTTAGAAAGGAGGTTTATTACATTGGGGCTGGGTAAGTGGCCCCAAATTGAAGAACGTATTGTTAATTTTACACGACTTCCTTTAGTCTAAAAGTAAATTTGTAAGCTTATCTCCTATAAAACATACTTTTCAGACTCAATAACCTTTGCAGCAATCATTCTTGTTTTTGCAACAACATTAACTGGAGTATGGCGAGTTAATTTCTTCAAAATGGATAGCATCGTTCGTAAGCTATCTCCTTCTTCTATTGCTACGAGGGATTCTTTTGCAATAGCTTCTATTCTGTTAAAGGCTTCTTGTGAGAAAACCTCTGTCATTAGCAGCTTTTGTTTTGCCTTTTCTAAACCATCTTTAGCGATTGCTTTTTCTGTTCGTAGGACACACGATTCAATACTATAAATGTCAGAAACAATATCAGCAATATTTGCAAGAAGCTCTTGTTCCTTTTCCAGCTTTTCGCCATGCTTTTCTACAGCCATTCCAGCAACCATCATAAAGATCTTCTTCCCATTTTCTAACAAATATTTCTCTTGAGCTAACGGTTCGTCTTCCACCTCTTGTGGCATCATCATCATGAGTTCTTCCTTTAAAGATCCTGCTTGCTCCAATAATGGAAGATCCCCTTTCATCGCCTTCCTCATAATTGTAGCCGGGACTAATAATCGATTGATTTCATTTGTTCCTTCAAAAATACGATTAATACGCGAATTACGGTACATTGTTTCCACTTCATACTCAGACATAAAACCGTAACCACCGTGAATTTGTACCGCCTCGTCAGCTACGAAGTCTAATACCTCTGATCCAAATATTTTATTTAAGGAGCATTCAATTGCATAATCACTTATAGCTTTTCCAACAGCCTTCCCATCCTGCTGCTCTTCATCAGATAGTGCCGCAAAAGCATCTTCAATTAACCCACCTGTTCGGTATATAGAGCTTTCAGCAGCGTATGTTTTTGCTGCCATTTCTCCTAGCTTCTTTTGAATTAGTGTAAACTTTGCAATAGGAATTTTAAATTGCTTCCGTTCGTTTGCATACTTTGCAGCTAATTCGATTCCGTACTTAGATCCTCCTACACAGCCAACTCCAAGCTTATAACGCCCAATATTTAATATATTAAAGGCAATAACATGCCCTTTACCAATTTCACCTAATACGTTTTCCTTAGGTACTAAAGCATCCTCTAAAATGACCGTACGAGTAGAAGACCCTTTTATCCCCATTTTCTTTTCTTCTGGTCCAAAGGAAACACCTTCATATTCTCTTTCTACAATAAAAGCAGTAAAATGCTCTCCGTCAATTTTTGCATATACGATAAAAACATCTGCAAAGCCTGCATTTGTTATCCATTGCTTTTCTCCATTTAATACGTAATGGGTACCAGATTCATTTAGCTTAGCTGTCGTTTTCGCACTTAGTGCATCAGACCCTGAACTTGGCTCCGTCAATGCATATGCAGCTATTTTTTCTCCAGTAGCTAAACCAGGCAAATATGTCTCCTTTTGCTGTTCATTCCCGAAATATACAATTGGTAAAGTACCAATACCTACGTGTGCTCCATGTGATAAGGAAAAGGAGCCCGCTAAGGCAAACTTTTCTGTTATCAATGAGGAGCTAATTTTATCTAGGCCAATTCCCCCATATTCCTCTGGAACATCTGCCCCTAATAAACCTAATTCGCCAGCCTCTTTAAGCAAACGCACAGAAATATCAAATTGATGTTCTTCAATTTTTTCAATTTCAGGTACTACTTGATCTAAAATGAAATCCTCTGTTGTTTTTGCGATCATCTTATGCTCATCTGTTAAATCCTCAGGAGTGAAAACATGATCAGGTGTAACCTCTTCTAGTAAAAAACCTCCACCACGAACGGTTTTATCTGCAGTTGCCATTATTAATCAACCCCCTTAATTTTTAGAAAAACAAGTGAATGTCTTTCCATCGACGAATCTATTAAACTTCCAAATCTCATTACATTAATTCAAATACACCTGCAGCTCCCATTCCTCCACCGATACACATGGTTACTACACCAAATTGTTCTCCTCTTCTTTTCATTTCGTGAATAAGGGTTAAGGATAATTTCGTTCCTGTACAGCCTAGTGGATGACCAAGGGCGATGGCTCCACCATTCACATTAACTTTCTCTGGATCTAGTTGCAGATGTCTAATTACTTGTAACGATTGGGAAGCAAAAGCTTCATTTAATTCAAATAATCCTATATCTTTCATTTCTAAACCAGCCATTTTCACTGCTTTTGGAACAGCCTCAACTGGACCTATTCCCATTATCTCTGGTGCCACACCAGCTACTGCAAAGGATCTAAATTTAACGAGAGGGGTAAGTCCTTCTGCTTTCGCTTCTTCTCGGTCCATCACAAGGACACTTGCTGCTCCATCACTCATCTGGGATGCATTTCCTGCAGTAACAGAGCCCTTAATGTGAAAAGCTGGACGTAGCTTCGACAATGTTTCAAGTGTTGTATCAGGACGAATCCCTTCATCCTTCTCTAATACAACTTCTTTTTCCACAAGCTGATGTTGTTCATTAACTGAACGTAAAGTCACTGGAACTGGTACAATTTCATCCTTAAATTTCCCTTCTCTTAAAGCAGCATCTGCTCGCTTATGGCTTTCCACAGCAAATGCATCCTGTGCTTCACGACTAACATCAAAACGATTTGCTACTTCCTCAGCCGTATGCCCCATATTCATATAATATTCTGGTGCCTGTTCCACTAACGTTGGATTAGGCGCAATAACGTGACCGCCCATTGGAATTAAACTCATGGATTCTGCGCCGCCAGCAATAATCGCCTTCCCATAACCTAGCATGATTCGTTCCGCTGCAAAAGCAATACTTTGTAAGCCAGAAGAGCAATAACGGTTAATGGTAATGGCAGGGACAGTATCAGGTAATCCAGCAAGAACAGCAATATTCCTTGCCATATTCATTCCCTGTTCCGCTTCTGGCATTGCACAACCAATAATGACATCATCTATCCGACTAGGATCAAAGTCATTTGCTCGTTTTAATGTTTCTTTTATCGTTAAAGCACCTAGATCATCTGGCCTTACAGCTACTAACGTACCTTTTTTCGCTTTTCCTACAGGTGTTCTTGCACCTGCTACGATAACCGCTTCCTTCAAATCATTCCCCTCCTTCAAAGCTTTTTAGTTACGTAATGGCTTTCCTTTTGCAAGCATGTGCTGCATTCGCTGTTGTGACTTTGGTTCTCCTACTAAGCTTAAAAATGCTTCTCTCTCAATATCTAGTAAATACTGTTCGTCTACCTCAGTTCCCTTCGCCACACGTCCGCCAGCAATAACGAAGGCTAATTTTTCCGCAATCTTCATATCATGCTCTGAGGCGTATCCACTGTTATACATCTGCTTCGCCCCTAGAAGCATGGTGGCGTAACCTGTTTCTCCAACCACAGGGATTTTCTTACGCTTCGGAGGCTGATAGCCTTGATTGGATAAATAAAGGGCTTTCTCCTTCCCATCGTGTAGTAAATGATCTCCATTTACACTGATACCATCTTGTGGTCTTATAAATCCTAATTGTGCTGCCTCTTGGGCGCTTGTTCCTACTTTTGCTGTAGCAATAGTTTCGAATACTTGATTGGCAATTGCCTGTAAATCTATCTTTGTATTTTCAGGTACCCTTTCTATTTGACGGAGGTATAACTCTTTATTCCCTCCACCACCAGGAATGAGGCCAACGCCAACTTCAACTAATCCCATGTATGTTTCTAACGAAGCTTGAATAGAGGCAGAAGGAAGACATATTTCCGTACCACCACCTAGCGTCATTCCAAATGGAGCTGATACTACGGGCTTTGCTGAATATCGAATGGTAGCCATTGCTTTTTGAAATTGACGAACAACTAAGTCAATTTCAGGGAAATTCATATCTTGTGCTTCCATTAAAATCATCATTAAGTTTGCACCGACACAGAAATTTTTTCCTTGATTATTAATAACAAGACCTTTGTAATTTTTCTCCACTTCTTTTACTGATTTATTAATCATTTGAAGTACATCTAACCCAATTGAGTTGTTAGGTGAATGAAACTCTAAGCACGCTACATCATCACCAATATCCACAAGGGATGCACCTGTATTTTTTAAAATAATATTACTCTTTTCGTCTTTTAAGCCTTTTAAGTAAATCACTTTCTTATTTATCTCAGCCTTAACGTAATCTCCATCGTGGTAATACTCGTTGTATCCCTTGTAAAAGCTGTCATACCCTTTAGAGAGCATCTCCTTTACCCAAGCTGGTACCGTCTCTCCTTCTTCCTCCATACGCTTCACTGATTCTTCTAACCCAATCGCATCCCAGGTTTCAAAGGGACCCAATTCCCATCCAAATCCCCATTTCATGGCTAAGTCAACGGAACGGATAGAATCAGCAACCTCATAACAGAGCTCAGCTGAATAAATGAGTGCTGGTTTTAAAATATTCCAAATGATTTCACCAGCCCGATCATCAGCATATACAAGGGCTTTCAACTTATCCTCTTTAGATTTTGCCTGTTTACTTTTTTGTAAAGATGGTGCTTTTAACTTTTTCCGTTCTACATACTCCATACTTTCCAAATCTAATTCTAGAATTTCGCTTCCCTTATCTGTTTTTTTCTTATAATAAAAGCCTTTTCCAGCTTTGCTACCAATCCACCCTTTTTCAGCCATTGTAGTCATTATTTCTGGTGGATCGAAAACGTTCTTTTCTTCCCCCTGCACTTGATCGTATACATTTTTAGCAACGTGAAGAAAAGTATCTAACCCAACAACATCCAATGTTCGAAAGGTTGCACTTTTAGGTCGCCCTATAACTGGACCAGTAACAGAGTCAACTTCTCCAACCGAGAAGCCTCTTTTAAGCATTTCTCTAACTGTAATAAGTAAGCCGTAAGTTCCAATTCGATTTGCTATAAAATTAGGTGTATCCTTCGCCTCAACGACACCTTTACCTAATACATTCTCACCAAATGTCTTCATGAATTGAAATACTTCATCCGAAGTGTCCTTTGTCCGTATAACTTCAAGAAGCTTTAGATACCTTGGAGGATTAAAAAAATGAGTTCCTAAAAAATGCTTTTGAAAGTCTGAAGATCGGCCACTTGCCATTGCTTCAATGGAAATACCAGATGTATTAGAGCTAACAATACTCCCTTCCTTTCTATACTTATCCACTTCAGCAAATACTTTTTTCTTTATGTCTAAATTTTCAACAACAACCTCGATAATCCAATCCACTTCTGAAAGACGTTTCATATCATCTTCCATATTTCCAGTATCGATCAAACTAATATTTTCCTTTTTTGCAAGTGGAGCAGGCTTTTGTTTCTTTAATTTTTCTAATGCATCGTTCGCTAATCGGTTCCTTACGTTAAGGTGCTCCAAGTTTAACCCTTGTTTCTCTTCCGCACTTGTTAATTCTTTCGGAACAATATCTAATAGGAGTGTAGGAATTCCAACATTGGCTAAATGAGCTGCTATACCAGACCCCATGATACCTGACCCTAAAACGGCAACTTTCCCAATTCTATTAATCATGAATAGCCTCCTTTAGTCTTTTGAATGAATACTCATTCATTTTTTGGTGAAAAAAATATATTGTTCATTCTGTATTTTGCCGTAAGCCCTTTCATCTATTTACTACTATATATAATTTTTCAAAATGACGCAACAATAATATCAGAAAATTTAATCTTTTATTTATTTTTTATTTATTCTAAATTTTGTGATTTGAATTTATTGTGCGGAAAACAAGGCTAAATTTATGAAAGACTTCTATACAGTTTAGTTTTACTACTTTTCAGTCGTCTAAAATGTGAAAACTTGCACCATAAGTGATGAAAATTTACATCAAGGAGTTTCATTCGTTACAGGTGACACAATTACACCTAAGTACCGCCTACGTCCTGTAGGGAACGGAGTAATGTCGCCATCCTAACTCCGGGCACGGCCTCAACTTCCTAGCACTTACTCGGTAAGTGCTAGAGGATTTTCGGATCGTGCTGATCCCACTGGAGTCGCCGCCTTCCACTAATGAACCATTTCTATTTTCAGGGTAGACCTTCATTCAAGTGGAACTTGCACCATGGGGGATGAAAATATTCTTTCACAGCAATCACATCTTATGATTTTGTAGCTTTGCGGGCTTCTAGAACGTTTCTTGGATACCGCATTTGTGTTTTTCATTGCTTTCCGGGCTTCTAGAACGCTTCTTGTTTTCAGGGTAGTCCATCAAATAATGAACATTTAATGACCAAATTAATTTCAATTGATTTCTTAGTATACAGATGATTGGAATGAGAACAATAAAAATGATCTATAGCGTCTCTTAATGACTACAAATGAGGAGGAGTAATTATGCAGCAACAGAATATGACACAAGGGCAAGGGCAACAAAATGTAATGCCTGAACCACCAAATGTGATTACAACAAAGGATCATATGTATGTTACCGATATGCTTTCCTGGAATTTATTGGCTATGAAAAAGGCTCATGCTTATGCACAGCAATGCACTGACCCTCAAATTTCCCAAGCTTTAGACGAAGCAGGAAGAATGCATAATAATCATTACCAAACTATCCTTAACCATTTAAACCAACAAAACCAACAAATGAATAAACCGTTACAATAGGAAGGAGGAAAAAATCATGAATAATCAACAACAGCAATCTTCAACAAAAATTCAAAATCCAAAAACGCAAGTTCCAGAAACACCACAAATGTCAGATCGTGATTATATAAACGATATGCTATCTACAGAAAAATATATGACTGATTCATACTCAACGGCATTAAATGAAGCAAGCCATCAGGCACTTTATTCTGATCTACAGCAAATTTTTATCGATTCCCAGCAATGCCAACGGAACCTCTTCAACTTAATGTTTGAAAAGGGTTGGTATAGCTTTGATGCAGAACAACAACAAACATTAAATCAATCCTATCAGCAATTTACTGGCTATCAAGCTCAAAATCCATATAACCAAAACAATCAACAACAATAAGCTTTAAGAAAGAGGCTGTCTTAAAAAGTGATTTAACTTATTTTGAGGACAGCCTCTTTTGCTTTTATCTGGTCTCCCCATTGATTCAATTCATCTTCTATTTGAAATTCCTCATCGTCAAGGTCTAGTAACTCTCTCCTATTTATTACATTTTTTCATCTTATATTTTTTAAAATGTGGTTATTTTTTATTAATTTCGAACATGCTAGTAGTATTATGAATATTGCTTTCTTTATTTTTATCGTACTTATTGCTGGGTGGTTATTAGAATGGTTTGTCTATGAGGATACAGCCAAAAAGAGAAAGGGGGTAAAAAAGAACAACTTATACATTAAGGGGCTACTCGCTATTATGTTTCTTTGTGTTATCCTTACTAGCTATCTTTTAAGTAATGTAACAGAGGGAACATCGAATATAGCAAAAATGATCGGGTTAGTCCTAATCACACAAGGGTTGTTTATCCGATATTGGACCTACTTTATAACAAAACCATACTTTACAAGGATGATTATTCCATTAGAAAACCGCCCATTATACAGTGACGGTCCTTTCCGTTTTACTAGGCATCCATTTCATACAGGTTTCTTTTTCATTACACTTGGAATTGGATTATATATAAGTGGACATTGGTTTTCAATATTCTTTTCTTTTGTATTTGTCGGAACGGCATTACATTATTATATGTCATTAGAAGAGAATATTTATACAAAAAAATATGGAGATATTTATACGTATTGGTGCAGACACCGATTCCGTCTTCTCCCATTTCTCTATTAAGAATTCTATATGTAAGTTCACATTAAAGCTACGGAACTATTTCGTAGCTTTTTCTTTTGGACACTAGACTACGTTAGGAACGATACTCCTCCCCTCCTCCCTATTCACAAAATCGTACGGAACATGGTCCCGCACAATTTTCTGACTTTTTAAAATTCTCCTTGCAAAATCAATGATCGTTCGATTATAATCGAACAAATAAAAAGTTTATTCGATTGGAGTCGAACATAATGAAAGTATACACTGCTTTTAACCCACAAATGGAATTTATGGCAAGTTTGTTTGTATTTGAGCAAAGGTCCATATTCAAAAAAGTAGATTTAGGAACGAAATGGAGAAAAGAGGTTTCTCAATTACTTCCTAATGAGTTTATTACTAGTTTGGAAAGAAAAGAAGTACAAGTCACACTAACCTGGATTCATCGTTGTATTCAATATGGTATTTTTAACGGAGACTCGATTGACGACTTATTAAAATGGACTATGGATTTGGATAAGGTTGGCTTAGTAGAAGAATTATCAAAACAAATAGCAACCACTCCCCCTCCTTTACCGATAGTAGAGGTTTATAAACTATTAGATCAATGGAACAATTACTATTTTTCAACGTTAGATCCCTCCATCCTTCATTCATTAGAGGAAAAACAGCGGGAAATAGAGAGCCTTATTTCTAACTATGATGCGGTAGAAGTAATAAATATTGTTACTAACGGGTTACAGTTAGAAGGTTTTTCAGAGGATTTAACTGTCACATTAATCCCACAATATCATGCTCGTCCAATTGTACTGTATCAACAAGATCGAAATCATCATTTCTACCAGTTTTCCGTTGATGATATAAAAGGCACCAATGTGATCCCACCTAAATTTTTGAGAGTACAACAAGCCTTATCCGATGAAAATCGATTACAAATACTAAAGCAACTAGCTAATAATCCACAAACATTTAAATCCATTCACCAGGCAATAGGACTGGCAAAAAGTACAGTGCATCACCACTTAATAGCTTTACGTTCCGCTGGGCTAGTACATCTACACATTTCTCCAACAGGTCAAGATTATTATAGCTTTCGAGAACAAGGTGTTAAAGAGATGGAAAGAAGAGTATTACAATATATTTTTAATTAAATCTCTGGAGGAAAATATCAAATGAAAACTTTATATCTTCAACGTTCATTTTTATTTCTTTGGTTTGCACAAGCCGCTTCAGGTTTAGGTGGAACGTTTGCTGCTTTTATTATTTCTTGGCTCGTTTATGATATTTCTGGTTCAAAAATAGCAATGAGTATGATTTGGATTTCATTTATGGTACCGAGCTTAATAACTAATCTATTAGCCGGACCATATATTGATAGATTTCAATATAAAACGGTAATGATCATTTCTGAATGGATGAGAGCCATTGTCTTTTTTATCCCAGGTATTTTACTCTTTTTGGATCAGCTTCATTTACCCATTTTATTTATAGCAGCTATGATAACCGGAATTGCAGAGCCATTGTTTCGTCCCTCTAGTATGGCGTATGTAGCACATATTCTTCCTAAGGAGTCACTTCAGCGTGGAAATTCCATATTAGAAGGAACAATGCAAACAATGATGCTGATTGGACCAGCACTCGGTGGACTACTTCTTACCTTATTTGGCCCTCTAGTCATTATTATCATCCTTGTTCTTGTAGTAACTTTATCAGGTTTTCTTCTTCTATTTATTAAAAAGATCGATTTAGTAAAGTCAGAGGTTCGTCCAGCATGGTTGCCAATGTTTAAAGAAGGGATTCGATTTTATAAATTTTACCCAGTGTTGTTTTGGATTGGAATATTAATGATGACAATTAACTTTAGTTCTGGAGCAGCACAACCATTGTTTTTACCATACGTATTGGAGCATTTACATGGTACTGAATTTCAGTATGGTTTATTTATGTCGTTATTTTCTTGTGGAATGGTGTTTGGTTCTTTTATTACAGGTTCTTTCAAACAACCGAAAAACCTACGATTTGTTATGTTAGGAAGCTTAAGCTTAGGGGGATTAATGCTCGTATTACTCGGAATTGTCACTAATATATGGTTAGCATTAGTTGTCTCTATGCTACAAGGACTATTCGCTGTAATGTTTACAATTAATAATACGACATTCTATCAAAAACGAGTTCCCGAAAATATACGTGGACGTGTATTTACCGTTCGAGCTCTTTTAGCCCAATCAGGTATTCCGTTAGGTGCAGGATTAGGTGGAGTATTAGCAGAAACATATAGTTTTACTATACTATTTGTGGCATTAGGTGGATTAACCATATTTGCAACATTCATTGCGTGGAATTCTAAAATTTTCTATCAATTAAATATACCGTTAGAGGAAAAAGTAGATCCCAAACAAATTACTACTGAGAAAACAGCAACTTAAAATTAGTCCTACTACGTAGTATTATTAGCAAACTAGTAACCTGCTACTAGAGTTTATTAGAACACTAAAAAACCTCAAAAACGAAAACGTTTTTGAGGTTTCATTATTTCATGTGTTTATGAGGATTTCTTTAAGAATCCGGAATAGCGTCGATCAATTAAGTGGCTTTCAACTTGCTTCATAGTATCTAATGCAACACCTACTGCGATTAGTAGTCCAGTTCCACCAATTTGTACTGCAGGTGGCAGACCCATTACCGCTGTAACAATTAAAGGAATAATTGCTACTGTTGCTAAGAACAATGAACCAACAAATATTAAACGGTAAAGTGTTCGCACGATATACTTTTCAGTAGTTTTCCCAGGGCGAATACCTGGTATAAATCCATTTTGCTTTTGCAAGTTATTAGCCATTTGTTCTGGATTAATTTGAACAAATGTATAGAAATAAGCAAAGGCGATTATCAATATAGCATAAAATGCAATACCATAAGGTGAGTCTAAGGCAAATATGTTAATGATCGTAGCGGCAAATCCGCCTTCTCCACCCCAAATTCCAGCAACCGTTTGTGGCATAAAGAATAGTGCTGATGCAAAGATAACTGGAATTACCCCTGCTGCATTTACCTTTAATGGTATATGTGTGGATTGACCTCCAGTTGGTCGACCTCCACTAGCAATTTTCTTCGCATATTGAATCGGAACCTTACGAACAGCTTGATGAACGAATATAATACCAACAATAATAGCAATAATCGCTAGTAAAATAAGAATGATAGTTACAATGTTTAAGAATAGCTGATCTCCTGCTTCCACAATGTACATACCATAAAGTTGGTTTGCTCCTTGTGGAAAGGCAGCTACTATCCCACCAAAGATAATGATCGAAATACCATTTCCTATTCCTTTAATAGTAATTTGCTCCCCTAGCCACATAAGGAAAGCAGTACCTGCTGTTAATACAACTGCTATAAGTAAATAAGTCATAACATTTGGATTTGGTACAAGACCTGGCATTAAGTTATTAAACCCAATGGATAATGCTAATGCTTGTAAAAAAGCGATTCCTATCGTTCCATAACGAGTAACCTGAGCTAGCTTTTTACGACCGGCTTCTCCTTCTCTTGACCACTCTGCAAATTTAGGAACAACATCTAATCTCAATAGCTGCACAATAATGGATGCAGTAATATACGGCATGATACCAGTTGCAAATACTGAGAAGTTTTCCAAAGCTCCCCCACCAAATGTGTTTAAAAATCCAAATGCTGCTAGATCACCAAAATCTAGTACTGATGGATCAACACCAGGAGCTGGTATATGTGCTCCTACTCGGAACACAAGTAACATCAATAATGTGAAAATAATCTTGTTGCGTAGGTCACCCACGCGAATAATATTGCGAATCGTACGAAACATGTGCAGCACCTCAACCTTTCAATGTATAGACCGAACAAACATCTCTTGGTCTTTTTAATAGAATATCATAAAAACTATAAATATTTGATATTTTTTTAAATTTGACAAAAATAGTAACAACTTTACTAAAATTACTATATTTTGACAAACCTTTATTTTTCTATCTAAAAATAAGAATACACTGAAAAACCAACAATGTAAACGCTTTATTTTTATGTAAAAAATTAATAGAAAACATTTATCCAAGTCTAGCGGTTTTTCGTTTTAGAAAGATAAATATTTACTAGACTGAATAAAGGTTTTACATACTAGCTAGGTTATTTATTAAATGGAGACCACGTTTTTCGTTCTTTCTTATGCCGATTAATCGTATTAATCACTTGACGTACGACCTCGTCATCTAAATAATTACCATCTGCTTGTTGAACAGCCACATCTACCTGCGTTGGATTATTCAAGCCCATAACTAAAGTTGTCACTCTCGGGTCTGCTAAACAAAACTTAATAGCAAAAGCTTCCAAACTCATATCCATCTCTTGTAAGAAGGAGTTAATTTTGGAAAGCAAATCATATGCATCATCCCAATCTGCACCTTTAAATGTGTCATCAGCAGGTAAATCCTTCCGATTAGCACGTCGATCAGTTAACAATCCTCTTAACAAGGGGCGAATCGCAATAAAGCCCATTTTTTCTTCCTCTAAAGCTGGGAAAAATTGTTCAAAATCTGTCTCTATTGCATTGTAATAGCCAACTAATGCATCAAATTTTTTACTATTAATGGCTACTGCTCCGTATTCTGTAGTCATTGGAAATGAAGCTAGATAGCCTACCTTCCCTTCTTTTTTCATATCATCGAAGATATCTAACATTTCTTCAAGCACTTCAGGAAACATAGTAATTCTCTTTGCATTCCCCTCTTTATGGAAAACAGCTTTCTGTGATACTCCACGTTGTAAATGTTGAACAACATCAATTCGATCTGTATGTAAGGTTCGTAGTGCATCTTCTATTCTTTTTCGAAATAATTGCTTATCAAATTTTGGTTGATCAAATTCTGGAGTAGACACTTTAATTATATGATTCAATTCATGTCTCTTTGGATGTTCTTTTAAGCAAGATCCCAGTAGATCAATCGTTTTATATTCATAGCTGGAATGAATCGTATTTACTCCTAAATCAATCGCTTGATCTAATGCATTTTTTCCATTTTTCTCTTCTGTTTCAAATCTCATTGGACCAAATGTAATCTCTGATAAAGTTAAATCTGTTTTTCCTAATTTTCTGTAGTTCATAACCATCACCTTTCCCAAATTTATTAGTGATCACTATCAAAAAAATTTAGTGTAAATAGATACACTACTTACTTCACACGAAAAACCGGGCGAAAAAGCCCGGTGCAAATAGCTATCTAAACTAATACACTTAAATTCTCTTTTAATTCATTTGTCCAATTAGAAGATTCACCTAATAATACAGGATACACATGATCACTTTTTTCCAACTGACTCGTTATTTCCTTAATACATTCATTAGATGAATAGATAAGAGTCCCATATTTTTTTCCTATTTCTAAGATGGATTTTACGACAGTAGCCCCAGTAGTGACTAAAAAGTTAGAGACATCTTTTTCACTTGTAACAAACCACAAACCAGCTTCTTTTCCATCATTTAACTCTTCGTTTTCTTCACTTGTTTTTCCAACAAGAGTTTCATGTGATTGCTCGTGTAAAAATTCAATTCCCACTTGCTTCTCTGGCTCATGACGTCCCGTTAGAAGATTTACTAAATCCTCGATGATAGCACTAGCTGTAGGGAATTCTCCAGCACCAGGTCCTTGTAGCACGATAGAACCTACAATACTCCCCTCAATCTGAATAGCATTATTTACTCCTTCAACGTTAAAAAGAGGATGATCTTCAAATACAAGGCAAGGTCTTACAGAAGATTCCACGTTACTTCCATTTTTATTAATTGTTGCTACATGCTTTATCCTAGCATGAAATTGTTTTGCTAACATAATATCTTCCGTATCTACCCCACGAATACCAATTGGTTTCTCAGATGTCCAAGTAGATTCACAGCCATATATCCACTGGGTCATTATTTTCGTTTTAAAATAAGCATCCCAACCATCTACATCCTTGTCGGGAACAGCTTCGGCATAGCCTTTTCTTTGAGCTTCTTCTAATGCATCTTCAAAGCTAACAGACGCTTCCCTCATCTTTGTTAACATAAAATTAGACGTTCCATTTACGATTGCATCCAAACGCTTTATTGTATTCGTCTTTAATGTATGACGAAGGGTATTTAATAAAGGAATTCCCCCAGCAACAGCAGCTTCGTATAATAAAATGCATTTATTTTTAGCAGCTATATTATGAAGCTCCCTTCCATGGTTCGCAATTAATTCTTTATTGGCAGATATGACAGATATCCCTTTGTTTAATAGCTGAACCACATAGGGATAGCTAGTTTCAGCATCTGGAGAAGCTTCAACAACTGCATGTAGACTGTCGTGCTGAAATAGTTTATCAAATTCATCTGTAATCATCGTACCTTTTCGTACATTTCGGTTCTTATATTGATTTTTAACTAATACAAGGGGAATTTCTAAGGAACGACCAAGTAACGCCTCTATTTTCTTTTCATACTTCATGATGGTTTTATATACACCTTCTCCTACGGTGCCAAAACCGATGATTGCAATTTTATATGATGACTGACTCATTTACCTTCATCCCCCTTGTACATGTTTATTACGCAAAATTACTTTTGATTTTTATAACTAGGCTAACCTGATAATAGCTTTCATTTAAGATAGATTTTTACTTTTAAATTGTTACAACTACTTCCCTTTCCCTTCACCAGTCGCTTTTTCTAACGCCTGATCTAAATCTCGGAATAAATCCTCTACATTCTCAATACCAACAGATAGACGAACGAGATCCTCTGTTACACCTGTCGCTTTTATTTCCTCAGCAGATAATTGCTGATGTGTTGTTGTAGCTGGGTGAATAATTAAACTCTTTGCATCTCCTACGTTAGCTAAATGAGACCATAGCTCAACACTGTCTATTAGCTTCCGTCCTGCTTCACGTCCACCTTTAATTCCAAAATTCAATACCGAACCATAGCCTTCTTTAAAAATCTCAGTAGCATGCTCATGTGATGGATGAGAGGCAAGACCTGGGTAAGAGACCCACTCGACTGCAGGATGTTCCTCTAAATATTTGGCCATTTTTAATGCATTTTCATTATGACGCGGAACACGTAAATGTAGCGTTTCTAACCCTTGTAAGAATTGAAATGCATTAAATGGACTTAAACATGATCCAAAGTCACGTAAAAGCTGAACTCGGAACTTAATGGCAAAAGCAACAGCTCCAATATCCTTTGCATAGGAAATACCATTATAGCTTCGATCTGGTTCCGTAAAACTTGGGAACTTCTCAGAATTCCAATCAAAATTCCCTCCATCAACAACAATTCCCCCGATAGATGTTCCGTGCCCACCAATCCATTTCGTTGCAGAATGAATAACAATATCTGCGCCGTGAGTTATTGGCTTACAGTTATACGGTGTAGCAAATGTATTGTCAATAATGAGTGGAATACCTGCCTCATGAGCAACATCAGCCACTCCAGCAATATCCAGTACATGCAAACTAGGATTTCCAATGGTTTCAGCAAACACAGCCTTCGTTTTATCATTAATTGCCTCTTTAAAATTGTTAGGATCTGTAGGATCAACAAAATGAACTTTAATACCATATCGAGGTAACGTAATGGAAAATAGATTGTACGTTCCACCATAGAGGTTTGTGGCTGCCACAATTTCGTCCCCTGCACCTGCAATATTTAATATAGATAATGCGATTCCAGCCATACCAGATGAAGTTGCTACTGCTGCAGCCCCTTCCTCCAACAGTGCTATTCGCTTTTCAAAAACATCGACTGTAGGATTCATGATGCGGCTATAAATGTTCCCCTCTTCAGCTAATGCAAATAAGTTTTCCGCATGAGCTGTATCGTTAAAGACGTAAGAAGTTGTTTGGTAAATAGGTACTGCTCTTGATCCAGTCGTTGGATCTGGCTCTTGTCCCCCGTGTAAAAGTAGTGTTTCAAGGTTGTACGTTTCTTCTTTCTTTTCTTCTGCCATGAATAATTCCTCCTCAGGATAATGATTTTATATAAGCTTTTCTCAAAGGTAGTCCCAGTGTACTTTTGTTAAAAACAAGTTATTTTTCCGATTTTTCAGACTTATTATGTATTAAAAAAACTCTACTGATCAATCAGCAGAGGAAAACGTGTGAATGGATTATTGTAATTCAACTATGAAAATTAGCTAAATTCTACACACTCTCATCTTCCAAAGCTTATTGTCGCTTTGTAGGATTTAGCACCTTGCATAGATCGAAGAAATACTTCGTCCCATACTGGTTGCCGGGTTTCGTCGGGCCAGTCCCTCCACCACTCTTGATAAGGATTTAATCATTACTATTTATGAAGTTGTAAGAAATCATAACATCGTTATTATAGGATGTCAATTTTATTTTTAAATTTGTGCCAATCTTTAAACTTCCTTTAAGATTAGAATAGAAATCCTGAAAATAAATATTGGCTCAGTAGTGTATGGCGACTTCAGTGGTATACATGTGGTGATAGTTACTGCCTATAACTCTGAACGTCTTAGTAAGTACATTTACTTATCCTATAGTGAAAATTTGTTTACATGAGATGTCTGCCTTGTAAATAGAACTGGTCTAGACGACTGCAAAACCTCAAAATCATGAAAAGCGGTACTCAAGAAGAGTTCTATACGCCCGCAATTAGTGGAAAAGTTGAGATACGGGAAGATAGAAGCCACTATTGTTACCGCAAATGATGAAAAAACACAAATGCGGTAAGAATAAAGCCGCTATTGTTCCCGCAAACGGTGGAAAAACAAAGATACGGTAAGAATGAAGCCGCTAGATAGAGTATTTTCATCCCTCATGGTGCAAATACCACTTGCACCGGCGGTCTCCCCCTTAAAATAAACGTTATTTCAGGAGTGAAAGGTGACGACTCCAACGGGAAAATCAATAGGCGAAGACACGACAATTCGGCACGATAGTGCGAAGTGTGGAGGTTGAAGTTTTGCCCGTGGAAAGCTGTCACCAGTATCGGATGAACCAACTTGATTAATATTTTCTTCTCTCATGGTGCAAATGTTTTCTTGCATGGGCGATGGGCGGTATACTCTGAAAATAAGAAACGTTCTAGAAGCCTGGAAAGCAGGAAAATCATGAAATGCGGTAGCTAAGAAGGTATCCACTAATCCTTTGCCCTCTTTGCAGGAACGCTAGCTACCCCCTCTGTACCTGCAAATCTCTTTTTCACCCTTTGCAGGAACGCTGGACCCTTCCTCTGTGCCCGCAAACCTCTTTTTCACCCTTTGCAGGAACGCTGGACCCTTCCTCTGTGCCCGCAAACCTCTTTTTCACCCTTTGCAGGAACGCTGGACCCTTCCTCTGTGCCTGCAAACCTCTTTTTCACCCTTTGCAGCAACGCTGGACCCTTCCTCTGTGCCTGCAAACTTCTTTTTCACCCTTTGCAGCAACGCTGGACCCTTCCTCTGTGCCTGCAAACCTCTTTTTCACCCTTTGCAGCAACGCTGGCCTCTTCCTCTGTGCCTGCAAACTTCTTTTTCACCCTTTGCAGCAACGCTGGACTGTCCTCTGTACCTGCAAATCTAATTTTCACCCTTTGCAGCAACGCTGGACCCTTCCTCTGTTCCTGCAAACTTCTTTTTCACCCTTTGCAGGAACGCTGGCCTCTTCCTCTGTGCCTGCAAACTTCTTTTTCACCCTTTGCAGCAACGCTGGACCCATCCTCTGTGCCTGCAAACTTCTTTTTCACTCTTTGCAGGAACGCTGGCTACTCCCTCCGTTACCGCAAATCTCTTTTTCACCCTTTGCAGGAACGCTGGCTACTCCCTCCGTTCCTGCAAACTTCCTTTTCACCCTTTGCAGCAACGCTGGCTACTCCCAATGGCCTTGCATGATTGTATTAAAATCCAATAAATAGATAATTTTTACAGTGGTTTTTCTCTGTAAAATTGAAAAAAGTGAACAGGGCATTATCATGACCTTTGTTCCCTTTTTTTTCCTATTTTTAATAATTACCTAATTTAGGTGTTTGTGTTCTTTCTTGAGTTTCTTTGGACTTCAGTTTAACTATTGTGACTTTACCATAATTGGGCTCTGCCTTCCTGTCCGGTATTGGAACTTTCTGTCGACCTTTTGAATTACTTTTCTTTTTACGCCTGAGTGCTTTTTTAAAAGATGAAACTGTCTTGTAGAGATGTGTTTGCATGAGCCTGAAGAACTCCCATGGTGACTTACATGACTCCATTTGGAGCTTTACGATCATCGTAACAACATAAGCTGTTAATGCTAAAAACATCTGGTTCCATATACCTTGTGGTTTTGTACTCCATATTTTTGTCAGCTTTAGATGTTGCTTTATCCATTTGAAAAACAATTCAATCATCCATCGATGCCGATATAGATCCATAATCTGTTCATCTGAAAGGTCGAACCTGGTCGTTAAAATTCGATACTGACGGCCTTTTTCATCCAAGAATTCGACATACCGAAGAGGAATATCAGAAACACCATACAGGACCTTTTCGTCTTTTATGATAGATGGATTTGTAGGTGTATACTTCTCCAATGTAATAAGACGTAAAGATTTTGAAAGCCGAACAAGAAAATTTATCTTCTTTTTCTGCCATGACATCAGATTATCTTTGGAAGGATAAGCGCGATCTGTTAAATAAGTACTGTCTGATTCTTCGATCAAAAGATCAGATGTTTCCACATCCCCAACAATACCCGTGGACGGTACAATCTTGTCTGGAAACACTACATCAGGCGAGACTATTTGAAGCCTAGTGTGCATTTTAACTGCATGATACTCTTTTGAAATATAAGCCCAGTCGCATAGTTGTTTGGGTAGTCTAATCTCAGTGGAATCAATAATGCTTAAGCGCCCAATACCATCAGGGAGTCCTTTTCGGTTTTGTGTAACCTGCTTTAGTTTTTGTACAGCATTAATAAACAGCTTCTGGGTAAACTCTGTTGGAAGATCATTAATGCGGCGACTGAGTTGAGAGGCGCTTATGCCGGATATACCAATTTTTTCCCGCAACTTTGGGTAGGCTTCCAGCTTTTCTTCCATATGTGCATAAGAACTCCATTGATCGAGTTGGGCCGATACAAACGTTTTTAATAGAGATTTCGTAGAGAGCTTGTACTTCTCATAATCCATCAGAGGACAGTCGAAATCATCTAATGGTAGCAGAGATAAACATTGACAAATTAGCATTTCCCGACCTATACTTTTATTGTTCATTTTGTAACTCCTTTGTAGTAGACTTGTTTGTTTTAGGGAACAAAACAAGGTCAACACACCTTCTACAATAGGAGTTTTTTTAATGCTTGTAAATACATTTTATTGAAAATTTGTTAAATTTTAAAAACCGTGCAAGGCCATTGGGCTACTCCCTCCGTGCCTGCAAACTTCTTTTTCACCCTTTGCAGGAACGCTGGACCCTTCCTCCGTGCCTGCAAACCTCTTTTTCACCCTTTGCAGCAACGCTGGACTCTTCCTCTGTGCCTGCAAGCAGTGTTTATACAATTTGCAGTATATTAGGACCAAACTAGACGACTGCAAAGCTACAAATTCATAAGAATGTGATTGCTGTGGAAGGAAATTTTCATCTTCCATGGTGCAACTGTTTTCTTGCATGGGCGGTCTACTCTGAAAATAAGTGTTAGTTCAGCAGTGGAATCCGCCCTTCATGATGCAAGTTCGACTTGAATAGAAGTCTTCCCTGACGTTCTTCCTGTCGTCTAAAACGTTTCTTTGATCTAAAAGCACTGCAAAAAAAAGCGACTAATCCCAGCATAGAAACACTTAAGAAACAGAAGAAAATATTGCCACCGTTCTTTCTGCATATGTAAAGCTTATACCACCATACTAGGAGTAACCTAAAAAAAAGCGAGGTGATACAGATGGCACGAAGCAATAACAAACTTCTAGTACCTGGAGTTCAACAAGCATTGGATCAAATGAAGTATGAAATTGCACAAGAATTCGGCGTAAAATTAGGAGCCGATGCTACTTCACGCGCTAATGGTTCTGTAGGTGGGGAAATTACTAAACGCCTAGTTCAACAAGCTGAACAACAAAAATTTTAATAAAAAAATATCTTGGCACTAAACGCGTAGATTTATTCTACGCGTTTTTTCACTATAATGAATCTAAACACCATGAATCCCTAAAAGCTGTTAAATGGAGATATTTCGAAATGCATTTTGATAGGATGGGGTAGATATTGTTTCTAATGTTTTTATCCATGTTCTTGCCATTAACATACTTCCATTTGCATTTAATGACTTTCCATCTGTCGTTAACTGTATTCCAGCTTCCTTATGATTTTTAAAAACTTCGTGTGTTCGAATAATCACAACACCAAGAGCTTCTGCAACTGCCCCAATAGCATTTATGTATTGCATATTTCTTTCTAACTCTGATCCGTTAAAATGCTCATAGACTAACGGTGGCTGAATTAAAATAATGTTACTTCCCGTTTTCTCTCTAGCTTGGAAAAGTAAATTTTCATATATTTGTTGAACTTTACCTACATCAAACTCCATCTGTAGATCCTTTATATCCTGGGTACTAATAGATAGGGATAAAATTTCCGGCTGAAGAGTAAGAACATCTTGCTCCCATCTTAATGCCATGTCAGTAAGGGATTCATCATGATTACACTTATTAATGACCTCAATGTGACTGTATGGATATGCCGTACTTAAATAATCATGAACTAGATTTACAAAACTCTCATTATTATAACTTTTCTCATGTACTGTATCTGTTACATGACTCGATTTCCCTACGAAAACAACTCTTTTTTTCCTATTCATAATTGATGCTCCTTTATTGACCTTATTCGGAAAACTATTGACCTCAGGAAAGGCAAATGATTAATATTTTTACCAATGAATATGTTGTAAAGACAATCTGATACTATACTTTATTTATGAATGGAAATATTATAGGAATAAACTTTGAATATTTTTAAAATTTTGTTCAAATTTATATTCTTTTAATACAAAACCATCTGTACTTACAATGGTTTTCATCAATTGTTATAAACTGGAGGATCTTTTTCTATAGTCGACCCTCCAGATCCAGCTTATTTTTTCTTATTTAATTGTTCCTCACCCATTTTCACTAGTTCCCTTACCATATTACCGCCAATGCTGCCCCCAATTTTCCCAGCATCCTTCGCTTTTATATTTCCGTTATACCCGTTTTCAAGGGAAATACCTTGTTCTTTTGCTACTTCGTATTTTGTAGTATTAGGATCCATTGAATTTGTGACCTTTGCTTTTAGTCGATCTAACCCTTCCCTTGCTTCAGGAACAAGAATTTTATTTCTTCTTGCCATTTATTTACCTCCTATCATGCTTCCTTACTCATATCCTTCATTAGATAAGTCATCGCCATCATGACTTTTCAAATTACCTTTTTTATCTACCTCATCAATTTTCCCGTCGATGGTACCTTCTGTATATGCGTCAGACACCTGTTCGTGTGTCATAGCTAGACCTTTAGCCGTTTCATCATTACTTTTATAATCTGATGGTTCATATGACTTATTTGCAATAGCTTCTGATTTTGTTTGACCTTCCTTTTTCTTTTTCATTTTTACTCCTCCTATCTTCTATCTTCCATTATGTTTTACAAAAAACGTTATTTTATTTATTTCTCCTCTTTATTTTTTGTTTTATTCCGTTCAGCAAATGTAGTTTCTTTATCCGCAGTAAGTTAAGCCTTAAAATTTGACAAAAAACCTTTACTATAAAGAAACTCTATAAATTTATGTAAATATGTTTCTATCATTGATTGAAAAACTACTTTATCTTATAATGGTATGACGATGTTGTTTTTTCCATTTAACTGGAACTTAACATAAATGAGAGGGTGCATTATATGAAAACCTTCGTCAATAACCATAAACTAATGCTTATTTCCTTACTTCTTGTTTGGTTAAAGACGTTTATTGTATCCATTATTACTTTTGATATTACAATTAATCGATACATTGAAATAATACTTTTCGCATTAAACCCATTGCTATTTTTAATTATATTGTTCGGAATGGGGTTATTTTTAAAAGAAAAAATACAGACTATGTACTTTTTTGTACTAAGCTTATTGCTATCCATCGTTCTATACTCAAACGTTGTATATTACAGAGAGTTTAGTGATATCATCACTCTTCCAATGCTCTTAATGAGTTCTAACATGGGAGATTTGAGTACAAGTATTTTTGCTTTAATACAATGGTACGATATTTTTTATTTTCTTGATCTCGCCGTTCTTGGCTATTTTTCCTTAAATAAAAAAGCTTCCATATTCGTTAAAAAAGTCCACTTTCAACAAACAAAGTGGGCAATTGTATCTATTGCGGTCATTACAACTATTGCTATTTCACAAGTAAGTACAATAGAAAAAGAGCAAACCTTTAATCGAAACCAGTTAATTCAATCGATGGGTATATATAATTTTTATCTTTACGATGCATTTGTCCAAACTCAGACGTCAGCTCAAACTGTGTTTGCTGAAAAGGATGATTGGACAACGATCCAAGAACATCTTGATGAAAATAGAGCACTTCCTAATTCTGAAATGTTTGGAATTGCAGAGGATATGAATGTAATTGTCGTTTCCCTGGAATCTGTAGAAAGCTTCGTAATAGGGGAAACATTAAATGGAGAAGAGATCACCCCATTTTTAAATGAACTTATTGAAGAAAGTTATTATTTTGAGAATTTTTATTATCAAACGGGTCAAGGAAAAACGTCAGATGCAGAATTTTTAATAAACAACTCTTTATATCCATTAGGTAGAGGTGCTGTTTTCTTAACGCATGATAGTAATGAGTACCGTGCATTACCTGAAACGTTAGTAAACCACGGTTATCAAACCTCTGTGTTCCATGCTAACGATAAGACATTTTATAATCGTGACGTCATGTATCCTAATTTAGGCTATAAAGATTACTATTCCTTTAGTGATTATGATATTTCCATAACAAACTCTGTAGGATGGGGAATGAAGGATATTGATTTCATTGAACAATCGATGGACTATTTAACTGAGATCAATGAACCTTTTTACAGTACCATGATTACTTTAACAAATCATTTTCCGTTTCATTTAGAAGAAGAGGATCATTTTATTGATCCATTTGATTCTAATAGTGAAATTGTAAATCAATACTTTCCCACTGTACGTTATACAGATGAAGCGATGAGAGTACTTGTTGATAAATTAAAGGAAGCCGGCCTTTACGAAAATACGATGCTCGTCATGTATGGTGATCATTATGGAATTGCAAATAGTCATTATGGTGAACTTAGTAAATTTTTAGACACAAACATTAATCTTTATGAAGCAGTAAAACTAGAGAGAGTCCCATTAATTGTACACATTCCAGGTCACGAGGGAGCCATAATGGATACTGTTTCAGGGCAGGTGGATGTGATGCCAACATTACTAAATTTGTTAGGTATTCATGAAGAAGATCACGTTATGTTCGGTAACGATTTATTTGCGGAAGATAGACGAGACTTGGCAGTGTTACGAGACGGATCGGTTGTTTCGGATGACCTAATATATACTAATGAAACATGCTTAGATTCTCGTACTGGTGAAATCGTGGAGTTAGAAATATGTGATCCATTAAGGGAGAAAGGTACAGCAGAACTTTTTTATTCAGATAAAATTGTCTATGGAGATCTATTCCGATTTTTAAATTAAACTCTTTATATTATAAAACTCACAGAGAAATTTATTTAATCTCTGTGAGTTTTTTAAATGATGTTACTTTGCTTTTGGTCCAAATTTCCCTTCATGATATTCCCGATATGCTTTCTGTATATCTTCTCTTGTTTTCCCAATAAATGGCCCGCCCGCTACATAATCTTCCTTTATTGGTTCACCTGAATAAATTAATACCTTCGATCGTCCATTCGACTGAATAAATATTTCGCTAAGTTCTCCATTTTCCTCTTTGTTTTTATAACTGAGTAAAGCAACGTCAGATTTTAATAAAGATTCTTCTTCCTTTCCAACTTTCACCTCACCTGATAGAACATAGAGAAAGGCATTATGAGTAGCTGGTAATTGGAAGGATAAACTACTACCAGTTTGATTAAAAGAAAGTTCTGTCAAAGTAAAAGGTACTAGTGGCATCATCGTTCCTACTACGCCATGAAGCTCTCCAGCGTAAACTTTAATAAGTCCCCCGTCAAAAGGAACGATAGGACAATCTTCTGAAAGAACATCTTGATAGCTTGGAGTGGTGCTTCTTAAATGATCCGGTAGGTTTAACCAAAGCTGTAATGTGTGTGCAATATCATCCTCTACCGCTTCCTCTGCATGACGAGCACCACTTCCTGCATTCATGTATTGTACATCTCCAGCTTCTAATATACCTTGACCACCTTTGTTATCAATATGTTCAAGTCTTCCATCAATGACATATGTCACTGTCTGAAAACCGCGATGAGGATGATCAGAGAAAGCACCACGTTTAAACCAGTCCTCTGCAAGTAAAATAAAGGGATCAAACTCTTTAGAACGTTCCGGATCTGGAGGAAGTATCCAACCTTTCTGCACTGCTGGGAACGTCATTTCCTCGTAACTTACTTTCCAACGATCTTTTACTTCCCTTTGAAAATAGCGAGAATCCATTTATTCAGAACACTCCTTCTTTTTATTAGATCCTGGTTCCTAATACTCTTTCATATATAGAAAGAAGCTTTTCCACTTCTTTATTAGATGAATGATTCTTTAAAACATACGATTGCCCCGCCTCACCTATTTTTTTTCTAATATGAGGACTTTCAAACAAATAATTAACTAAGTAGATAAATTCACTTTCATTTCGGTAGAGAAATCCAGTTTCCCCATGCTTAACAATGCTTCTATTTCCTTCGTTATCATAAATAAGTGCCGGTAAACGAGAAAGCATCCCTTCTAAAATGGCAGAGGATTGTCCTTCAGCAAAAGAAGTATTTAATAAAACATCCCCTTGATCATATATGCCTCCCATTCTATCGTGGGGAACATGACCTAAGTACCGAATCCAGTTTTGTTTTTTTTCAATCAAAGCTTTCACAGTTTCCCCCTCCCCTTCGTCTAATATTGGTCCTACTATCCAAAGTCGAATCGTTGATAGCTTTTCCTGGACTTTTGAAAGCATATTAATGGCACCTGGAATATTCTTTATACTTCTAATACCTGCAGGGAGAACAAATAAAAACGTCCCTTCCTCTTTTCGGATAGGTGGGGCGATCCTTGCGAATGGACTAACGCCTTGTTGAATGACAAATGTCTTCTCCTTGAAATAAGGTATCTCTGTTAACAGTTTTTCCCTTCCCTCTTCATTAAAAACGTGAATAGCCTCAGCTTCAGCTAATGTTTGAATGACAGCTTCCCGTCTCTTATTATCATATAGATCATAATTTAAATCCGTCCCCGTTAATGTAAGTACATATGGCTTCAAATCACTAACGGAATGCTTCATAAACGTATAAAACCGAAAAGCATGAAACCCATGGAAAATATCTGCTACTAAGTCCTTATTATAGTTAGAACGATCTGTTGAAGAAACGATCTCTGTATGTACACCCACTTTATTTAAGCCTTTTCCTATACGATCAACTGTTACTGTATTCCCACGAATCTGATCGTAATTAGGTGTTGCTAAAACTATTTTCATATTAGTCAATCCTTTTATAATCTTTTATAAGTTATTCTATCCTCGAACAAATGATTTCATTTCTATCAACACTACTTTATCATAAATTATCATTTTTATTTAAGATGACCCCTTACATATTTCAATGCGAATTTCCACATTCTAATAAATAATACTGAAAAAATTTGATATAAAAAGGTGATACTGATGGAAGGAAGCTGGTTGTCAATTGTTCCATTTTTACTTGTCATCCCTATTGCAATTATTACAAAACAAGTTTTACCTGGCTTAATCATCGGTCTACTTGTTGGTTCGTACATTATTTCTCCTACAATATTAGGGGGAATACAAACCATGCTAAATTACGTAGTACAAGCATTAATTGATGAAAACAATATTAAAATCGTTGTCTTTTTGTATGCTTTTTCTGGTTTAGTTGGAATGATTAAAATAAGTGGTGGAATTAAAGGTTTTGTTGAAGTTGCATCTGAAAAAATTAAAACGAAAAAACAAGCTCTCATTTTAACGTACATTTCAACAATTGGAACATTCAGTGCTCCTACCTTTCGTTTTGTAACGATTGCTCCAATAATGAAGGCATTATTAAAGAAAGTAAAAATGTCCACAAAGGAATTGGGGTTTGTTATTGAAACAACGGCTACTCCGGTTATTGTATTAATTCCTGTTGCCACTGCATTTGTAGGTTACATGGTTTCCGTTATTCAAATATCTATTCAAAATGTAGGAAGTACAGCTGATCCGTACTCTTTGTTTATTCAAAGCATCCCTTTTAACTTTTTTGCTTTCGTCATCATTTTGTTAGGTATTTACTTAAGTTTTTTTCATCCTTCCCATACGGATGGTCCAACGGAAATTGATGAGGAGAAAGTTGAAGAGGCAGAGGATTGGCACGATTGTCATCCTGTAGTATCAAGAGATTTACCAGATAAGCCGTGGAATTTAATCGTTCCAGTGTGTTTAGTCATTGGTTTAACTTTATTTCTCACATGGTGGGACGGAAATGAAGAAGGATTAACGTTAGCAGAAGCATTTATCGGAGCCGATGTATTACAAGCAATGGTGGTTGCCCTATTAATTACCGTGTTTGTTTCGATTGCATTATTTTTAGTACAGCGATTTAAATTAAGCGAAATTATTGCAAGTTTTATTGAAGGTGGTAACGACTTAATGTCTGTAATTGTTCTCTTATCTGTTGTTTGGGGTCTATCCTCCGTAACAGATGATCTAGGTTTTTCTCAATTTGTCACTGCTTATACAGATTGGATTCCAGATATGTTTATAACACCAATGTTGTTTGTTTTTGGAGCTACAATATCTTATTTTATCGGTTCTGCTTGGGGAACATGGGGTATACTTATGCCACTGGGGATCAGTCTTTCCTTGGCTGCTGATGTATCGATTCCCCTTATTATTGGTGCTGTCTTTGCCAGTGGATCTTTTGGAGCACTTGCTTCACCATTAAGTGATGACACGAACACAATTGCAAAAATATTAGGCCTTTCTGTTATGGATTACGCAAGATTCAAACTAAAACCAGCTCTCATAGCAGCTGGAATAACAACAGTTTTATATACAGGGGCGTCATTTATTCTTTGATCTTAATAATCATTCAATTAGAGGTAGTATAGTTAATGACAAAACTAACTACCTCTTCCCTCCCTTCATACCGAGCAATTAAGACATTACTATTATTTCTTTTCATTCTCCTCGGAATTTTCCATACTATCAATAAGCTTTTCTGCAACACGACGATATAAATTACTCATATTCACAAGTGAAGTAACAAGTAATATATGTGATAAATAATCTGAACCTTCCTCTTGTAGCTTATCTATTGCTTGTTTCGCATCTTGTTCATGAACGAGAATATCATCCTGAAACTTATCCATGTATTTTAATGAAAGATCAATATACTTGTTATAAAAGGAGTCCAGCTGAAATTCTTCCTCCGTAATTTTATTATTCAATCCATCTAACACTTTTTTTATATCATTAATGGAAAGTGCACCTTTCATTTGATAAATAAGACTAATGAGCATGATATGATCTTTAGAATATTTCTTTTTTTCTATAGGATAAAAGAGCTTACCTTTCGCATAATTGTTTATCATCGTTTTTGTTAAAACTTTATCCTCTTCTTTCCTCTTTGAGTTAGAAAAGTTTTTTTCGAATAATTGAATAACCTGATCCATGTATAAATCAATATTAGGAATTTCTTCTATTTGAATATTTTCGTTTAACTGTAATTCCTCAAGAATTTCATCTATTTTTTTCATATGTAAGAACCTCTTTTCCCTCTATTTATATACGTATATTATACGTACAAACCACAGAAAAGTAAAACTTGACTACATGATATTATACGTATATTATTATAAGTAGTATTAATAACTACATAAAGGTATATGGAGGTTTTAAAAATGCACACGTACATTCGCGAACCGATAAATGGGTTAACCCACTTAGTTGGAGCATTATTATCTTTTATTGCACTATTAGCTATGACAATCAAGGCATCCGTTCATACTCCATCATTTCTAGCAATAACATCCGTAATTATTTTTGGCATTAGTTTAATTCTTTTATATTCCGCTTCTGCCACATACCATATGGTTATAGCAAAGGATAACGTTATTGCTTTTTTACGTAGGGTGGATCATTCTATGATTTATGTCTTAATTGCAGGGACATACACACCTTATTGTCTTATCACATTAAATGGTACAGTAGGTTGGGTTTTGTTTGGCTTAATTACGATACTAGCTATTTTCGGAGTCCTTTTTAAGCTTATCTGGTTCCATTGTCCAAGATGGTTGTCAACAAGTCTTTATATTGCCATGGGGTGGGTCGTCATTTTCTTTAGCTCACCATTGAGTGCAAGCCTTCATACCAACGGTCTTCTCTTGCTAATTTTAGGTGGTGTCTTATACACAATTGGAGGCATCATTTATGGTGTAAAACCGAAGTGCTTATCTTTTAAACATTGGGGCTATCACGAAATCTTCCATATTTTTATATTACTAGGAAGCTTAAGTCACTTTTTATCCATATTTCTGTACGTTATTTAATTGCAATAACAGATAAATGATTCATAAATGAAATTTTGTTGAAAAAGACCAATATTATTTTCAATTACAATGAAGAATGACGGCGACTCTAGCGACGAGCATAAGCTTCACGAATAAGCTTCGAGTAGTCTCGACGCATATAACAACAGAGCAATACTAGTAGAGGTAGAGACATGACCATGTGCTTTAGCTGTATACAAAATGTCTAGTGTGGAGGTTGATACGTCTGAAGCGGAGATCGAATTAAATATAAGCTTTTTGTATAAATGTTCGTGATTTATAATGAATGAAAGAATAATGAAATTGACTCAATTAAAAAAGAAAATCGCATGTGATTTTATTCCAATCACATGCGATTAATACTTTTAATTCATAATATTATTCAATTACTCGAACTACTCGTCCATTAAAATGATCTCTCCAGTAGCCTCTTGTCATATCAGCAATTGCTACTCCAGTGTTGCTTTGTGATCCAATAAACTTTCCACCACCTATATAAATACCAACATGACCATCAGTTTTGTAAGTATTAAAAAACACAAGATCACCAGGCTTCATTTCGCTAGCTGGAACTTGTCTACCAGCTGTAGTCATGGAATCTGTACTGTACCCTAAAGAAACGCCAACTTGCGAAAATGCCCATCTAACAAAACCTGAACAATCAAATCTACCATTTTGAATATCATAACTTGTTCTTCCTCCAGCAAAAACATAAACGGAATTTCCAATATATTTTTTCCCTGCATTGATTACATCGTTTACAGTCCCATTAGGTATGGCAACTTGTCTATTGTTCGTCGAAGTGCTCGACGTGGAAGTAGTTTGATTTCGTGTTTCTGTTTGTCTAGCTCTTTCTCTTTCTCTTTCAATTCTATTCCTTATTTCAGATTCTCTTGCTGCTAGTTCATTATCTTGTTCTAATAATGAAGAGATTAGTTCTTCGTTTTGTTCTTCTTTATCTTTAAGTTCTTTCTTCAATTCCTCATTCTGTTCTATCTGATCCTCTAAATGATGTTGCATTCCTACTAGCTCTGTTTTCATTTCATTAAGCTCTGTTAACTTTTTCTCAACAGAATCCTGCTTTTTTTGTAACTCCGCCTTATTTGTTTCTAAACGTTCAATAAAATCAGCATCTGCTTTCGCTATTTGTGTTATTGCGAATACTCGTTCAATTAAGTCTCCAAAGCTTTTCGAACCTAAAATAACTTCTATGTAACTTAAAGTTCCACCACTTTTTTGAAAGGAATTAGCTCGTTCCTTTAACAAGTCTAATCTGGCATCAATGTCTACTTCTAAATCAGTAATATCCTCTTGCAAAATTTCTACTTCTTCATTTGCAGCTTCAATATTTTCTTCTGTCTCTTTAATTATTTCTTCATTATCCTTCATTGCTTGATTAACCCGTTCAATTTGTTCCGTTAATTGATCAAGCTCATCTAATACACTAGCAATTTCTTGTTCTACCTCTGATAATTCCGATTGAATAGTGGATCTTTCTTCCTGGATTTGAGACTGTTGATTTTGCAAATCATTTGTAGTCTCAGCAAAAGCAGTTGGCACAGTTAATGAACTAAGCAAACCAACAATAAGAATACCCTTTACTACTATTCCTTTTTTCAACACTCTCTTCCCCCTACGTTTTCTAATTTTCTTGTCATCATTTAACAACTTTTCTTTATAGGAAAGCTATCAAAGCTTGTCCCACCTGTCAGAAAAAAATGAATAATGACGAATTATAATACTCACTGTTATTTTATGTATAAATTTTCATATAAAGTAAAAACTATTAATCTATCAACACTATTGAAGTATATCACCGTAAAGTGACAGAAATGTAATACAAATATTACGTTTTCATTTCATGAATAGAGAAATATTCCTATTAATTGTTAAAGTTGCTGTAAAATGCTGTAATAAATTCAGGGAAAAATATTTGTTTAACTATTAACTATTAGATGAGAATTGATTTAGGTTTACCCTGAAAATACGAAAGAAGACTCACTATTGTTCCCGCAAACGGTGGAAAAGCGAAAATGCAGGATGAATGAAGCCACTATTGTTCCCACAAACGGTGGAAAAACGAAAATGCGGGATGAATGAAGCCACTTTTGTTCCCACAAACGGTGGAAAAACGAAAATGCGAGATGAATGAAGACGATATTGTTCCCGCAAACGATGGAAAAACGAAAATGTGGGATGAATGAAGACGATATTGTTCCCGCAAACGATGGAAAAACGAAAATGCAGGATGAATGAAGCCACTATTGTTCCCGCAAACGATGGAAAAACGAAAATGCGGGATGAATGAAGACGATATTCTTCCCACAAACGGTGGAAGATCACAAATGCGGGATGAATGAAGACGATATTCTTCCCACAAACGGTGGAAGATCACAAATGTGGGAAGGGAATATACCTTAGAAAGAGATTTTCATCCTCCATGGTGTAAAAGAAAAGGATAACCGCCAATTTAATTGATAGTTATCCAAAGAATTACTTTATGAATTACTCTTCATCTTTCTTTCCTATATCACGATTACGTTCTCTCTCCAATACGTCTTCTAATAAATCAAGGACATCTTCTCTTGTAATGTCTTTTTTACGATCCGTTTGTTTTCTTAATGCCGGGTTTTCATCATCATACATAAACGGCTGATCAATAGGATCATTTGCTCCATTTTCCTCATCAATCTCTACATCTTCAGTCATGGAGTTTTCAGTAGTAATATTATGATAAAAATCATTTGTTTCTATCTCTTCTTCTAGTTTCTTTTTATCTTCTTCTGGTGGTAAAGCATATTGTTTACGCCCTTCACCATCTTCCTTCGTATATCTATCTTCTAATAAATATGCTGGAATCAATTGTCCATCAGGTGTTACGTATTTACGGTTTAAATGGCGTGTATCTCGATCCATAAAGCTATAGATAACCGGAATAAAGATTAGTGTTAAGAAAGTGGAGCTTATTAAACCACCAATAACCGTAATTGCCATCGGTTGTTGAATTTCTGCTCCTTCACCCATACCTAATGCCAATGGGACAAGACCTAAAATGGTTGTGATCGAAGTCATTAAGATTGGACGTGCACGATCTTTAACCCCTTCAACAATGGCATCATAGCTTCGTAGGCCAGCTTCCTTTCGTTTATTAATATAATCAACCAACACGATGGCATTGTTAACAACGATACCAGCTAGTACGATCAGTCCAATAAAGGCCATAATACTTAATGGTGTCAATGTAATCGTTAAGCCTAATGTAACACCAATAATGACTAATGGTACACTAAACATAATAACTAATGGATATTTAAAGGATTCGAATTGTGCAGCTAAAACTAAATATACAAATACTAAGGCGAGGATAAGTGCTAATATTAAATCACTCATTGCATCCTCCATCATTTGTTGATCCCCAGTATACGTTACGGATGACTCAGCTGGAATATCCATGTCATCAATCGTAGTTTGGACAAGTCGAGACATTTCTCCAAGGTTATATTGGCTACCATAGTGTAATGTAAATTGAACAGAAGATTCTTGATTAATTCGATTAATTGTTACCGGTCCTTCCCCTTCCACTACATCTACAACTTCACTTAGTTCAACATATTCCCCAGTTTGACTTCGTAGTAAAAGGTTTTCCACATCGTCAATGTTACGTGTAAATTCTTCTCCGTAACGGACATGCACTTCATAAATGTCGTTTTCCTCTGTAACAATTTGTGTAGCAAAAGCCCCATTCATTTTTTGATTAATCATTTGAGCAATTTGAGCCGGCACAAAGCCATATTGTCGAGAAGCCTCCTCATCAACAAGGAATTGAATCTCTGTAACAGTGTCTGTAAGATCATTAGTTACTTCGTGAAATTCAGAAATATCCTCAAATTCTTCTGTAATGTCAAAGGCAACCTCTTCTAACCTCTGAGGATCAGCGTCCGTTACATTAAATGTAACAGTATTTGGAGCTCCACCCATCATGGCATCTAACTGCAATGAAACTTCAGCATCTGGCGCTGCTCTTTCCAAATCTCTACGGATAGAATCTGCAAAATCAATAGTAGAAATAGTACGATCGGCTAGTGGAACCATTGCAACAAAAATAGATGCTTCATGGGAGCCAGATCCACCAAATAGAGCAGCTTCAGCTCCTCCAGAGCCAATGGTACTCATAAAGTTAAGAATGTCCCGTTCGTCATCAAGGATCTCCTCAATACTTTCAACAGCTGTGAGAGTATCCTCTAACGGGGTGCCTCTTTCCATTTCAACATCAATTTGGAAGAAACCTTCATCCGTGTCTGGAATGAATTCCATCCCAACTTGAGAAATACCAACAGCACCTGCTACTAATAGTAAAAATGTGATGGTTAATACTGCGAAACGGTGTTTTAATGACCATTTTATTGACTTACTTACTACTTCTATAAATTTACTACGCTGACGCTTTTCTTCGATGTTTTCCTTCGGTGTTTTTAATAATCTACTAGCAATCATAGGTACAACAGTAAGTGCTACCGCTAATGAGGCTAATAAACTAAAGGATACCGTTAAAGCGAACTCCATAAAAATGTCTCCCACAATACCAGAAATGAATACAACTGGTAAGAAAACAGAAATGGTAGTCAATGTGGAAGCTGTAATGGCACCACCAACCTCTTTTGTACCGTCAAAAGCTGCGGTCTTAGGATCTTTTTTCATAGATAGGTGACGATAAATGTTTTCAATAACAACGATCGAATTATCTACTAGCATACCAATACCTAAAGCAAGACCACCTAATGTCATTATATTTAAAGATAAGTTTGTAAAATACAGTAAGACAAATGTGACAATAACAGAAAATGGAATAGCTATCCCCACAATCAGTGGTGTCTTAATGCTCCTTAGAAATGCGAATAGAACAAGAATGGCAAACAAACCACCAACAATAAGTGCCAATGAAACACTCGAAATAGCCTCCTGTACATATTCTCCTTGATCGAATAGTACAGCTACTTCAATGTCACGGTATTTATTTTCATCAAGAAGCTCATCTAAACGTTCATTAAAAGCAGTAGAAATCTGTGCTAAATTTCCGTCTGCTTGCTGTTGTACACTCATCATTATTGCAGGCTCTTGATTTGTTCTAGTAATGGACCCTGTATTTTCTGGAAGTAATTCTACAGAGGCTACATCTGCTACTGTAACTTCTTCACCTGTTTCTGGATTAATAGTTAGAACAGTATTTTCAATATCCTCTAGGCTTGTCATTTCAAATAAAACACGCGTTGTATACTGTAAATCATTACTTTCTACCATTCCACCTGGTGAGGTAACATTATGAGCTTGAATCATTGAAACAACATCTGATTGGTCAAGTCCATTTTCTTCTAAGGCATACTGATCTAATTCAACAACGATCTCATCAAGAGCTTGACCTGTAATATCGATGGAAGCAATACCATTTAGTTTTGAAAGCTCTAATGCTAAATCATCTGCAAGTTCATCAAAATTCTCCTCATCTGAAGATAAAGATAATTGAATAATCGGCATTTGGGATGGATCAAATTTTAAAAAGTTCGGTGATCCAGCTCCATCTGGTAGCTGAGTCTGATTCATCCTACTGATAATGTCATTTTCTATATCATCCATAGAGGTTGCCCACGAAAATTCTAAAATAGTCATGGAGGCCCCTTCCATAGAGATTGAACTTATATTATTTAACCCTGGAACTGTTGATAAGCTCCCCTCCATAGGTTTAGAAACTTTCTCTAATACCTCTTCAGGACCTGCATTTTGATAACTTGTTACCACTGCTCCAATTGGTGGATCAATGTCTGGCATTAGCTTTAGTGGGATATTCGTTAAAGAGATTGTTCCTAAGAGTAAAAATAGAATCATCGTTACAATAGTAAATACTGGTCTTTTAATGGAAAACTTCGTTATGTTCAATCGTGATCCTCCTTACTTTCAACTAATACTGTTAAAAATTTTTTAAAACTATTTTTTAATAAGAGAAGATCCTCTACTTCCATTTTTGATAGGTATTGCTGAAAGATAGTAGATTTAATTTGATCCATCTCATTAATTAACTCTGTTCCTTTACATCCTAAAGTGATGATTGTACTTCTGCGGTTAGCTTGATTAATTTCTCGGTGTAGAAAACCTTGATTCTCTAATTTACCAACGATTTGACTAACAGCACTGGTAGAAATGTTTAAATAGCTTGCTATATCCTTCACATGATTTAACTCTTTCTTTGCTACTAAAAATAACGTCATTAACTGGTTCGAGGATAAACTAGCTATTTTTGCTTCTAATGCACTGCTAATTTCACTTCCTAATTGCTGTCTTATAAAAAGGTTAATATCCAATATAACGTCTTCTAACTCATTAATAATTTCCTCTTTATTCATAACACCCCACCATTGATAGTTAAGTTTCTTAACAATTAATTTACTTAACAAAGATAACATCTGTTTATGAACATAAGATGAACAAATAGAAAAACTTCCATATTTCAATAGGAAGTTTCACCATCACAAACCTTGGTATATAAAGGTTTACGGACTTTTCTTACTTAATATTTTTTTAACTGTTTTTATCATATAAACCTTCTTTTGCTAACGGTAATGTAAAAGTAAAGGTCGTTCCTTTCCCTAATTCACTATCTACATGAATGGTGGTTTCATGTAAATCAATAATGTGTTTTACAATAGATAATCCTATACCAGTACCACCTTTATTAGAACGAGATTTTTCTTTTTTATAAAACCTTTCCCATATATGTTTTACACTATCCTTTGCCATTCCAATGCCATAATCTCGAATACAAATGGATGCATATTCCCCTTGTTTTTCAATATTCACTTCAATTTTCCCAGATGTATTGGAAAACTGAATGGCATTTTGAAGTAAATTAATTAATACTTGATCAATCCGGTAAGGATCGGCAACAACAAATACGTCCTCCTCTTCACCAAGCATTTCAATTTCTATTTGGTGTTCTGAAATTGTTGGCTCCATTTTCGCAATAATTAAACGAATCTGTTCTGATATATTATAAGAATCAGGATTCATTTCAACTTGATCTGCTTCGAGTCTTGCCATTTCTAATAAATCTTCAACAAGTTTCATTAGTCTTTCTGTTTCGTTTTTCATTATGGAGAAATATTTATATTGCTGATCACTCGGAATAGTTCCATCCATAAGAGCACCTAAAAAGCCACGAATTGATGTAAGAGGTGATCGTAAATCATGAGAAACATTCGCAACAAAATCCTTTCTCATTTGATCAATGCTCCCTAATTCCTTTGCCATATAGTTGAAGGTTTCTCCAAGTTGGCCAATCTCATCCTTCGTTCTGATAGTCACTCGATGAGAAAAATCACCCTTGGCAAACTGAAGAGCACTATGATTCATTTCTCTCAGTGGTGAAGTCATCTTTCTAGATGTAAAGAAAATGATAATTCCAGCTACAATAATAGCAATAAGAATCGTCATATTTATAAGAAATTTCATTTGTTTTAATTCTGTATCAAACTCATGAAAAATCATCACTAATGTATGATCAGGATTCTCCCCATTTAATTCAATAGGTGCCATCATTAAATAGACAATATGATCATTTTTATTTAATCGTTTTGAAACCTCTTCCTCTTCTAATACGATGTCCAATATATTTAATTCTGTATCATATGCTTCAAAAAGTTCTGAATTGTATTTGATATTTCCTTCTGAATCAACTAGGAATACCATTCTATCCTCTTGATCCATTGCAAATTGAAGAGAGGAAGTAAAAGTATCTTCCTCCCATCCCTCCCTATCTGCTAATTCAAAATAGTCAACAAGCTGCTCACTCTGGTGGTCAAATGCATTATGATAGCGATTGATTATTTCATTTTGAATAAACGACGTAACTACAAGTCCAATTACTATAAACGATATAAATAATATAAATAAGTACGTAGAAAATAATTTGATAAACATCCCACGACGTTTAATCATCCAATTTCACCTCAAATTTATAACCAACGCCTCTAATTGTTTTTAACGACCAGCTTGAAGACTCTTCTTCAATCTTTTCCCGTATTCGTTTTATATGAACATCAATAGTCCGATAATCTCCCTCGAAATCAAATCCCCAAATACTTTCAACTAATTGCTGCCTAGTAAATACTTGGTTTGGTTGACTAACAAGAAAATAAAGTAGCTCTAATTCCTTTGGTGGAAGATTTATATCCATTCCATCTCTGAAAACCTTGTACTCTCTCATATTTATGGACATTCCTTTTAACTCAAGATTGTCCTTCGCTTCTATGTGAGGGCTAGTCCGTCTTAATATCGCTTTTATTCTGGCAACAATTTCCTTTGGATCGAATGGCTTAACTACATAATCATCTGCTCCTAAATTTAAGCCTTTCACCTTGTCATAGCCTTCCCCGTTTCCAGTTAACATTAGAATAGGAACGTTTCTATCTTTACGAATTTCCCGACAAACCTCCCATCCATCTAGGATCGGGAGCATAATATCTAAAATAACAAAGTCAGGATTTTCGTCATAGTACTTTGATAAGCCTTCTTCTCCATCGCTAGAAAAAATAACGATATATCCTTCTTTTTCAAGGTATAGCTGTAATAAATTACTTATATTTGAATCATCCTCAACAACCAAAACCTTTAATTGCTTCCTCAACGTAATCACCTACTTCATTAAGTTTCTCTAATCAGTCTTTTACAAAGCTCTGCTTTTACTCCTTGCCTCTGTAAATTAGAAACGATTTGTTCTATTGATTGCCTCTTTTTTATTTGTAATCTAGCCAAGAAATTCAATCCCTTTCTTACTAATTTTTAGGCGTTAATAACCAACCCTTGGAATTTTCTAATAGTTGAACTTCGTCACGTATCGTTCTCATTTTTTCATCCATTAATTTAGCTGTATCTGCAGCATCCTTCAATTCTATTTTCAAGTGATCAGGAATTTCTTTATTATACTTATAATATATTTTGTGCTCTAAGCTAGCCCAAAAGTCCATCGCTAATGTTCGAATTTGAATTTCTACGTAAACATTTTCTACTCGATCAGAAAGCGTAATAGGTATTTCTATGATCATGTGTAAGCTTTGATAGCCATTCGGCTTCGGAAATCGAATATAGTCCTTTACTTCTAGTACTTTTATGTCCTTTCGCTTTAATAGCATATTATAAATTTCATATACATCAGACGAAAAGGAACATACAATACGTAAACCAGCAATATCGAATAAATGATTTTTCGCTTCAGTTATTACTGGAGAGAAGCCTTTTCTCTCTAGCTTAGAAATAATACTTTTCGGAGATTTTAGTCTCGTTTTAATATGTTCAATCATGCTGTAATCTTTCATATATTTTGCTTCTTCAACCATAATATTAATTTTCGTTTTTAATTCATCTAATGCAAACTTGTAAGGTAATAAAAAAGAACTCCACTTTTTAAATTCTTCCATTACTTCATCATACTCCTTTAATTACATCCATTTCTCCAATAATTCTATCACTAATGAAACTATAGCATGGAAATATGAACACAAAATGAACGCATTGACACAAAATCGTACGGAACATGGTTCCGTACGATTTTGTGTCAATGGGCTTATTGGTATTGTTTTTTTAGTCGTCGATAGTATAGTAGAGTTCGTATAAAATAGGATCCAAATAGGATGATGATGATTGGAAATACAATTAAATTAAATATTTCTATTGGAGTAGTACCATTGTCGTCTCTTAAATACAGTTCTATATTTGTTTTCGTAATAAACACATAAATAAGAACTAAAGGGAGAAACATGAACGTATAAGTAGCTGCTATACGTCTAGCTTGTTTAAGATGCATTTCTCCATCGCTATATAATTGAGGCTTTTCCTCTGCTTCGTTGTATTCCTTCGACCAAATGTTCCATTTTTGAATACTATATTTTGTTGAAAACACGTGATTCCAACCGCTGTCCCTGTGGATGATTTCAGAACTTACCTTTGATACATTTTGATACTCCGTGCAATAGCTAATTTTTCGTGGCTTGCCTAATAAGAAGTAGAATACAGTCCCTGTTTGATTTACACGATAAAGATTGTACCCTTGTTCCTCCATATTTTCTAACCACTTTTCAAGTTTATCCGGAGCATACATCCAATTTAGTTTTCTCCGTTTTACTAACTTCCCTTCCTTCTTCCATTCTTTTTCTTGTTGTTTATTAACTGGCCTATTATATTCTACAAATTGATTTTCATCATTAGAATGACTTTTAAGTCCTAGAGAATCTAATCGTTTATTGGTCTTGCTTATTTTTACAACGGAATAAATAGAGATCATTATAAGAATTATTCCTAAGGCATAAAACGAATATGTGATGAACCATAGGGGACTTTCCTCCACTGTTATTTCAAAGGGCTCATTGCTAAAATATATTACACCGAATATGAAACTTAAGTTAAGAATATTTAAGCCAAAAAGACCTAATATACCTATAAAAATAAAATAGCTTATACGATTTCGTTTCATAATACCTTCACGGTTTGAAAAGGTGTTTATTTCTTCTTTTGTCTTTTCATTTACCATCACATACCATTTTTTCTTTTGGACTACCTTCTCCCAACCATCTTCCTTTAATGAGGAAGGTAACTCTCCATTCCCCTTACTGTCGTAGCAAATTTCATAAATCTTCCTACTTGGCTGTTCCTCTTTAAAGAAAAATTGCCGAGTATGACGATTAAACCCAACAAACTGGTAGCCCTTCTCCCCCATTTCAGTGAGCCATGCCTCCGTTTTCTGAACATCATAGCTCCAAAAAGGTCTAAACACTTTTTTAATCATAAAAGGCCTCCCCATACTTCAATGCATTTTCATGTAATTCCTTCAGTCTCTCCATTTCCACCACAATGAGTTGTTTTCCAGTTTCCGTTACTTCATACACCGTTTTCCTATGGCCGTCTGCATATACTGTGATGATTCCATCCTTCTGCATTTTTGTCAGTGTCCCGTACACAGTTCCTGATCCAAGCCGAATTCGAGAACCTGTAATTTCCTCCACATGCTTTACTATGCCATATCCGTGTCGTGGTTTAGTCAATGAAAGTAAAATATAATAGGCTGTTTCTGTCATAGGAATATACTTTTTTATTACTTTATCCATGTTCATTTATTCCGCCTCTTTCCGAAAAAGATACCTAAATGTACAGCACCTAAGCAGGAGCATTCGTAAAGGGATTTCCACAATAGGTCACGATGTGATATACATCATGATACGACTATATCACGACGTGACATATAGTGCAATAGACAATTTATTTAGAAATTAGTTTACTTGTTCCCCATCCACCTTTGTTTTTTGTTGCAAATACAACAATAATCAGCTAAATTGGATGTATAAAAGTTTTATTGCATTTACAACAAAAAGTGCTTAGGAGGTAAATATGAAGGAAATTCTTCGTGAAATTGGAATGATAGCACGAGCATTAGATTCCATAAGTAATATAGAATTTAAAGATTATGACCTTACAAAGGGTCAGTATTTGTACCTTGTCCGAATATGTGAAAATCCTGGTATCATTCAAGAAAAGTTAGCTGAGATGATAAAAGTTGATCGAACAACAGCAGCTCGTGCTATTAAGAAATTGGAAGTGAATGGTTTTATTGAAAAACAGGAAGATGAACATAACAAAAAAATAAAAAAACTCCTCCCTACAGAGAAAGGAAAATCTGTTTATCCTTTTATTAAAAGAGAAAATGATCACTCAAATGACGTTGCATTAGATGGATTTTCCGATGAAGATACAGAAAGCCTTTTCCACCTTCTACATCGAGTAAGAAAAAATATAGAGAAAGACTGGGAATATGTAAAAAAAGGAAACAAGAGAACTTATTAAGGAAGGAACGAGATATTAAAAATGACTATAAAGATTAAAAATTGTACTCTCGAAGATTTACAGATTCTCCAAATAGTTAGTGTCGAAACATTCCAGGATACATTTAGAAATCAGAATTCACCTGAAAATATGAACGCCTATATAGAAAGGGCATTTAACATAAAACAGTTGGAAAAGGAATTGTCCACTGTCTCATCTGAATTCTTTTTTGTTTATGTTAATGATGAAGTGGCTGGATATTTAAAGGTCAATACCGACGATGCTCAGTCTGAAAAAATGGGAGAGGAGTCACTTGAAATCGAGAGGGTTTATATAAAAAATAACTATCAAAAACAAGGGCTTGGGAAATATCTACTAAATAAAGCATTGGAATTAGCGAGGGAACGTAATAAAAAGAAAATTTGGCTAGGTGTTTGGGAAGAAAATGAAAATGCTATTTCTTTTTATAAGAAAATGGGCTTTGTTCAAACCGGAACTCACTCTTTTTATATGGGGGAGGAAGAACAAACGGACTTCATAATGGTTAAAACACTTATTTAGAAATCTATTAATAGAAGGCACGAAGAAAATTCTTCGTGCCTTTTTTCAATGGGAAAGATACTTTTATTTGGGTTTAAAATGTTCTGTTATTATATGAATGAAAGTTATCGTTTATTAAATAAATCTGGATCCTGGCCAACTCGTTTATTTTCATTTAACGAATTGATTTTATTCATGTCACTTTCACTTAACTCAAAATCAAAAATATTTGCATTTTCTTCTATCCGGTGACGTTTAATCGATTTTGGAATCGTTACGACGCCATTTTGTAAGTCCCATCGTAAAATCACCTGTGCAGTAGACTTCCCGTGTTTTTTCCCAATTTCAACTAGAGTCGGATGATCTAGTAATTCGCCACGCATTAATGGAGACCATGCTTCTAACTGAATTTTGTTCTTTTTACAAAATTCATTGAGCTCTACTTGTGTAAGCCGCGGATGATACTCCACTTGATTTACCATCGGAACAATTTCACACTGCTTTATTATGTCCTCTAGGTGGTGACTTTGAAAGTTACTTACTCCAATTGCTCGTATGCGCCCATCTTTATATAGTTTCTCAAAGGCTTTCCAAGTCTCGATGTAAGTACCATACTTCGGAGTTGGCCAATGAATTAAGTATAAATCAAGATAGTCTAACCCTAATTTACTCATTGTTTTTTCAAATGCCGCTAAAGTTTCTTCATATCCTTGATCTGCATTTCTTAATTTTGAAGTTATAAATAGCTCTTCACGAGGAACATTGGATTCAGCTATTGCTCTACCAACACCTTCTTCATTTCCATATGCTGATGCTGTATCTATACTTCTATAGCCTAGCTCAATTGCTGTTTTCACAGAATTAACAACTTCTTCTCCTTCTTTCACTTTAAATACCCCTAAACCAAACCAAGGCATTTTAACACCATTATGTAATGTGGTTGTGCTTTGTAAGTTATTCATCTCCAGTTCCTCCAACTCCTAATATTATTACTTTTAGAGAAATTTTCTAGCTTATATAGAAAAGTATAAATTTACTTCTCCCATATAACAACTACTGAAATATTTTTAATATAATGAAAGGCTTGTTAGTAACTATTACTAAGTATAGTTACTATATAATCGTTATACTAACTTTGTTTTTTCTAATAACTTGGCTAGATACCCTGAAAATAGCTAACCTTAATAGGTTCAACGCGAGAGTATGAGGGAAGAAGCTTTTCGCTAATCCTTTGCTCCCTTTTCAGGCTCATTGGCTGACTCCTCCGTTCCTGCAAACCTCCTATTCACTCTTTGCAGGCACGGGGGATACTTCCTCTGTGACTGCAAACCTCTTTTTCACTCTTTGCAGGCACGGGGGATACTTCCTCTGTTCCCACAAACCTCTTTTTCACTCTTTGCAGGCACGGGGGATACTTCCTCCGTGACTGCAAACCTCTTTTTCACCCTTTGCAGGCACGGGGGATACTTCCTCTGTGCCTGCAAACCTCTTTTTCACTCTTTGCAGGCACGGGGGATACTTCCTCTGTGACTGCAAATCTCTTTTTCACTCTTTGCAGGAACGATGGATCCTTCCTCTGTGCCTGCAAACCTCTTTTTTACTCTTTGCAGGCACGGGGGATACTTCCTCCGTGACCGCAAACCTCTTTTTTACTCTTTGCAGGCACGGGGGATACTTCCTCCGTTCCCGCAAACCTCCTTTTTACTCTTTGCAGGCACGGGGGATACTTCCTCCGTGACTGCAAACAGCGTTTAGGCAATTTGCAGTACAATAGGACCCTACTAAACGACTGCAAAGTTACAAAATCATAAGATGTGATTGCAGTGTAAGAACATTTTTCATTCCCCATGGTGCAAATTCTAACATGCATGGGTACTCTCTCCTGAAAAAGAAAAAACGCACTGTCAATACATGTGCGTTTAACATAAATATATAAGTTTTAGTAGCTGGAAATGCTTATTTTCACCCATTAATTACTTTGTTAACTGCTGCCTATCCTCTACTTTTGGCGGCTCCTCCATCCAACCATTTTTGATCATGATTTCTCCCCCATTTTTAGCAAAGGAGTAAACCTTTGTAGAGAGTCTAGCCATTGTCATTGGCAGATCACTTCTCAAGCTAAATGCCCCACCAATTGCGTTGCTTCCAAGGCCAAATGTACTTAATAAATTCGTTAAATACATCATCATTTTTTGTGAAAATGGAGCAACAGTTGAATTTGTTGCTTTACCTGCATGAGTTGCTGGAGGTTCTATATAATCTCTACGCAAATACTCTCCTAAAGTTGTCTCGATGTCTTTTGATAATTTCATCCCTTTAATAAAGTAATCTTTAACCTCTTTATTTGATGAAGCTTGGGCAAAACCTAACATAAGCTGCATTCCTGCTAAATTGGTCTCGATAGCATGATGAATTAAAGAAAGCTCTGTTGTATTTAGTGAACGTGTTTCCTTTACTATATGAAATCCAGATAAATAGTCTGTACTCCGAACAAAGGAAGCCTCTTTTGGCATGGATACAAAGGGTGGTGGAACAAGTGCACCTTTTTCCAACAAAAATTGGCAGCATTTATCAAACATCTTTTGTGAACTTACTGTTAATTGACTGAAAAATGATCGGATATCTTGACGGTAGGACATAGTAGAATATAATGCATAAAGGTTAACCTCTATTTTTGAAATCATATGTAGAAACATTATTTCATAAAGGTAGTCAAATAGCTTTGGCGCCCCCTCCTTTACATCCTCTTCCGTAAAACCTATAGGGATAGCTGCTTCTTCTTTATTGAAAATAGACTTAATTGAACTTACTGTATCGCTAGAATCATCGTATGCCTCCGTCAATAATTGTTGGACTTCTTTATCATCTGCATGCTCAAGAAAATGCTCAAAGAACCTCATCACCATCGTTTTTTCCTGATAGGACATCCATAAATTATTCAATTCTGAAGACGTCAACGGAATGTTATTAGTAGACATATTATTACAATCTCCCTTAAATATATTTAACTAATTGTCAACCTACCTTTAAATTAATATTAGGATTGTTATAAATACAATTTTATATGCAAACTTTTTTTCCACATCATCCGAATGCTAGGCTGCTTCTTTCTCTGGAATTTCACTTTTCTCATTTTTTCTAATTAACATCGCAGCAATTAAAGCAGTAATTGGAATGGATAAAATCAATCCGATACTTCCAGCCACAGTTCTTAGGATTTCTACCGCTAAAAATTCCATATGAATTAATTCCGACATAGGACTTTCAAAACCATAAAGAACTAATAGAATAGGAAGAGCAGCACCAACATAAGCCAATATTAATGTATTTGCCATTGTCCCCATAATATCTCTTCCAACATTCATTCCTGATGTAAATAGCTGCTTCTTTTTAATTAATTTATCCGTCTTCCAAACCTCATCCATAGACGATGCAATGGAAATAGCTACATCCATTACAGCTCCCAAAGCTCCAATTATTATGCCAGCTAAAAGAATACCTTGAAAATCAAATTGAATATCCTGTGAAGTAGTAATGTAGAGCATCCTTTCCTCTTCACCGTGAAGGCCTGATAAATTCAGAACTTTTGAGAAAATGATGGAAATAACTGCAGCTGAAATTAGACCACCAATTGTACCTGTGATTGCTGCAAGAGTTTTTCTTGAAAAACCACTAATAATGACAAAAGTAGCTACAGTAACAATGGTCCCTGTAATAATAGCTAAAACAACTGGATTATAGCCAGCAAATAGATAAGGTACCATAAATTGAAAAATAATCCATAACGTTAACCCTAGCGTCAAAATTGATCGAACACCTTGTTTTTTACCAAATAGTAAAAGCAATGCGATTAGAAGCCCTATAAGTAAATAGCTTGGGAAGTCTCTTGTATAGTCAACAATATCAGCACTAAAAACATTCCCATCCATCAAATTCAATTGGATAATGATTGTATCATTCTCTTTTACCCAAAGATCTCCATCTCCAGGGTAATTATAGCTTTCTGCAATGATCGTTTCCCCTTCGTAATCTCCAGAAAGGACCTCCACTATAGCTCGCTGATATGACATTTCCATACCAGTAAAATCATCCGTTCCTTCATTTTCTTCTATTATTTCTACAACTTTTCCCTTCGTTCTTAATGTCTCAAAAGTACTCTGATTTGTATGTTGAAAAGTATCATAGTTACTAGCGGAGAAACCTTCAATTTGTGGTGCTCCTACAAAAAATAGTGAAATGAACAATAATACAGAAAAAACTATTTTCATATACAGACTTCCTTTACTTTGAAATTAACTTACGTGATTTTACTAAACTTCATTACTATCACATGAAATTGTTAAGTTTCTATGAAGTAACTATCTTTTAATATATTTAATAGATTTGTTACATGATTGTTCTTAAAACTTCATCTTTTCTTCATAAATTCTCCCTATTGTTTTTAAAAGAGAAACACTTTTGAATGGAGGTATGTAAGTGGCTATACTTACTAATAAAAAATCAGGTAGATTTAATATTTTAAAGCATATAGTACCTTTGCCCTTGTTACTCTTAGGGTTATTATTTTTTCCTACAAAGTCCTTCACCGAAAGTGATGCACAAGGATTTATCATCGATTCTGTTTATCATTTGTATAGTGATGATGAGCACATTGGTGTATTCTTTGATAAAAATGAAGTAGAGCAGTTTTTCAATGAATTATTAGAAAAGAATGAACAAGTGTATTCCACAATTGATTTAACCTTTGACAATAATCTGCGTTGGGTGGAGGAAAGAGTTTTTCGTTCCATAAGCGATCCTCCCCCTGAAAATGATATAAATAAAAGTATTGTAGAAGATCATTTCCAAATTGTAACGGAAGCAAAAGCGGTTCAAATAAAGAATAAGGTGATTGGCTATATTCCCATAGACACAGATACAGACAAAATAGTAGATGAGCTTATAGAAGAATTTATTGACGTAGATGACAATATGATGGAAGAGGAAATAGAAAATTTAGAAGAGGTTCTATCAGTAGGAGAATCATTTATTCAAGATATAACCATTGAACCATCTATTGATTTCAAAAAAACAACTGTCTCGCCTAAAAAAGTCACCTCCTTTAGAGAAATCGAAAAAGAAATTTTTATTGGAGGTGAAGTGTTAGATACATATGAAGTGCAAGCAGGAGACGTACTAGGGAAAATAGCAAAGAAATATAATATGACAATAGAGGAATTACTAGAAATAAATCCTACTATCCATAGTGAGGAGCAGCTACAAATAGGCACCGAACTAACGATTGAGACAAATGAACCTTTAATAGAAGTAATCATTACTAGATTTTTAAAAGAAGAAGAGGCAATGGAATATAACACGATTGTAGAAAAGGATTCATCCTTATGGAAAGGGGAGACTTACACAAAGCAAGAGGGAAATCAAGGTCGTAAAGAAGTGGTATACAAAATGATTACTACTAATAATAAAATCGAAGAGAAAGAAGTAATCCAAGAAACAATAGTGAAAGAAAAAACGGATAAAATCGTTGTAGAAGGTACAAAAGAGGTCCCTTCTCGAGGTACTGGTAACTTTACCTGGCCCACAAATGGTGGAGTTATTACAACGTATCAAGGAATGCGGTGGGGAAGCTTTCATAAAGGAATTGACATTGCTCGCCCTAATGATTACTCCATTTTAGCTGCAGATAATGGGACCGTTACTTTTGTAGGTTGGATTAATGGATATGGAAATACGATAGCAATTAATCATAATAATGGATATCGAACACAATATGCTCATTTAGCTTCAATGAACGTTCAAGTTGGAGATGTGGTTAGTCAAGGAAGCAAAATTGGTGTAATGGGATCAACCGGTATTTCTACTGGGATACACCTTGATTTCGAAGTTTATTATAACGGTAATCTTTTAAATCCGATGGATGTGTTACCTAGTAGATAAAATTTTTACGAACATTTTTATTTTCTTCATACCATCTTCATATGTAGTGGGTAAAATTAAATTTATAATAAGGAAAGGAGATGGTTTTATGAAGAAAAAACTTATTGCTTTTTCTGTAGCAGTTCTTGTTCTAAGTGTTGGAACCGTCGGCTTTGCAGCATCTAATTCTGAAGAGGGAAAAACATTCAATTTTTCAGATATGCTGCCATTTATGGAAAAAATGCATCCGGAGGCAGATGAGGAGCAGTTAGAAGAAATGTATAATAACTGTCATGGTGATGGAGGCATGATGAGCAGTAACAGCAACGGTGGTATGATGAACAGTAATATGATGAATCAAAATGGTAAGTAAAATTCTCTCACTTATTAAATTCTAAAGTAAAGGAATCGAAGACATTAGTCCTCGATTCCTTTTTTTATTAGTAAGTATTTTCTCAATAAAGTTATTCGATTAATGATGAGATTATTTAATTCACGGTAAAAGATATTCATCAACATTGGCTCTCCTACTTTTTTCATCTATAAGTAACGTTATTTTTTCTAGGAGTTTCATGGGGTCAAATGGCTTTACAATATAATCATCTGCACCAAGCTTTAACCCTTCTATTGTTCTTTCTGTATCTCCTATTACAGACATTAGAATAATGGGAACTTGCCTCTTAGTATGACTCCTAATTGTTTTTAATAGTTCATACCCTTCTGATCCTGGCATAATAATATCTAAGATAACAAGATGATATTGATTGAAAGTGATTTTATCAATCGCTTCTTTTCCATTCGTAGCTACATCAACAATGTAAGGGGTAGTCATCAAACAAATAGAGAGTAACATCCTCATTTCCCTCTCATCATCAACAATTAATATTCGTTTTGTCATTTCACTCCCCAACTCACTTTCCAATGCCTCAAAATAAATAATAACGTGTCAATCTTTTTTACTAGATCTCTCATGCAAGAAACACTTGCACCATGGGGGGATGAAAATATTCTCCCAAAGGTGGTTCATTCGTTACAGGCAGGCGCTTTCACCACAGGCATAAGTGTGACATCTGTTCATGCTTCACAATGTCTTCTTTACCGTGGGGCACGAAGTGGGGTGTAGCGAATGTTTAACCTGCCCTTTATTTGCTAATACAATTAAGTTTGATAACATCTATTTTCAGGGTAAACTAGACTTCAATCGGTTTCGCATTAATAATATATCGTTCTGGTGCATCACCAATATATCGAAACGGATAGCATGTAGAAACAGTTAATACTTCATCATCTATCTCGTAATCAATAACTGTCCGATCATCCTTATCCACAATAAATGTCTCCTCTATAACGTATTGGAAAGTACCATAGCTCATCTTCACTTCAATTATGTCTCCTACTTGTAGTTCTCCTAGGTTGCGAAAAACTGTATCTCTATGCCCGGATAATAAAATTTGTTTCTCTTCTCCAGGAAATCCAGTTCCAATAAAATGACCCACACCACTTTTTAATTCTTCCTCATCAGTGCCTTCTACAATAGGGTACTCCTCATCCAATGTAGGCATTGCAAATATTCCAATAATATCTCCTCGTTCCGGTTCAATGATTGAGGATAAACCATCCTCTAAATTGCCCCTTTCCCTACTTTCAGCATAGACAATATTCTGAGCTTCTTTCATCGCACTATTTTTTTCTGCATTCATCTCATAAAATTGATACCCACCAACACCTAAAAAGTAAATGCTTGCTAAAATCAAAGTAATACCAATCCACTTACCCAACGAATAGTCCCTCCTTCAACATGTTTTTTAGCTGTATTCATAATAGGTTCTTACATTATATAGTTTCACTTGAATCATATCAGCTAAATATAGAGTTTTTATGAAGTACTATATAATGTCACATTTCAATGTTTCACTCCTACAGCTAATGCAATAGGATTCTAAAGTGCTAATGCGTTTAGCCCTTTTCTGTTGTAGTTTAATAATAAAAAAGCTATTACCTTTAAAGAGAAATTCTCTTCTAGGTAATAGCTTTTTTCAACATTATTAAAATATTTTTTTCCGAAAATTCAGTATCTTCCTTTTTTCTTATGCCTCTGTATCCCTATTAATATACATTAAACTCATCTGGGTTCCTACCTACTCGTTTATCTTCATTAAGACCGTTTATTTTTTCCATATCCTCTGCACTAAGCTCAAAATCAAAGATATTAGCATTTTCTTTTATTCGATGAGGCTTTACAGACTTAGGAATAGTAACAACTTCTTTTTGAAGGTCCCAACGCAAAATAATTTGAGCAGTAGATTTGTTATACTTGTTAGCAATTTCTTCTAAAGTTGGGTTATCCAATAACTGCCCTTGCATAAGTGGAGACCATGCTTCAAGCTGAATGTTATGCTTTTTACAAAACTCATGTAGTTCTCCTTGCGTAAGTCGAGGATGGTACTCTACCTGATTTACCATAGGAACAATGTCACACTCAGCCATAATATCCTCTAGGTGGTGAATCTGAAAGTTACTTACTCCTATTGCACGAATACGACCATCCTTATAAAGCTTTTCAAAAGCCTTCCAAGTTTCTACGTATTTTCCTAATTCAGGTGTTGGCCAATGAATTAAATATAAATCTAAGTAGTCTAATCCTAATTTCTCCATCGTTTCATCGAAAGCTGCTAAGGTTTCATCATAGCCTTGGTTTGAATTCCATAGCTTTGATGTAATAAATAACTCTTCACGAGGGACATTAGCCTCAGCTATTCCTTTACCAACCCCTTCTTCGTTTCGATAAATTGCTGCAGTATCAATGCTTCGATAGCCAGCTTCAATGGCCGTCTTAACAGAATTTACAACTTCTTCTCCATCTTCAACCTTAAATACGCCTAGTCCAAACCATGGCATCTTTACACCATTATGTAATGTCGTTGTACTTTGTAAGCTTTTTACCATTCTGTTCAGCTCCCTCATTATGTTAAAGTCTGATACTATACAAAAGTATAAATTGTCTTCTATCATATAACAACTACTGAAATATTTTTGCTATAATAAAAAAGGAGTTATTTACTATAGTTTTTGTAGTAACTATATCGTATCAATTATAAGGAGGGGAAATAGAAATGGAAACAAAAGAACTACATATTGAATGCTCCATTGAAAAAGCACTAAGTGCTATTGGTGGAAAATGGTCTTTCCTAGTTTTAAGGGAGCTTTTTAATGGTACGAAGCGCTTTGGAGAATTACAAAAAAACATTCAGAAAATCAGTCCGAAGGCTTTAACAGATACATTGAGAAATTTAGAGGAACAACAAATTGTGACACGGACCGTATATCCTACCGTTCCCGTAACTGTAGAATATTCACTTACAGAAAAAGGGCATGCCTTAAGACAAATACTCAAGGAAATGAAAAAATGGGGATCAGAATGGGCGTAACTTCTTTTTATTAAAATTGGATAACTTCTATTAATTAGAGTCTTTTCGTTGATGAAACAACAAAACCTAGCAGAAATTTGCTAGGTTTTGTTCATTACAGTAGACATCTTATGTTACATACAAGAATTTCACTGGTTTTCATTTTGACTTATTATGATTTCCCCATGGTGAAATTTCCACTTTCATTGGAGGACTACCCTTCTACTATGAACGTAGGAAAAACAAGTCTAACAATTTAGCCCAAAAGCCCTTTTCTTCCTCTTCTTCTGTGGATTCTTTTTTATCTGAATCAATCTGAATCTTTTCTGTTTTAATTACAAACTGCACTGTGTTTATTTTATCGTTATTGTCTGATACAAAAGATACAGGATCAAAATCAGATCTATCAAATTCTGCAATCATTTTATCTATTTCCTCACGCATTTGGTCAGGCATATCAGACGTAGCTTCATATAACTTATCCGTTCCATCACCAAGCTCCCCGACTCCTGATTCAAGTTCACTTGTTCCATCTGCTAACTCCACAATGCCAGTATGGATATGACGATAGGACCTTGCTAACTCAGAAACTCCGTCAGTATAGCTAATTAGACCTGAGTGAAACTCTTCATAACCAGAGGAGAACTCATTTAAACCTTCCTCTAATTCCTCAAGATAATTCATATTATCCATTTCTTCCAAGGCAGTAGCCATTTCACTTGCAATAGTATCTAACGACTCACTCCACTCTCTTACAACATTACTAATATCGGAAAAGGAAACTTCAATACTGTCAAACCTTTCGCTGGCCTCTCTATAGGCTTCTAATGCTGTTACACTAGCTTCGTGCGTCTCAAGTAAACGATCAATTAGTTCTCTATCTACTCCACTTTCATACAATTCCTCTATTTCTTCATCAGAAATAGAATATTCTGGGATGTTCTCCATGGCACGATCTAATTCGTCATATGCCTCTGAATAGTTCGTTTCTAAGTTATCTAGCTCGTCAGCAATCCTTTGAAGGGTTTTTGCTAACTCTTTGAGCTCCTCTGGGAGTTGCTCTAATTCATCCACATCTATTTCTGGAATATTTATTTCTCCAAGACCTTCGCTTACAGAACTACTAATTAGCTGAATCATTTCATTAATTTGAGCAGACCCATCAATCAACTCTGAGGAAGCACCACTTACTTCGTTCATTCCATCATTGTATTGAGCCGAACCGTCCCGTAAGCTTCTCACACCTTTATTTAAATCAGTCACACCAGATTTTAGTTCCGAAACACCATCATTAATTTCTCGTATTGCATCTGCTAACGTTTTAATATCATCTGTCATCCCATTAACATCTACATCGATTGCCATTGAAGATGGTATACCTGCTATTTCAATGGCATCCATTTCAAATTCAGTTACATCTGCTGCAAAACGAAGGACTTCCTCTTGCTCAGGCATGACTGTAAAATTGATCTGCTGTTTTTTCCCCGCATTTGCAATGGTTGCATCTGGGGCTTCCACATTTCTCATAACCTCTGATGGAATGGTAAGTGATATTTGAAGCAAATAATGCTCAAAAAATGTCTTATCCACATCTTCGTTTGCAGAGGTTTTGATCATTATTTGTAGCCGACCATCTTTACCAGATAACTTCTCAGGTTCTATCTCTTTTCCATCTAAAAAGTAGGAAATAGTAAAGTCCCACGGCAATTGTTCATCTGTCATATTTCCTTGATAATAAAATTTACCTGTTGGAGCCTGAAGAATAACTTTGTTATCTATCACTTCTATTTCAGATAAATCGGTTAGATTTGTTACAGCGTTATATTTTCCATAATCAACTATCGTACCTGCTTTCGTTACATCTAATATATTTACTACATAGATCTCTTGTTGTTCTCCTGTAGCACTCATTGTGGCATATACTACTTCATCCTTCGATTCAAATTCCCCGTCTGTATCGATCAGTGCTTCCTCTTCTTCCGTAATTCCGTCTGTATTTTCGTTATTCGATGTTGCATGGACAAGAAATGAAGGGAAGAAAAGTAAAATCGCCATGGAAACAAGAAGTAATCGTTTTTTTCTCATGATCATTTCTCCTCAAAATAATTTGCTTTATAGGTCGTTTTATTAATAAATTTATCAAAGACTAACAGCATCGCTGGTAAGAAACAAAGAACCATAAGAAAGGCAAGCAACGCCCCTCTACCTAAAAGTATTCCTATGGAGGATACAATTGGATTCGAGGAAGTGATCCATAAAATAAATCCTACACTGGATAATATGGATGCTGAGACGAAAATGGAAAAGGTTTTTTCATCTATTGTTTTCTTAATTGCTCGTAATGCTGGCATTTCTTTCCGATGCTCATTATATGTTTCCGTAAATAGAATTCCGTAGTCTACTGTTGCTGCAAGCTGTACCGTGCTGATAATCAAGTACCCTACAAAAACAAGATCTGTATTGCTGAAATACGGAACGGAAAGATTTATCCACACAGCTGATTGTATAGTCAACAATAGGACGACTGGAATAGATATTGACTTAAATGTAACAATTAAGACAATTGCAATAGCAACTACCGTCAAAATATTTACAACTGTGTTGTCTCTCGTTACTGTCTTTTTCATGTCATACAGGGTTACACTTTCACCAAGTGAGTACACGTCATCGCCATAATAGGAAGCGGCTATGCTTTGGACTGTTTCCACTAAAGCAAATGGTAAATCTCCTTCATTAGGAAGATCTGTATATAGAATAATTCGACTGTAATTTTCCGAAAAAAATTGGTCTCTAATGGATACATCCATGTATTCTGGAGGTATAACAGGACTTATTGCATCTACATAAGCGATCACGCTAGTTACATTTGTCAAATCTGTTAAGTCTTGAACAAGTTCCACCTCTTTAACTAGATCACCCTTAGGTACTAATAAAACAATAGGAGTAGATTCACCAAATGCATCTTCTATGATCTTAAAATCAGCACCGGCTCTTGTATGCTCTGGTTGTTCACCAAGTCCATACGTAAAATTTGTGTTACTTTGTGCTAAAAAGCTTGGAATGAGAATGACGAATACAATGATTAAGCTAGGTATTCTAATTTTTACAATTTTATTTCCTAATCCATTAAAATTACTAATCCATTGTTTATGCTCCGTTTTATCCATCCATTTATAAAATAGGACAGTGAGTGCTGGTAAAAATACCATCACACTAATAAAGCTGAAAAGGATTCCTTTTACAAGGTTTACACCTAAATCAGCACCAATTCCAAATTTCATAAACGTAAGTGCGATAAAACCAAAGAAGGTTGTTGCCGCACTTGCAGTGATTGCAGGAAAGGATTTTTTCATAGCAAGCTGCATTGCTTCTTCTACGTTATCTGTTTTTTTACGATAATCTGAAAAACTGTGTAGAAGAAAAATTGCATAATCCAATGACACTGCTAATTGTAATATTGGTGCCACAGACTGCGTAACGAAAGATATTTCTCCTATAAAAATATTAGTACCTAAGTTAATTAAGATAGAGACACCAATAGCAGTAAGGAAAAACACTGGTTCTACCCAGGATGTAGTTGATATAACTAAAATGAAGATAATAATAGGTACGAGAAGGGCTGCAGCATACATAGCCTCTGTACCAGCCATTTTTTGTGAAACAGCTGTATCTAAAGCTTCTCCAGTCATGGCATTTTCTTCTCCAATAAGTTCGTAAATGGCATCCGTTACTTCAACCTCATCACCACTTCGGACACTAAAGGAAAACAGCGCATTCGAATCTTTGTAGTAAGATTCAATCACTTCCGTGTCTACCATTTCCAATGGTATTTTCAAATCAACGGCATCATCTAACCAGAGAACATCAAAAACTCCATCAATGGCTGCAAGCCTCTCTTTAAAATCTAGTCCTTCTTGCACAGAAACATCGTGTATCATAACTCGATTATTTTGAACGGAACCGCTGAATTCCTCTTCTACTATATCCATTGCAATAGTAGAGGGAGCTTCCTCAGGTAAGTAGTCCACCATATTGTAGTTAATAGACACAAAAAGGAACGCAATGGAAGAAATGATAGCTATTATCATAAATGTTATTACTATTGCTTTTTTATGTTTCATTATTCTTGCTGTTATGTCGATCAGAACCACACCCTCTTGCATTCAATCTACTCTACAATTATAATGACACCGTGTTGGATATTCAACAAACAGTTTATTATAATATGTTTAGTACCCAACAGTACAATCTAAAAATGTTGGATATCTACTATAACGAAAGGGGAAATATCATGTCATCTGAAAAAATGGATCGTCGGAAAAAATATACTCGCATGGTTCTAAAGGAAAGCTTAATGAAAATTTTGAAGGTAAAACCAATCTCATCAATTACAGTAAAGGAAATATGCGAAGTTGCAGATATTAATCGGTCTACATATTATTCTCACTTTCAAGATCAATATGACCTTTTAAAGCAAATTGAGGATGAATTCATTGAGGATATGAATATAACGCTGCATTCTTATGATAACAATAAAGATGAAGAAGCATTACAAATGATTGAGCAAATTCTCCTTTATGTTTCTAAGAATAGGGATATGTGTGAAACCTTATTTAGTGACCATGGGGATATTTCGTTTAAAAATAGAATTATGACCGTGGCATACAATCATTCCGTAAAGAATTGGGTCTCTGAATCAAACATTCACAAAGACGTCTCTAAATACGGGAGCCTATTTGCTATAAGTGGATGTATTAGTGTAATCGAAAGCTGGCTAAGTAATGGAATGGACAAACCTCCAAAGGAAATGGCAAATATAATTTTCAACCTTACGAAGAACGGAATCGATTCTTTCAGTGAGTAACTACTAATAAAAGATTCTAGTTAGGATAATGTAGAATTAGGAAGATTATAGATTCTTATACAGATATTTTATATTATATTTTACTATCCACTAAGTAGGTACAAATGACTACAACATAGGAACTGTGACTATTTTTCGCCACAATTTTACATGAAATATTGAAATTTTATGTAAATTATGATAAATTTATAGAGATTTTATACTAATCATTTTTCCCTACATATAATAAAAAGAACTTATCTAGTAAAAAATCAAAACGAGGACTATAAGTGAAAAAGAAACAACTGTATAAATATACTCATAATTAGTAATAGAGTTTATCTGTCATTTTATTTTCTATTTTCATTTTTATTTAAGCTATTATACTTATTGTCATAGTGTAAATACATATAAATAAAAGTGATAGGTCAACGTTTTAATAAGTGAGTATATGAACTGAAGGTTTCGTTTAATGTTTTTTATGATGATTTAGTCTTTCTATTTTTGTAGGGCGAATGAACATTATTATATTAGGAGGAAGATATATGTCTGAAAACACTCAAAAAATAGTTGTGCAGCAAGCACCTTCAAACGGATTGGCTACAGCAGGTTTAGTAATGGGTATTCTTGGAGTGGTTTTAAACCTTATTCCATTCATCCCCTATGTATTTGGAATTTTAGCAATCATTTTTGGTATCGTTGGAATGCTAGGTGAAGTTAAAAAAGGTGTTGCTAAAGCTGCTTTAATTCTTGGTATTATAACAATTGCACTTAAGTTCATGTTCTGGATAGGACTTGGATTCCTAGGAAGCCTATAAGCAAAATGAAACTCACTTATTACAAAGTAATGAGTGAGTTTTTTTTTGCATAGATTATTTTAAATAGCCCTTGAATAGGTTAACACCCTATTCATGTCTTCTTTCTTCCCCGTACTCAAGCAAATCTTTTCTTTAATACTTAGAATATCCCCATTTCTTCATCTCACGTATATTGATGCCTTTCATTAATTTTCCACTACTTTACTTTTTATCCCCAATGTATAGGGCAATAAATTTCAGAAAATAATACATTTAGCATCGTCACTGGGGAATTTTAGAATTACCTACACCAGTTTTCATAAAATTAAGTGGAATGGGTGGTTGTTATGTTAGCTGTACTTGTCGTTAGATTACTATTCCTTCTCCCATGGTTAACACTGGTTTTGATGAAGAAGGAAATAATAAAACGATACACACCAGTTGCTACCTTTTCCGCCCTGTTATTTACATTGCATGGTGAAATGGCCTATACACAAGGTTGGTTGGAACAAAAAGTGACTATTACCGATTGGCTGATTACCTTCGTACCATTTACCTATGGCAGCTTTCTAGTAGGAACCATATGGATTTTTGCTCTTACCTATGGACGAATATGGCTTTATTTGATAGTGAATATTGCAGTTGATGCCTTTTTCGCATTTGGATTGCATCAATTTCTCATCGTTCCACTAGGAATTGTGAAAGATCTAAAGCACGGACCTTTCGAAGTGTTCATCGCTTTTGTCATAATGGCTGTCATTTTATATGTATACCAACTGTGGGTAGACGGTGCCCTCCTTTCTACAGAAATCACAGATAAAAAAAAGGGTATCCGGGAACGTCTAATGTACATCATACGAGATTTTAAATAAATCTTTTCACACGTGGCTTTACTATATCTCTCCATGTGTTATCTTCTTTTTTTACAAAATCCAGCCTGATCTAGTGAGACTTATAGCTGCCCACACCATTAATGACAAAAATAGGACAATCACGATTACTTTTTTCATAGTAACCCCCCCAGCAAGTATTAATCGAAACTCTTACTTTCATTTACGATTACTTCTTTACGAAGTTTCAACCGTTTTAATATGAAAATTAGCAAGAATGGATTTTAACAATAATCCTTAATACTTATATACCATTACCATTACCTTCATCAACACCATCAAAGGTTTCCAACTGATTACCTATCCGAAATTCAGTTTCTACATTCTGCCCTCTTCTCAACTGTTTTCGACGGCAAACTCATATATTCTCACCTTCAAAAAACAAAGGATAATCTGTATCAATGATTTTTAATACCTCATGTACTATTTTTATCCACTCATGATCACTTGTCATTTCTGGATTTGGTTCGTCAGTATTCCATAATTTGTCGTATTCTAATAAAAGTCCCTCAATGTCAGAGAAAATGTTAGATATAAATTCTAAATAGTCTCTTTCACTCTCTGATAATGATTCAGAATGATTAGCTATGCTCCTTAGGGAATGTTCAACAGCATTTATAAATGATGTGCTGTTATGGTGTTGATAATAATAATCTTTATCTGAAAGGCTTCTAGCTGATGTTTCTAGATTAAAGAAGTTTTCTTTATAAGAAAATGCGTAACCAAGATTTTGTTTTGCAGCTATCCTTTCAGCAATATCATCTTCCTCAAGTATTATATTTACAGCTTCTTTAACCCTATAAAAATATAAATGTGTATTAATATAAGATTCTTGAAGATCACTATCATATTCTTCTAAGCTACTTTTTTTATCAGTGAATAGATTAATAATAAAATATCCATTTATTAAAATACTTATGGCAGCAACTACTACAAAAAAATATATTTTTTTACTATTAATATTTCCACCACCCTTATTAAAGTTTTGACAATATCACCTTAGGAAATTAAATTTGAAATAGATAATAAAATTGTTTAACAAATACTAGGGTTTTATATCTTCCTCTTCTGTGATTACATAGGAGCATAAAATTCACTAAAACAAATAATTTTTAAAATTCACCCCTTTCCAATTAGTATAAATGTTCGTGATTTATAATGAAATAAAGAATGATGAAATTGACTCAAGTTTCAATTATTAGAACAATCTCTCTCTTATTATTATAATTATCAGAAATAATTGTTAAATATGGGAAACTATATGGGTATTGATTTATATACAAAGATGGGCTGGTTCTCCCTTTGATTTACGGTATTGATAAAGAACCAGCAGATAGATTATTTACTAATTTTTATCAAACTATGAAAAAAATTGAATCCCCATATTTGCTAATATAGCTATGACAAACCCTGTCACCCCTACACTAATACCACTGTATAGCCATAATTGTACTCTGTTAAATTTCAAAGCCTTGGCTATTATTCCTATAACCCAAACACCGGTAATTGGAGTAAGAACCAATATGAAAAAAGCACCGTACTTCTCCATTCGTATTCGCCATTTTCCTCTCAGAGACTTTTCACTAAATTTTTTCATAAACTTAAATTTCATTAGCCAAGTATAAAAAAAGTCAATCAACGGAATCACCATCCAATTGCCAAGTGATGCCCAAAGAAATGCATCAAACCAACTAAGCCCTACTGATAACCCTACAGGAACTGCAAGATATATTTCAAAATGTGGAAAAAAACCTGCAAACCATGTTGTAGCTGCTTTACTAATGTATTTTAATATCTCCATCAAACAATAACTCCTTTCAAATATAAATCTCAAAGTAAACTATTTTCAAAACGTCATTACAATATAATTAATTAAAAGAAATATACATACTTCCTTTCTTTCAAAAGTTAATGTACAATGAATTCATTACTGAACATTTTGTTCGATTTAATTGTAAATGATTTATAATATAGTAGTAAATCATCAAACTTAAAGAAATGTACGTTATGAAACAAATTACTGAAATTGTCCGAAATGAGGGAGGAGTATTATGAAATCTAATGAATACGACAGAAGAGTATGGAAAACCCGTCAAGCTATCCACGATGCATTATCATCACTTATGGAGGAAAAAAAGTACAGTAAAATTACTATTCAGGAAATTATTGATCGGGCTAATGTAGGAAGGTCAACCTTTTACTCACACTTCGCTACCAAGGATGAATTGCTGTTTAGCAGTGTAGAGGATTTATTGGAAATACTTAACCAATATATAAAGAGCTATATTGAACATGATGAGGAAAACCCAAGATTGATATCAGTAGTAGATTTTTTTGAACATATACAGGAGAACAGCAAGATAATGAAAGGATTATTAAAATCAGAGGGGGGCGATTTGTTTTTTGAAAAAGTGGAAGCATACTGGAATGATGGAATTGAGGAATACCTTCAGTCGAAGCTACCTAAAGGAAAAGCACCCAAGGTACCTATAAAAATCTTGTCAAATCATATTTCCAGCACCTTGCTCAGCTTGTTAAAATGGTGGGTTAAAAATGATATGTCCTATACTCCAATACAAATGGATCAATATTTTAGAGATTTAATAGACCCATGCATTGATTCGGTTGTTTCTAACCACTCTACAATGGATTAAAAGAGTCTAAAGTTATTGATTATTACCGAACTTCCTAAACGAGAAAGCTCATCTCATATAGGGTGTGAAGAGTATCATCCTAATGAATATTATGATTGAAATGTATAGTAAACCCTTTTTTATAAACACCTTTCTAAATGTAAATATATAAACTTGCCTATTAATAACTTCTCGAATCCTGTAAAATGTAGAATAGGTATTTAGTGGAAGGGGTACATAAAAATGGGTTCTAAATTAGTTGGAGAAATAGTTGAACAAGGTGAATTAGGTATGGGAGAAATAGACTTGACTAAGATCTCTTTAGATAATTTTGAACTTGAGAAGAAAAGGGTAAAGAATATAAGAGAAAAAACAGCTTTATTAATAGAATTAATTGATTCTGAAACAGATATTTTTTATGGTTTCTCGCCAAGACCAAAATTTGAAGTACTAGGGGGCCATAAGATTGCATTTAATAAAGGAGCTAATCTTAATGAAGTAAAGGTCATGAATCTATATTTCAGGTTCCGTAAAGCTAACCTTGATGGCACTTCTTCAGCTATAATGTATAGGGACCTCGACGGTAATGAAATTATATTACTTTTACCTGATGATACTAAAAATAGGATAGAGCTAGAGTATAATAAATATGTAGATTACGCAAATAAACTAGTTTTTAGTAGTGATCCAATGATGTCAATGAACCCTGATGATCAAGATCATCTCATAGAAAATTTACGTTTACTCACTATTCCAGAACGTTGCGCACAATCCTTGATGCATGAGTATGGTCATGTATTACATTGGAGAATATTTGATCAATTAGATTTAAAGCAACGATCCCAGCAATATCAATGGTTTTATCAAAATGGTTATATTGACAATGTTGTAAAACGTTATCCTGGTTTTGAAAGTTTATCAGCAAATGATAGACTTTACATACTAAAAGAAAGTTTTGTGGAAGATTATCGTATTTATTTGAACTTTAATGCCATAAATGATATGTTTATATTACCTAACGTAGTAAGTTTTGTTGGAGACTTTTTACATCCGGAACTAATATATGAAGGAGTGAGGATAATGGCTAAAATGATTGAAGGTATACAAGAAAAACAAGATATCCATCGTACTAATGATAATCATCAAGAGCCTAACAGACTCCATACTGCTGATATGGTTTGGGATCGTTTCCAGCGCCATGGTTTAGGTTCTCATATGAGTGAACAAAATCACACGAATACTATTAGTGAGTTTCAAAAAGTAGAAAAAATGAAAATCGGAAATTGACGATTTGTTAAGATAAAAGACTCTTGTAACAATTGTTACAAGAGTCTTTTTTATTACCTCCACTTTCTATATATATGTTTTTCAAACAACCTGTATAGCAGAATACTTCCGGATTATCTCAATGTTTTTTCCTTATTGCTGCTTCATAGTATAAAGTCTACTGTGCAGTAGCTGTTATACAAATAAATTAAATTCTTGAAGTCAAGTGGGACAAAGTCCCT
>NZ_JARUKY010000016.1 GCF_029688925.1 Evansella sp. AB-P1
GGTTAAAAACCCTAATTTGCAAGGAAGTATGGTTTATGTTATAGTTATATGGAAATACTAGTAATAGAAACGGCCAGAAAGAGTGGGGATAACCCACTCTTTCTTTTGCAATAAAATTGGTACATATTACATTTTCTTTCCATTTAAATAACGTATAACGGATAGATGTATCTATTAGTAAAAAAGGAGGTAGGAAGATGGCAGGAAATGCTCGTGAAGTGACAGAGACACTTGTTACTCCAATTTTAGAGGAGCTTTCTTTAGAGCTCGTAGATGTGGAGTTTAAAAAAGAAGGGAAAAATTGGTTCCTTCGTGTATACATAGATCGTGAAGGTGGCGTCGATTTAGAAGATTGTTCTGAAGTAAGTGAACGTTTAAGTGAAAGTTTAGATAAGCATGATCCTATTGATCAAATGTATTATTTAGAAGTTTCTTCCCCTGGGGCTGAACGGCCATTAAAAAAAGAAGAAGACATTGTCAAAGCTATTGGGAAGCATGTGAATATTACTACGTATGCACCAATAGATGGGGAAAAGGTATTTGAAGGAAAGCTTTTAGCTTTTGAAGACAATATCGCAACACTGGAATTAAAAGTAAAAACACAAAAGAAGAAAATGGAAATTCCTTATGATAAAATTGCGAAAGCGAGACTCGCCGTTGTTTTTTAAAATAATGGCATTGTTATAAAATGGTTGGTTTTTAAGGCATTTGATTTTTTAGGATGATGCGAGAACGCCTGTGAGAAAAGCAAAAGCAAAGGAAGTTTATGTATTGCCGGAGCTAGGACGGCGACATTATGCCGTTGCCTACAGGACGTGGACTGCTCTTAGGTGGAATTTGTGCGCCTAGGTAAAAATCAACAACAAATTTAACACAACTTAAATAATAAAATCTTTGAACTATTGAAAGGGGGATATATAATTCATGAATAGTGAATTCATGGATGCACTAACAAGCATCGAAAAAGATAAAGGTATTGATAAAGAGGTTATTTTAGAGGCAATCGAACAAGCGTTAATTACTGGGTATAAAAGAAACTTTAATTCGGCTCAAAATGTAAGGGTTGATATTGACAGAGAGACTGGGAATATCAGAGTTTTTGCTAGAAAAGAAGTGGTGGAAGAAGTATTTGACGCCCGACTTGAAATATCAGTGGATGCTGCTAAGGCAATTCATCCTCAGTATGATGTGGACGATATTGTGGAAATTGAAGTTACTCCAAGAGATTTTGGTCGAATTGCTGCACAAACTGCAAAGCAAGTAGTGACTCAACGTGTTAGAGAAGCGGAAAGAGGAATTATTTATTCTGATTTTATCGATCGAGAAGAGGATATTATAACTGGCATTGTACAAAGACAGGATCACAGATTCATTTATGTGGATCTTGGCCGTGTAGAAGCATTAATGCCTCTTAATGAGCAAATGCCAAATGAAACATATCGACATAACGATAGAATAAAAGCTTATATAACAAAAGTGGAAAAAACAACGAAAGGACCACAAATTATGATTTCCCGGACCCACCCTGGACTTTTAAAGCGTTTATTTGAGTTGGAAGTACCAGAGATTTATGATGGGACTGTTGAAATCAAATCGGTGTCTAGAGAAGCTGGTGATCGTTCGAAAATCGCTGTGCACGCTGAAGATCCAGATGTTGACCCAGTAGGTTCATGCGTTGGACCTAAAGGGCAGCGAGTTCAAACAATAGTAAATGAGCTTAAAGGTGAAAAGATTGATATTGTTCGTTGGTCCGAAGATCCAAAGGTTTATGTTGCTAACGCACTAAGTCCTTCAAAGGTTGTGCAAGTAACTGTAAATGAAGAAGAGAAAATGACGCAGGTTGTTGTTCCAGATTACCAATTATCATTGGCAATTGGAAAACGAGGACAAAATGCAAGATTGGCAGCGAAATTAACAGGATGGAAAATTGATATAAAAAGCCAGTCAGATGCAGAAGAGTTAGGTATTTATGATCCTCATGCAGTTGTAGAAGAGGCTACTTATTCTGATGAAAATCCAGAAGAAATATCCTTATCTGCAGAAGATGAACACACTGAATAAGGGAGTTGGAAATTGTGGCTGGGAAGAAAAAAACCCCCCTTAGAAAATGTGTTGTTACTAACGATATGAAGCCCAAAAAGGAATTAATTAGAATCGTTCGTACACCAGAGGGAAATGTATTAATTGATCCTACATCAAAAAAGGCAGGGCGAGGTGCATATATTTCTTTGGATAAAGAGGTAATACTCGACGCTAAAAAAAAGGATATTTTGTCGAAACATTTAAAAGTAGCTGTCCCACTTGAGATATATGAGGAACTAGTAGCAGAGACGACGAAGGGTAAGTTTAAATGACAAACAATAAACCATCCTCATGGCTTAATATGTTAGGATTAGCTAGTAGGGCAAGAAAGTTAGTGACAGGGGAAGAATTAGTAATTAAAGCAATTCAAAAACAAAAGGTTCATTTAGTTATTGTTTCTGAAGATGCTTCAATTAATACGAAGAAAAAGGTATCAGATAAATGCACGTTTTATAACATTCCTTATATAATTAAGGGCGATAGAGGAACATTAGGTCGTGCAATTGGTAAAGATGAACGTGTTATCATCGGGATAGAGGACAAAGGTTTTTCCAATAAAATAAGCTCAATAATTGAATAACTTCGTAATTATGCCATCACAGTAAAATTAACTACTGTATCATCATAAAGTTAGAAAAGCGAAATTTTTTCTGACTTTACTAAGAAAACCAAATTTTTTGATTTTATGCAACATAAGATGGATCTGCACGAAGGTGGGAGGTAAGTATATGAAGAAAATGCGTATATATGAATATGCTAAAGAAAACAATGTTTCAAGTAAAGAAGTCATCGAGAAATTACAGAATATGGGTGTAGAAGTGGCTAATCATATGAGTGTCATACAAGGAGAAACATTAGAAAAATTAAACAGTGAAAATAAAGGGTCAAAAAAACAAGAGCAAAAGCCTTCTACAAAGGTTGAGAACAGTAATAAAAAATCAGTATCATCATCTAATAAGAATAAAGAAACAAGTAATACTGAGCAAGGAACAAAAAATAAGAATGTAAAGAGAAAACGGGAAGAAAACAACAATCGTAATAATAAGAAACAAAATAAGCGTGGAGACAACCAAAACCAACAAGGACTGCCAAACAATCAAGAAAAAACTTCTAAGAAAGAAGAGACTCCATCAAAAGTAATTTACACTCCACCTATCACTGTTGGAGCTTTTGCTGAGCTATTGAATAAAGAACCTTCTGAAATAATCAAGAAACTAATGTTTTTAGGGGTAATGGCAACAATAAACCAAGAGCTTGATAAAGATTCCATTGAATTATTAGCAGAAGATTTTGGAGTGGAAGTTGAGGAAGAAGTAGTTGTTGACGAAACGGAATTCGAAAACTTTGAAGAAGAGGATGACCCAGCATTACTTCAAGAACGACCTCCTGTAGTAACCATTATGGGGCATGTTGACCACGGGAAAACAACGTTATTAGATAGCATTCGACATACGAAAGTAACAGCTGGAGAAGCAGGGGGCATCACACAGCATATTGGTGCTTATCAAGTACAAGAAAATGATAAAAAAATCACTTTTTTAGATACTCCTGGACACGCAGCATTTACAACAATGAGAGCAAGAGGAGCAAAAGTTACAGACATTACCATTTTAGTAGTTGCAGCAGATGATGGTGTAATGCCACAGACAGTAGAAGCAATTAATCATGCGAAGGCTGCTAAAGTACCAATTATTGTTGCTGTAAATAAAATAGATAAAGAAGGAGCAAATCCTGATCGAGTCATGCAAGAATTAACAGAGCATGGGCTAGTAGCAGAGGCCTGGGGTGGAGAAACTATATTTGTTAATGTTTCTGCATTAAATGGTACTGGAATTGATGAACTCCTAGAAATGGTTCTTCTAGTAGCAGAAGTAGAAGAATTAAAGGCAAATCCAGATAAGCGAGCACAAGGTTCTGTAGTAGAAGCAGAGCTTGATCGTGGTAAAGGAGCAGTTGCGACACTTCTTATTCAAAGTGGTACCCTTCATGTTGGTGATCCAATTGTTGTTGGAAACACTTTTGGACGTGTCAGAGCAATGGTAAATGATTTAGGCCGTCGAGTTAAGGTGGCAGGTCCTTCTACTCCAGTTGAAATAACAGGATTAAATGCGGTACCGCAAGCTGGTGATCAATTCCTAGTATTTGAAGATGAGAAAAAAGCACGTTCTATAGGAGAATCACGTGCCATGAAACAACGAGAAGCAGATCGTCGTGAAACGTCAAGAGTAAGTTTAGACGATTTATTTAATCAAATTCAACAAGGAGACATTAAAGAAATTAATGTAATTGTTAAGGCAGACGTTCAAGGTTCTGTTGAAGCAATGAAAGGCTCTTTGGAAAAAATTGAAGTAGAAGGTGTAAAAGTTAATATTATTCATACAGGTGTAGGTGCTATTGCTGAGTCAGATGTTATTTTAGCTAGTGCTTCAAATGCCATTGTAATTGGTTTTAATGTACGCCCAGATGTAAATGCAAAGCGAACTGCAGAACAGGAAAAAGTTGATATTCGATTACACAGAGTTATTTATAACGCTATTGACGAAGTAGAATCAGCAATGAAAGGAATGCTTGACCCAGAATACCGTGAAAAAGTGATAGGTCAAGCAGAAGTCCGTCAAACATTCAAAGTATCAAAAATTGGTACCATTGCAGGTTCTTACGTAACAGACGGAAAAATTACTCGTGATTCAACAGTACGATTAATACGTGATGGTGTCGTTATCTTTGAGGGAGAAGTGAACGCTTTAAAACGTTTTAAGGATGACGTGAAGGAAGTTGCACAAAACTATGAATGTGGTATTACACTCGAAAACTTTAATGATGTAAAAGAAGGAGATATCATTGAAGCTTACATTATGGAGGAAATTAAGCGTTGATAATAGGAACAATTATCGTTGAAGGGATTGTTTATGAGGCACAATCGTTAAAGGAAAAAAGATCTGTTCTAAAAAGTGTCATTACAAGGATACGTCAACGATATAATATTTCCATTATTGAATCGGATCACCAAGATGTTTGGCAACGAGTTGAATGGTCATTAGTCTCCATTGGAACAACTCGTACACAGGCAGAAAAAGAGCTGCAAAAAGCATTGGCGATCATTGATAGTCACCCAACCCTTGAAGTAACAAAGGTGTCATGGGAATGGTTATAACATAAGATTTATCATCGATAGGGGTGTTGTTATTATGAGTAATGTTCGTGCCAATCGTGTAGGAGAACAAATAAAAAAAGAACTGTCAGATATTATTCAGAGAGAATTGAAGGATCCTCGTATTGGATTTATTACTATTACGGCAGTAGAAGTAACTGGTGATTTACAGCAAGCAACTGCTTTTATTACAGTCTATGGTGATGATGAACAGCGTTCTAAAACATTACAGGGACTAGACAAAGCGAAAGGCTTCATTCGATCTGAAATTGGTAAACGAGTTCAGCTACGTAAAACACCCGAATTGTCTTTTAAATTTGATGAAAGTATTGAACGGGGCAATCGTATTGAAGAACTACTCCGAAATTTAAACAAAGAAGATAAATAAGAAAAATGATAAGAAAAAGACCTTCTTTAAGCAATCATTTGTTTGAAAAGGTCTTTTCTTATGAATTGGCATAATGTTAGGTGGTGAATCAAGTGGAGCATGCAACAGGTGTAATACCATTATGGAAACCTCGAGGAATGACTTCTTTTGGTGCTGTAAAAGAAGTTAAGAAAATATTTGAAACAAAAAAAGCGGGTCATACTGGAACATTAGACCCTGATGTAGATGGAGTTTTACCAATATGCTTAGGAAGAGCAACTAAACTAGTAGAATATTTAACCGCTGACCGCAAAATGTATGAGGGGGAAGTTACGTTAGGCTTCTCAACAACAACAGAGGATCAGTCAGGTGATTTGGTTGAACAGAAACAAGTAGATCGTCCCATAACATCAGAAGAGGTTGAGGCAGTATTTGGGGAACTTACAGGGGAAATAACTCAAACTCCACCTATGTTTTCAGCAGTTAAGGTTAAAGGGAAACGATTATACGAATATGCAAGAGAAGGAATTACAGTAGAACGTCCACAACGGAATGTTACAATATATAATTTAACCTTATTATCCCCCGTTACAATAACGGAAGATGGGCTTTGTCGCTTCTCTTTTCGGACAGAGTGTAGTAAGGGAACATATATACGAACTCTGTCTGTAACCATTGGTGAGAAGTTAGGTTTCCCAGCACATATGTCATTGTTAACACGAACAGCTTCTGGTGTATTCCAAGGGAAAGATTGTTTTACCCTGCCTGAACTAATAGAGTTGAAAAATGATAATAAACTAAAACAATCGTTAATTTCGATTGAAACTGCATTATCAACTTATCCAAAAATACTGGTGGATAGTGAAATAGAGAAAAAAGTATTAAATGGTGCCATTTTACCAGCATCTATTGCAAACGGAAACGTAGACGAAACGTTAGTAGCTTTGTATAATCAACAAGAGGAATGTTTAGCACTATATGAAAAGCATCCTAATAGAATTGGTATGTTGAAACCGGCAAAAATGTTGAGATCAGCAGACTTTTCTTAACATAACAGTTTTGTAACATTTTAATGAGGTGTCAAACTTGGAAATAATACGATTGGAATATCCTCTTTCTAAAATAGAATTACCACCACTATCTATTGCACTTGGTTTTTTTGATGGTGTACATAGAGGACATCAAGAGGTAATTTTAAACGCGAAGGAAGAGGGAGACAAGCGGGGATTAAAAAGTGCAGTCATGACTTTTTTTCCACACCCTAAAGAAGTTTTAAGGAAGAAGAAAGGTGTAAAGTATTTAACAACTATAAGAAAAAAGGAACAGCTTATACAACAGCTTGGGATAGACTATATGTTCATTGTTGAATTTGATCAAGCCTTTTCCGAATTAACACCACAACAGTTTGTCGATCAGTATTTAATTGATATAAATGTTAAACATGTTGTTGCTGGCTTTGATTATACGTATGGCCGTTTAGGAAAAGGAACGATGGAAACCTTCCCTTTTCACGCAAGGGACAAGCTATCCTTTACTACAATAGATAAAATTGAAGAGGATGGACAAAAAATAAGTTCAACTGCTATTCGTTCCTATTTAGAGCAAGGAAAAATACAACAGGCAAATCATTTCTTAGGTTGGTCCTATGAAATAGAGGGACTGGTAGTTCATGGAGAGCAAAGGGGAAGGGAAATAGGTTTCCCAACTGCAAACGTTCAAACAGAAAAACAAACGTTTATTCCAAATTCTGGTGTATATATCGTTCGTATTTTGGTAGATAATGTTTGGTATGATGGTGTGTGCAATATTGGTTATAAGCCAACTTTTCATGAAATAGAAAATAGGGAACAAGTAATCGAAGTCCATATACTTAATTTTAATAATAATATTTATGGCAAAACAGTCGTTATTCAATGGTTAAAAAAAATACGCAATGAAATTAAATTTATTTCTCTAGAGGAATTGAAAGGGCAAATCGCCAATGACGTTATGCATGCATTGGAATATTTTCAATCGAAAGTTTAATAAACAAACATTATTTTGCAAAAATCCTTGATAAATGATAAAAATATTAGTATGCTTATAGTTGTTCAAGAACCATTGCTTGGCGAAGCGATTCACCAACGTTCGGCTAGGCGTATGGGGATAATAATAAAGGAGGTGGATTGGATGGCATTAACACAAGAACGTAAAACTGAAATTATTCAGGATTTCAAGACTCATGAGAATGATACAGGATCTCCTGAAGTTCAAGTAGCTATCCTTACAGAGCAAATTAATACGTTAAACGATCATTTACGTACGCATAAAAAGGATCATCACTCACGTCGTGGTCTTTTAAAGATGGTAGGTCAACGTCGTAACTTGTTAACATATCTTCGTAACAAAGACGTTACTCGATACCGTCAGCTTATTGATAAGCTTGGATTACGTAGATAAATGCAAAGAAGCGGGAGTCATCCCGCTTTTTGTTATGTATAATATCAATTATTCTAATTGCCATTATATTTAATATTTTATTAATGCGCTTTTCTAAAGTGATATTAAAATTAGACAAGTATTTCTTATTTTTGATATTATTACTGTAGGAATTAAAGGATAATCTTTCCTCTATTTCCTTCGTGAATATATAAATTTATTTTCCACAACAGGTTTACTACATAAAAAAGTTAACAATAATTTATAATAGTAAAAGAATTTAAAAGGACGAGAGGAGTACTCGTAAAGATGACAGAAGAAAAAAAATCGTATTCAATTGAATGGGCAGGTAGAACATTAACCTTTGAAATAGGTAAATTTGCAAAACAAGCTAACGGGGCAGTTTTAGTTCGATACGGAGATACAGCTGTACTATCAACAGCTACTGCTTCAAAGGAACCGAAAGATCTTCCATTTTTTCCGTTAACAGTTAATTATGAAGAAAGATTATATGCAGCAGGTAAAATTCCAGGTGGTTTTATTAAACGTGAAGGACGGCCAAGCGATCACGCAGTATTAACAAGTCGCTTAATTGACCGCCCAATTCGTCCATTATTCCCTGATGGTTTTCGTAATGATGTACAAGTCATTAGTATTGTCATGAGTAACGATCAGGATGCGCCAGCTGAAATGGCTGCAATGATCGGTTCATCAATGGCTTTATGCCTTTCTGATATCCCTTTTGATGGCCCAATTGCAGGTGTTACTGTTGGTCGAATCAATGGAGAATTTCTAGTAAACCCAACTCCGGAACAGTTAGATAAAAGTGATATTAATCTAGTTGTTGCAGGCACAAAAACAGCAATAAACATGGTAGAAGCTGGTGCGGAAGAAGTACCAGAGGAGACTATGCTAGAAGCCATTATGTATGGTCATGAAGAAATTAAAAAAATCATCGCTTTCCAAGAAGAAATTATTAGTCAGCTTAAAGTGGAAAAAATGGATGTTAAATTATTAGAAGTAGATAAAGACCTTGAAGCAGAAATTCGTGACAAAGCTGGAGACGATTTAAAAACAGCTGCGATGGTGACGGAAAAGCATGCTCGTGATGAAGCGGTAAAAGAGGTAATGAATCGAATTATAGAAGAATATGTAACGGAAGAAGAAGATCGTTCATCAGATGCAAAAGAAATTTTGGACAAACTATTTAAAGAAACAGTTAGAAAGCTTATTACAAAGGATAAGATTCGTCCAGATGGTCGAAAAATTGATGAAATTCGTCCTTTAGCTTCTGAAGTTGATGTACTACCAAGAACACATGGGTCTGGCTTATTTACACGAGGTCAAACGCAAGCTCTCAGTATATGTACTTTAGGTGCACTAGGCGATGTGCAGATTTTAGATGGTTTAGGAATTGAAGAAACAAAGCGATTCATGCATCATTATAACTTCCCTTCCTTTAGTGTAGGGGAAACTGGACCTATTCGTGGACCAGGGAGACGTGAAATTGGTCATGGTGCATTGGGCGAACGAGCTTTAGAGCAAGTAATTCCTGATGAGAATGAATTTCCTTACACGATTCGTTTAGTATCTGAAGTATTAGAATCTAATGGATCTACTTCTCAAGCTAGTATTTGTGCTAGTACCTTGGCCATGATGGCTGCAGGTGTTCCTATCAAGTCTCCAGTGGCAGGAATTGCAATGGGTCTTGTAAAGGATGATGAGGATGTTTCTGTATTAACAGATATTCAAGGGATGGAAGATGCTTTAGGAGACATGGACTTTAAAGTTGCAGGAACGAAAAAAGGTGTTACTGCTCTTCAAATGGACATTAAAATTGCTGGGATTAACCGTGAAATTTTAGAGGAAGCGTTAGCTCAAGCAAAAGATGGTAGAATGAAAATTCTAGAAAATATGTTATCAGCTATTGAAACTCCAAGAGTGGATCTTAGTCACTATGCTCCAAAAATATTAACGATGAAAATTAATCCAGATAAAATTAGAGATGTTATTGGACCAAGTGGTAAAATGATTAACCAAATTATCGAAGATACAGGGGTTAAGATTGATATTGAGCAAGATGGAAAAGTTTATATTTCCTCTGTTGATAATGAGATGAACTTAAAAGCTAAACAAATAATTGAAGATATTATCCGAGAGGTTGAAGTTGGTCAAACGTACCTTGGAAAAGTAAAAAGAATTGAAAAATTCGGATGTTTTGTAGAGTTATTTAAAGGAAAAGATGGTCTTGTTCACATTTCTCAGCTTGCGAAGGAAAGAGTGAATAAAGTGGAGGACGTTGTCTCTATTGGAGATGAAATCCTTGTAAAGGTTACTGAAATAGATAACCAAGGCCGCGTCAACCTTTCTAGAAAAGCGTTGTTACCAGAAAATAAGGAATAACCATTTACCATAAAAGACTGGGAATGCATCCCCAGTCTTTTAAAGTTTTAAGTCTATAAAATATATTATTAATAAATCAGTTCGTTCTAACTTGTCCTTTCCATGCATATTTTTATAGCTGAGGGGGGACAGTGTATGATAAAGAAGTTTGTTTTACAATGGACTACATTTTTATTGCTATTAATCATTTCTTTTTCAACTGTACACAATCCAATTACTACAAGCTATATATATGAACTTCGTGATGAAGCTCAATTTGTGATGAAGCAAGATGATCCGTTATATGTAGAGATTCAAAATAGAAAGAAGGAATATGAAGCAGAACCACAAGATGCAGTAATTGATAAAGTATGGAAAGCTATTCCGGGCTATAATGGTATAGCTGTTGATGTACAGGCATCCTTTGAAGAAATGAAGGTAACGGGAGCTTTTCAAGAGGATAAGCTCGTATATCACCAAATTCCACCTAAGACAATGTTAAAAGATTTGCCACCTGCCCCTATTTACCGTGGTCATGGAGAAAAACCAATGGTTGGATTGATGGTTAATGTTGCTTGGGGAAATGATTATTTACCAACTTTATTAAAGATAATGAAGAAGTATGATGTCACTTCTACTTTCTTCTTAGATGGTTCTTGGGTGAAAAATAATCCAAATCTTGCTAAAATGATTGTAGAAGAAGGTCATGAAATAGGTAATCATGCATATAATCATCCAAATATGAAAAATTTATCTCGAAATCAAATCAATCAACAAATAGGAAAGACAAATGATATTATTGAAACAACAATTGATGTAAAACCTCTCTGGTTTGCTCCTCCAAGTGGTAGCTATCGCCAGGAGGTTGTAGATGTAGCTCATGAATATGGCATGCATACCGTCCTTTGGACAGTTGATACTGTTGATTGGAAGAATCCTGACCCAGTTAGTATGGCACAACGTGTAATAGCAAAGTCCGATAATGGTTCATTGCTATTAATGCATCCAACGAAATCAACAGCTGAAGGTTTGGAAGCTATGATAGAAGGTATTCAGGAAAAAGAACTACAGCTAGGACCGTTAAGCGAAGTACTTAATGAAAAAAGGATTATGAAATAAAATTATTTATGAGATTGAGGGAGGATCCTTCGTGATTAAAAGATTTATTGGAAATAATGGTTTAAGAATTGTATTTGAACCAAACAATTCAGTACGTTCTGTCTCTATTGGAATTTGGATAGGAACAGGGTCTCGATTTGAAACAAAGCAAGAGAACGGAGTTTCACATTTTTTAGAGCATATGTTTTTTAAAGGAACGAAATCTAGAACAGCACAGCAAATAGCTGAGTCATTTGACTCTATTGGTGGTCATGTGAACGCATTTACTTCAAAAGAATATACTTGCTATTATGCAAAGGTGTTAGATGACCATGCAAAGCATGCAGTAGACGTTTTATCAGATATGTATTTCCATTCTACATTTGATAAACAAGAGCTTGATAAGGAAAAAGGGGTTGTCTTAGAAGAAATTAAAATGTATGAAGACACACCTGATGATATTGTCCATGATTTATTGACGAAAGCTAGCTTTGGTGACCATCCATTAGGTTATCCAATATTAGGCACAGAAGAAACGTTAGCACAGTTTTCATCTAACTCATTAATAAATTATATGGATCAATATTATAACGCAGATAATGTTGTAATCTCCATTTGTGGTAATGTGGATGAAGCCTTTGTTGATTACGTACAAGAAATATTTTCACCAATGAAAAAGGGGACAGCAGAAAAGTCTTTTATTAAGCCGTCTTTTAACTCTGATCGTATAGTAAGAAAGAAAGACACAGAACAAGCACATATATGTCTTGGGTTTGAAGGGTTTCAATTAAGTGATGAGCAAATATACAGTTTAATATTATTGAATAATACATTAGGTGGAAGTATGAGCAGTCGTTTGTTCCAAGAGGTTCGGGAAAAGCGTGGATTAGCTTATTCAGTTTTCTCTTACCATTCAGCCTTTCATGATACAGGCATGCTTACAGTGTATGCTGGTACGGCTCAGAAGCATTTAGATGAGTTGTTCGAGGTTCTTATGAATACGATTGATACAATTCGAAACGATGGAATGACAGAAAAGGAATTAATGAATGGGAAAGAACAACTGAAAGGAAGCTTAATGCTTGGACTTGAAAGTACAAATAGTCGAATGAGCCGAAATGGTAAAAATGAACTATTACTAGGGCGTCATCGTTCTTTAGATGAGATCGTAGAGGCTGTAGACAAAGTAACCTTGAAAATGGTTCAAGATACAAGTAATAAAATTTTCTCAAAAGATTATTCTCTAACATTGATAAGTCCTAATGGTGAGTTTCCAAAAGGAGTAACACATTAAAATATGGCGAAAAACATGTTGCTAACATACAAGCAGCATGTTTTTTTATTTTTTTCATACGATGATATAAAAGGAATGAGGGGTTGATTTGTATGAGATTAAGTGAGATAAGCAATAAAGAAATTATCGACTACCAAAAGGGTGAAAGGCTAGGTGTGTTAGGGCAGGCGGATTTAATCATTGATGAGAAGAATGGAAAGGTGGAAGCATTTGTCATACCAACTTTAAAATGGTTTGGGTTAGGAAAGCGAGAGAAAGAAGTAACAATTTATTGGAAGCAAATAAAAAAAATTGGTGCGGATATGATTATTATTGAAGTATGAGTTGTGGATAAATCATATAGAAAATTATTGAAAAACTCGGCAGACATGGTGCAGCCGAGTTTTTTTTATTTTATTTCTGTCCACGTTTCACACGTATTAGAGCATTCACATAAGATGTTGTGAGTTAAACATCGCAAGCAATTCCCCCTTTAAAAATTAAAAATTATCTTAGGAAAGGGGAGAATATCTTTTGTTAACAGATATGCACATAGCCATTGTTGGTGGGGATGCTAGACAGTTAGAAGTTATTCGTAAGCTATCAGAGCTTGATGGGAAGTTATCTCTTATTGGATTCGACCAGTTGGACGATGGATTTGTTGGAGCTAAAAAGCAAACCTTCCAAACGCTTGATCCAAGTACAGTAGATGCAATTATCCTGCCTATAAGTGGAATGAACCAAGATGGAGAGGTAGAATCAATTTTTTCAGGTGAGAAAACAATATTTCCTGAAAATTGGCTTGAAAGTACGAAAAAAAACACAAAGTTATATACAGGTATATCAAATGAAAGGTTAAAATCAATGGCTAGCGACGCTAAATTAGAACTATTAGAATTAATGGAACGAGATGATGTTGCAATATATAATTCCGTTCCTACAGCAGAAGGAACGATTATGATGGTCATTCAAAACACAGATATTACTATTCATAATGCCAATATTATTGTAACTGGCTTAGGGAGAGTCGGAATGACGATAGCTCGCACCTTTAAGAACTTAGGTGGAAAAGTAGAAGTTGTTGCTAACGAACCAGAGTTAAGAGCAAGAGCACTAGAAATGAATATGAATAGCTATCCGGTTGAATCACTTCCTAAATGTGTGAGAAAAGCAGATATCATTATAAATACAATTCCTGCCAAAATTTTAACAGTAGATGTATTATCACGAATGCCCCCCCATACTCTCGTTGTTGATATTGCATCGAAGCCTGGAGGAACCGACTTTAGATATGCAGAAAAAAGAGGAATTAAAGCTCTATTGGCTCCAGGTTTACCTGGAATTGTTGCTCCTAAAACAGCTGGCCAAATTATTGCAAAAGTGCTGTCAACATTACTTTTGGAGCAATGGGAAAATAAAGGAGGAAAAAATTAAATGTCACTTAAGGGGAAACATATAGGGTTTGGTATTACGGGTTCTCATTGTACGTATGAAGAGGTTGTCCCAGTAATGGAGCAATTAGTAGAAGCAGGTGCAAAAGTTACCCCATTTGTAAGTTTTACTGTACAATCCACAGATACAAAGTTTGGTAATGCTAAGGATTGGCTTGCAAAAATTCAAGAAATGACTGATGAACCTATTGTAGATACAATTCCAAAAGCTGAACCATATGGACCTCAAAAACCGTTAGATTGCATGCTTATTGCACCAATGACAGGAAATTCAACAAGTAAATTAGCTAACGCATTAACAGATTCTCCTGTATTAATGGCAGCTAAAGCAACACTTAGAACAGGTCGACCAGTTGTCCTAGCAATTTCAACTAATGATGCTTTAGGTCTAAACGGAGTAAATGTAATGAAACTAATGTCAACAAAAAACATTTATTTTGTCCCATTCGGGCAAGATCACCCATATAAAAAACCAAATTCCCTTGTAGCGGACATGACAAAAATTCCAGAAACGGTAGAATTTGCATTAAACCACCAACAAATTCAACCAGTTTTAATTGAAAGATACAAAGAATAGTGAAAAAAGTATAAACAATTGCTAAAATAGAAATATGCTGTAAGATTACTAGTGTATGTCTTACTCAATATGAATGCTTTCCGTAGTTAAGGTGGAACCTTAACTACGTATGTTTTTTCAGTTTTCCATGAAAAGATTCTTAAATTTAACAAATTTAATAATTAAACTGAGATATACTTTTCAATAATTATATGAAAAAACGAGAAAGCAAACTACATTCTATTTTAGTTGCTATTAGAAAGGGGAATTTTTGTTATGAATAATTCAGGATATCATGTAGCAGTAGTTGGTGCTACAGGGGCAGTAGGTCAACAAATGTTAAAAACATTGGAACGATTAGAATTTCCAGTTGCTTCTTTACTACCACTTTCATCTAAACGATCAGCAGGAAAAAAGGTGATTTTTAAAGGAGAGGAATTAACAGTTCAGGAGGCAACCCCTGAATCATTTGAAGGAATTCAATTAGCATTATTTAGTGCAGGTGGTTCCGTTTCGAAGGCACTTGCACCAGAAGCTGTAAAACGTGGAGCAATAGTAGTAGATAATACGAGTGCTTTCCGAATGGATCCAAACGTACCACTCGTTGTACCGGAAGTAAATGAAGGGGATTTAAAGGTACACCAAGGAATTATCGCAAACCCTAATTGTTCTACGATTCAAATGGTAGCGGCATTAGAACCAATTCGTGAAAATTTTGGTTTAACAAAAATTATCGTATCTACTTATCAAGCTGTTTCTGGAGCGGGAGCAGAAGCAATAGATGAGATGTATGAACAAACAGAGCAAGTCCTTAACAAACAAGAGATTAAAGCAGAAATTTTACCAGTAGGTGGAGACAAGAAGCATTATCAGATTGCTTTTAATGCTATTCCACAGATTGATTTATTCCAAGAAAATGGTTTTACGTTTGAAGAAATGAAAATGATTAATGAAACTAAAAAAATTATGCATGATGATTCTTTACATGTAGCTGCAACTTGTGTACGTCTACCCGTTGAAACAGGACATTCCGAATCTGTTTATATCGAGGTTGAAAAGGAAGGTCTAGGAGTTAATCATCTACATGATGTTTTACAAGAAGCTCCAGGACTGACATTACAAGATGACCCATCAGTTCAACTATACCCAATGGCCACAGATGCAGCTGGGAAAGATGGTGTGTTTGTAGGAAGAATTCGAAAAGATTTAGATAATGATCAAGGCTTCCACCTATGGGTTGTAGCTGATAACCTATTAAAAGGTGCCGCTTTAAACTCAGTGCAAATCGCCTTTTCATTAGACAAATTAGGCTTACTGAAATAATAAAAAGACAATGTTAATGAGATTTTAGGATAACAATTCAGCCGCTGCTCATTGAACGTGGGCAGCAGTTGGCTGAATGAAAGTCGATCAGTTTTTCTTCTAATTTCAAAAAAAGGTAGAGTAAGGAGAAGAATATGAAAATTGTAGTCCAAAAATTTGGTGGAACTTCTCTAAAAAATGACGATGTTCGTAATCGTGCAGCTGAGCATGTTGTTAGCGCTTTAAAAGAGGGTTATAAGGTTGTTGTGGTTGTTTCGGCAATGGGAAGAAGTGGAGACCCATATGCTACAGATACACTATTAAATTTAGTTGAGAATATTGAGACACATGTTTCAAAACGAGAATTAGACTTATTAGCTTCTTGTGGTGAAACAATTTCTTCTGTTGTTTTTTCTAATTTGTTAAATCAAAAAGGGATAAAATCATTAGCAATGACAGGAGCTCAAGCTGGCTTTCGAACAAACGAAGAATATACGAATGCTAAAATTGTTGAAATGAAAGTCGATGCCTTAAAAAATGAATTAGAAAAGTACGACGTTATTGTGGTAACTGGTTTTCAAGGAGAAACTCCTAAAGGAACAACAGCTACGTTAGGAAGAGGTGGCAGTGACACATCTGCTACAGCTCTTGGAGCAGCTTTGCAAGCAGAAGTAGTTGATATCTTTACTGATGTAGCAGGAGTTATGACAGCTGATCCCCGCATCGTTGAGAAAGCAAAACCATTGTCTGTTGTAACCTATAATGAAATTTGCAACATGGCATATCAAGGGGCTAAAGTGATTCATCCACGTGCTGTGGAAGTAGCCATGCAAGCAAAAGTACCAATACGAATTCGATCAACTAATTCCAATGATGAAGGCACGTTAATTACATCTAGTACTACAAAAACGGTAGGTAGAGATGTGGAAGAACGTCCAGTCACTGGGATTGCGCACGTTAACAATGTTACACAAATAAAGGTATTTGCCGAAGATGGAGATTATGATCTTCAGTCGAAAGTCTTTAAAGCGATGGCAACGGAAGGTATATCAGTGGATTTTATCAATATTCATCCACTAGGTGTCGTCTATACAGTAAATGATGATGTTGCCGACCATGCAGTATCAACATTAGAAGAATTAAATTTACACCCACAAATATTGAAGCATTGTGCAAAGGTTTCTGCCGTTGGGGCAGGAATGACAGGAGTTCCAGGAGTGACATCGCGAATCGTCGAAGCGTTAGCTAGTAAAAACATTCCAATTCTCCAATCTGCCGATTCTCATACAACAATTTGGGTATTAGTAAGAGGAGAGGATATGATAAACGCTGTCAATGCTCTCCATGAAATGTTCCTTCTAGAGAGATGATGATTAAAGGAGAGGATTTACATGAATTTCGGTCGAGTTGTTACTGCGATGGTTACACCGTTCGATTCTAAAGGTAATATTGATTTTCAAAAAACAACAAGGTTAATTGAGCATTTAATAGAGAATGGTACAAATAGTATTGTCGTTTGTGGTACAACTGGGGAATCACCTACGTTGTCCAATGAGGAAAAATTAGCTTTGTTTGAACATTCCGTAAAAGTGGTAAATGGAAGAATTCCTGTCATAGCTGGTACAGGTTCAAATAATACGTATGCTTCCGTAGAACTTACTAGGAAAGCAGAAGTTATAGGTGTTGATGGAATTATGCTCGTTGCACCATATTATAATCGTCCATCACAACAAGGAATGTATGAGCATTTTAAAACAATTGCTGAAAAAACATCATTACCAATTATGCTCTATAATGTTCCTGGTCGTACTGCTACCAATATGACTGCAGAAACAATTATTCGCTTGTCTAAAATAGATAATATCGTTTCTGTTAAGGAAGCAAGTGAAGACTTAGATCAGATGTCAGCTATTTTAGCGAATACTTCTGATAGCTTTCTTCTCTATTCTGGAGATGATTCGTTAATTTTACCAATTATGTCCATTGGTGGAGTAGGTGTTGTTTCGGTGGCAAGTCATGTGTTAGGAAATGAATTACAAGAGATGATTCAAGCCTTTGAAGGAGGTAATATAAAAAAAGCTGCACGTATGCATCAAACGTTATTACCAAAAATAAAAGGTCTCTTCATGGCTCCTAACCCAACTCCAGTAAAGACAGCTTTGCAATTAAAAGGATTAGATGTAGGCGGAGTCAGATTACCATTAGTACCTCTAACTTCTGAACAGCGTCATTTACTGTCAACACTCTTACAACAATAGTGTGAAAAGCTCCGTGTCTCATGACGTGGAGCTTTTGCTTTTATTGGAGAAACATTATTAAAGATGAGAAGGAGAGAATCTATGATTATCAACGGTTTATTGAATGAATCGTTCCGATAAATAACATACTATGGTTGAAAGGAGTGGGTAAGTAATGAGTGATTCTTCAAATCCACAACCATCACCATCTAATCCAAATCAAGATCAAGGCAAAGAACAAAAGGACGGTATTTTGGATAAAATACAGCAGCTTGGACAGACGAATGTACCACAAATGGATCAGTCAAACATTCATGTTTTAACCATTATCGGACAAATCGAAGGTCATATGCAGCTTCCACCACAAAATAAAACAACTAAATATGAACATATTATTCCTCAGTTAGTTGCAGCAGAGCAAAATCCAAAAATTGAGGGCTTACTAATTATATTAAATACGGTAGGTGGGGATGTAGAAGCAGGATTAGCTTTGTCTGAAATGATTTCTTCCATGTCTAAACCGACGGTTACACTTGTATTAGGTGGCGGTCATTCCATTGGAGTACCTATTGCTGTTGCCTCAAATTATTCCTTTATAGCAGAAACTGCAACGATGACCATTCATCCTGTCAGGCTAACAGGTCTTGTTATTGGCGTTCCACAAACGTTTGAGTATTTAGACAAAATGCAGGATCGTGTCATTAGCTTTGTAACACGTCATTCATCTATTACGGAAGAAAACTTTAAAGAACTCATGCTTTCAAAAGGAAACTTAACAAGAGATATAGGGACAAATGTGATCGGAAAAGATGCTGTTTCCTCTGGATTAATAAACGAAGTTGGTGGAATAGGACAAGCGATCAAAAAGCTCAATGAATTGATTGAAGAGGGCAAACCAACGACTGATGGAAAGGATGTGATTCAATGATTTTATATACGTATACTGCCGAACAATCCATCTTTCCAGTTGATGACAGAGAGTTTTTAAAACAAAAAATGATTGATATTCCTGGTGGGCATTTATTATTAGAAAAGGATGAAGGAGAAAATAATGATGGTTATCGAATCGTTCGTCTGTATTCTACGGATCCTAATATGTACTTAAATCAACAGTATACTCCTGGTCAACGATATACTCTCGAGTAAATCATGATTAAATTTTTTATCGTTATATAGTCATTTACTTAGCTTTTGTGATATAATAATGAAAACAAGCGTTCGTTAATGCATCAATAGCAGCCGGGTTTTCGGCTGCTTCTTCCATTTTTGTATTAAAATAGAGGTGGATTTAAATGGCTAGTAAGCGTAGAAGAAAACAAGAAAAATGGAAAAAACAACTTACATATGAATTAGTAGGCCTATTATTAATTATCCTTTCTTTTATAACATTTGCAAGATTAGGGATAGTAGGAGAAGGCCTTGTTCAGCTATTTCGTTTTATATTAGGAGATTTATTTATTATTTTAACTATTAGTCTTTTTGTTTTTTCCATTTACTTAATGATTAAAAGGCAGCTACCTGTCTTTTGGACGAGGAGACTTTCAGGATTCTATCTTATAATTTTTGCCTTCTCACTCATTTTTCATGTAAGTCTTTTTGGAGAATTATCAAGTCATACAGAGTTTATCGATCGTTCTGTCATTAGAAATACGTGGCATTTGTTTTGGCTACAAATTCAAGATCAAGCTATCATTGATAGTTTAGGAGGAGGAATGATAGGAGCAATTGGTTTTGCCTTTTCTCATTTACTCTTTTCTCCGGAAGGAACTATTGTCTTTGCTATAGGACTTATATTAGTTTCTAGTATGCTAATAACAGGTAAATCCATAGTTGATTTTTTGAAAAAAAGTGGAGGAGGCTCTACATCCCTTTTACAAAGGTTAAAAGATTGGTTTATTCGACAGTGTAATGAAGTGATGGAATCATTTAAAAATTGGAAAGAACGTAAGAAACAAAACAGGCAAAAAAAAGCCGTAGAAGAACAAAATACCGTTGAATCAATAGATCATACCGTTATAGATCATGGGGAAGAACCAATTATATATGATTTTTCAACGAAAGCATATAAGGAGCAACATGTACAAGATGCTGAAGTCATTGATGTAGAATCAGCTGCTCTTAAAATGGTGAATGATGGTGAGAATCGTACTGATAAAGAAGAAGTGGAGGAAAAGGAAGAGGCTCCTGTTCCTACTACATCACTCGTTGTTAGTGCCATGGAAAATGAATCGTACGAGGTTCCTTCAATGGATGTTTTAGCAAGCCCAACGAAGGCTAATCAAACGAGAGAGCATTCAATGCTGTCTAAAAATGCTCGTAAGCTTGAACGTACGTTAGAAAGCTTTGGAGTTAATGCAAAAGTAACAAAGGTTCATTTAGGTCCCGCTGTTACGAAATATGAGGTGTACCCTAGCGTTGGTGTGAAAGTTAGTAAAATTGTTAACTTAACGGACGATTTGGCATTGGCACTTGCAGCAAAGGATATTCGGATGGAAGCTCCTATCCCTGGGAAGTCAGCAATAGGGATTGAAGTTCCTAACCAGGAAGTTGCATTAGTGACGTTAAAAGAAGTGTTAGAGGCACAAGTAATGAAGGACAACAGTAATAAATTAGCCATTGCGTTAGGTAGAGATATTTCAGGGGAGGCAGTTATTGCTGAGTTAAATAAAATGCCCCATTTATTAGTTGCTGGTGCTACTGGTAGTGGGAAAAGTGTTTGTATAAATGGAATCATTGTTAGTCTTTTAATGCGTAGTAAACCGCATGAAGTTAAGCTTATGATGATTGATCCTAAAATGGTAGAGCTAAACATATATAATGGAATACCACACCTCCTTTCACCAGTTGTGACAGAACCGAAGAAAGCTTCACAAGCATTGAAAAAAGTTGTGAACGAAATGGAACGGAGATATGAGCTTTTTGCTTATTCAGGAACAAGAAACATAGAAGGATACAATGGCTATATAAAACGAGAAAATGCGAAGAATGAAGAAGAAACACACCAGCCTTTACCGTATATTGTTGTTATAGTGGACGAGCTTGCAGATTTAATGATGGTTGCTTCATCAGATGTAGAAGATTCTATTACTCGACTAGCTCAAATGGCACGTGCTGCGGGTATCCATTTAATCATCGCTACTCAGCGCCCTTCAGTTGATGTTATTACTGGAGTAATTAAAGCAAATATTCCTTCTCGTATTGCCTTTGGAGTATCAAGCTCCACAGACTCTCGTACGATTTTAGATGGTAATGGTGCTGAAAAATTACTAGGTAAAGGAGATATGCTATTTCTCCCAGTAGGAGCCAATAAAGCAACACGAATTCAAGGAGCCTTCTTATCGGATGAAGAAGTGGAAAGAGTAGTAGATCACTGTATTGAACAACAAAAAGCACAATATGCAGAGGAAATGATGCCCAAAGAAGGGGAAACCGTTTCAGCTAACGAAGTGGATGATGATTTATTTGAGGACGCAGTACAATTAGTGCTTGAAATGCAAACTGCATCTGTCTCTATGCTACAACGCCGTTTTCGAATTGGGTATACGAGAGCAGCAAGGTTAATTGATGAGATGGAAGCAAGGAACATCGTTGGTCCGTATGAAGGTAGTAAGCCAAGAGAAGTATTAATTACAAAAGGTGAAGACCAAGAAGTTTCATCATAATAAAAAAATGTCCTGTTACAGCTTGTTTGTAAACAGGACATTTTTTATTAGCCTGAAAATAAGTAATAGTTCAGGAGTGGAGGGCAGCGACTCCTGTGGGATCAGCAAGAGACGAACATCCCCTAAAAGCTTACTGTGTAAGTTTTAGGAAGTTGAGGACGTGCGCGCGGTAAAGAAGACACTATGAAGCATGAACAGATGTCGCACTTATGCCTGTGGTGAAAGCGACTGCCTGCAACGAATGAACACCTTAGAAAGAGTATTTTCATCCCCCATGGTACAAGTTCTCGCTTATATGGTGGTGTACCCTGAAAATACACAGAGGTTCTTGCCCGTTACAATCACAAAATCTCCCTTACAGAGCATTTTTGTTACATCTTTTCTTCCATTTAAAGTAAGTAGATGGAGGACACCATTAACATCTGTGATTATAGAGTAAAGCAAAATTTCTCTTATCCTATGCAGTATGAATAATTATTTTTCCATTATTTTTGCATTGACAGCAATAAAAAAGCTAAAATAATACTATGGATTATAAACATAAACTTTGACTACAATAGGTAAGATAATGATAGGAATATAAGGAGGGATTTCAATTGAAAGAAAACGCACTAAAAACGTTTTCGGTTGGTCCATTAAATGTACATGTATTACCTTCCACAACGTATAAAACGAATACGATATTGCTTCATATGCGTTCTCCATTGACACAGGAAACGGTGACAAAACGAGCTCTCCTTCCATACGTATTACAAAATGGTACGAAGGATTATCCATCAAGGCAAGAATTACGGCAATATTTAGATGAATTATATGGTGCTACATTAAACGTTGATGTAACTAAAAAAGGTGAGCATCACATTATGACATTAAGAATGGAAGTAGCTAATGAAAAATTTTTATCTGATCGCCGTTCTTTATTAGAACGAGCATTAGAGTTATTTTCCTCTGTTTTATTATCACCAAAAGGAACAGATAGGGCCTTTGATTCATCTATAGTAGAAGGGGAAAAAAGGACATTAAAGCAAAAGCTAGCGTCCGTATATGATGATAAAATGCGTTATGCAAATAAAAGATTAACTGAAGAAATGTGTGAAAACGAACCATTTGGTCTGTTTGTGTTAGGTAATGAAGAAGATTTACCATCCATTAATGAAACAACGTTGTATGAGTATTATAAAGAGGTACTAGCAAAGGATCAGTTTGACTTATACATTATTGGAGACGTTAATGATAATGAAATGAAAAAGCTAATTGAAAAACATTTTGATCTTTTATCTAGCTTCCCAAAAAGAGAATCTTCTTCAACAACAACTATACAAGAGTATTTTAAAAAGGATCACCGAGAAATTGTGGAGGAACAAGACGTTCAACAAGGAAAACTTCATATTGGATATCGAACCCAATTAACTTACGGTGATGATGACTATTTTGCTTTACAGCTGTTTAATGGAGTATTTGGTGGGTTCTCACATTCTAAGTTATTTATAAATGTAAGGGAAAAGGCAAGTCTTGCCTATTATGCAGCTTCAAGAGTAGAAAGTCATAAAGGGTTGCTTATCGTCATGTCTGGTATAGAAAGCAATAAATATAACGAGGCAACCAAAATTATATTTGAGCAAATGGATGATATGAAGGCAGGAAAATTTACTGAAGAAGATTTAGAACAAACGAAAGCAGTATTAAAAAATCAACTGTTAGAAACAATGGATGTTCCAAGAGGACGGATCGAACTGGAATACCATAATCAGCTTTCAACAAAAAATCGACCTTTAGACCATTGGATAGAGGAACTTGATAAAATCAAGAAGGAAGATATTGTTCGAGTTGCTAATAAGATTCAATTAGATACCGTTTACTTCTTAAAAGGAAAGGAGGAATCTAGTAATGAATAAGGTTAAATTTGAACAGCTTCAAGAAACACTTTATTATGAAGAGCTTCCCAATGGTTTACAAGTTTACGTATTACCCAAGGCAGGTTTTAATAAAACTTTCGCAACCTTTACTACAAAGTACGGCTCCATTGATAATACCTTTACTCCTTTAGGGAAACAGGAAAAGTTTAAAGTGCCAGATGGTATAGCTCACTTTTTAGAGCACAAGCTCTTTGAAGATGAAGATGGAGATGTGTTTCAGCTTTTTAGTAAGCAAGGTGCTTCTGCTAATGCTTTTACAAGCTTTACAAGAACTGCTTACTTGTTTTCTAGCACAATGAACGTGAAAGAAAATTTAGAAACGCTACTAAATTTTGTACAAAAACCCTATTTCACTGATGAATCTGTGGAAAAGGAAAAGGGGATTATTGAACAAGAGATTAAAATGTACGAAGATAATCCTGATTGGAGAAATTATTTTGGCTTAATTGCTAACTTGTTTGAAAAACATCCAGTAAAAATTGATATTGCAGGAACGGTTGAATCTATCCATGAAATTACGAAAGAAATGCTTTATACGTGCTATGAAACCTTTTACCATCCAAGCAACATGGTTTTTTTCGTAGTAGGAAATATAAATCCGGAACAAACCATGACCTTTATTCGAGAAAATCAAGGGGCAAAAGAATTTTCTGAACCAGAAAAGATCGAACGTTTTTTTGAAGAAGAACCAAAGGAAGTTTTTAAAAAGGAAGAAAAGATTCCAATGAATGTTAATACAGGGAAATGTTTAGTTGGGTTTAAAGATCGAGAACCTGATAAACAAGGGAAAGATCTTTTAAAACACGAATTATCCATTCAATTACTTTTAGAAATAATGTTTGGTCAAAGTAGTAAAAATTATCAAATATTATATGATGAAGGCTTAATTGATGATTCATTCTCTTTTGATTACTCAGGGGAATCGGGCTTTGGCTTCTCTGTTATTGGTGGAGATAGTGACAAACCAGAAAGACTTGGGGAACGATTAAAAGAAATGGTAAAAGCCTTCACAGAAGATTCATTAACGGAAAAATTAATCGAAGGGGTAAGAAAGAAAAAAATAGGTTACTTTTTACGTGCTTTAAATTCACCAGAATATATAGCGAATCAATTTACAAGGTATCGCTTTAACGATATGGATCTTTTTGACGTTATTCCTGTTTTAGAATCGATCAACAATAATGATTTGGAAGTTGCTTTACGTGAGCATTTTGTTGTGGATACACAAATGAGTCAATGCATTATTACACCTAAAGGAGAGTAAAATGGATGAGAAACCGGTAGCTTTTATCTCTGGTGCGACTGGTGAGATAGGCCGTGCTATTGCAGAAAAATTAGCATCTGATGGGTACAAACTAATTCTCCACTACAATAAAAATGAAGAGTTTGCTTATGAACTAAAACAAAAACTAGTAGCGAAGTATGATACTGCATGCTTTCTCATACAAGGAGATTTCTCTAATTCAAAGGATATTATTAACAAGGTGAATAATATTAATTTATCACCAGATATTGTTATCCATAATAGCGGAACATCATCCGTAGGCTTGATTACAGATGTAACAAATGAGGAGGTATGTAGGGAGTTGACTATCGGTGTTACCACTCCTTTTTTACTTACACAAACATTTTTACCAGCCATGATTCGAAAGAAACAGGGGAAGATTATCGTTATTTCGTCTATATGGGGTATAACCGGTGCATCATGTGAAGTACTCTATTCAACCATTAAAGGAGCAATGAATACGTTCGTAAAGGCTCTAGCAAAAGAGGTTGCACCTAGTCAAATCCAAGTAAATGGTATAGCTCCAGGGGCTGTAAAAACATCCATGCTAAGTCATTTGTCTAAGGAAGAATTAATGGAATTAGAAGAAGAAATACCTGCAGGACGATTAGGAACACCAGAGGATGTAGCGGCCACTGTCTCTTTTTTGGCCTCTAAGGAAAGTGAATACATCAATGGTCAAATCATTTCTGTAAATGGAGCTTGGTATTGTTAATTTTGTCACAAAATTGCTATGAATAAATTTCCTACCTTGTGAAAAACTATGAAGGAATTTTAACACAAGGAGGAGTTTAACAATGTCTGTATTAGATAACTGGCAACAATGGAAAGACTTTTTAGGCGAAAGATTAGATCAAGCAAAAAATGAAGGCATGAATAATCAAGTTATTACTGATGTAGCATACCAGGTTGGGGAATATTTATCAGAGCAAGTGGAGCCAAAAAATGAACAAGAAAAGATTCTTGCAGACCTTTGGCATGTTGCTTCTGAAGAAGAACAGCATGCTATTGCAAATATGATGGTCAAATTAGTTCAACGATAAGATAAAAAAGTGTCGCGTAATTGCGACACTTTTTTACGTTATAATAATAAGTTTTCTACCCTGAAAATAAGTGTTATCGAACTTAGCAGTATTAACAAATAAAGGTTATGTTAATCATTCGTTCCACACCACTTCGCATTCACCACAAGGGTATAAGTGCGACATCTGCTCTGCTTCACTCCGTTCGCAGTCACAGTATCTTCTTTACCGCGGGCAACGCCTCAGCTTCACACTTCGCACACTGTGCCGAAGTGCGGGATCTTCACCTGTTGCTTTTCCCGCAGGACTTTGAATTGCTTCTAAGAGTAATCCCACGCACGAAGAAAATGTGATAGCATTTTCGAGGAGTCTCGTGGGATTCCACTCATTCCAATTGGATTAAATTATATTCATCCTCTATGGTGCAAGTTTCACTTCACCTGCATGGGAAGTCTACCCTGAAAATAAGAAGCGTTCTAGAAGCCCGGAAAGCAATGAAAAAAGCAAATGGGGGATGAATGAAGCCGATTATTCTTCCCGCAAACGGTATGAGATTGGAATTGCGGGAAGGTAGTATACTTTAGAAAGAACATTTTCATCTCCATGGTGCAAATTCATACTTGCATGAGAGGTCTACAAGGTAAAGAAAATCTTTGTTAGTTTACATAAAAATCTCACGATGAAAGTCGTTACATAATACTATCGATATTTGCAAATGATAAAACATAGATTTTGGTAAATTTAGTTATAATGGTAAAATAACTTACAAGAAAAATAAAAAATATTCCTTTCTATGCGAAAGATGGAAAGAAACTTCTTTTAATGAGGAAAAAAATCAATTATGATAAGTTATGTAAAGATAGTTTAACTTGTTGGGGGTACTCTCCTAGGAAGGAGTTGAACGATGGAGGAGAAAGAATGGTATTTAGAATATCAAATAAACAAAAATCGTCCAGGTTTACTTGGTGAAATTGCTTCCTTGTTAGGTATGTTACGAATTAACATTATAACAATAAATGGAGTAGAACATCAGCGAAGAGGTATGCTGATAAAAAGTCAAAGTGACGAAGCGATTATGCGTTTAAAATATATTCTAGAAACAATGGATTTTATACAATTAAGGAAAATACGCGAACCTAAATTAAGGGATTTGCTTGCAGTTAGGCATGGTAAGTATATTGATCGAGATGAGGACGAGAAGAAGTTGTTTCGCTTTGTTCGTGATGAGTTAGGCTTGCTAGTAGACTTTATGGCCGAATTGTTTAAAAAAGAAGGACATCGCTTAATTGGAATTAGGGGAATGCCGAGAGTTGGAAAAACAGAATCTGTCGTTGCAGCAAGTGTTTGTGCTAGTAAACGTTGGTCTTTTCTTTCCTCTACTTTATTAAGACAGACGATAAGAAGTCAGTTAGCTGACGATGAGCTTTCAGAAAATCACATTTACATTATTGATGGGATAGTTTCCACAATGAGAGCCTCAGAACGGCATCAAATGTTAGTAAATGAAATTATGCGGTTATCTGCTACAAAAGTTATTGAGCATCCAGATATATTTGTTCGTGAAACAGAATACACACTAGATGATTTTGATTATATTATTGAACTAAGAAGTGAAGAGGGTGAGAAAATTACATACGAAGCCGTTGAATCGGGCTTCTCATCCTTTGATATTAGCTAAGGTTGGTAGGTGTTGAGATTGTCAGAATTAGGATCCCGATTAAAAGCTGCTAGAGAAGATAAAGGGTATTCATTAGAAGAGCTTCAAACGATAACGAAAATTCAAAAAAGATATTTACAAGCGATAGAAGAAGGAGAATTTAGTCGTTTACCTGGAGACTTCTATGCGAGAGCATTTGTAAAGAGTTATGCTGATGCAGTTGGAATTCCTTCTGAAGTATTATTTGAAGAACATCGTGATGAATTACCACAAGCGAAAAAGGAACAAGTGGATCTTCCTCCACGAGTAAAACGATCAAATCCAAAAGTAGTAAAGAAAAAATCAAAGGTTGCCTCCATTATCCCAACATTGATAGCTATTATTTTTGTTTTAGCTATTGCTTTTGGGATATGGTACTTTACACAAAATCCAGAGAGTAATTCTTCAGGCATCTCTCGTGAAGACCAACAAAGTGATGGGGAGTTTGATATTCCACCAGATGTGTTAGATGACAATGAGAACAATGAAGAAAATGAGGATAATGAAAATAATAATGAGGAAGAAGAACCAGAACCTGAGCCAGAACCGGAACCTGAACTAGAGCAAACGTTTGAGCTTGATCGAACAGAAGGTTATTATTCCTATTTCACACTTTCTAATGTAGATGCCTTAGAAATTTTAATGGAATTTACCGGAAGAAGTTGGGTTGCTGTTTTAAATGATGAAAATGAAACAGTTGTGACAGGTGAATATACCGATGGGGATGAAATTGATTTTGACCTGACTGGTGAAGAACAAGTTATTTTTAATTTAGGTAGTACATCTACTGTAGATATTTATATTAATGATGAGTTGTTTGAATATCCAGATGTTTCACCGTTGGATGAAAATCGTCAATATATTACCATTGATATTGAGTATTTAGACGAAGATTAAAACATAGGGAGCCGCATAGCGGTTCCTTCTTCCATTTACAGGTAATAGTTTTACGATATCTTTTATTATGTTCTATTCGCATTATTTTCGTGATTTTGGTAAAATTGATAAAGCTAAAGGACTTTATAATGTTATATTTAGAAATGATGTTTGTATCATTATTATTTTTACCAAATTCTTTGTAACCTACTTTTATTATTGATTCGATAGCTTAAGGGGGATTAAGGTGAACGTACCTAATCAAATTACAATTTCTAGAATAATTTTAATACCAATCTTTATGGTCTTTTTACTTGGTCCATTTTCATGGGGAACATTGCATATATTTGGTGCAGACATACCAGTTCATCACCTTATTGCAGCTATTATTTTTATTGTAGCAGCTGCTACTGATTGGTTGGATGGATTTTATGCACGTAAATATAACCTCGTCACAAATATGGGGAAATTTTTAGATCCTTTAGCCGACAAGCTGTTGATTACAGCTGCCTTTGTATCTTTAGTTGAATTAGAAATGTTTCCTGCTTGGGCAGCCATAATTATACTTAGTCGTGAATTTGCTGTAACAGGCCTCCGATTAGTTGCTTCTGGAGAGGGAAATGTAATTGCTGCAAGTGTATGGGGGAAGTGGAAGACTGTAAGCCAAATCGTAGCAGCATCTGCACTAATGTTACATAATATGATTTTTGAATTATTGTCAATCCCGTTTGATACGTTTATGATTTACGTTGCTGTCATATTAACGTTATTCTCAGGGATAGATTATTTTGTGAAAAATAAGCATGTATTAGTAAAATGAAGTTTCTATTTTTGGAAGGATGGTCTAGTTGAACGGAGAGATTATCGCTGTAGGGTCTGAATTATTATTAGGCCAAATTGTAAACTCAAATGCAAAATATCTTTCAGAGCAATTATCATACTTAGGTATTAATGTTTATCACCATTCCGTCGTTGGAGATAATGAATCACGACTTGAGGAAGTGTTAGAAATAGCAAAGGACCGTTCAGATTTAGTAATTTTAACAGGTGGCCTTGGTCCAACGAAGGATGACCTAACAAAGGAAACTGTCGGGAAGCTATTAAAGAAAAAACTTGTGTATGACACAAATACTGAGGAAAGAATTCTGCAATATTTTAACCAAAGAGATCGACAGATGACGGAAAATAACCGTAAGCAAGCTCTTATAGTAGAAGGAGCTCATGTTTTCCCTAATGATCATGGCCTTGCTTGTGGCCTTAGCGTTCCCGATGATACCGAATCATTAATAATCATGCTTCCGGGACCACCGAAAGAATTACAGCCAATGTTTGAGAAGTATGTGGTGCCATATTTACACAATCTTATTAATGAAAATACAATGATTGAATCACGAGTTCTTCGCTTTTTTGATATTGGAGAGTCTCAGTTAGTTGAAAAAATTGATGATTTACTAGTTTCACAAACGAACCCAACGATTGCTCCATTAGCATCAGATGGAGAAGTGACGTTACGACTTACAGTCAGTGGTAATGACCATGAGGAAAATAAACAACTTCTTGATACTTTACAAAGAAAAATTCTTTTTAAATTAAATGATTACTTTGTTGGCACTGGGGAAGAGACGTTAGAAGAAAGATTAGTTGCTCTTTTGAAACAAAAGGGAAGTACTATTACGACTGCTGAAAGCATTACTGGAGGTTTTTTTGCATCTGTAATTACAAAACAGCCAGGAGCAAGTAAAGTATTTCCTGGAGGATTTGTTACCTATGGAAATAAAATGAAGGAGCTTCAATTAAATATTTCTCCATCCATCTTGCAAATGAAGGGGGCCGTAAGTGGTCCTTGTGCAGTGGAAATGGCAATGGCAGCTAGAAAAATTGTAGATACTGATTATGGAATTAGCTTTACTGGTGTAGCTGGACCAGATCCATTAGAGGGAAAACCTCCCGGGACAGTGTTTATCGGTATAGCAACTCGTAATGATTCTAGAAGCTATGAAGTAAAGTTAGCAGGTAGTAGAGAAGCTATACGAGACAGAACAGTTAAATATGGAACGTATTATCTGTTACAATGGATTCGAAAGGAAATGGAAAAGGTGGATGAATAAAATGATGAAGTTTGAAGATTTTCAAATATCAGAAGATATTAAACGTGCAATAAAAGATATGGGCTTTGAAGCACCATCACCAATTCAAGAGAAAGTTATTCCTGAAATATTAAAAAAACAAGACATTATTGGACAAGCTCAAACAGGAACAGGAAAAACAGCAGCCTTTGGTATTCCTTTAATTGAGCACGTAACGGAAGAAAGGCACGTCCAATCTCTTATTTTAACACCAACTAGAGAACTTGCCATTCAAGTTGCTGGTGAGTTACAAAAGCTTTCGAAGTACAAAAATATACAGATTCTTCCTATTTATGGTGGACAATCTATTGGCCATCAAATACGTGCATTAAAACGTGGGGTACAGGTAGTTGTAGGTACACCTGGTAGAGTGTTAGATCATCTCAGTAGAAATACCTTGCAGTTAAAAAATGTTCATACACTAATTCTGGATGAAGCGGATGAAATGTTAGACATGGGTTTTATTGAAGATATTGAAAAAATATTAAAACAAGTAAATGTGGAACGTCAAACAATGCTATTCTCAGCCACAATGCCTCCTCCAATTCGAAAATTATCAAATAAATATATGAAGCGTCCAAAGCAAGTGACGATAAGTAAAGGGGAAGTCACGGCCCCTTCCATTAACCAAGTATATTTTAAAGTTTTGGAAAAAAATAAGCTAGATTCACTTTGTCGTGTTATTGATAGTGAAAGCATTGATTTAGGCATTATATTTTGCCGAACTAAAAAAGGGGTTGCAGAATTAACAGAAGCGCTTCAAGCACGAGGTTATGCAGTAGATGGACTACATGGTGATCTTACGCAATCACAACGTGATTTAGTTATGAAAAAGTTTCGTGATTCGTCTATTGAATTTCTAATAGCTACAGATGTGGCTGCTCGAGGTATTGATGTAGAAAATGTTTCCCATGTAATCAATTATGATATTCCACAAGATCCTGAAAGTTATGTTCATCGTATTGGTAGAACTGGTCGAGCAGGTAGAGATGGTGTTGCCGTTACTCTTGTAACACCTAGAGAAATGAAGCATTTGCGTTCCATTGAGTCTGAAATTAAAATGAGTATACCATCACAGCGGTTACCATCAGTGGAGGAAGTTGTTGAAAAACAACAGCACGTTTGGAAAGCTCAAATTATTGATCTAATTGAAAGTGATGAGGATGAAGTAGATCTATATGAAGGACTTGTATCAGAATTATTAGGACTTTATCCAGCAGAAAAGGTAACGAAATCTTTACTGAAGCTTGCCTTTTATAGCCACGAAGATTTAGATGATGATGGGTATGATTTTGGAGATACAGGTGCTCAACAAGGGATGACAAGATTTTTCATTAATGTTGGAAGAAACGTAGATTTAACACCAAAGAAAATTGTGGAAGAAGTTTCAATGCTTGTTGGTATTCCAGAAAAGGCAATAGGGAAAATCGATATATTTGATAATTTTACTTTTATGGAGGTACCACAAGAAGTGGCACCGTTCGTCTATGAAGGTTTAAAATATTCACGACTAAATGGTGCAAGAATCAATTTAGAACCTGCAAAACCAAGACCGAAAAGGAATCATCGATAAATAGTACAGACATTCCTATATACTTGCGAAAAACGCATGGTAACATGCGTTTTTTCTTAAGCTTTTTGAAACCTTAAGAAACCGAACGAATGTTTGCAAAAACTATTGGCAAACGAAATAAAAAGGGGTAAGATAGAAAAGAGAAATAAATTATTCATATTATTGGATTAGTAATCATTCAAATACATTAAAAAGGGAGAGAACAAGAATGTCAGATCGTAAACAAGCACTTGACATGGCCTTACGTCAAATAGAGAAGCAATTCGGAAAAGGTTCCATTATGAAATTAGGGGAGCAGGCAGAGCAACGAGTTTCTACTGTATCTAGTGGAGCTTTAGCATTAGATATTGCTTTAGGAGTAGGAGGATATCCAAAAGGAAGAATCATAGAGATTTATGGTCCAGAATCTTCTGGTAAAACTACGGTTGCTTTACACGCAATTGCAGAGGTACAACGTAACGGTGGACAAGCAGCATTCATTGACGCAGAACATGCCCTAGATCCTGTTTATGCACAAAACCTAGGTGTAAACATTGATGAGCTATTATTATCACAGCCAGATACAGGGGAACAAGCTTTAGAAATAGCAGAAGCCCTTGTACGAAGTGGTGCAGTAGATATGATCGTTGTGGATTCAGTCGCTGCATTAGTACCGAAAGCAGAAATAGAAGGAGAAATGGGAGACAGCCATGTAGGGTTACAAGCTCGTTTAATGTCCCAAGCACTTCGTAAGCTTTCAGGTGCCATAAGTAAATCTAAAACAATAGCAGTATTCATCAATCAAATTCGTGAAAAGGTTGGAGTGATGTTTGGTAATCCTGAAACAACTCCAGGGGGACGTGCCCTTAAGTTTTATTCGTCCGTTAGATTGGAAGTAAGGCGTGCTGAAACGTTAAAACAAGGTAACGATATGGTTGGTAACAAGACCAAAATTAAAGTTGTGAAAAACAAAGTTGCTCCTCCGTTTAAAACAGCAGAGGTGGATATTATGTATGGGGAAGGAATTTCTCGTGAAGGTTCTATTCTTGATATTGGTGCGGACTTAGACATAGTACAGAAAAGTGGCGCTTGGTATTCCTATAATGAAGAACGCTTAGGACAAGGTAGAGAAAATGCAAAACAATTTTTAAAGGAAAATGAAGAAATCACGAAATTAATCGAGAGTCAAATTCGCGAATTCCATAGCTTAAATACACCAACGACTGTTCCCGCGGAAGATCAGGAAGAAAAACTTCCTTTAGATTTAAAATAATAGTGAGATAATAGAGATTGTCCCTTCCAAAGTCATTCATGATGATTGATGAGAAGGACAGTCTCTTTTTTAAAATAATCTTTTACATAAACTTCTCTTTGAAAGAAAATCAATTACAAAATCTCTGCAGTTTATAGTAAGCCCTAGACTTACCATTTCGCTTCACAAACTTTAGTACTTTAAAATATTGAAAATAGAATAAAATGTCGAATGAATAGTATGATAAATTAATATAATTGAAGTAACAGAAAACTTACCAATGCTTGACATTGTTATTTATGAAGCATACAATTAGAAAGAATACTGTATTACCTAAAAACATACTCACACTGTATTATTTGTATTATCTGTGCTAGATGTGCGCATGAATGAAAATGACAAAAATGACAAAATGAAACAAATGAAACCAAGTTCCAACAAGAAATAGCATGAGGAGGTGAATTAGTTTGAATTTATTTATTCAAATCCTCATTTTGCTATTCACTGCAGTAATCGTTTTCTTTATTGGATATTTCGTTCGCAAATCCATTGCAGAAGCCAAGATCTCTAGTGCAGAGCAGCTAGCTAAGCAAACGATAGAAGATGCTAAGCGAGAAGCAGAAGCAAGTAAAAAAGAAGCGATTTTGGAAGCGAAGGATGAAGCCCACAAGCTTCGAATGGAAGCGGAACGGGAAGTCCGAGATCGCCGCAACGATATTCAGAAGCAGGAAAATCGATTAGTTCAAAAAGAAGAATTATTGGACCGAAAAAGTGAAACGTTAGACAAAAAAGAAGATACTCTTGAAAAACGAGAGAACGAATTGTCAAAACGTCAACAACAAATCGACGAGATGAATAGCAAAGTCGAGGAAATGTTACAAAATCAACAACAAGAATTAGAACGTATATCTGGGTTTTCTAAAGAAGATGCACGTGAAATTATTATGAAAACAGTTGAAGAAGAATTAACTCATGAAAAAGCAATCATGGTTAAGGATGCAGTGACAAGAGCAAAGGAAGAGGCGGATAAGAAGGCAAAAGAAATATTGTCTATGTCCATTCAGCGCTGTGCTGCAGACCATGTAGCTGAAACAACTGTTTCTGTAGTAAACCTACCTAATGATGAAATGAAAGGCCGTATTATAGGTAGAGAAGGTCGAAATATTCGTGCCTTAGAAACATTAACTGGAATTGATTTAATTATTGATGATACTCCAGAGGCTGTTATTTTATCTGGATTTGATCCAATTAGAAGAGAAATTGCGAAAACAACCTTAGAAAAACTCGTTCAGGATGGACGAATTCATCCAGCACGAATTGAAGAAACAGTGGACAAGTCTAGACGTGAAGTAGACGAACTAATTCGAGAGTACGGGGAACAAACAACATTTGAAATGGGAATTCATGGTTTGCATCCTGACCTTATAAAAATATTAGGACGTTTGAAATTCCGTACTAGTTACGGACAAAATGTACTGAAACACTCTATGGAAGTAGCTTATCTAAGTGGATTAATGGCATCAGAATTAGGAGAAGATGTCCAGTTAGCACGCCGTGCAGGCTTGTTACATGACTTAGGAAAAGCGATTGACCATGAAGTAGAAGGAAGTCACGTTGAAATCGGCGTAGAGCTTGCTACGAAATATAAAGAACATCCAGTTGTCATTAATAGTATTGCATCACATCACGGAGATACGGAATCGACATCTGTTATTGCAACACTAGTTGCTGCAGCGGATGCTTTATCAGCTGCAAGACCAGGAGCGAGAAGGGAAACTCTTGAAACGTATATTAAACGACTTGAAAAACTTGAAGAAATCTCAGAGTCCTTTGAAGGCGTTGAAAAAACATATGCAATTCAAGCAGGCCGTGAAGTTCGTATTATGGTGAAGCCTGACTTCATTACAGATGAAGATTCATATCGACTTGCTCGTGATATAACAAAGAAAATTGAAGATGAGCTCGATTACCCTGGTCACATTAAAGTGACCGTCATAAGGGAAACAAGAGCAGTTGAGTATGCAAAATAAAGTGGCGAATATGCCACTTTATTTTTTACATTGAAAAATAATATAATTATCTCTCATTTTAATTCTGATATTAAGGTGATAGAGGAATTAACAGAAGCGGCGTAGGCACTTTAGGTGAATTTGAGAACTTAGTAGCAAAAATCTATAAGATTAAACAGAGCAACTAATTAAATAATTTGTTACCCATAGTGTTATTTCGACATTTTTATTCATGCCATGTATGATAATATAAGTTAACATAGGTAAGAAACTATCTCATTTTACATACCTATATAAAAGTAATAAATGATAATATATGTACCTTTTATATTTGGAATTAGTCAACAAATGTGGAATAATTATAATATACCTAAAATTGTAAGTAGTGAAATTAGTATTTGAAATAAAGGAGTTTATAAATGAAAGTATTATTTATTGCTGATGTGGTTGGTTCACCAGGAAGAAATGCACTTAAGGATTATTTACATAAACTAAAGTTAAAACATCAACCAGATGTTACGATAGTTAATGGGGAAAATGCTGCAAGTGGTAAAGGAATTACAGAAAAAATATATCATGAAATAAAAGAAATGGGCGCAGATGTTATTACATTAGGAAACCACGCATGGGATAAAAAAGAAATATTTGATTTTATCGATAATGTAAGTGACCTAGTTAGACCAGCTAATTTTCCGAAAGGAACACCTGGAGTGGGTTATTTGATAAAAAAAGTAGGTAATAAAAAAATCGCTATAATAAACGGGCAAGGTCGAACCTTTATGGCTCCTATCGATTGTCCATTTACAGTATTAAATGATATTGTTCAAGAAGTAAGGAAAAAAACTCCATATATTTTTGTTGATTTTCATGCGGAGGCAACAAGTGAAAAGCAAGCAATGGGCTGGTACTTAGATGGACAAGTTTCAGCTGTTGTAGGTACACACACACACGTTCAAACTGCAGATGAAAGGATATTGCATGGAGGGACAGCATATATTACAGATGTTGGTATGACAGGTCCTTATGATGGAATATTAGGTGTAGATAAAGATGTGGTTATTAACAGATTTATGACAAGTTTACCTGCCAGGTTTGAAGTAACACAAGGAAGGGAACAACTTAATGGGGTTATTTTGACTTTAAATGATAAAACAGGCTTAGCAGATTCCATTCAACGAATCACAATAAATGAAGAACGTCCTTTTTTTGACTAATTCATTTAAATTAGCATAAATTCACAACATCAGAATATATTCAAACTACAGCCATTCCTTTTTAGTAATTCCATATCAGTAGTTATGAGTAATTAGTAGATAGATAACAAGTAATTACTTGATATGTTTTTAAGATCTATATACCACCAATTCATCCTTAAAGGAGGTACTGAAATGGAAGTATTAAAAGTTTCAGCAAAATCTAATCCTAATTCTGTCGCCGGAGCTTTGGCTGGAGTCATTCGAGAAAGAGGGGCAGCTGAGATTCAAGCAATAGGGGCAGGAGCACTTAATCAATCCGTTAAAGCTATTGCTATTGCTCGAGGATTTGTAGCACCTAGTGGTATTGATCTCATTTGTATCCCTGCATTTACGGATATACAAATAGATGGTGAAGAACGTACTGCTATTAAGTTAATTATTGAACCTCGTTAACTTGTAATTTTTTTCTGCTGCTTAACATATGTTAGGCAGTTTTTTTATTGTGTAGGTCTACCCTAAAAATAAGTATTGGTTCGGGAGTAAGGAGGCGACTCTTGCAGCAAAAGTAAGAAAAAGGATAAAAAAAAGGAAAAAAATTTAATTCAGTCCAAAAAATAGTAGTTTATAGTAATAATTATTGCATTTTGTGAAATTGATTGAATATTCTTGTTTAAGAAATTGTGAAAGTTATGTTACAATATAAAAAGATAACAAGAAATCAATGAGTGAAAACGTTTGCTGAAAGATGTCGTATCTTGACATTAAGCATATCCTTTGTTATCGGAACTAACGTAACCTATAATATAGGTGTCGATGAAAGATGAGGTGTTTCTTGGAACGTTTTGAGAAAAAAGCAAACCAGGATCACGACTACATATCTTTAAGATGAAGTGTGTGTACAGATTCATAGCAATAAAAAGTTCGGAGGAAACTTTCTAAAACGGTAAAGTAAACATATACTATGTTGCATATTTCTTAAGCTATTTTAGAGTAAATAAAGATGTTGCCGCAATCAAAGAAAGTAACAAGGCTGAACAACAACAAATGAATGTGTTCACATTCACAGGAAAAGGTAGTAATAGTTTACTCATTGTCATATTAAGAGGGGTGGAGTAGAAAATGATCAATCAACTTTCATGGAAAGTTGGCGGGCAACAAGGTGAAGGAATTGAAAGTACTGGAGAAATATTCTCAATGGCTCTAAGTCGTTTAGGATATTACCTATATGGATATCGCCACTTTTCATCAAGAATTAAAGGTGGTCATACGAATAACAAAATTCGTGTGAGTACCAAACCTATGAATTCCATTTCAGATGATTTAGATATTCTCGTAGCTTTTGACCAAGAGACGATAGATTTAAACCATCATGAATTACTTTCTGGAGGCGTCATAATCGGGGACAGTAAATTTTCCCCTAAACTCCCGGAAGGAAGTGCGGCAAAGCTATATGCCGTACCATTTACAGAAATAGCTTCTGAATTAGGGACATCACTTATGAAAAACATGGTTGCCGTAGGGGCATCTAGTGCATTATTAGGGGTTAAAGTTGAGTCCTTTCAATCTGTTGTTGAACAAATATTTTCTAAAAAAGGTGCTTCTGTTGTTGAAAAAAACATGGAGGCCATTTCAAAAGGAATGGAATATTTCCAAAATGAAGCGCAAGGAAATGTAGGGGATTTCCAATTAGAAAAGGCAGACGGAAAAAATCGGATGTTTATGATTGGAAATGATGCTATTGCCTTAGGGGCACTAGCAGGTGGAGCTAGGTTCATGCCAGCCTATCCAATCACACCAGCATCAGAAATAATGGAGTATTTAATTAAAAAATTACCTGAATATGGTGGAACAGTTATTCAAACGGAAGATGAAATTGCTGCATGTACGATGGCTATCGGTGGTAATTATGCAGGCGTTCGTAGTTTAACTGCTTCAGCTGGACCTGGTCTATCATTAATGATGGAAGCTATTGGTTTAAGTGGTATTACAGAAACACCACTCGTTATTGTTGATACACAACGTGGTGGTCCAAGTACGGGCTTACCGACAAAGCAAGAGCAGTCAGATATTTTTGCAATGATTTACGGAACTCATGGCGAAATTCCAAAAGTAGTTCTGGCACCATCGACAGTAGAAGAAGCCTTTTATGATACTGTTGAAGCTTTTAATATTGCAGAAGAATACCAGGTTCCAGTTATTCTACTAACGGACTTAGCTCTTTCTTTAGGTAAACAATCAGTGGAGCCACTAGATTTTAGTAAAGTAGAAATTAGACGTGGTAAATTAAATATATCTGAGGAATTACCTGAACTAGAAAAAAATGAATACTATAAACGTTATGAAGTTACTAAAGATGGCATTTCTAAGCGAGTTATTCCTGGAATGAAAAATGGTCTTCATCATGTAACTGGTGTTGAACATAACGAACAAGGTAAGCCATCAGAAGATCCGAATAATCGCATACTACAAATGGATAAGCGTATGAATAAGTTAAATGAACTTCATAGCTTATATCCAAATCCTGTATTCAAGGATGAACGACATGCGGATGCAGACCTTTTAATTATTGGTGTAAATTCAACACGTGGAACGATTCAGGAAGCTATTCCACGTCTAGAAGAAGACGGATTAAAAGTTAATCATGGGCAAATTAGATTGATTCACCCATTCCCTACGGAAGAATTGAAAAGTATGGTGAAAAATGCAAAACGAGTTGTTGTTGTTGAAAACAATGCAACAGGTCAGATTGCTCAGCTAGTAAAAATGAATCTAGCTTATGGAGATGTACAATCTATATTGAAATATGATGGGAACCCATTCTTACCATCTGAAATCTACAGCCGATGCAAGGAGTTGTTCTAATATGGCTACTTTTAAAGACTTTCGTAATAACGTTAAACCAAATTGGTGCCCAGGTTGTGGTGACTTTTCTGTCCAAGCGGCCATTCAACGAGCAGCCGCTAACGTTGGTGTAATTCCAGAGGAATTAGCCGTTGTTTCAGGAATAGGTTGTTCTGGAAGAATTTCTGGATATATTAATTCGTATGGTTTCCATGGTATTCATGGACGTTCATTACCAATTGCACAAGGTGTTAAGATGGCTAATCGTGAATTGACTGTCATTGCATCTGGTGGAGATGGGGACGGTTTTGCAATCGGTATGGGACATACGATTCACGCAATTCGAAGAAATATTGATGTGACTTATATCGTAATGGATAATCAAATTTATGGATTAACAAAAGGGCAAACTTCTCCAAGAAGTGAAATGGGTTTCAAGACAAAGAGTACTCCAGGAGGATCCATTGAATCTGCCTTAGGAGTAATGGAATTAGCTATTTCTTCAGGAGTTGGTTTTTTAGCTCAGAGCTTCTCTAGTGACTTAAAAGAATTAACTTCACTAATTGAGCAAGGTATTCAGCATAAAGGTTTTTCATTAATTAATGTATTCAGTCCATGTGTAACATTTAATAAAATTAACACATATGACTGGTTTAAGGAGAATCTTACTTCTCTATCTGATATTGAAGGATATAATCCAGAAGATCGATTGGGAGCAATGAATACTTTAATGAAGCATAATGGTTTAGTAACTGGGTTGATCTATCAAAATAAAGAGAAACCTTCTTATGAATCGTTAGTTAGTGGATTTAAAGAAGAAGCGTTAGCAAAACAAGATCTACAAATGGATCAAAATGAATTTGATAAACTTGTATCAGAGTTTATGTAAATGATAGAAAAAGCACCCCGAGGGGTGCTTTTTTTATTGCCTTTTAATATTAAATAGACAGGGTATTACAAGGATAGGTGATAAATGAAGATAATAACAATTATAGTTCAAATATTATAGTATGACCGAATATTAATGATACTAGAGTAAGGATAAATAAACTCTACTATGGGAAAAAAAGTGTGCAATTATAACGGACAGTACATTGTGGAGAGACACTCTAAGTGATAAAATAAACATGAAAAGAAAAAAGAGATTAATTATATAATCACAATAAGGGTGAATAAATAATGAAAAAAAATTATATGAAAGCTATTGTAAAAGATACAAGGGCTCCAGGTGCAAAACTAAAGGAAATGCCAATTCCCAACATTGGAGATCATGATGTACTAATTCAAGTAAAGGCAACGTCAATATGTGGAACAGATGTGCATATTTATGCTTGGGATGAATGGTCTCAGAGTAGAGTGAAACCACCATACATTTTTGGACATGAATTTGCAGGAATTGTTGTAGAAAAAGGGAAATATGTCAATAACGTTGAAGTAGGTGATCACGTTTCTGCAGAAACACATATCGTTTGTGGTCATTGCCCACAATGTTTAACTGGTCAAGCACATATTTGTGCCAACACGCAGATCATTGGTGTAGACCGAGATGGTTGTTTTGCAGAGTATGTTGCATTACCTGCAGAAAATATGTGGAAAAACAACCCTGATCTTCCTTTTGAAGTAGCAAGCGTTCAAGAGCCTTTTGGAAATGGTGTTCATACAGTGTTAGCTGGGGATATAGCAGGGAAGTCAGTGGCTATCATTGGATGCGGTCCTATTGGAATTATGTCCGTTGGCATCGCAAAAGCAGCCGGAGCATCTCAGGTAATAGCATTTGATTTAAATGAGTACAGGTTAGATTTAGCGAAAAAAATGGGTGCAACAACTATTGTAAATTCTGGGAAGGAAAATCCTTTAGAAGTTGTTTCTAAATTAACAGCTGGAAATGGTGTAGACGTCGTATGTGAGATGAGTGGTCATCCAGTTGCAATGAATCAAGGCTTTAAAATGGTAACAAATGGAGGCAGAGTTTCTATTCTTAGCCTACCTGTAAAACCAGTTGAAATTGATGTGACGAATGATATTGTATTTAAAGGGATTACTGTTCAAGGAATTACTGGTCGCCGTATGTATGAAACATGGCAGCAAGTATCCGGTTTATTAGGATCGGGTCAGGTTGATGTAAGACCAATGATTACACATCATTTCCCATTAGAAGAGTTTGAAAAAGGCTTTGATCTAATGATCCAAGGAAAATGTGGAAAAGTTGTTCTACATCCATAAAACAAACAAGACTCGTTAAGCAAATAAAGAAAAGGTTGCTTTAAAAAATATTTTTTACTTTATGGACTTTTAAGGGAGGCGGAATAATGAAGGGATTTGAGTATTTAGAAGAAGAACTTCAACAAATGAAAGAAGAAGGTTTATTTCGTACACTTGTTCCACTAGAGTCAGATCAAGGTGCAAAGGTAACAATCAATGGAAAAGAAGTAATCCAACTTTCATCTAATAACTATTTAGGTTTAACAAATCACCCTAGAATGAAGGAAGCTGCCATTAAAGCAGTGGAAAATTATGGTGCAGGTACAGGTTCTGTTCGAACAATTGCAGGGACATTTTCCATGCATGAACAATTTGAAAGGAAGCTTGCAAAATTTAAACATACAGAAGCTACCCTTGTTCTACAGTCTGGCTTTACTGCAAATCAAGCAATCCTTTCATCCATATTAACAAAGGATGATGTTGTCATTTCCGATGAATTAAACCATGCATCTATTATAGATGGAATTCGATTAACAAAAGCAGCTCGAAAAATATATAAACACGTAAATATGGCGAGTCTTGAGACTGCATTAAAAGAGTCAGCTCATTTCCGTAATCGTCTCGTTGTAACCGACGGTGTTTTTTCAATGGATGGAAATATTGCTCCACTACCTGAAATTGTTCAATTATGCGAAAAATATGATGCACTTGTGATGGTGGATGACGCCCATGCTAGTGGAGTACTTGGAAGAAATGGAAGAGGAACGGTGGATCATTTTGATTTAAATGGAAGAGTTCATATACAAGTAGGTACATTAAGTAAGGCTATTGGAGTATTAGGTGGTTACATTGCTAGTACACAAGCAGTACGAGATTACCTCATTCATAAAGGACGCCCTTTCTTATTTAGTACATCTCATCCGCCGGCAGTAACAGCTGCATGTTCAGAAGCTATTGATATATTATTAGACGAACCAGAAAGAATAGAACGTCTTTGGGAAAATACGAAGTTTTTAAAAGACGGTTTACGTAAACTTGGGTTTGAAATAGGAACGAGTGAAACTCCTATAACTCCAGTTCTTGTTGGAGATGGAGCAAAAGCACACCAGTTATCTGACAAACTTTTATCCTATGGAGTATTTGCTCAAGGAATTGCTTTTCCAACAGTACCGAAAGACTCTGCGAGAGTTCGAACTATTGTAACAGCAGATCATACAAAAGACCAATTACAAGAAGCACTAAATGCCTTTGAGAAAGCAGGGAAGGATTTAAATATAATTTAAAACATAGAAAGCTGTTCGAATTGTTCATTAAATAAAATGAAACATACTAGGACAGCTTTTTAAAAATATTATGAAAATAGATAGAATTGGACAAATCATAAATAGTATTGTTTGTTTTCATACAAGGGTTTATAATGGGTAGTTGTATGTCTACAATACAAAAATGGAAGGGGATTAAAATGAACGAAGAGCAGCGTAAACAGCAAAATCAAAGAGATGAGGTAAATTATTCTGCGGACAAAAAATCCGACCAGGGTAAAAAAGACTTCTCTCAATATTTTCAGACAACGTATATACCCCCAGATTTAAAGCGAGCAAAAAAACGGGGAAAAGAAGACGTAGAAATTCATTACGATTTTGAAATACCTGAAGATATGAGGGGAATTGGTCAAGGAAAGAAATTTCTTATTAGAACATACGGATGTCAAATGAACGAGCACGATTCCGAAAACATGGCTGGAATCTTATTAAACATGGGCTTTGAATCGACAACAGAAACAGAAGATGCTGACATAGTCCTTTTAAACACATGTGCCATAAGAGAAAATGCAGAAAACAAAGTTTTTGGTGAGATTGGTAATTTAAAACCGTTAAAGCGGGAGAAGCCAGAACTTATTATTGGTGTATGTGGTTGTATGTCTCAAGAGGAATCTGTCGTTAATAAAATTTTACAAAAGCATCAGCATGTAGATCTAATTTTTGGTACTCACAACATTCACCGATTACCAACGTTAATAAAGAATGCTATCTTTAATAAAGAAATGGTGGTTGAAGTTTGGTCTAAAGAGGGAGATATAATTGAAAATATGCCTCGTGCTCGAAAAGGCCAAATCCAAGGCTGGGTTAACATTATGTATGGCTGTGATAAATTCTGTACGTACTGTATTGTTCCTTACACACGTGGAAAGGAACGTAGTCGACGACCAGAGGATATTATTGAAGAAGTGCGTCATCTAGCTCGAAATGGGTATAAAGAAATTACTCTTTTAGGTCAAAATGTTAACGCCTATGGAAAAGATTTAGTAGATATGAATTACGGACTTGGAGATTTAATGGATGAAATTCGAAAGATTGATATTCCACGTGTCCGTTTTACAACAAGTCATCCTAAGGATTTTGATGATCACCTTATAGAAGTATTAGCAAAAGGTGGGAACCTTGTAGAGCATATACATTTGCCAGTTCAAAGTGGTAACAGCGATATTTTAAAGCTTATGGCAAGAAAATATAGTCGTGAAGAATATGTAACGCTTGCTAAGAAGATTAAGAATGCAATTCCACATGCATCCTTTACAACGGATATTATTGTAGGGTTTCCAAATGAGACAGAAGAGCAATTTCAGGATACATTGTCACTAATGATAGAAATGGAATACGATAGCGCCTATACGTATGTATATTCTCCTCGTGAAGGAACACCAGCAGCAAAAATGGAAGATAATATTCCATTAGAAGTGAAAAAGGATCGTTTACAGCGATTAAATGCTTTAGTGAATGATATTGCAGCAGAGAAAAATAAAGCTTATCAAGATCGTATAGTGGAAGTATTAGTTGAAGGGGAGAGTAAAAAGAACCCTGATATTCTGGCAGGGAGAACGAGAACTAACCGTCTTGTAAACTTTAAAGGACCTAAATCATGTATTGGTGAGATTGTTTATGTTAAAATAATAGAAGCGAAATCATGGTCTCTAGATGGTCATATAGTCGAAACTGCCGAGGTGAATAATTAATGTCAAACATGTATACAAAACAACAAATCGTCGATAAAGCGAAAGAATTGGCAAAAATGATTGCAGAAACAGAAGAGGTTGATTTTTTTAAGCGTGCTGAGCTTCAAATTAATACCCATCTACGTGTACAAGAAATTATTGGTCAAATGAAGTCTCTTCAAAAGGAAGCTGTAAATTTACAACATTATGAAAAGCATGAAGGCTTAAAAGCTGTTGAAGAAAAAATTGATGCATTACAGGATGAACTGGATGAGATTCCATTAGTAAGAGAATTTAAGCAATCCCAAACAGATGTAAACCAATTACTACAGCTTGTAAGCACAACAATTTCAAACAATGTTACAAATGAAATTATTAAATCAACTGGCGGAGATGTTTTAAAAGGAACAACTACAAAAAATCCATTACACAAATGCTAGTAAACATGGAAACCATCACATACAATGTGGTGGTTTTTTAGTTTGCATGTGCGGTCTACCCTGAAAATACGATAGAAGACTCGATATTGTTCCCGCAAACGATGGAAAAACAAAAATGCGGTGAGAATGAAGACGCTAGATAGAAATATTTTCATCTCCCATGGTGCAAATCTCCACTTGCATGGGTGGTCTACCCTTAAAATAGAACCGTTCAGGAGTGGAATGCAGCGACTCAATCGACGAAACTTCAAATCCACTACCCGTTGTCTCGATGGATGAAGTTACAGGGCAACACTATACATAGGTAGATAATAAAGTGTGCACTACAACTGGCAATTCTAAAAATTCATGATATGTGATAGGGAAGAAGACGGCTGTACGTTCAAGATCCTGCGCATTGTTGATTTTCTGGTTCATTGGACGTCTTCTATGTGCCTGCAAATTTGCTTTTTCCCTCCTTTGTTCCTGTAAATGTTGTTTTTCCTATTGCGGGAACATTGGCCGACACTTTCTTTCGTCTCCCCTGAAAATATAAATAAATCCAGTAAATGTTTTAGTTTTTCTCATATTATTTGTAGTTTTTATAATTTTTCACGTACCGTATCTGAATTTTATTGAGAAAATATACACTTCTCAATCATGAACCACATATCTATGACATATAAATAATTGAACTATTAGTATTAGAATGAAAACTTATGAAATGAGGAGTGTAATACGTTTTATGCATTAGGAAAAAGCTTTGGCATTTCACAGCTGAAGTAATATTTGGAACGAAAGAAACGAAAAGTGAATAGTTTGCAGTAGTCAAACATTTAATTAATCACATTGGTTATATGTCTTGCATAGTATGCAAGTGAAACCGTCTTGATTTCTAGGATTTTCGTTTGCTGCGCATCAATCAATTGTTTGAGGAGGGAAAAGTATGTCACCAGCAGACAAAGAGCTAAATTACAGAGAGATTATTACGAAAGCCGTATGTGGGAAAGGAAGAAAGTTTTCGCAAGCTAGTCATATTATTACACCAGCACAGCAGCCTACAAGTATACTAGGTTGTTGGATTATCAATCACAAATACGAAGCAGCAAAAAAAGGGGATGCCATAGAGGTAAAAGGAAAATATGATATTAATATTTGGTATTCCTACAGTAACAATACAAAAACAAACGTAGCAACGGAAACAGTAACGTATACAGATGTTGTTCCTCTAGCAATGCAGGACAAAAATGTCCTTTCAGATCAATTAGAAGTAGTTGCTAGAGCAGTTCAACAACCTAACACACTAGAAGCAACAATTGCTACAAATGGTTGCGATGTGAACGTTCAAGTAGAACGTGAATTTTTAGTGGAAGTTATTGGGGAAACAAAAGTATGTGTTTACGTTAATCCAGAAGGCTGTGTTGATGATTGGGATGAAAAGGTTTGGGATTATGATGTAGAAGATGAAGATTTTGAAGACTTAGATCCAAACTTCCTCATGGGTGATTTAGAAGAATAAGATGATTAGGAAGAAGATAGCCTTCTTCCTTATTCTTTTTTACACAGTAAATTGTATTTTAGAGGTGTCTCATCACTGAGGCACCTTATACATTTAAAAGCTAAAGGGGATATCCTTATGAATAAATATCCTTGGGAGAATCATTACATCAGAACATCAGTATATGACGAGAAATATTTTCAACTTTTCGTTATAGGTAAGGAATATTTTCCAATTAAGGTTAAGATTAAAGAACCTTATAGAAAAGAAATAGGTTTAAGCGATATAAATGATTTACGTAAATATTATCTTGGACAAGAAATGTTAGATTTTGCTATGATGACTGCTTATTATTGTAATGCTGTTAGGTACAACGTCCATGTTCAACGAAAAGGAAAAGAAATAACAATCGTTACTGTAAAAAATAACAGTGATCAAACTCCAGTGAATCGTATAAGGTCTAATGGACTACATACTTATTCAAAGTCGTTATTAGGAGCAGATTTGGAAGTAATGTGTCAGAAAAGAAATGGGAAGTTTGTTGCAATTCCTTTTAAAGAAGATCATGATAAAGAAATCGGTACGGATAGAGCTCTCATTCGTAAAGGAAATACTTTTTATCAGCCCATTATTGAGCTTAGAGCAAATCCTCAAAAAACGGGGGAATTGTTACAGAAAGAATTTGTTAGATTAAAGGGAGATTTGGAAGAAAAGGTAAAGGAACGTAACCTCACCATTGTTTCTACGGATAACCCTAAAGGTAGATTTTTTCTCGGAGGACATTTTCACATTTCGAACTCCTTTCCTACTTACAGAAAAACTTCTTTATTAGATGGGCTAGTTACATTACCATTAGTTAGTATAAAGAAAGGAAATAATATGCTTCGTCGAAAGGGATACGGAAGACTAGGTTCTATTAGGTTAAATAAATTTAATGGTTTTGAGTATCGAACTTTACCAACTTGGTATTCCTTAATTGATGAAGGAAAGCCTTTTTTTAATTGGATTGAAACCATATTTTTTAATGATACGATACCACCATTAACGTTTTCCGAAAAATTACTAACTTCTTATTATGATGGTGACAATGAGACATTAAAAGAAGAAGTAAATAGATTTTTAAGAAAAATTGTACCATTTTTAACAGAAGAAGAGGAAAAAACGTTGCTTGATTGGATAGATTGGCTACGTATGATGGAAATGAAGGATTAGCAGGAAAGAGAACGTATGTTATAATATTTTCTATAGAAATTGTGTATAAGTTGGAGGATTATGATGGCAAAACAGACGCCGATGATTGAACAATATTTAAGAATTAAGGCAGAGTATGAAGATGCCTTTTTATTTTTTCGTTTAGGTGATTTTTATGAATTGTTTTTTGAAGATGCTATAAAGGCTGCAAAGGAATTGGAGATTACGTTAACGAAACGGGGAAAAGCAGACGATAGTATTCCAATGTGTGGTGTACCTCATCACTCTGCTGAGCAGTACATCTCTCAATTAATAAAACGAGGATATAAAGTGGCTATTTGTGAACAAACAGAGGACCCTCAACAAGCTAAGGGGGTTGTTCGCCGGGAAGTTGTACAAGTTATTACCCCTGGTACTGTTATGGAGGGAAATGTAATTCATGAAAAGGAAACGAATTATCTTTTGTGTATCACTCCATTTAATAATGAGACATTTGGATTAGCTGTAGTAGAAATGACTACTGGTGAGTTCCTTGTTACAGTTTTAAAAGGAGGGTTATCGGAGGTTATACATGAAGCAGCAGCTTTTCGTCCGAAAGAAATCGTAATTCCAACTGATTTTTTGAAGGAAGGACAAAGAGAATTAACACAAAAGCTTGGTGCCGTTCTTTCATATGAGGATGATTTGGCAACGGAGGAAGATAGCGAACGTCTCCTATATAAACTTGAGGCATCAGAAGCAAAGGAGACATGTAGAAGATTAATTCGTTATTTATATAGGACAACGAAGCGGAGCTTAGATCATATACAGCTAGTAAGCTACTATGAATCAAATGATTATATGGGTATCGATGTACACTCAAAACGGAATCTCGAATTAATTGAGTCGTTAAGAGAAAAGAAGAAGCAAGGATCACTACTATGGATTTTAGATGAAACAGAAACGGCCATGGGAGGAAGACTGCTGAAACAATGGATCGAACGTCCTCTTGTTTCAAAAGGGTCTATTGAAAATCGATTGAGTTTTGTTGAATCTCTCATTGATCATTTTTTTGAAAGAGAAGCATTAAAGAATCAATTAAATGATGTTTATGATTTAGAAAGACTTTCAGGAAAAGTTGCTTTTGGGAATGTAAACGGACGAGATATGCTCCAATTAAAAAGATCATTACAGGCTGTTCCTACTATTTTTGAAACAATCAAACAAATGGATAATCCGTATGCCTTATCATTAATTGAGAATATAGATCCATGTCATGAACTAACACAGTTGTTAGGGGAGAGTATTAAAGAAGATCCTCCAATAACAATTACAGAAGGAAATATTATAAAAGATGGCTATAGTCCTGAATTAGATCAATATCGAGATGCTATGCGTAACGGTAAATCCTGGATTGCTTCTCTAGAACAAAAGGAAAAGCAAGTAACAGGGATTAAATCCTTAAAGGTAGGCTTTAATAAAGTATTTGGATATTACATTGAAGTAACAAAAGCAAATATTCCAAATCTACCAGAAGGGCGATATGAAAGAAAGCAAACGTTGGCCAATGCAGAAAGATATATAACGGAAGAATTAAAGGAAAAAGAAGCTCTAATTTTAGAAGCGGAAGAAAAAAGTGAGAAACTCGAATATGAATTATTTATGGAAATTAGAGAAAAAGTGAAAGATTATATTCGTCCTCTTCAAGAATTAGCTATAATATTAAGCACGATCGATGTCCTTCAAAGCTTTGCTGAAGTAGCGGAAAAGTATCATTATGTAAAGCCACAGTTACTTGAAGATGGGGAAGTGAATATTGTAGATGGAAGACATCCTGTTGTAGAACGGGTAATAGATGGCGGTGACTACGTAGCAAACGATATCCTATTAAATGAAGATAATCAAATGCTATTAATTACAGGGCCAAATATGGCTGGTAAAAGTACGTATATGCGACAATTAGCCTTAATATCTATCATGGCCCAAGTCGGATCTTTTGTCCCTGCACAGCAAGCAAAGGTCCCTATATTTGATCAAATTTTTACTCGAATTGGTGCTGCAGATGATTTAGCTCAAGGTCAAAGTACTTTTATGGTGGAAATGCTAGAAACAAAACATGCTGTATCCCGTGCTACAAAAAATAGTTTAATTCTTTTAGATGAAATAGGTCGAGGCACTTCTACCTATGATGGTATGGCATTAGCTCAAGCAATTATAGAATATATTCATCACAATATTGGTGCCAAAACATTATTTTCAACCCATTATCATGAACTGACTATACTTGCTGAACAGTTACCGCTACTAAAAAATGTCCACGTGTCCGCAATGGAGGAGGATGGGAAAGTAGTTTTCTTACACAAAGTAGTGGATGGAGCTGCAGATCGCAGTTATGGAATATATGTTGCAGAATTAGCGGAGCTTCCCTCAGAGCTCATTGCTCGAGCTAAAAATATTTTACAGGATTATGAGCAAGGTACCGAAAAGAGAAGTCATTTAAACATTTCAAATGAATTAAACAATAATAAGAGCTATGAAGAAGTTGCTAGTACAACAATAGATGAAAATCATCAACTGACATTATTTCACGACGATTCGATTTCGAATAATAATGAAAATAAAAAAGACTTATTAAAAAAAGAAAAACAAGTAATACAAGATTTACAAGCATTGAATTTACTTCATATTACACCAATTGAAGCTATTCAAGTGTTAGATAGTCTTCAACGTAAGCTACTGAAAAAATAAAGTATTCATGGAAATAAAAGGGTGGAAAAGATATGGGGAAAATATATCAATTAGATGATCAGCTTTCAAATAAAATTGCAGCTGGAGAAGTAGTAGAACGCCCTGCTTCGGTAATTAAAGAGCTTATTGAAAATTCTTTAGACGCTAATAGCAAACACATCCGTATCGATGTTGAAGAAGGTGGACTTTCTCTTATTCGTATTTTGGATAATGGGGATGGAATAGAGGAAGAAGATGTTGAAACGGCGTTTTTTCGCCATGCAACTAGCAAAATTAGAAACGATCAAGATTTATTTCGAATTGCAACTTTAGGTTTTCGTGGAGAAGCATTGCCCAGTATTGCATCTGTATCAAAGCTCATTTTAAAGACGAGTGATGGAACGAATAAGGGAACCGAGATTCGTTTAGAAGGTGGAAGAGTAACGTATAGAGGTTCTACATCCCCTCGAAAGGGGACAGAAATCACAGTTACAGATCTCTTTTATAATACACCAGCAAGGTTAAAATATTTACGGACTATACACACAGAGCTAGGTCATATATCAGATGTAGTAAATCGAATGGCACTAGCCCACCCAGATGTATCCTTTCACTTAACACATAATAACAAAACGTTATTAAAAACAGTTGGTAACGGTGACCTACTTCGGGTCATTACATCTATTTATGGTTCTGCAATAGGGAAAAAAATGGTTCGAATCGAAGGACAGTCACTAGATTTTACTATCAATGGGTATATAGCATTGCCAGAAGTATATCGTTCCAATCGTTCCTATATGTCAACGATTATTAATGGAAGGTTTGTTAAAAACTATCCATTAACTAAAGGAATTCAGGAAGGGTATCACACCCTTTTACCAATTGGGAAATTTCCTGTAGCAGTTCTTCATATAAAAATGGATCCAATTTTAGTGGATGTGAATGTTCATCCAGCAAAACTAGAAGTAAGGATAAGCAAAGAACAAGCATTACAAGACTTAGTGACAAAATCCATAAAAGAAGTCTTTCAGAAAACAAGATTAATACCTGAAGTTTCAAATGAGAAAAAACAAAGTAAAGCACGATCTGAGCAGCTTTCTTTTTCTATTCAACATGATTTAAAAGATAATCACCTTTTTAATGAACAAGGTTCATCTATGAAGAATCATACTTCTAGTTTTAATGAAGATGAAGTAGATGATATTCCTACAAGAACGAATTTGTTAGATAAAAGTATAGAAACGAAATTAGAGAATACAAATATTCCTAATCCTGATTCTCAACAACCTATTACGGTGTGTGAGGGGAAAGAACAGCAAGAGGGGGAACAATCAGCTCAATCAGTTCCTAACACAAGTAATGAAGAGGGAAACGAATATGCTGTCCCTACGTTATATCCTATCGGTCAACTCCATGGCACGTATATTTTAGCGCAAAATGACCAAGGATTATTTATTATTGATCAACACGCAGCTCAAGAAAGAATTAAATATGAATACTTTCGGGAAAAAATAGTAGAAGTAGATCCTACTTTACAAGATTTATTAATACCTATAACCTTTGAGTTTACTCAAGAAGAAGAGGAAAGAATAAAGGAACGGGGCAATTTATTAGAAACAGTAGGAATTAAGTTAGAAAACTTTGGAACGAGAACATATCTTGTACGTGCTCATCCTACTTGGTTTCCAAAAGGACAAGAAAAAGAGATAATTGAGGCAATGCTAGAACAATTAAAAGAAGAAGCTTCTATCGATTTAAAAAAGCTTCGTGAGGAAACAGCCATTTTAATGTCTTGTAAAGCATCGATAAAAGCGAATCATTATTTAACAAAAGATAATATGTTTCGTTTATTAGAAACATTACGGACGTGTGATGACCCATATACATGTCCTCATGGTAGGCCAGTCATAGTACATTATTCCACCTATGAAATGGAAAAAATGTTTAAAAGAATTATGTAATGAAAGGTAAATGTATGTTGAAAGTAGGAAACACTATGGAAGCTATCGTTACAACAGCTGGGCGTCCTTCCCTTTATACAATTGTGCAAGCAAAAGAAATAGCTAGAAAATTAGCTATTCCTTATGTAGAAAGAAATAAAAGGTCAGTGTCAGCTCTTATTAAAAACTATAAGGTTGGCGTTATTGTTGTAGGAAAGGACAAAGTATCATTTCAGTCTGAAACAGACGAGCAACCTTTTTTCTTTCACCCTAATTCTGCTATGTTTAGGGCAAAACGCTGGTTAAAATCAATGGATGATCCTTTCATTCAAGCCTGTCGATTAGAAGAAGGAGACTATTTTTTTGATGGTACACTAGGATTAGGCTCCGATGCTATCCTTGCTAGTCTTGCAGTAGGGGATTCTGGAAAAGTTATTGGAACAGAGCTTTCCCCTATTATTGCCTTTATCGTTCAAAATGGTTTACAAACATATGAAAGTCCTGTCACAGCTATTAACCTAGCACTAAGAAGAATTACCGTGTTACATATGTCGTATATGGATTGTCTAAAAAATATGGCAAACAACTCTATGGATGTGGTATATTTTGACCCTATGTTTGAGAATAAAGTAGTAGGTTCTGATGGATTAGATAAGATGAGAGCTTTGACAACAATAACTCCGTTGACGAAAGAAACTATAGTAGAAGCAAAACGTGTCGCTAGTAAAAGAATTGTTTTAAAGGATCACTTTCGAAGTGAACGGTTTTCACAATTTGATTTCAATGTTGACGTAAGGCCTTCTGCCACTTATCATTTCGGTACGATTGAGTTAGAAGAGAAATAGGTGAAGAATATGGAGAAATTAGTAGTTATTGTAGGACCTACAGCAGTTGGTAAAACAGCTACGGGAATAGCCTTAGCAAAAAAATTTCATGGGGAAATCATAAGCGGAGATTCTATGCAAGTATATAAAGGAATGGATATTGGTACTGCAAAAGTTACACCGCAGGAAATGGAAGGAATTCCTCATCATCTAATTGATATAAAACATCCTGATGAAGCATTCTCTGTTGCAGAGTTCCAAGAACGTGCTAAAAATTGTATAAAGGTCATAAATGATAAACACAAGTTACCTATAATTGTTGGCGGTACAGGGTTATATGTGAATTCTGTCATATATGATTATGATTTTTCCTCCTCTGATGGAGATGATCAATTACGAGATGAATTAGAAAGATACGGAAAAGAGCACGGTAACGAAGCATTGCATGCTAAATTAAAGGAGATTGATCCAGAAAGCTACTCTGAACTCCATCCTAACAATACCAGAAGAGTTATAAGAGCCTTAGAAGTTTATTATTTAACGGGAAAAACCATAGGCAACCGACCGAAGCAACCAGATATCTCCCCATACGATGTTGTAGTAATTGGACTAACTATGGATAGAGAAGCCTTATATGAACGTATTAACTTACGTGTTGACATCATGATTAATGAAGGTCTTATAGAAGAAGTTAGAGCATTATACGATAGAGGAATACGAGATTGTCAATCAGTCCAAGCAATAGGCTATAAAGAAATTTATTCTTACTTAAATGGAGATTTAACAAAAGTTGAAGCGGTGGAGCTTCTAAAAAGGAACTCAAGAAGGTATGCAAAGCGACAATTAACGTGGTTTCGAAATAAAATGAACATAACCTGGTTTGATATGACGAAAGGTCGCGAAAAAAAGCTTGAAGAAATTAATAAATTTATAGAAGGAAAGATGTTTTAAATAGCGAATATAGATAATAATGTGAAAAGAGGGAGGCCAACATAACATGAAACAACAACCAGTAAATATTCAAGATCAGTTTTTAAACCAGTTGCGCAAAGAGAACATACCAGTAACTGTCTTTTTAACAAACGGATTCCAGCTTAGAGGATTTGTAAAGAGCTTTGATAATTTTACAGTTATCCTAGATACGGATGGAAAACAACAGCTTGTGTATAAGCACGCTATTTCAACTTTTTCACCACAACGTAACGTACAGTTGAATCAAGAAAATTCGTAATTGGATAACATAATGATGAACTATAAGAGAAGGTGCCTCCATGTTTAGGAGGCACCTTCTCCACATTTAACTTTTATAGTCTAATGAATATGCAAGCTTCTCTTTACTTAATCTACTTGCCACTAGTTCAAGACGATCCAAAGGCTGTTTCGTTTCAAAGGCTAACTTATGTTGAATAGCTTCTTTGCTTACTCCATTTAAAAAAAGATTAATAATATATGATTTTCTTAAATACTGACAACTAATTTGACCTGTGAAACCTGCTCGTTTCATTTCTTGTCTAATCATTTTTTGAATAGCTACATCTGATAATCGTTTTCCACAATCATTTTCTATGTCCCATCGATATGTTCCCCTCTGATAATCGAATGCAATAAAAAAATGATGGGAATCGTATCGATTAGGTCGTAAAGCGATAGGTATTTTCATATAATATTCAAATAGCTTTCTTCTAGCATCCTGAGAAATGTCAATTTTCCTTTCCTTACCCTTACGACTAGTTAACTCCAATTCATTGGATGTAAAATGAATATGATTTATTGTTAATGATGTTAATTCTTGAATGGTTAATCCATAATGGAGGATAAGAAGAAAAATAGCTTCGTTTCGATCTTTGATCATATGTCGATATTGTTTTTGTTTGTCCGTTAATCCATTGTAGGATCGGAGAGTTTGAAAAATCCTTTTTATTTCATGCTTATTAAAAAAATGTATACTCTCATTTGATGAGGATTTTCTATTCGTTTGTTCAATTAATGATGAAAGTATGGTCACTTGCTCTTCTAATTGCTCATGTATAAACCAATTTTTCATTACTGATAAAATACGTCTTATTGTGTTTTGTGAATATAATTCTCCAGTGTTTAAATATGTATAGTAAGAGGAAAGTTCTTCAGTGGAAGGTAGACTAGTTGAGGAAGAACAACCTCTTATAGATTCAAGCCAACGGATAAACTGCATAAGATCATAACGATAACGCTTTAATGTACTTGGCTGTTTGTCATAGGATAAAATAATAATAAACTGGTCAACCTTTTTTACCAATTCCACCTTTTATCACCACATTTCAAGTATATTATATCTATTATAGTTGAAGCAGTTCCTTTTGTCTTACATGTAGAACTCGTACAAAAATAAAATATTGTAGGCAATTGTCACGAGTTCGTTTCAATTGCGTATAGTAGTTGTGGGTATATTGTTATAACTATACAATAGAGGATGGTGACCTCGTTGGAACAAGCAGCAAGAATGAGAAAAAGAGGGCAAATTAATATCGTTCTAAAAAAACAGACAGAAGAAGATCCTCTACTCTCCCATCAAGAATCGGACATGTTAGAAAAACCAGAACACATGGCTTATAAACAGGTTCAACAGGAATTAGATGAGTTTATAGGTCTATCTACAATTAAACAATTTATGAAGGAAATCTATGCATGGATTTACTTAAACCAAAAACGCCAAGAAGAAGGTTTAATTGCAGGGAAACAAGTATTTCATATGGTTTTTAAAGGGAACCCTGGGACTGGGAAAACAACGGTAGCTCGTCTAATAGCTAAGCTTTTTCGTGATATGGGTGTACTTGAAAAAGGACATTTAATCGAAGCAGAACGTGCTGATCTTGTTGGGGAGTACATTGGCCATACAGCACAAAAAACGAGAGAATTAGTAAAAAAAGCTATAGGTGGTATTTTATTTGTAGATGAAGCTTACTCATTGGCGCGAGGAGGAGAAAAAGACTTTGGAAAGGAAGCTATCGATACTCTTGTAAAAGCAATGGAGGATCAACAGCATTCGTTTGTTTTAATTTTAGCTGGTTATCCTAAAGAAATGGATCGCTTTTTAAAATTAAATCCTGGTTTACCTTCTCGTTTTCCAATGAAGGTTACATTTCCGAATTATACAATAGATGAATTAACAAAAATGGCTAGAAAAATGGTTAAAGAAAGAGATTATCAATTAGATAGTCGCGCAGAAGCTACTTTACAGGATATTTTAAAAATAACGAAAGATAAGGATGAAGAACATTTTAGTAATGGACGTTTCATTCGAAATTTATTGGAACGATCCATTCGAAACCAAGCTGTTCGTTTATTAGAAGAAGGGAAGTATAAAAAAGAAGATCTTATGACATTAAAGGGTATAGATTTATCTCACGCTTACTTTGATACAGATGTAAAGATGGACTAATGGAGGGACTTATCTTGGAAGATAAATCGATTTCAAAAAAAGAACGAGTACTAATCGTAGGATTAAAGACACAAAAAACGGTTGAGGAAGATTTTCTCTATAGAATGGAAGAATTAGAAGCACTCACAAGTACAGCAGGTGGAGTCGTCGTAATGGAAATGACACAAAATCGTGAGCATCCAGATAAAGCCACGTATATAGGTAGAGGGAAAGTCGAGGAGTTAGAGCTGATCATAGAAGAGAAGGAAATAGAGCTCGTTATTTTTAATGATGAGCTCTCTCCATCCCAGCTTAGAAATCTAACGACAAAAATTGATGTGAAAATAATAGACCGAACCCAGCTTATTTTAGATATATTCGCAAAGCGTGCGCGATCAAAAGAAGGTAAGCTTCAAGTGGAATTAGCTCAACTTAACTATTTACTGCCAAGACTTAGAGGTCAAGGTCATATGTTATCGAGATTAGGCGGTGGAATTGGAACGAGGGGTCCAGGTGAAACGCAATTAGAGGTAGATCAGAGACACATTCGGTCTAGAATGACAGATATTCGTCATCAATTAGAACAAATTGTTTCCCATCGTAATCGATATCGCAGCCGAAGGAAAAAGAACCAATCCTATCAGATATCACTTGTTGGTTATACAAACGCAGGGAAATCGACACTATTACATAAACTGTCTCAAGCTGATGTATACGTAGAAGACCAATTGTTTGCAACCCTTGATCCTACGACAAAAAAAATAAAGCTCCCATCTGGCATGGAAGTCCTATTAACTGACACTGTAGGCTTTATCCAACAGCTTCCAACGGCATTAATTGCAGCCTTTCGATCTACATTAGAGGAAGTGCAAGAAGCAGATTTAATTTTACATGTAGTAGATGCTGCTAATCCAGACCATCCAAATCATGAAAGAACAGTCCAACAATTATTAAAGGATTTGTCAGCAGAACAGATACCTATGCTTACGGTTTACAATAAGCGAGATTTATTAACGGAAGATTTCTTTTCGTATGCTGACGGACCTTCCGTTTTGATAAGTACTATTAAAGAAGATGACTTGGACAAGCTTAAAGAAAAAATTGAAGCTGTGATGGAGGAAACATTTTCACCTTACATTGTTCATATTCCAGCGTATGAAGGGAAATGGTTACACCGAATTCAGAAAGAGACAATTCAAATAGAACGACAGTTCCATGAAGAGAAGGAAGAGTATGTTATTAGGGGATATGCCCCTTTATCATCAGCAATATATAATGAAATGCAAAGTAGAACAAATAGAGGAGAAGAAGATGGAGAACGTAACTAAAAAGTTAGAATCATTTATAATAAATGCAGAAGAAGAGCTACAACCGATGTTTAGGAAACGAGAGAGAATCAGTGAAGCCAATCAACGGAAAGTACTTAGAGCATTCCGAGATAACGAAGTATCAGAGTTTCATTTTCAGCCTTCTACTGGATACGGATATGATGATGTTGGTAGAGAGACCCTTGAAAAAATCTATGCTCAAGTATTTGGGGGAGAAAAGGCAATTGTTCGTCCTCAAATAGTCTCTGGTACACATGCAATAAGTACAGCTTTATTTGGAGTCCTAAGGCCGAATGACGAACTACTCTATATTACAGGTAAACCATACGACACCTTAGAAGAAGTAATAGGTGTTCGAGGAGAATTAAATGGATCCCTAAAAGAGTTTGGTATTTCATATGAAGATGTTCCATTAAAGGATGGATCGATTGATTTTGAAAATGTGCAAAATAAGATAAATGAAAGAACGAAAGTTATTGGTATTCAACGATCGAAAGGTTATGACAATCGTCCTTCCTTTACTGTAGATCAAATTGGAGAAATGTGTCGTTTTATTAAAGAAGTAAATAAAGATCTCATCGTTTTTGTAGACAATTGCTATGGGGAATTTGTTGAATTACAAGAGCCGTGCCATGTAGGGGCCGACCTTGTTGCTGGTTCATTAATAAAAAATCCTGGTGGGGGAATTGTAAAAACTGGAGGCTATCTTGTAGGTAAGGAAAATCTTATTGAGAAATGTGCATTTCGATTAACAGCACCGGGAATTGGTCTTAAAGGAGGAGCATCCTTATATAGTTTATTAGAAATGTATCAAGGGTTATTTTTAGCCCCTCATGTGGTTAATCAAGCAGTAAAAGGAGCCATGTTTACTTCTAAGATCTTATCAGATATAGGCATGGATACTACGCCTGCATGGAATGATTCTCGAACAGACTTAATACAAGCTGTGTCATTTCCAACAAAAGAGGCAATGATTGCTTTTTGTCAAGCTATTCAAGCTTCATCACCTGTGGATGCTCACGTATTACCACAACCAAGTCCTATGCCTGGGTACGAAGACGATGTCATTATGGCTGCTGGAACATTTATTCAAGGAGCCAGCATAGAGTTTACTGCTGATGGACCTATTCGCCCACCATATACAGCCTATGTTCAAGGTGGCTTAACTTACGAGCATGTGAAAATAGGAGTTGTTGATGCTATCTCTTCCCTGTTTGAAAAGGGGTTTTTGGAATAGTTTAGAATATATTAACAAGTAATGATAAATAATGGTAAATAATAACTTTAGAAAAAATAATGTTAATAATTTTTTCTTATAAATTTCTAATAATAAATTTTCCCTAGAATCCTTGAGAGACAAGGATTTAGCAATTGTTAACGATGAATGTAAGAAAAATTACCATGTCAGAAAATCTGACATCAATTAACACAAAGCATCTTTTCTTCGTTACTATATACATAACGACAGAGAAACACGAACTTAATGTTATTAATCCATTAATAAGTTCGGTTTCCGAAGGTGCTAGGGCTTAAAGACAACCCTGTTGAACTTCGAAATAGAGTTATTTATCTAAGGAGGAAAAAAAGAAATGAGCAAATATTCAAAAGAAGACATTTTATCAATGGCAAAAGAGGAAAACGTACGTTACATCAGATTACAATTTACTGACTTATTAGGGATTATTAAAAATGTAGAAATTCCAGTGGATCAGCTTCCAAAAGCATTAGATAATTTAATGATGTTTGATGGATCTTCTATCGAAGGATTCGTACGAATTGAAGAATCCGATATGTACTTATATCCAGATCTTGATACTTGGGTTATCTTCCCTTGGTCTCAGGAGAAAGGAAAAGTTGCTCGTTTAATCTGTGACGTTTATAATCCAGATGGCACACCATTCGCTGGTGACCCACGTGGAGCATTAAAGAAAGTATTAGAAGAAGCGGAAGCACTTGGCTTTACAGACTTTAACATTGGACCTGAACCAGAGTTCTTTCTTTTCAAAACAGATGAAAAAGGTGAACCTACATTAGAACTTAACGATAAAGGTGGATACTTTGACTTAGCACCAGTTGACTTAGGGGAAAACTGCCGTCGTGATATCGTTCTTGAATTAGAAGATATGGGATTTGAAATTGAGGCATCCCATCATGAGGTAGCACCAGGTCAACATGAAATTGACTTTAAATATGCAGATGCAATTACAACATGTGATAATATACAAACATTTAAACTAGTTGTTAAAACAATTGCACATAAACACGGCTTACATGCTACATTTATGCCAAAACCATTATTTGGCGTAAATGGAAGCGGGATGCATGCTAACATGTCTTTATTCCGTGGAAAAGAAAATGCATTCTATGATGCAGACGCGCCTGGTCAATTAAGTGAGACTGCATTACAATTCCTTGCAGGTATCTTAAAGCATGCAAAAGCATTTACTGCAATTACGAACCCAACAGTTAACTCTTATAAGCGATTAGTACCTGGATACGAAGCACCTTGTTACGTTGCTTGGTCAATGAGAAACCGTTCTCCACTAGTGAGAATTCCTTCTTCAAGAGGGTTAAGTACTCGAATAGAAGTACGTAGTCCAGACCCATCAGCTAATCCTTATCTTGCAATGGCAGCTATGCTTTCTGCTGGATTAGACGGTGTACGTAATAAGCTTACTCCTCCTGCAGCAACGGACAGAAATATTTATGTAATGGATGAGAAAGAACGATTAGCAGAAGGTATCGATGCACTTCCTGCAACATTAAAAGAAGCTCTAGTAGCTTTAAGTAAAGATGAAATAATTGTTAGCTCTTTAGGTGAACACGTTTTAGAACACTTCATCGAAGCGAAAGAAATCGAATGGGATATGTTCCGCACTCAAGTTCACCCTTGGGAAAGAGAACAATATATGACGACTTACTAAGAGAAGAAACCCTTGATGCACATTGCATTGAGGGTTTTTAATTTTATTCTTCAGAATTTGTCTATATTAATCAATACGAAAATATTGTCAAAAAATAGACATCTGATATATCACACTTGTAATTTGTAATAAAATTCAGTAAACTATAGGGAACTACCATACTAGATTTTAATCATTATCTTTTTTTAGGAGGTGACAACATTTTTTGAATAAGGTGAATAAAATTGCGATTATAAAAGTACTTAACATATTCACTAGTAGTTACTTTTTATATAATTGCAAATATACGAAAAAATGAAAGCGATACCATTTAATGATTGTATTACTAAATAACTTCGCAGCTGGAATTATCATTATGTCATCATGAGAAAAGTTATTAATCAATTGAAGTGGAAATACACTGTATAGTTACTTAAATTTTCATCAGGATTTGATACAAAACTTTTAGGAGTGGTGAATTTATGAAATTAGCAATAACTGTTGTAAATGAAGCGTCTCAGCAAGCTCCGTTTGTCTTAAGAGGAGATTATATAGAAATGATTAAAGATGCAGCAAAAATTGGTTATGACGCAGTAGAATTGCACCTTTCAGACCCCAATGATATTAACATTCCAGAAATAAAGAAAGTATGCAAAGAGCTTGATATCTCCATCTCTTCTATAGGGACAGGATTAGCCTATGTAAGAGAAGGCTTATCTTTAACAAGCAACGATATGTCAGTGCAAAAAGAAGCTGTTAATAGAATGAAAGATTTTATTCAATTAGGGAAAGAATTAGAATGTGTCGTCATTATTGGTCTCATTAAAGGACTTATTAAGGATAATGAAAGCTATGAATCTTATGTATCTAGTCTAAATAATAATTTACGAGAATGCTTACAGATAGCAGAAATGAGTGGTGTTACATTAGTAATAGAAGCAGTAAATCGGTATGAAGGAGATTTCCTAAATACAATAAGTGAGTGTGTTGACTATATCGAACAATTTAATTCTGAGTATTTAAAAGTGCATATCGATACCTTCCATATGAACATAGAGGAAGATGATATTGGCAAAAGTATTATTCAAGCAGGTAATCGTATCGGGCATGTTCATATTGCTGATAGTAATAGACAATACCCCGGTCAAGCTCATTATAATTTTGAAGAAACAATAAATGCACTGAAAAAAATTGATTACAAGGGAGCATTATCTGCAGAATGCTTAAGTCTTCCAACCCCTGAGATCGCAGCAAGGGAAACGTATAATTACATCCGAAATTTTGTTTATGAAGAAATGGTATAAGTACTGGAGGTTTTTTAAGTGAAAGTATTAATCATCGGTGGAACAGGAGTAATAAGTAGCTGCATCGTAGAACAATTATTAGCCAAAGGACATAACATCTCTATTTTTCATCGTGGAACAACACCATTGAACTATGGTGGTAAAGTAGAAGAATTTATAGGTGACAAACAGAACAGTGAAGAATTTGAAAGAATGATGAAAAATTACCAATTTGACGTTGTTATTGATATGATTTGTTTTACGGTGGAAGATGCCGAGTTAACTATTGGCGTATTTAAAAATAAAGTGGAACAGATCATTATCACTTCATCTGTTGCGGCGTATAGACGTCCTTTAAATAGCTTACCGATTCAAGAAGGTCAAGAAGCGCTAACATACAACAAAGATTTTCCGTATGCTTTTCATAAAGCAGAAGTAGAAAGATATGCTAATAAAATGATAGAAGAAGAGGATATACCCATTACGATCATTCGTCCTTCTTTAACTTACGGTGAAAGGGGAAAGAATCTAGGGATATTAAGACAAAACTATAACATCATAGACAGAATAAAAAAGGGAAAGCCATTAGTGATGTTTGGGGACGGTACCGGACCCATGAGCTTTACCTTTGCTCCTGACTTAGCAAAGGGCTATGAAGCAGTGCTTGGAAACAAAAACACTTATGGGAAATCGTACCATATAACAAGCGAAGAAAGACGTATGTGGGACGACCTCTATTTAGAATTTGGTAAGCTATTAGGTGTAGAGGCAAAAATCGTTCACATACCATCTGAGATTCTTTTTTCATACGATCCGAACTTATTTGGACATATCTATTATGAAAAAATGTATGCTGGAATTTATGATAATGGAAAGATAAAAAGAGACTGTCCACAACTAAAGATGGACATGACATTGTCAGATGGATTAACGATGATGTTGAATTGGTATGAAAAATCAAATGCAGTAGTTGATGAAGAAAAGGATCAATTAGAGGATCGTTTAGTTTATCTTTATGAAAAATTAAGGAATGGTTTTAAAGAATAAGGCTAGTACAACAATTCCTTATACCTAATGAAAATCTAACATGTTGAATCCCCTTTTAAATAAAAACACATGCGATTTCTAACATAGTAGGAATCACATGTGTTTTTTGTTTATCATTTTTCAAACCCATTCCGTATGAAATATATATATCTAATCTTTACATCTGTTTATTCTGCCAATCCTTCTCACACCTGTCACCAATCACTCCCAAAAACAAAGATATCTGACAAAGTATTTATTTTGACTGTTGACTTTAATTCTACCTTGCTCCTTCCGTTACGTCATATGCTAATCTAAAATTATAATGATGAAGAGGGATGAATATGGAAAATAAAGAACCTGCTTTTACTATTAGTTAATTTGGGAAACGAGCAAGAATTACAGTAAGAACGTTACGTTTTTATGAAGAAATTGGTTTACTGATTCCTAATAAACAAAATAGTTCTGGTCATAGGTTGTATGGTTTAGAAGAACTGACGAAATTGCAACTAATACAGTCAATGAAGTTTTTAGGTTACTCATTACAAGAAATCAAACGTATAATAATGGATGATTCAAATGCTTTTGAGCAACTGACAAATTCCTTACCGATGCAACATAAACTCTTGTGTGAAAAAAGAAACGAACTGAATAAAGCTATAGAGGCGGTTGAACGTGTACAACTCATTATCGAAGAAGGGAAGCCAGTAACTTGGACTGTTATAACATCATTGCTTTTCCATTTGGAACATGAAGAAGAGCAAAAGGAATGGGCGAAAGAATATTTGTCAGAAGAAATCGCTAATGAATTCTTTAATCTTTCAAAAGAGCAACGGCAACAAATGGATATGGAAATGTTAGATTGGTTATCGTCATTGAAAAAGGTAATACAGGACGGTGTTTCTCCCAATTCCCCTGAAGCTTTTGAGGTTCTTATTAAATTGACAGAGTTGGCTACAAAACATGTTGAAAATAAAGAAGAACTAGCTGACCAACTAGAAAAAGCACAAGAATTAATGGAAACAGAGGTGATGGATTTTCAGTTCCCTACCATTTTGACACCAGAAGAAGAAGCTTTTTTAATAGAAATAGGGAAGTACATGGAAGCTTTATATAAAAGAAGTGAAAAATAATTAAGAGAGCAGGCTTTTTATAAGGTTTAATAAGATAGTAATTTTGAGGTTGGAAAATAAAAAAAAACGTCTAGAATATCCAGACGTTTTTTTGTAGAACTAGTATGACAATAAAATTTAGATGATGGATCTAAATACACCGATAACTTTTCCTAAAATATGAACGTTTGTTAAGAGGATGGGTTCTAATGATGCATTCTCTGGTTGAAGTCGAATATAATCCCTCTCTTTAAAGAAACGTTTAACTGTTGCTTCTTCCTCTTCTGTCATGGCAACAACAATGTCTCCGTTATTGGCACTTTGTTGTTGGCGCACGACCACATAATCACCGTCAAAAATTCCCGCTTCAATCATGGAATCCCCTTGAATTTCCAAAATGAATGAATTCTCATCGTGTACAAAACTTGCTGGAAGGGGGAGATAATCCTCCACATTTTCAATGGCAGTTATAGGTTGTCCAGCTGTAACTTTTCCGATAACAGGTACATAAATAGATGGGGTTTCAGACACACGATCTTCATTCATTCCCATAATTTCAATTGCCCTAGGTTTCGTAGGGTCACGACGAATGAGGCCTTTTTTTTCAAGCCTTGATAAATGTCCATGTACTGTAGAACTTGATGCTAATCCTACAGCTTCACCAATTTCCCTTACAGAAGGTGGATACCCTTTTACTTTCACTTCATCTTTTATGAAATCTAATATATCTTGCTGTCGTTTTGAGAGATTTGTCATATTTACACCCCATTCTATAGTATCTTTATTTAAAAATCGTTATGTATTTTAATAACAAACAATTAATTACAGGAACATTATACCATGTAGGTACTTCGAATACAAACGTTCGTTCTATTTTTATTGTTGACACGAACTAGTGTTCTTGGTAGAATGAATACGAACAAACATTCTACTTGAGGTGATATATATGAAAATAGGAAAATGTATTATGGGAAAAATTGATGCCTCCGTTGGTATTCTTATATTATCGATTGCTCTTTTTTGTTGGACTACAATTAGCTCCGCTGATTCTTCATCGGAAGAAACAAATTACATAACAACGGAATGGACTGTCTCTGAAGGAGACTCTATATGGAGCATTGCATCAAAAAATAGAATGGATGATGAATTACCAATTGAACAATTAGTAGAGTGGATTAGCATGGAAAATAACATTGAAAATGGAAAGATATATCCTGGTCAAAAAATAGATGTACCAATACAGTTACACACTTTTGCTTCAAATAATTAGTGAACAACTACGATGATTATTATTTTTCACTTGAAACAGAGACAATACTTTTGTACGATGTTTAATATGTTAGGAAAGTAATGGAGGGACTGTCGTGTTAAGCAATGAAAAGCTTCAACGAATAAATGAATTAGCAGCTAAATCTAAAAAAGAAGGCTTGACGCTTAAAGAACAAAAGGAACAGAAAGAATTACGAGAGGCATATTTAAAAAATGTTCGAAAATCATTTAAAAACCAGTTGAAATCAGTGAAGGTAGTGGATGAAAAAGGAAATGATGTAACTCCTGAAAAGCTAAAAGAAGAAAAGAAGAAAGATTCCTTTCATTGAGTAACAATTAGGATCCTATGAGACGTAAATTTATCATGGGATCTTTTTATATTTATATTACCCTAACAATGTGTGGTGAAGAAGACACCATGAAAAATTGACGGATGTCGTACTTATACCACTGGTTAAAGTGTTCACCGGTATCGGATGAACTCATCTTAGAAAGAATATTTTCATCCTCCTGCAAAATAATCACTTGCATAGGAGGTCTACCCTGAAAATAAGTGTTATCGAACTTAGCAGTATTAACAAATAAAGGTTATGTTAAACATTCGTTCCACACCACTTCGCTTTCACCGCAAGGGTATAAGTGCGACATCTGCTCTGCTTCACTTTCGTTCGCAATCACAGTGTCTTCTTTACCGCAGACGACCTGCCAAGCCTCCTCGGTCGTTCCACTCATTCCAATTGGATTAAAATTATTTTCATCCCTCATGGTGCAAGTTTTTATTTGTATGTAGGTCAACCCTAAATGAATTCATTTCTTTTTTAAATCAAAATATTTTTTGAAGGAAATTGTTAGAATATAGTTAAAACGATAGTAACATTAGAGGAAAATACGTTAAATAGTGTTGTTTTAAATAGAAAGAAAGTATATGATGTAAAAAGAAATTGTCAACATACGAAGAGAAAGGAATGTTAATTTTATGGTAGATAAAATTGAAGCTTTATCTATAGGTACAATACGTACCTTATCTATTGATAGTATTGAAAAAGCTAATTCAGGACACCCAGGAATGCCAATGGGGGCAGCACCGATGGCATATACATTATTCTCAAAGTATATGAACCACAACCCAAATAACCCACAATGGTTTAACCGTGATCGCTTTGTTCTTTCAGCAGGACATGGATCGATGCTCTTATATAGTTTATTACATCTTCATGGTTACGACGTATCACTAGATGATTTGAAAGAATTTAGACAGTGGGGAAGTAAAACACCAGGACACCCAGAATACAAGCATACACCAGGTGTAGAAGCAACAACAGGTCCACTAGGACAAGGAATTGCAATGGCTGTTGGTATGGCAATGGCTGAACGACATTTAGCTGCTACTTATAATAAAGAAGGATATAATGTTGTAGACCATTTTACATATAGCATTTGTGGAGATGGAGATTTAATGGAAGGTGTTTCAGCTGAGGCTGCTTCATTAGCTGGACATTTAAAGCTCGGTCGTCTTGTTGTTCTTTATGATTCAAATGATATTTCACTTGATGGAGATTTACACCAGTCTTTTTCAGAAAGCGTGGAAGATCGTTTTAATGCGTATGGATGGCAAGTAATTCGTGTAGAAGATGGGAATGATCTAGAGGATATTGCAAAAGCAATTGAATCAGCACAGAACGATGAACGTCCAACCTTAATAGAAGTGAAAACGGTTATAGGCTATGGATCTCCAAATAAGAGTGGTTCTAATGCTTCTCACGGTGCACCACTTGGAGCAGAAGAAGCAAAAATGACGAAGGAAGCTTATAAGTGGACATTTGAAGAAGATTTCCATGTTCCTGCAGAAGTAAGAGAACATTACAAAGAACTAGCTGCAGAGGGTTCACGTAAAGAACAGGAATGGAATGATTTGGTTGATAGCTATAAGAAAGAATACCCAGAGCTAGGAAATCAATTAGTAACAGCCATGAATGGTGAGCTTCCACAAGGGTGGGATGAAGACTTACCAGTTTATGAAGTTGGGGATAAATTAGCAACTCGTGAATCAGCGGGACAAGCACAAAATGCATTTGCTAAAAATATTCCTTATATGTTTGGTGGATCGGCAGACCTTGCTTCTTCCAATAAAACAATGTTAAAGAATGAGGAAGACTTTTCTAGAAATAATTATGCAGGGCGTAATATTTGGTTTGGTGTAAGAGAATTTGCTATGGCATGTGCAGCAAATGGCATGGCTTTACATGGTGGAGTAAAACCTTATGCATCTACATTCTTTGTGTTCTCTGACTACTTACGTCCAGCGGTTCGTTTATCGGCACTTATGGGTGTACCAGTAACGTATGTGTTTACACATGATAGTATTGCAGTGGGAGAGGACGGTCCTACACATGAACCTGTAGAACAACTTCCTGCATTAAGAGCTATGCCAGGTATTTCTGTAATTCGACCATGTGATGGTAATGAAACTGTTGCAGCATGGAAAGTAGCTTTAGAAAGTACAGACGAACCAACAGCACTTGTCCTCACTCGACAAGGATTACCAACGCTTGAAGGTACAAAAGAAGCAGCGTATGAAGGGGTTAAAAAAGGTGCATATGTCGTTTCAGCAGCAAATGGAGATGCAAACGGACTTCTTTTAGCAACAGGGTCTGAAGTTTCATTAGCAGTTGAAGCGCAAAAAGCATTAGAAAAAGAAGGCATCTATGTCTCTGTCGTAAGTATGCCAAGCTGGGATCGTTTTGAAAAGCAGTCCAAGGAATATAAGGATGCAGTACTACCTCCAAACTTAAAGGTTCGTTTAGGAATTGAAATGGCTACAAACCTAGGTTGGGAACGATACACAGGTGACCAAGGATCTGTATTAGCTATCAATGGATTTGGAGCATCTGGTAAAGGTGATAAAATAGTTAAGGAATATGGTTTTACTGTTGAAAATGTTGTAGCGCAATTTAAACAGCTTTTAGAGCAGTAATTGTTTCCAATATTAACAATAGAAAAAATAATAATTGAGGAAGACTGTCTTTAGTAATTTAAAGGCAGTCTTTTTAATATTTGTCTACCCTGAAAATAAGAATTGATTCTGGAGTGAAAGGCAGCGACTCAATCGACGAAACTTCAAATCCACTACCCGTTGTCTCGACGGATGAAGCTATAGAGCAACACTATACATAGGTAGATAATAAAGTGTGCACCACAACTGGAAATTCTAAAAATTCATGATATGTGATAGGTAAGAAGACGGATGAACGATCGAGATCCTGCGCATTGTTGGTTTGCAGGTTCATTGGCGGCTCTCTATATGCCTGCAAATCTGCTTTTTCCCTTTTGCAGGTTCATTGGCGACCTCCTATATTCCGGTAAATGTTGTTTTTCCTACTCCGGGAACTTTGGCCGACTCTTTCTTTCGTCTACCCTGAAAATACGCGGGATAAAAGTTGAACGAAGTATAGACAAAAATAGTTATTTTCATCCCCCATGGTGCAAATTTTATACTTGCATCAAGGTATACCTTGAAAATAAGATTAATTCAGTAGTGGAAGGCAGCGACTCCAACAACGAGAATATGCTTCACAAATAAACTGCAAGTTGTCCCGACGCAAAGAACATCAGAAAGACTATCATATAATTGCCATACCTAATTATAATACGACATAATAAGTCAAGTTTATCCTACAAGGAATGACAAACTTTCTACTAATTATTAGATAGAATAAAAGGAAGTAGGAAAATCCTTGGAGGTTGATCATAATGCGAGAATATGACATTTATATCATCCGAGACGAAATTGCAAATGAATACTTTGGACAAGAGGATAAAATCTTTCATTTATTTAAAGAGAACCGTTATGCAAAGGGAAGATTAAAAGACGTTACTGATAAACAAATTGACTATATTATTAATCATATAAACACGAATAAATTACACAATATCATTATCAACAAGCTAAGTAAAACACCAGGCTTTTCAATGGACCATAATAAGTACTTTGTTCGCATGCCTGGGAAAACTAGTCAAGCTGGACTTTATTTAGAGGAAAAGAAAATAACGTTATTTTCTGAGGGTACCTATGATGCAGAAGCGTGTTTTTTTGAAATATTACGGTTTTATCATTCTTATTTTATTGCTATGGAATTTGATGAAAAACGCTACGGATGGCTAAAACCAATAAGAACTTTAGAATTCGTTCACCACTTGTAGTCATATTTCGAGTTTTTTTGTACAAGCTCTTTAATTGTACGAGACTATGGGTTATAATGGATAAGGTTATTACATGGATGAACTTATGGAGAACACCAAGAAGGAGGGTCACCGGAAAATGTGGGTAAATATTTTAGTCGGTGTCATTGCTCTGTTAGCAGGGGTTGCACTAGGCTTCTTCATTGCTAGACAGTATATGATGAATTATATGAAGAAGAATCCACCAATTAATGAAAAAATGCTTCGCATTATGATGATGCAAATGGGTATGAATCCATCCCAAAAGAAGATCAACCAAATGATGAAAGCGATGCAAAATAATACGAAGTAAAAGGAACACTCCTTTAAGGGGTGTTTTTTAATATCGAATAACTCTTAATTAAAAGTAGGTAATATATATGACAGAAAACACCTTTCATCCCCAAATTGAATATTCGAAATTAAATAAAAACAGCATGTATGTCATTGATGTAAGATCCCCAGAAGAATTTGAAGAGTTTCATATTCCAAATTCCATTAATGTTCCACTTTTTTCAAATGAAGAAAGAAAAGAAATTGGAACGATATATAAACAGGTAAGTCCAGGTGCAGCCAAAAAAAGAGGTTTATTTTATTACGCTAATAAGCTACCACAGCTTTATGACTCGTGGATCGAACTAGAAGAGAGATACAATGGGAAACACCCAGTTGTAATGTGCGCCCGTGGTGGAATGCGAAGCAGAGCATTTGTTTCCATGATGCGAACGATGGGAATAAATGCTTTTCAGCTCACTGGAGGAATTCGTTCTATCAGAGAGGATGTTCGAAAAAAGCTAGAATATTTTTCTACTGTTGATTGGAACTGTATAGTTATAGCCGGAAATACAGGCACTGGAAAAACAGAGTGGTTAAGAAGGTTAAAGGAAAAGAATTATCCTGTTATTGATTTAGAGGGATTTGCAAATCATCGAGGTTCTATCTTTGGACATATAGGTTTACCTAATCAATCACAGAAGCAATTCGAATATGAGCTGGTTCATGCATTAAATCCGAATGTAGAGTCAAAGACTATTATAATAGAGGCAGAAAGTAAGCGAATAGGAAAAATTATTGTTCCTCCCTTTTTAATAAAGAGAAAGGAAATGGGACAGGTAATTGAAATAGTAGATTGTATGGAAAAAAGAGTAGAACGTATAGAAAAAGAATATAAACCAACTATGTACCATGAAGAAATCATTGAAGCTTATGCATGTATCAGAAAAAGACTTTCGAAGGATGCGCAACTAGTAATTGATGATTCCTTTAGTAAGAAAGACTACAAGGAAGCTTTTACTTCTTTGTTATCTAACTATTATGATCCGAAATACGATTTCAAAATGCGAGATTATCATTCATCTGACTATTGCACAATTAATATATCAAAATTAACTGATGCTGAAGCTTTACAAGGGATAGAATCGCATATAAAAAGATATCTTTAGTAAGACATCATTAGACGGTAACAAACATAGAGAAATGAGGTGCAACGGATGCGTGTTTTCAAGGATTTAATGTGGTATTTTAAATTAGAAAAGTGGAACTACGGTGGAGGAATTCTAGTATTGGCTCTCGTTTCTTTATTATCATTATTTCCACCATATATTGTTGGCGTGATTGTAGACCACATTGATAATGGAACTCTTACAGAAGGAATATTATTTCGATTGATGTTCATTTTGTTTATTCTAGCAATTGTTGTGTATGTTTTAAGGTACATATGGAGAATTTTAATTTTTGGACCAGCTATAAGATTAGCAAGATTACTTCGAAATGAACTATTTGAACATTTTTCAAAAATGTCACAATCTTTTTTTCAGAAGAGGCGAACAGGAGATTTAATGGCACATTCCACAAATGATATACGAGCTGTAGAGCAGACCGCCGGAGTGGGGGTCCTTACACTCATAGACTCCATTACAATGGGTGGTTTTGTTATTATTACAATGGCATTAACCATTAGTTGGGAGCTTACTCTCATTGCGTTAATTCCAATGCCATTTATGGCGTTAGCAGTAAACAAATACGGAACGATGCTACATAAACGATTTTCGAAAGCGCAGGGAGCCTTTTCTTCCTTAAATGATAAAGTACAGGAAAGCATGTCTGGTATTCGTGTAACAAAAACATTTGGCTATGAAGAGGAAGAGGTTGCTTCATTTAAAAAAGAGTCCGATCATGTTGTTGAAAAAAATGTGCAGGTAGCAAAGGTAGATGCGTTATTTGATCCAACAATCTCCATTATCGTAGGGTTTTCGTTCTTTCTATCTATCGTATTCGGTGCTAGGTATGTGGTTTTAGACGAATTGACCATCGGACAGCTAACAAGCTTTACCGTATATTTAGGCTTACTCATTTGGCCAATGTTAGCCTTCGGTTGGTTATTTAATATCGTTGAACGTGGCCGTGCTTCTTACGATCGTGTTTCGAATCTATTAAAAGTAGAACAAGATATTGTTGATAAAAAAAATGCAATAACAGTAGTACCAGAGGGGGATTTACAGTTTCAAATAAATGAATTCACCTATAAAGAAGGGGAAGATGCAACCTTAAAGGATATTTATTTTCACCTTCACCGAGGGGAAACCTTAGGTATTGCAGGCCGTACTGGTAGTGGGAAAACAACATTGATAAAATCGCTTTTGAGAGATTTTGATATAAAGAATGGAAATGTGTTGTTTGCTGGTAGACCGCTTGATGACTATACAATAGATGCTTTACGTTCTTCTATTGGGTATGTACCACAGGATCACTTTTTATTTTCCGCAACCATTGCAGATAATATTGCCTTCGCAAAGCCGGATGCTTCCTATAGCGAAATCATTGAGGCTGCAAAGCTGGCTGCTATTCATGAAGACATTAGTCGTTTTGATGAAGGATATGAAACAATTGTTGGGGAACGGGGAGTTACCTTATCAGGAGGGCAAAAACAGCGTATCTCTATTGCAAGGGCTATTTTAGCTAACCCAGAAGTACTTATTCTAGATGACTCGTTATCTGCTGTAGATGCTAAAACAGAAGAACAGATTCTCCAATCATTGCGACGTATTCGGAGAGGAAAAACCACTTTAATTACAGCACATCGTTTAAGTGCTATTAAACACGCAGATTTAATTATCGTATTGGACCAAGGGGAAATAATGGAACGTGGGGATCATCAAGCATTAATGGGACAAAAGGGTTGGTATAAACAAATGTATGAACATCAACAGTTGGAGTCCTTAGTAGAAAGAGGGGGGATGTCGTCATGATTGAACGACATAAACATTTACTCATTCCTTTACCTCAAAAGACTGTGTTTAGTAGACTATTATCCTATGCAAAACCACATTGGAAATGGTTAGTGATTGCATTTCTTTTACTAATTGGAGGAACAAGTGCACAAATTTTAGGGCCAATTATTATTAAAGTATTTATTGATGATTATTTGACCCCACGAATATTTGATTTACAGCCACTTTTGTTCCTTGGAGTAACATATATTATGCTATACATTCTAGCAGCTGTAATGAATTATGCACAGCTACTTTCCTTTCAAAAAATTGCTTTAAAAATCATTCAGCAGCTTCGAATTGATGTTTTTAGTAAAGTAGAACGATTAGGAATGTCCTTTTTTGATCAATTTCCTACAGGTGGACTTGTATCGAGAATTACGAATGACACAGAGCAAGTTAAAGAGCTCTATGTAAGTGTTATGGCTGTGTTTATTCAAAACATAGTATTTTTAATCGGTATCTTTGTTGCTATGTTTGCACTAAACGTTCAATTAGCCTTGTTCTGTTTAATTATTCTCCCAATGATTTTAGTGATCATGCAATTATATCGCCATTTTAGTTCAAAGTATTATGCAGAAATGAGTGAAAAGCTTAGTCAACTTAATGCCCGTTTAAATGAATCCATTCAAGGTATGACAATCATTCAAGTTTTTCGACAAGAACGACGAATGAATCGAGATTTCCAAAAGACGAATCAAGAGCACCATGAAGCGTGGTTTAAGAGTATCAAGTTAGATGGCCTTCTTTTACGACCTGCAGTAGATTTTATTTCTATTATGGCATTAGTTCTCGTTCTAAGTTTTTTTGGCATTACCTCTCTAAATAGTCCTGTTGAAATCGGGGTTTTGTACGCTTTTGTCAATTATTTAGATCGTTTCTTTGAACCGGTAAATCAAATGATGCAGCGTCTCTCTATATTTCAACAGGCAATGATCTCTGCTGGTCGTGTATTTAGGCTAATGGATCATGATGAAATTGCTCCAATAAAAGAAGGGGAAAGTGAACCGAAGATAGGGAATGGTGAAATAGAGTTTAAAGATGTTACCTTTTCTTATGACGGAAAGCAAAATGTGTTAAAGAATATTACCTTTACAGTGAAGGAAGGAGAAACATTAGCTCTCGTTGGACATACTGGAAGTGGGAAAAGCTCAATTATTAATCTTCTCATGAGATTTTATAAGATAAAACAAGGAGATATATTACTTGATGGTGTAAACATCAAGGAGTACGAAGATCAAGAGCTTCGTGAAAAAATGGGGTTAGTTCTTCAAGATCCTTTTTTATTCGTTGGTGATATTAAGCATAATATTCGTCTTTTTGACAAACGTATATCTGATAATGATATAGTGGAAGCAGCAAAATTTGTACATGCACATCCCTTTATAAATCGACTTCCTAAAGGGTATGAAACCCCTGTAGGGGAAAGAGGTTCTACGTTTTCAAGTGGTCAAAGGCAACTTTTATCCTTTGCTAGGACGATGGCAAAGAATCCCAAAATCCTTATTTTAGATGAAGCTACTGCCAATGTAGACACGGAAACAGAAACGGAAATTCAAGCAGCATTAGAGAAAATGCGCCGTGGTAGGACTACAATCGCAATAGCGCATCGTTTATCTACAATTAAAGATGCAGATCAAATCCTTGTCCTCCATCAAGGGGAAATCGTAGAACGAGGTACTCATCAGGAATTATTACAGCAACAAGGGCTGTATCATAAAATGTATCTTTTACAGCAAGGAGCAGAAAAATTGGAAGAAATCACAGTGGAATAATTAGATAGGAGGATACTATGGCTGAATTAAAAGAAGAAATGACCATTAATTTACCAATTAGAAGAGTCTTTAATTTTTTATCTGATCCAACAAATAGAATTGATATGTATACAAATGTTGTGGAAGTAAAAAAATTAACAGAAGATATGAATGGTGTTGGATCTAATTATGAAGAAATAAGACAATTATCTAATCGAAGAGTAGGATCACAGTTAGAGTTAGTTGAGTATGAAAAGAATAGTAAGGTAGGAATCGTAAGTGATGCTAATGGATTGAAAATATATTATTACTATAAGCTTGAAGCAGTAGAAAAAGCGAAAACTTTCGTTACTTTCATAGGATCTGTACAAGCAACTACCTTACGAACGAAAATCTTGAAAAGATTATTAGTAAACATGTTGAAAAAAGAAGAAAAGGACCATCTATTACTCGTAAAAAAACATCTTGAAGATAAATAAATGGGGAATAGCTATCTTCTTTTATCTTGAAAGTTTTATGATTAAGGGAATATTAGTGATGGGAATTGACAAGAGATACTTATCAGGGGTATGGTATAAGAGATGAGGTGATCATGAGTGGAGAAAGAGTTAAATATACCATTAAGTGTAAATAAAAAGCCCGCTGCAATGAGATCAGAGGAAGAAAAGAAAGAACTTATACAGCGGTTAAGAAGAGTAGAAGGACAAGTACGAGGAATTCAACGGATGATTGAAGATGATCGGTATTGTGTTGATGTTTTAGTACAATTATCTGCTATTAATGCTGCATTAAAAAAGGTTGGGTACCACTTATTAGAAGATCATACTCGTGGTTGCGTGTCTCACGCTGTTGCTAATGGTGACGGTGACGAGGCTATAAATGAGTTAATGAAGGTCATTCAACAATTTTCAAAATAACTCATATAAAAATTATTCCTAAAATGTAAAGTATAATGAAGGAGAGTGTAAATTATGAAAAAAGAGGTTATTAAAGTCGAAGGTATGACATGTGGTCATTGTAAGTCTTCCGTAGAAGGAGCTTTAACAAAGTTAGCTGGAGTATCTGCCGCTGAAGTTAATTTAGATGCTAAAAATGTTTCTGTTGAATATGATGAAAGTGCCGTTACTGTAGAACAATTGAAAGAAGAAATTGAAGAGCAAGGCTTTGACGCTGTATAATTAGTATCTATTCAAATGGATACAGTCTACCCCGAAAATAAGTATCGGTTCAGCAGTGAAGGGTGACGACTCTAGCGACGAGGAAATGCTTCACAAATAACCTTCAAGTTATCTTGAAGCTTATATAACAGAGCATTAATAGAAGAGGAAGAGACAAGACACTTAAACACATGGCAATCTTTAAGCCATGTGTTTTCTGATTTCTCTTATTTTGATAATATTAAGGTCAAAAGTAATGATAAAAGAAGATGAAACCATTGCTATGGGAAGGACTAATGATGATTATTTTGAAAAGAATTTTATTTATTTCAATAATGATAACTGTCGGAATCTTTCTATGGATGGAGCAGCAACAAAAGCAATTTGATCAAGGCTATTATGGTGTTGCCACATTACCACAACCTGGCTATAGGGCACCTGATTTTTCATTAGCTAGCTTAACAAATGAAGAAAAGAAAATGCATCTTTCTCGTAATGATGAAAATAGTAAAGGAACGATTGTTTATTTTTGGACTTCTTGGTGTCCATTTTGTGCTGCATCTATGAAATCATTAGAAGAGGCATATGTGCACTATGGAAATGACATTCGGTTTATTGGAATAAATGTAACAAAACAAGACTCCATTTCTAATGCTACAGCTTTTATTGAAGAGAATAACATTCATTTTCCAATCGTATTAGATGAGGAGGGAATCGTTTCAGCAAATTATTACGTTCCTCCAATTCCAGCAACATTTTTAATCGATTCTGACGGCTATATATTAAATCGAAAAGTAGGAGCAATTACATCATTTGAAGTAAGCAAATGGATTCAGCAACTAGAAGGAGGGATTGAATAATGTTAGATCCGTTACGTTCTTTTTCCTTCGGGCCATTTACACTATCTTCACAGCTTCTATCCTTGGTCATTGCAATTATTTTAGGTTACGGTGTAATGTATATGTTTATGAAAAAAGCCAAAGTTCATAAATACAATGAAATATGTGACAAGATAATAGTTGCTATGATTATTGCTGTTCTTATTTATAAGTTTTGGCCATTTTTCATTGAACCAAGTTTATTAAAGACACCCAGTAATATTATATATTTTATGGGTGGTCCCTTTGCAATCCATGTAGCAATAATTGGTGGAGCCATTTTTTTCTTGATACACTACTTTCGAAATAAATGGTCGTATGAGGCATTAGATAGTATCTTTGTTGGATTGATAGCCACCTTATTTTTTTATGTATTATTCATGCAAGAATATGGAGTAGCGACACCATTTCAAATAGGTTATGAAATAAATGACACTCTTTATCATCCTGTAAATATGTATAAAGCCTGGTTGTATTTTATAATACTTATAGGAGCATTAGTGCTAGTATCACAGAAAAAAAGATTCGCTAGATCACTATTTATAGTAGTAGGAGCAATAGTAGCTACCTATTTGGTTTCACCATTTACAGTTTAGAAAAGGATTAGTTTTACTTTAGAAAGAATCTATGTGGTATAATTATCTCGGAATAACTTAGTAAAGGAGTACTTCCTATGACAGGGATTGTCCTATCCATCTTTGCTGTTATGATGGCACTTTTCGCCTTATTTGTTCGTGCAAAAGCCATGAAACGACCAGCAAATGTTAAAAAAATTATTATACCACCTTTAGCTATGTCTACTGGATTCTTAATGTTTCTTTATCCTCCAACAAGACCAACACCATTGGAATTAATAGAAGCTTTTACAGTAGGGGTAATCTTTTCTATTATATTAATTAAATTATCTTCTTTTGAAATTCGTGATAATAAAATATATATGAAGCGTTCAAAAGCATTTCCTTTCATATTGCTAGGGCTTTTAGCTATTCGTATCATTTTTAAAACAATTTTAGGGATTCATTTTGAGTATGAAGTGTTAGCAGGTATGTTCTATGTACTTGCCTTTGGTATGATTCTCCCTTGGCGAATTGCTATGTTAGTGAAATTTAAACGAGTAGAGAAAGAGTTAAACCGAGATCATTCTATTGAATCTAAGAATAAACCTATATCCAAAGCAACAGAAACCTCACTCCCTTAGGTGTTATGGAAGGAAAATCGGTGACATACTTCTTGTGTTATTTTCATCGAGACAACTCATACTGTATTCGTGAAGTGAATACTTGTAGCTGGAGTCACCGCATTCACTCCTGAACCATCGCTTATTTTGACTCAAATACAAGTGAAAACTTGCACCATGCAGGATGAAAATACTCATTAAGTTGGTTCATCTGTTTCAGGCAGGCGCTTTCACCACAGGCATAAGTGCGACATCTGTTCATGCTTCACAGTGTCTTCTTTACCGTGGGGCACGGCCTCACCTTCCTACCACTTACTCGGTAGTAAGTGGTAGAGGATTTTCGCCTCGCGCTGATCCCACTGGAGTCGCTGCCTTCCACTACTGAACCAGTCTATTTTTAGGGTAGACAAATTAAAAAATGACCATCAAATATTCATTAAATTTGGTGGTCATTTTTTAGCTATAACTAGTTACCATTAAAAATAAGCTTCGTATTTCTTTATATCAATCTCTTTTTCATTTAATTTTTTTATTAAGAATTTATGGTCTCTTTTTGGGGTAGCAAGTATGTAACCTTTTATGATCAGATCATCAGTCATTTTTTCTGCTTTTTCCTCTAATGCTAATTCCCCTATTTTCCCTGCAATTTTTCCTTTTGCCACATCTCGAAATAACTCTGGAACAGGTTCTACTAATTCATTCAAAAAGGCTTTCTTTTCATCAGTCCATAAATGAAGTGTTTCATTAATATAATATTCTTGCCAGTCTAAAATAGATTTTCCATCTTCTTTAGGCATTTTTTTTAAAAATTTCCGAAACATAAAATAACCACCGATACCAATGATTACAGCTAAAAATATTGACCATAGGAAAATGATCCACATAAACCAATCGCTAGGCATAAGGTCACCTCTTTCTTCTCTGTTCTATATTGTACGATATTCTCATGACTCTGAAAAGGCTGAGCTATTATATATTTAATAAAAATTTTATTAAGTGGAAATAGAGTTGTAACAATATAAGGAAAAATAGTTGAAAGTGTTGAAGTAAGTGAACAAGTATGTTTATGATATTAAAGTAAGAGAAGAAGATAAAAAAGGGTGACGGATAGCGTGTACATAGCAACGAAAGAAATACAATTAACATATGCTGATACTGATATGATGGGAGTAATCTATCATGGGAATTATGTGAAATGATTAGAATTAGGACGACAGCAATTAATTGAAGATGTTGGGTATAATTATCTTGATATGGAAAAGTCAGGATATTATGCACCTGTTTATCATTTGGAAATCACCTATAAAAAAGCGATCCGATATGGGGATCATGCTACTGTGAAAACATGGGTGGAAGAAAGTAAGCGAATGAAGACAATCTATGGTTTTCAAATCATAAATGGAAAAAATGATGTTTGTGCAGAGGGAACGACTACACATATTGTTGTTGATAAAAATACATTTAAGCCAGTACAATTCGGAAAAATTTTTCCTGAATGGTTTCAAAAGTATGAAGAAATTAAAAGAAAGTAAATGATTTCTATAGACGAAAGGAGATGTTAGAAATGGCAGAATTGAAATTTAATATTGTAAAGACAATTGCAAAGATTTCAGAATCACCTAAAGGTTGGAATAAAGAGTTGAATCTCATTAGTTGGAACGATCGTCCTGCAAAATATGATATTCGTGATTGGTCACCAGACCATGAAAAAATGGGGAAGGGCATTACCTTAACAAAAGAAGAATTAATAGCATTAAAAGAGGCCTTAGAAGAATTGGATACTGACTAATCAGCAAAAAACACGTTAGAAATACAAGTTTAAACACTATTTAGTTGAATGAATTTCATTTTTTGGTATAAATGTTCGTGTTAGAATGAAATAGTGAATGATGAAATTGACTCAGATGAGGGGCATATTTCTAATTTTTATTTAATAGAATAATACTGAAAAACAAATTTATAGATTTGAGGTGTTTATCGTCAAATTATTTGTTTTTATTACTGGATTATCCATGCTGGTCTTTCTCAGTTCTCGTTTTAGAGCACCGTTTACAGAGCAATATACATTTAGTAAATTTGCCGAACAGAAAAAAGGAATGAAGGAAAATCCAGATGCTCCAGATATCGAAGTAGAAAAACATTTAATTTATTATAATAAAAGTAGTCATGACAGTGATAATAATATTGACATTGGTGGAGAATAGACATCTTTATCAGGTTAAATTAAAATAGTCTTTACACCATTTTCATGGGTAAAGACTATTTTACATTTTCATTTACCATTGCCTTCGAACGATAGATTCCATCTTACGCTTCAACGTAATATTCCATGGTTCACGTTCTGGTTCAACAGGATGAACTAATACAGTTTTCATACCTAAACGCTTTCCACACCAAATATCAGTAAATATTTGATCACCTAAAAACAGGCTTTTATCTGCGGTTGCTCCTACTTCAGCCATAATTTTTTTGACTTTTCCTGTTCCTGGCTTATTTGCCATACCATACCCTTTCATATTGTACGATTTAATAAAGCGATCTACACGACCTTGACTATTGTTAGAAAGAATAATTAATTGAATGTTGCTGTTATTTAATTCATTTAACCATTTTTCAAATTGCTCATCACCTAATTGGTTATGTCCAGCTAGTGTGCTATCGAGATCGGAAAAAATATGGGTAATAGAATGATTTTTTAACCAAGTTAATGTAATATCTGTAAAATGTTCAAATAAGAAATCGGGTTTAAAATAACTCATTTTTATCTCACTTTCTTTTCAATATAATTTTCATGTAATACTTTTAAGTATAGACTATCTTACTTTTATATGCTATTATTTAAAAATTTTAGCAAATTAAACGTCTCTTTATCAAGAGTAATACTTATCACAGGAATAATTTATAAAAACCAGAAGAATAGGGAATAATATGGCTGAATAATATACTCGAGGTGAGATAGATGGACAAGGATCCAAAAGATCATATAACCATTAGAGACGACAATGGAAATGAAAAAGAATTTGCAGTGGAAGCATTATTTGATATGGAACAACAATCCTATGCACTTATTACTGGTGACGAGGAGACATTGTTAATGCGTGTCATAGATGATGAAGATGAGCAATATCTCGTAGGAATAACAGACCCAAAAGAACGAGATGCCATTTTAGATGTATATCAAGTAGCAGTTGAATCAGAAAATTTTTAAAAACATATTTTTCATATAACTTATATAAGGGATAGACCATTGAATCATTTATGTACATTTCCCTTCCATTCCTGCATAAGAATATTATAAGTAATGGAAGGGAGGTATTATCTATGGATTGGTGTAAGGAATGCGGCCAGCTTAAAGGAATTATTGTTCATTTTTTTGATAATGGATTGGATTGTACGTATTGTGGAGCTTGGCTATGTCCCTCCTGTGCAATGACGATACCAACAGAAGATGATCATTGTCGATGTATGGATGATTAAATTTATGATGATACGTGAATGAATTACTTGATTAAAAATTCCTTTTAAAAGTATTTAAATGAGGTTATTGCCTTACTAATTTAATTTCTTCTATTTGTTCTTCTCCATTCCTACTATCTTTCCATCCAAATACGATTGAAAGTTCATCTTCTTTTTCTCTTTTTTCTCCAAATGAAATAAAAGAAAAGTTTTTCCCAGTAGTTTTTTGAAACAACGAAGTGTCGGATGTTCCAGTAACAAGTTTGTCGTTCACATAATGCTGAAAAAAGGTTAACGTTATCTCTGCCTCATCATTCCAATAAAGTGTTCCATTCCATATTCCTTTTGGATGAACGGAATCCTTTTCGTACACTGCAGTCCAATTTCCGTCATCAGTTTAATAGCTCTGTCAATACTTCTGAAGCAGTCTATATATAGACAAGTACTTACTGATTTTTTATTGACTGCTATTGTGTATTATGGATATAATACACGTGAAGGAAAGGTAGGTGACACTTGTGTGCTAAACTTTTTTGAATTAAAGCTGAATAATAAAGATCCTGTTTACATTCAAATTGCATCGTATGTAAAACGAAAAATATTACTAAAAGAAGTAGAGAATGGTTATAAGCTTCCTTCTAGAAGGGAAATTGCTGCACAACTACAAATAAACCCAAATACAGTTCAGAAAGCATTTAAGGTAATGGAGGAAGAAGGTTTTGTGCACACAAGTGGAAATCAAGGAAGTATCGTTTACATAGATGAGAATATTTTTAAGCGGATTGAAGAAGAGCTTACTCGTGAATTGGTAAGGGAGTTTATACATTCTGCAAAAGATGTTAATTTGTCTTTTAAGAAGGTTGTTGAACTTATTAGTGAGTATTGGGAAGAGAATTAACTTTTTACCCATAGTGTATTACTACACTAATACAAAGGAGGTGTCGTATTGAAAGGGTTTTATCGATTAGTAAACATTGAAAGCATTAAAATGTTGAAAGTAGTACTGTTACTTTGTATTGCATCAATGGCAACACAGCTTTTACTATTGAATCGTGAATTGAACAATTTTACATCCCATTCAATGATAGAACGTTTTGAAAACACTTATGTAGCATCTGGCGCAATCGTGATTTTTCTCCTTTCAATCCTATTGTTTTGTGTATATTTTTTACTGACAATCTATTCTCACTATTGGGGAAGTAAAAGTATTTATACATATTTAACCTTACCTATAAAACGAGAGGCTGTCTATTTTAGTAAATTAACAGCTTTTCTCCTATGTATCATGCCATTATTTGCAACGCAATTGATGACTATTTTTATTGGATATGAATTGGTCGTTTGGAAAATAGCAAATGTAACAGAGGGACCATGGATGAATAATGGTTTGTTTTTATCGTTTATTCGTTCTGAAAGCTTACAAATTCTATTTCCTTTAACGTTAAACGGCATTGTTTCTACATGGAGTATCATTATTGCACTAGCTACCGGGCTGTACTACGGCATATTATGTGAAAGAAGTAGACAGTATTGGGGATTTCTCCTTATTATTACTGCAATTGTGATCATTCTTTACGTTATCTCAGATCGAATGGGTAGTCCGTTATATGGGTATTCAAATTGGTATATTACTAGCGTTTCTTTATTTATATTAAGTAGTTTCTTTATTTGGCACGGAATGAAAATAGTGAAGCGTGGTGCAATTGCTTGAACTTAAGGAGGTGTGGAAAGTGAAAAAAATAAAAAAACACATAGCTATTATTATCTTTTTTATAAGCTTATTCATCATGATTAGCCTACTAACGTTCGTTTACGTTTCAAAGGATCATAGTACGTTTTATTTAAAGGATCATAAAGGAGATCGTTCTGTGCTGAATGACATTACTGTTCAAGGGGAACTAAGAGATGCTTACCATACGGTGCATTTTACTATTGAAAATAATAAAGTAACGAAAAATACAAAAATTTATTCCTACCCCATTAGTGATCCAACAAATAGAAGCTGGTTTCGTTGGATGGAGACGACCCTTGATGGAGTGGATTATGAAATATTGGGAGAGGGAGAGTTTGATATTTATCGAAATCGACGGAAGACAAGTGATGTGCCTCAAGGCTGGAGTCATGTGAAAACGGATATCCATCCTTCCAGTGCTGTTAACCAAGTGGAATTAGGGTTAGGATTAGCGCAGGTAGGAGAGTCAATTTATTTTACGGTTCCAACGACCTCTGCTTATGTTGGGAACAATCATATTTATGAGATTGAATTTGTTGATCCGAGTCAAAGAATTAGTCGAACAGATGGATTTACAGAGCAGCGGGTGATTGCTACGTACAGTTTGGAACAAAATGGAGATTCTACTTCTAAGACTATAGACGTATTAGGCTTACAGGGTGTTGGAGATCATCTTGCACTTATTAAAAGAGAAGGAAATGATCTTGTTATTCGAGAGTTTCATACAGATGGTGAAGAGGTTGGAGGCACGATACTAGATAACTTCTTTCTTGATGTGGAAACTCGTCTTCCTTACACCGCCTATTTAAACGAAGCAGATAATATTATTACGTTAAGTTTTTCTCACAAGCGTGATGAATTTAAAGTAGTGAATATAGAATTTGCTCATGGTGAAGGCTTTGAGATCATCGATGTGGTGGATGTCACCTTTGAAGGAGAGTTAGACGAAAATCATAGGTTAGTTGAAATGTTTTATAAAAACAACAAACTATACGTAGCTAATACATTAAAAGATATGACAGATGAAAGAAATTTCATTTATTCCATTGGTCGTCCTATTCAATTTTTCCTCCATGTGTATGAAGGGAACGAATTACTTTATCAAGGGGAAATAGTGACAGATATGAATGATGATTTAATAAGGTTCCAGACGGCACCATTTTCAGCTGGTGGGGTTGGTTATGATTACCATGAGCATCGAAATTTTGTTCATATTTCTTTCAAATAATCTGTAAAAGGGGTGATCAGATTGATACAGATGAATTATAGTAGAAAACGATATAATGATGATGACATTATTTCCATAAGAGACGAGCAAATAACGATTCAACGTGGTGAAATCGTCGGCATATTGGGTTCAAACGGTTCTGGGAAAACAACATTCCTTAAGTCTATTCTTAAATTAGGAGATAGTCATATTGGTGAGGTGTTAGTAGAAGGGAAACCTATTGAAGATCAATTTGAAAAAGTAGCCTTTATTACGGAAGAGGGCAGCTACTTTCCAGGTATGACTCCGATGGAATATGGAACGTTTTTGGCTGACTTTTTTTCGAGATATGATATGGATAAATATAGTAGGCTTCTAGCTTATTTTGACTTAAAACCCTATGAAAAAATAAAATCTTTTTCTAGGGGGCAAAAATCAAAGCTTGAAATATGCGCTGGGTTTTCCAAGGGAGCAAAATATATTTTGCTAGATGAACCATTTTTAGGGAAGGATATGTTCTCGCGGATGGATTTTATGAAAATGATGGTTGCCACTCTTCTAACTGACGAAACGATCTTAATCGCCTCTCATTTTATTGATGAACTTGAAAATGTCATTGATCGAATCATCATTTTTCATAATCATAACATTAGTGGTGACTATTATACAGATGATTTACGGGCAAAAAACCAAGATTTGAAGACGATATTAGAAGAAATTTCAGGATATAAGAAAGATAAATATAGGGAAATAAACATGTAATTACTGAACACTTCTCTTTAATGAAGTGTTTTTTTGTATTATATAACTATGTTTTCATTAAAGGTTATTTCAATATATTCTTACAATATGACAAATTTAACAGATTATACGATAAAAACAATAGTATTTCCGACATTATTCTGTTCACTTTGCTACTGTAGGTGTTTGTTGTTGTCTGATTCTGCGCTTGCCTAGGAAATAATTAACGTGAAATAATCGGAAATTTCCCATAACGAATGAGTTTGCCTAATAAGTAGCAAGCTCTTTTTTTATGGGAAAAAAATATCTTGCATTTTTTTAAATCTTTTTCAAAATATATTCGTTAATATAGGTAGAGGTGGTGATACATATGTCGACAGATGAAGAGTTAATTGAAGAAATAAAAAATGGAAGCCAAGCTGCAATGGAAGTGTTAGTTAAAAGACATTATAAATATATATTTGCATACGTATATCGGAAATTAGGAGATTACCACTTAGCTTACGATTTAACACAAGATATTTTTATTAAAATGATGAAATCTATTCATCATTATAAAGGAGAAGGGAAATTTGAACATTGGCTCTTAAAAATTGCGGTAAATCACTGTCGCGATTACTTCCGAAGTAGAAGTTACAAGGAAAAAGAGGAACAGAACACCTTAAGTGAACAAATAAAAGATGAAAAAGAAAATGTTTGGGATCTCATTAGTAAAAAGCTAGAGAGTGAAAAAGTGAAAACTGCTGTACATAAGCTACCAGAATATCAAAAGGAAGCTATTATTTTAAAATTTTATAAGGGCTTAAAAATAAAGGAAATTGCTCATTTGACTGACAGTAAAGAAGCAACAGTAAAATCGAGATTAAAACAAGGAATTGAAAAGTTGAAGATAGCTTTAAAAGGGGGGGATAACAATGGAGTGGAACAAAAAGAAAATAGATCACGATGACCTATCAGATGTTGTAGAACAAGTGGAATTCGAAGAGTTAGAAAAGGAATTGAATCAATATTTAGTCAAGTATCCCGATGAGAAAATGATGGATAGTACTATTGATACATTGGGACAATATGTGCCAAGTAAGCGGAAGAAAAATATCAAATATAAGGAACGTATGCAAAGACTAATGAAGATTATAGGAACAGAAATTTCTACTGTTAGAAAAGGATACTGGGTTGCTAGCGTGATTTTATTTGTAATGGGTTATTTCATAACTGGTTACGGAGCATACAATCCGGTGTTAACACTAGCTATATTAGCTCCTGTTCCATTTGTATTTGGATTAGTTGAAGTTTTTAAAGGAAGAGAAAATGGGGTACTAGAGATGGAAATGACCTGTAAATTTTCTAGCTATGAACTCATGCTATTCCGTCTATTAATTATAAGTGTGTTCAATATTATACTCAATTCCATTCTTACTTTTGCTATCGTTCCTTATGCGGAGGCAACATCTTTATTGGAGCTTGTATTTATTTGGTTTACCCCATTAACCTTGTTTGCAGCTATTTCACTATGGCTAAGTATTCACTTTAGGGGAGTCGTCTTTATTTCTATTTTTATTCCTTTGTGGCTTCTATTTAGTATTGTGTTAATTAATGGATCTGCATCTTGGACTAATTACCTTTTAAATGTAAATTTTCTTTTCCATCTGTCGTGTATGTTAATTGGGTTACTACTTTTGGTGTTGCAGATTAAGCAATTAATCAGAAAATACTCTACATATGAAGGGGGAACAACATTTGAAGTTAACAATTGAAAATATATCAAAACAATATAAAGATAAAATAGCTGTTAAAGGTTTTTCTGCAGAGTTAACAGAAGGGGTGTATGCTCTTTTAGGGCCGAATGGTGCAGGAAAAACAACACTGATGCGTATGGTTGCAGATATATTAAAGCCAACTGCAGGACGTATATTGTTTAACGATAAAGATATATCGGTGATGGGAGATCAATATCGTGATGTGTTAGGCTATTTACCTCAAGAGTTTGGATTATATAAAAGTTTTACAGCAACGAGGTTTTTAATGTATTTTGCAAGTTTAAAAGGTTTAGATAAAAAAGAAGCAAAAATTCGAGTACAAGAGGTCTTACAATTAGTAAATTTACAGGGGGAAGAGAAAAGAAAGCTAAGTACTTTTTCAGGAGGGATGAAAAGAAGAATTGGTATTGCACAAGCCTTGTTAAATGATCCGAAGGTCTTGATTGTGGATGAACCAACAGCAGGGTTAGATCCGAAAGAACGAGTTCGGTTTAGAAATCTTCTTTCAGAAATAGCTGCTGATCGAATTGTTGTCCTTTCTACACACATCGTTTCAGATATTGAGTATATTGCGAAAGAAGTTCTGCTAATGAAGGAAGGAGAGCTAATACAGCATAATACATTAGAAAGCTTATTAGAAAGAATAAATGGAAGGGTATGGAACGTAGTAGTGACAAAGGAAGAACTTCCTACTATTCAACGAGAATATAAAATAGGTAATATTCAACGGAATGAAAAAGGGATCGAAATTAGGATTATTCATGATACGAAACCTTTCCCTAATGCACTTCAAGTACCTGCCTCATTGGAGGATGTCTATTTGTATTTTTTCCATGAGGAGGTACGTGATAATGTTTAAACATGAATGTTATAAAATATTTACTAAAAAAAGTATTTACATCGTATTTTTCCTAATTGTCCTAACGATGATTTATGCAAATAACTTACCTACGGATATGATAATGAAAGAGGAAATTTACGAGGAGTTATATGAAACCTTTGGTGGACCTGTTACGGAGGAAAAAGGAAAGTATGTACGGGAGAAAATGAGAGAATCTGATGCGGGTGAACTTGTGGATGAAATTTCTTCCCGTACGTTTGAAGATAAGGCTACTGGTGAAGTGCATTTTTCAGTAGCATTGGCCCATATGATTAAAGAACAGTTAAATGAACGAAAAAATATTCTTGAAAGTAAAATTGAGAATAGTGATAAAAGCTCTTATGAATATAAAGATGCTGAAAAGGAATTAACTATGTTAAATCAAATAGATAATACTCACGGGTTTTACTTAATACGAATGTGGCAAGGAATGTTTGATTTTATTGAACCTGCTACTACCGTTATATTCCTTTCAGTATTAATTATATTAGGCTTAACTCCTGTTTTTTCAGACGAATACACGAAACGAACAGCAGGTTTAATTTTAGCTACAAAGCATGGGAAAAGGAAAATTATAACAGCCAAAATAATGGCAGCAATCACCTATATTGTTATTGTTATCACCTCTCTTCATCTAGTTAATGGTATATTGAAATGGATAAAGCATGGTGGAATAGATGGTTGGAATGCTCCAATACAAGGGTTAAGTGGTGGGATTGATACTATATCCATGATGGAGTATGCTCATTCTCCCTACGACTTAGCAGTTTGGGAGCTATATGGGTTAACATTTTTCCTTCAATTTATTGGTGCAGTTGTCATTGCCATCATGGTACTATTCGTCTCGGTAAATACGAAAAACTCCATGATCGCTTTATTTATTAGTGGTGCCATCATTGGAATTCCATTTATGATAAGTCAAATCGGGCTAGATAGAGGGATCATACAGCATTTAGCGAACTTTAATTACTCCGAATTAATAAAGGCAGCAGGTTTATTTGAAGAATATATAACGTATAACATCTTTGGGCAGCCGATTCTTTACCCTACATTATTATTTTCAATCTTTGGGATCATTACAGCTTTACTCCTTTACTTTACGTATTATCAACATAGGAATTATCAAGTCAAAAATTAATTCTGTACTAAAATCATCATTTTTGTAAATGATAAGACGGACAGGATAAATAGGAGGTTGTAAATATGCCTAAAGTTGAGGTTTCATGTGCTATTTCTAATTGTTCGTTTTATGGGGAAGGAAATATTTGTACAGCTGAAAAAATTATGGTGGAATTAGATAACCATGCAAGATATGATACAGAAATGTCTGGGGAATTAACGGAAAAAAACCACATAGATGAAGCAATTAAATCGGCAGAAACATGCTGTAAAACATTTAAACCCAAAAAATAAAGGATTAGATAGTAGAATGGAGAAACGTAGCCTAAGGTACCAAAGTACTAAATAGGTAACAATTAAAAGGAAGAGGGCGTCCTTAAACTTTTGGACCCCCTCTTTGTACTATTTTCTTAAAAGTCCAAAAGCTTGAAATGTTTTATATCTGTTTACTGCAAGTATTCCTTTCCATTGTTGTCTTGCAACGGAAAAGTCATTTTGGTAGCTTCCCCAGCTCCACGAAATATCCCATATTCCATCTCCCGACATTTGATCTATATAGAACTGCAAATTTCGTTCAACTAAATCACTATATTTATTAGAAAGCTCATCATTTGGTCCAGTAATAAAATCTAGAGGCATTGGTTCGTAATCTTCAGACCAGGAAGAACTGTCTTTATTCATACAACGTTCTACTAAGGAATGAACTTTAGAAGAAACCTCTGTCCATTTATAGTTCGTTTTTTTATAAAAGATGTCTATCTGTGGATGGATTATCCTTAAGCACTGCTGATAATTATTAATTTCATGTTTATCCATTTCTTCCGTATGCATTAATCGTTCAATAGCTTTTCGGATGGTGTTCCAACCTATTTGAGATGCTTCACTTTCTTTTTTAGACCAGTGAATAAGAAATGCTCCTAATTCTACACTGGGATTAAACATCCAAAATTTCTGAACTCCTTCTTCCCAGTGCCACCAAGGTGCATGTGGGTGATGATTGTTTTCAGGTAATACGGATGGCCACATCCCTGTTTCGGAGTCGTTCGTTTTTACCAAATATGCAATCATAGCTTCAATCAATGTGATATTTGGATTTGCCTTTACTTCCATTAAAACTTGTCCAGCTGTCCATGTAGCCATAGGAGAGGAGTAGGGAGACCAAAAATCAGGCTCAATGCCATGTCCAAAACCACCATCCTTGTTTTGAAATGAGGATAATAAATTAATTACTCTATCATCAGATCCTCCTTCAAATAAATAGTCCCATCTAGCTTCCTCCAAGGGGCGACTGTTTCTTTTTATCCAATTACTTGTCTTTTTATATGTTATTTCGGGAATTCTCACTAGTAATCCACCTTTCACAAATGAGTATTATGATAATATTCGATACAAGATAAAGAAACCCTTTTAGGTAATTATAGTTCAAAAGGTCTATTACTTTTGAAATGAAAATAAATTGAATTTTATAAAAAGTGTGTCTATTTTATGAACATTCTGCTATAATAAATTTACTGGTAAAGAGTCATCTTTTTTTTGACTTTTTACCTAATGAATATTAGTTAGGTGAAAATAAAGGGGAAAATTATGACAACGAAAGAAAAAATAATTGATGCTGCAACAGAGATATTTGCAGAAAAAGGCTATAAAGGAATGACAATGAAAGAAATCGCAAATGAAGTAGGGATCAAGCCTCCTTCTGTTTATGCCTTTTTTAAAAGTAAAGAAGATGTTTTCTTACATATTTACAAGGATATCTTAAGTAGACATTTGGATTTAGCAATGAATAGTGCAAACCAATTTCGTGATAAGCCAATTAAAGAACAACTAGAACAAATACTCCTTCAAGTTATTAATTTTCAGTTTAAAGAATCGCTACAAATGAAGGTGTTAATAAGATTAATGCTATTTCCTCCTGAATTTATGGCGAACAGTATTACAGCTGATTTTTTTGAGGTAGAAAAGAAGGAGCACGAAATGCTTAGTAGTATTTTCAAACAAGGGATGGAAAATGGGGAAATTAGGTCAGGAGATTGTAACGCTATAGCAACTGCAATGCTTTGTATGATGGATGGACTGTTTTGGGAGATGCAACGTTATGATGAAGCCACTTTTCATGAACGTTTTGAGGTGATCTGGGAACAATTTTGGATAGGGATTAAGTGTTAGCAAGCTTTTTCTAATTGGATGTTGTTAATTGTCATGTTATAACTGATTAATAAAAAATTAGGAAAAGGCAAACTAATCGAAAGTTTAGGACGCAAAGCCACAGATCTAAGGTCAGAGGACTATGATAGCTGGGTTGCCTCATTAATGGAGGGAGATTGCAATGATAAGCCATATTAAGGACACTAATAAGGAACTTGATAAGGAATGGGTTGAGTTAATTCAAAGGGCACGAGGAATGGGAATTCCAATAGAAGACATCCGGAAATTTTTATCAAAAAATAAAGTAAAGAGTTAGCAATCTTCTTTCTATTTATGTCACAGCTATCCTCCAGAACAGAAGTACACCACTTACCTCTATATCATATTTTTATTTTAAATGCGGTGCCTATTGTATATAGTGCATCGTTTTTGTATGGTTTCAATGGATAATGGTTTTATTGATATTTTGTGTAATCTATAGATGGGGCGTATATAATACATTATAATTTAATAACTAAGATAGCTAATGTAAAATCTTATGTTTAAACAGTTTTGTCAGAAGGGAGCACTGTAATGAATGAAAAATTAGAACTAGTTAATTCCGATGAATATGATGATCCAATTTTATATGATTTGGAAAACAACGCTTATATAGAAGACGTAAAGTTACTTAGAAAATGGGCAGCAGATACTGAGGGAGTAATCATTGATTTAGCATGTGGAACAGGTAGAGCAACCATCCCCTTAGCAAGGGTTGGACACAACATGATCGGTGTAGATCTACATAGTGGAATGCTTCATGAAGCAAAACAGAAGACGACTAATACTTCGCTACAGGTAGAGTGGATAGAGCAGGACTGTACCAAACTAGATTTAGGAGTAAAAAGTGATTTTATTTTTTCGATTGGTAATTCTTTTCAACACTTTTTAACAAACGTAGCACAAGATAACTTGTTTTGTCTGTAAATAAGCATTTAAATGTAGGTGGAGTTTTCATATTTGGTACGAGATTTCCTAGTATGGATGAATTGCTTCAACCTAGTACGGAAGAATATTGGAAAACATATATAGATAATGAAACGAAAAATAAAGTTGATGTTTATACGATAAGTAGATATGATGCTTTAAATCAATTGCAGCATTATACAACTATACGTAGGTTTAATAATAGAGATGAAGTTGAAAAGGAAGTGAGAACAACTATAAGCTTACGTTATGTGTTTCCAAAAGAAATGGAACGAATGTTATCCGTAAATGGATTTGAAATAATAAACGTATATAAAGACTGGGATGAAACCCCTATAACAGAAGACAGTTATGAAATGATTTATGTTTGTAAGAAAAATTCAAGCGTTAGTTAAGTTTCCAATTTCTTTATTAATGCATCGGTAAATGATTGATAGAATAGAATAACTATGTCTATATCTTTTATTAAGAAGATAAATAAATGAAGACTTACGGTTTAGGAAAGGAGAGATTGTTATTAATAAAGTAATAATAGGTTTGATTATTCTTGCAATACTTTGGGCAGGAAATATAGTGTATTATGAATCTAATCAGCTAAGTAAGCCGCTGTTCATGAAACATTATTATGAACGTTCGTGGCATGAGGATTGGAATCCAATTCAATTCAGACTACATTATTTAACAAATAAAGGAGATCCGATTAGCGTTGCTTCTATCTCCATTCCTGATAAAGATTTACACTTTAGACATAAGCATGAACATACATTCGGTACATATCAATATCAATATCAAGAATTAAGAGAAGTAATGGTGGAGTTAGATTATTATACTTGGGGCAGTTATGATCATTCAGATGAATTGTCCATTGAAGAAGTGATTGTGCATTTTACAGATGGATCAAAAGAAGTGATTTCAGTAGGTAAAATAAAGTTTAATATTAAAGACGATGAAGGTTATGAAGGAATGCTAATGTCATCAAGTAGCGGGAGCTCTAGTGACAATACAGGATATACTAATTTTTCATTGGAGGAGTCCATTGTTGTTGAAGGTTTCCATGTACCATTTCAATCTCATTTATCTGATGCTTTATCAATAAGAATAAATAATGAAGAAATAAATTATAATTCTTTCCCCATTACAATGGAGGATTCTCAATTACTAAGAATAGATTATTCCTTATCCTTTAAGGAGGATGAAGAGCCATATCAACATTTTTATGAAATAGAAATTCCATTTCATATCTCCACTCTAGAAGGAGAAAAAAGGACTGCTAATGTTACGATTAACTATCAGCCTTATTTTTCTGACAGCTTAATTAGGGAAATTGTTGCCGAAAGGGGGCAACGATAGTGACTGCTTATAACTATTTATTTTGGGGCTTTATTATTACATTTATAAATATAAATATTGGGATTAATCTCATGCCCGATTTTATTGGATATATCATTATTGTTATTGGACTTACTAAGTTAGTAGACTATTCTACTTATTTTTCTAAAGGGAAACTTTTTGCATTTATATTAATCTTTTATTCTATTCCTAACTTCTTTGGTTTTGGTGAAACAGTGGGAGGTCATGATCAATATCAACTTGAATGGAGTTGGTTATTGTTTGAGCAATTAGGGGTTTTGTTACAGTTATTTCTCATTGGTTTTATTTGTTACGGCATTGTGGAGCATGCAAAGAAAAGTGAGTTAAATGAATTAGTTGAAGTTGCCATTTTTAGGTGGAAACTATTACTTACTGTTTCTGCTCTACAATTAGCTTTAACACCATTTTTGTTAAATTTTGATCTGCTGTTAACGTTTCTTTTTCTTATTATGATTATGATGTTTATCTTTTTCATCGTCTTTTTGCATTTGTTACGTAAAGCTTATCGGGAATTTACAAATTAACGAAGAAAACAAATGAATGGTGTCATAGAAATGTTTAGCATTAACTGTGAAAAAAGAAGTAAAAAAAGTTAAAAATAGTTGAAACGATTTTAGGTTTCCAACGTAATTAAATAATAAGTTTTTGATGATATTGTGTCATTTATTTTACTTTATAAACAAGGGAGAGGAATAGTATATGGATCATATTAATCAATGGGAAAATGCTGAGCCTGGGGTAAAGCGTAAAATTTATCCTCCAGGGAAGTCATTAATGATGATGGAGGTTCATTTTGAAAAAGGTGCTCAAGGTTATGAGCATCATCACGTTCATGAACAAATGAGTTACTGTTTAAAAGGGAAAATAGAATTTACTATCGATGGGAAGAAGCAAATAGTGAATGAAGGGGAAACGGTTGTTATACCAAGAAATGCAGTGCATGGGGTAACTGCATTAGAAGAGAGTGCACTGCTTGATACGTTTACTCCGTTAAGGGAAGATTTATTAGAAAAACGTAAATAAACCGAACGTTTTATGGAGGGTATTTTATGTTCAATGAAACGATGAAAATAGCTTTATTTATCGGCGTTTTTGTTGGGATTATCGTTTTCATCCAACAGTATATTTTCCCTCAAGCGACTACTATCCTATCCGTTATTATTGCTAGTAGTTCTGCAATAGTAGGGGGATTAATAAGCTTTAAATTATTCCGTAAAAAATAGTGTTTAGTAAGGTTCAGAGAGAAAGGAGAATGAACGTGAAAAAACGTTCCATAGTAGGTAACGATATTTCTGTTGAAGAAAAGAAGTATATTGACAATATAAAAAAACAGAATCCTTATGGAATTATCACGTTAATGATGGGGGGCGTCTCCTTTCTATTTGGACCCATCATCGTATTCCTCCCTATTGCTACACTATTATTTGGCTTGCTTACATTTAGGACTTTTGATAGAAAAATAGAAGATAACCCATGGACTTTCTACATTGGAATAGGTTTAGCGGGTTACGGCTTATATTTATTTATAACCAACTATCAGCATGAAATTATACTTTAAGGGCCTTGTTAAGTTAATGAACAAAAAATAGATTATAAAAAAGAAGCCATAGAGCTTCTTTTTTATAATTAGAAGGAAATAAATTTTTGCATCGTTAGAATCGACCCACTAGTCCACTGTTAAGGTTGGCTCTATTCGAAATAGGATATTTAGGTCATTTATCATACTTGCGAATGTCATAATTTCGTTATTCAGCTGTTCCATTTTATCTCCATTATTCTCCACCAATAGTTCTTTTGTTTTATATGTGACGATCTTCTCTAATTCCTTTATTTTGTCAGGAATTTTTGCTCTTTCTTTTTCCCAACTGGACAATATCATTGATTGCTCTTTTAATGTATAACTCTTCCAATCTCTATCAAGATTTGGTATGGATATCCCAAGTCTTTCATCTTTTACAAACAATCCAAGCATATAATCCACTCCTTTTATAGTAACCTTGTAAATTTTAAGGATCATTGTTAGTTTTAACTTCCCTTTAAGGATCACTGTATATAGCAATTTATTATGTATTAAAAAGAAACGATCTACATTACATTATACCTTCTTCATTTCATCACCTTCAACATTCACGTTTTACTTTACATAGATCAAAAGTATTAACAAATTAGACATAATTAAATGGTGCCGCTTGTATAATGGAAAAAGAAGGGAGGTGAACGTATGGGAGTAAATTTTATAAAAATTTCTGTGGTGTACTTCGTTATTGGTGTGATACTTGGTTATTATATGTCCATTTCTAATGCATATCACTTAACTGGTGTTCATGCACACATCAACTTACTAGGCTGGACCTCCATGACTTTAGCAGGTATTATTTATGCTTTATTTCCTAAAACAGAATCTAGTATTCTAGGTAAAATTCATTTTTGGCTACACAACATCGGTCTTCCCCTTATGATGATCGGATTATTCCTATTGTTACAGGGGAATAGTTCACTTGAATTTCTTATTCCTATTGGAGCAACAATAGTTGTGGTGGCTGTTATTATTTTTGCAATTAACCTTTTCTTAAACTTAAAAAAAGAAGCTATTTCAGTGAAGTAGATACTTACATCATATTAAAATAAGATTTCTGTCATTTATACTTTTATAAAGAAACAAAAAGAGTCTCTTTAAGTAGAGACTTTTTTCTATTTAATAGTCTATATGGTTTAATTTTGGAAAAATATAAAAGGACCTCTAAAGGACTACTTTATTAATTTAACTCTATTTCTGATTCTGTTACTTGGTAGCTGAAGAAAGTTTGGAACCGGAAGTACATCATACTTAAGTCCAATTCAACCATTAATAATAGATTTAACATATATTGTTCTAGTCTGTTTAAAGGTACATTATTTTGTATCTTATTTTCATAGTGGAGAAAAACTTTTTTGGCATTTTCATGAATGTAAAAAATTCGTTTTTTTGGATAGTGTAAATCTTCACGTAGACGTATAACAAAGTACTTTTTTTGATCAGTCGTTAAGTATGGAGAAGTTACAAATAAGTGTGCTTTCTTATCTATATCCTTATTGTTTCTATATACATTATACCAACGATAGACACAGTCAGATAATAAAAATATGAATAAAAAAAATGCCCCTAAATGATTTCCATGTAAAAATAGAGCATATGAAATTGTGCCACCCATCCCTAGTAACATAATGGAAATAAAATACCATTCAGTATACGATGATTTAAAACCTTCCATGACATTTCTCCCTTTAGAAAATTATTCCAAAATGTACATGAAAAGTTTTCCACCATATTTTAATTTTATGTAAAGATGTTGAAATAAAATATACGCATACTACCAAATGTAAAATAACTTTGAGGTAAATTTCTTACAATATCTAAAACTAAAAACTAAGTTTAGTAAGTAGATATGGGACAAAAATGTGTAATAAAAGAAAATGAGGGAATGTTTAAGGAAAAGTGTTGTTTTTACATGCGATATAATATGTAAATGCCCTATCTTAGATTAAGGTATTATTAATAGGAAGAAAAAGAGAAATAGTAGTACAAGAATGATAAAGGTTTAAATAAGCTATTATTTTTTCTTATTTCCTTAACGCCAATGAGAGTATATAATAGGACTAATAATCTTACGAAAAAAAAGGAGAAAAAGATGATGAAGAAAATATCAATGTTGCTGATATTTGTATTGTTGCTAGGAACTTTCATTTCCCCGATGGTTTTAGCTGATGGGGATGGAGAAAATGATGCTATAGATGAGCTTCATGGTAAACCGATACTAGTTTTAGGTGAAGCTTTAAGTGAAAACCAAAGGGATCAAGTTCGAGATTCATTAAATGCTACAAACACGGATCAAGTAGAAGAGTACATTGTAACTGGTCAAGATTTACAAAATTTTATCGGTGGTAATCCTAATGCTAATATGTATTCATCTGCGAAGGTTACACATAAAAATGAAGGACACGGTGTTGTTGTTGAGATTGTGACCCCAGAAAACATTACGTCAGTCACAAGAGAAATGTATGCTAATGCCTTGCTGACAGCTGGAGTAGAAAATGCTTTAGTAGAGGTAGCTTCCCCATTAAAAGTAACAGGTCATTCAGCTTTAGTAGGTATTTACAAAGCCTTTAATGTTGAGGGTGAATCACTTGATCAAGACAGAATGGAAGTAGCCAATCAAGAATTAAACGTAGTAACAGAGATTGTAGACGAAGAGGGAATTGATGCTGATGAAGTAACAGCATTACTAACGGAAATTAAAAAGGTAATTTCAGAGTTAGATCCTGCAACTAGAGAGGAAATTGAACAGATTGTTAATGAACAATTACAAAACTTTAATTTAGAACTAAGTCCTGAACATCGTGAATTACTAATTGATTTATTTGATAGAATGCGTAGTTTAAATATTGATTTCGGTCAAGTTACTCAGCAGTTAGAAGACATTGTAAGTGATATAAGAGGGAGACTAGACGGAATTACAAATGTAGATACGGAAGGGCTATGGAATGGCATAAAAAATTTCTTCCAATCTATAGCAAAATGGTTCTCTGGTTTGTTTGATTAATGTATTTTATATTTAAATTGAATGAAGCTATCCCTTCAATGAGAGGGGTAGTTTCTTTTTATTTGCGATTTTAAAAATTTTGTCTACCCTGAAAATAAGAATAGCTCTAGACGACCGCAAAGCTTAAAAATCATGGAATGCAGTAGCCAAGAAGCGTTCTAGAAGCCCGGAAAGCAGTGAAAAAAGCAAATGCGGTATTCATAATGAAATGTGTGGAGACTGAGGCGTTGCCCGTTGGAAAGCAACAACAAATGTGTTTTCTAGATCATAAGAAATTGCTAAACTTATATTAGTTATAACTAGGGAATATATGAAGGAGTGATGAGAAATGGGGAAGTATAAAATAATATCAAAACCATCTTACCGTGCAGTTGGCTTAAAATGGGACGGACCATGGTCAAAGATAAACGAATTAAAAAATATCATACATACGATGAGTGTAAGAGTGGTAGAGTTAGAAAAAGCCGTTGATCCATCTATACAGTTAGGTTTATCCTATCATATTCGTAAGGATGGTTTTACTCATTATTCTGTTTATGAAGTGACGGAGAATCAAATTGTACCAGAAGGAATGGTAGAAATAACGGTACCTGCGTTTACTTATATACTAAAGGAGCATCGTAAAGGAGAGAATATTGGAAAATCTTATGATGAGATATCCCAATTTTTAAATGATAGTGACTACAGGCCGTTTCGTGATATTACTGTTCCGTACGATGTATTACCTATTAAACATGAAAGGTATCCAAAGGATAGAGATATAGAAGACCCTCATTTTGAAATCCTAATTCCGGTTGTAAAGAAGGATAAAACAAAGGGATAGTTTGATAAGCTTATTTCTAAAAAATATTTAATTATTTGAGGATTGATAAATTTGATATGGTAGAAACGAAGCAAATTATTAGTGTAGAAATAGATACGTAAAAAAATTTCTCAATCATGTGTTACAAATGAAGAAAAGTGGTTTCAAAGCAAAAGAATTGAAACCACTTTTTTTCATTTGACTTCAATGATTGTTTACTATATCTACAGGCCCGTGATCATCGCAATGATCCCCATGAACATGGTGCAATCTTCCATTTACTAAATAATCCATATGATCCCCGTGAGGTACTAATTCGTGACCACAATCTTCCGAATGAACACATCCGCAACTTATTTCATTACAATTATCTGGATTATTATCACTTACGGGAACTCTACATTCATCCCAATGACCATTATGTTCGCGATGCAAATGTCCATTATGAACATAATCAATATGATCATTATGGCGTATCTTTGTATGCCCACATTCACTACTGTGTTGGTGAGAGTGATTACTATGAACGTGGTGATCTTGTTCTTGATTTTTCATCAATATCCCCTCCTGATCCTATACTTTCCCTAAATTAAATTAGAATAACCGTATTATCAAAAAGTCATTTATGTCGATGTTAAAGCCTTATTTTTGGAAAAGTATGCAATTAGGACAAGAGTGGAGTCATACAAATAAGTAGATACATATGGAGGTGTGTAGTGATAAATTATGGGAAACTATTTTATCGTTAGTAATACGGAAGGTTTAAATTTGTTGTGTATCTACTATGGAAATAAAAAGTCTAACGTTATCCGAAATAAAGAAAAAATTAGCCAAGGAGATATCCTTGAAATATTGGACGAAGGTAAATTTATATTAGGGCTTGGCTGGTATGTTTTAGTTATCATTAATAATGAGCAAAGTGTATTTGCGTCCATTAGTGAACTAGAAAAAGGGATGGAAAAAAAAGAACTTCAATCCTTAATAGACTTAGAATTAGAACACAATTATTTAAAGTATCAAGTAGAACGTGCACTTATATTGAAAAATAAAGAATTATTTAAGAATGTGATAAATCAATATAAAGACTTTCATTTCCTAAAAAAGAAATCACGAGTAGGATTTTTAAATATTTAATGATTGAAATTTTAGTACTGTTAAGTGTTTGTTACGTCCTTGTAGGGCGTATTTTTTTACAATAATTTCAATTTTTTTGGAATACTCCTTTACATATTGTTAAATTATGTATACAATAACTTTAAATAGCAAATGATATATAACAATTGATATAAAAGGAGTTTGAATCAGTATGCCCCCAAAAAAGAAATTTACAGAGGACCAAATAATTGATGCTGCATTTACAATTGCAAAGTCGACCGGGATGGATAGTATCACAATACGACGAGTAGCTGAACAATTAGGAAGTTCAATTGCACCAATATATGTTAATTTTAATGATGTTGAAGAACTTAAACGTGCTGTTATCAAAAAGATAGTACAGCTTAGTCAGCAATTGATAGACGAACAACAAAGTGGAAGTCCATTTAGAGATATAGGTGTTGCTAGTCTTATGTTTGCAAAAAAGTATCCAGTTCTAATTAGAGACTTTATCATGAAACCTAATGAATACTACGGAGAATACGACGAAGAAATGGGGGGGAATCTAGTCTCACTTATGAAAAATGATACGATGCTTCAAGGATTAACTGATGAGGAATTAATGATGATTTTACTAAAAATGAGAGCATTTCAAATGGGGCTCCAGATGATGGTTGCTAACGGTTTGATTCCAGATGAGATGGATTTGGATAAGATGATTGCTATGTCTGATAGTGTAGCGGAAGATATTGTGGAGGGAACTCGATCACGTAAATAGTAGGATTTGAAGTGTACATAAAAAAGCACTTTTAAACGTTAATAACAAAAAGGATGGGGGAATTAACGATGCTTAAAAAATTGGATGAACATATTCTACAGGAAACTGTAAATGACATGATAAAAAAAAGAAACAATTTTGGATCGGTACTTTGTGTGGAACAAGGAGATGACTTTTCCTGGGTAGGATCAGCTGGGAATATGGAAAAAGATGACCAATACTTTATTGCTAGTGTAACTAAATTATACATTACAGCAGTGTTTTTAAAGCTAAGATCGGAAAATAAGCTGACATTTGACGACCCTATCTCTCTATATTTATCAAAGGATATTATCGATGGTATTCATATATTAGACGGAATTGATTACTCAAATGATTTAACTATTAAACATTTGATCTCCAACACATCCGGTTTACCAGACTATTTTGCATATAAACAACCTAATGGGAAAACTGTAGCTTCTGAACTTTTTGAAGGAGTAGACCAAAGGTGGGGATTAGAGGAGACGTTGACTTTAGTAAAAGAATTGAAACCAAAGTTTAAACCAGGGAAAAAAGGAAAGGTCAATTATTCAGATACAAATTATCAATTGCTTGGTAGAATCATCGAAAACGTTACAGATAATAGTATATCAGATGTATTTAAAGCATTGATCTTTGAGGAGTTACATTTAGAAAAAACGTACGTGTATGAAGATGTCAATGATTGTAAACCTGTTTCACTTTACTATAAGTCCCAAAAAATACATTTGTCAAAGTACATGACTTCCATTGCTCCTGAAGGAGGTATTGTTTCAACTGCAAAAGAAATGATGATATTTTTAAAGGCTTTTTTCAATGGTCGTTTTTTTCCTGTTGAGGAGTTAGAAGAACTTAAACAATGGAATATGATTTATTTTCCAGGTCAATTTTATTATGGTATTGGCTTGGAGAAATTATGGACTCCAAGAATAGTGTCTCCATTACATCCAATAAAAGAGATTTTAGGTTTTTGGGGACAATCTGGCGCTTTTGCATTTTATAATCCAGAACGAAATATATATTTTACTGGGACAGTAAATCAATTAAGTGGATTTGGGCATAGTGCTGCCTATAAAGCTATGATTAAGGTTATTAAGAAGTTGGATAGCAAGAGCCTAAACTAATAGGCTCTTAATTAGGTAATGGGTAGTACCAATATTCAGTTTACTTTTTACATGTACTTCCCTTTTCAAACTATCTACAATTTTATAACAAGCCATTGTTCCTAATCCTGTACATGTATCCTTTGTGGTGTAAAATGGCGTTCCGAGACGCTTAAATTCTTCTTCTCCAATTCCCTTACCACTGTCACTAATATTAATTTCAACGAATGTACCATTTTTTTTAGTTGTTATATGTAGCTTTCCTTTCGATTCCATTGCCTCTATTCCATTTTAATAATATTTAAAAACACTTGACACAGTTCATCTTTATTTGCATGAATTTAATATGAAACAGTTACATCCTTTTCAATATGAACGCCTCGTAAAATAGCGTAAGATTCCGTTACCTCTACTACTTTCTTAATTATTTCTTTAATATTTATATCTTCTTTGTATGTAGAATCCGACTTTGCAAGAGTTAAATAATTCACTGTACCAATATAATACACAATCGAAAAATCTTCTTTATTTCTTTTTGGAACATTTCGTGTAGTAACTCTTGTATTTTAATATTAATATAAACATTTTAGTTAATTATAGTAAACTTTTTAGTGAAGTAATGAATGATTGGAATATTTTTGTTATACTTATAATAGTCCGCATGTAATTAGAAACTACTATGTAGTGAATTAACTGAATACTCTTAATGTTCTTAGTTTATTTTTATAAGGAGGCATTCGATTGAATAGTATGTTTACAATTGAGGATAAAAAATTGCTTTTTCATTATGATAGTGAAAAGCTTTTGATTGAAGCGTGGGGTATAAATAGTGTTCGTGTTAGAGCTACTCATATGAATTCATTTCAGACTCAAAATTGGGCGTTGATGGGAAAAGTGGAAAGCACACCAGAGATACATATTTCTAACAATACGGCAATATTAAAAAATGGGAAAATTACTGTAGAGGTAACAACGGTAGGAAAAATAACGTTTTACAATCAAAACGGCCATGTTTTATTGCAAGAATATGTACGAACCCGTGATAATATCAAGGAATTTACAAGTGCATTGAATTTAAGAGCAAGAGAATTTAAACCGATTTTAGGTGGAGATTATGAATTGACTGTTCGATTTGAATCCATTCATGAAGAAAAAATTTTTGGTATGGGTCAATATCAACAGCCATTCTTAGATTTGAAAAATTGTACATTAGAACTTGCCCATCGAAATTCTCAAGCAAGTGTTCCTTTTGCATTGTCCAGTTTAGGCTACGGATTTTTATGGAATAATCCAGCAATAGGTAAAGTGACATTTGGGAAAAATATAACAGAGTGGAATGTAAAGTCTACGAAACAATTAGATTACTGGATTACAGCTGGAGATACTCCAGCTGAAATTGAAGAAGCGTATGCAAGTGTCACTGGTACTGTACCGATGATGCCGGAATATGGTTTAGGATTTTGGCAGTGTAAACTACGCTATCAAACACAGGAAGAATTATTAGAGGTTGCCCGAGAGTATAAGCGTCGCAACTTACCTATCTCTGTTATTGTTATTGATTTCTTTCATTGGACTCAACATGGTGATTGGAAATTTGATCCTGATTTTTGGCCAGATCCAGAAAAAATGGTGGAAGAGTTACAGGAGATGGGAATTGAATTGATGGTTTCCGTATGGCCCACCGTGGAAAAGAAAAGTGAGAATTATGAGGAAATGCTTCAACAGGGATTTTTAGTTAGGACTGATCGGGGAGAACGAATTCCGATGCTAGGGACGAATCTAGTTTACTTTGATCCTACCAATCCGAAGGCACGGGAATATGTGTGGGGTAAGGTAAAAGATAATTACTATGACAAAGGGATTAAAATATTCTGGTTAGATGAAGCAGAACCTGAATATGCTATTTACGATTTTGATCTATATCGTTATCACTTAGGTCCTAACGTACAAATAGGAAATATTTATCCCGTCTTGTATGCGAAAACTTTTTTTGATGGAATGGTTGAATCAGGACAAGAAGATGTAATTAATTTAGTAAGGTGTGCTTGGGCTGGTAGTCAGCGATACGGCGCCCTCGTTTGGTCCGGTGATATTGATTCTAGCTTTACGGCTATGCGTAACCAGTTTGTGATCGGTTTAAATATGGGACTTGCTGGTATTCCTTGGTGGACTACTGATATCGGAGGTTTTCATGGAGGTAATCCTGATGATCCTAAATTCAGAGAATGTATAATAAGATGGTTTCAATACGGTACTTTTTGTCCTGTATTTCGATTACATGGTGATAGAGAACCACATTCTGAACCACTATCTAAAAGTGGTGGTGGTAAGATGCATAGTGGTGCAGCCAATGAGGTTTGGAGTTACGGGGAAGAAGCATATGAGATTTTTAAAAAGTACTTAATGATACGTGAACGATTAAAGCCTTATATAAAGAATCAAATGAAACTAGCTCATGAAAAAGGAACGCCAATAATCCGTCCATTGTTCTATGATTTCCCCTATGATCAAGAAGCTTGGAAGATTGAAGATGCATATATGTTTGGGCCAGATATTTTAGTAGCGCCAATTCTTCATGAAGGAACATTCTCACGGAAAGTTTATTTACCTAACGGTGTCATATGGAGAGATGCAAAAAGTGGGAAAGTATATGAAGGAGGTCAATCAATTTTAGTTGATGCACCTCTTGAAGAAATACCGTTATTTTTGAGAAACAATGCAAATTTTCCTATTTATTTTTAGTGCAGAATGTAGAAAAGTTGAACAAAATAAATAAGATGATCATTTTAACGAATACACTTAAAGACGTAATAGTCACTCAAAAGTTTTATAGAAAGGTCATTTCTATCCTTATATCATTGAATTGACTCTTTTGGAATTTATTCATGGTTAGTAATAATCAATTCTGTAAACTCGAAAATAGAAGATGTCTCAAAGTAAAAAACGTATCCTTTAACTATCTAATTAAAAGTACCTACAGAGTAGACACATATCAAAGTGACTATTCATAGGGTGCTTTTTTGTATTTTTAATATATTTATTTGAATACTACATCGTTTAGGGTTCTTTCTATTAGTGGTCAGTACCAGATAATAAATAACTAAAATATATACTTTTTAAAGCTTATAAACTGAAATAAAATTACTAAATTTATATAAATTTATTGACTTTTGTTTAGCTGTGAAGTAACTTTAGTTATAAGAATTAATGTGAAATTAATCGTATATTATAGTAGTGTTTTACTGGTTTAGTAAGTTTATAGGTTTTGAGATTAATTACATACGGTTACTAAAAAGACAATTATAAATTTTGTTTAAATTGCTAAATTAATTTGGGGGTGGCTAAATTTTTATTGAACTAATGAGAAGCTGACTTTCGGATATTTCATATTTTTATAAAATTTACTGGAGGTAATCAAAAACATGAACCTAAACAATAACTACGAAAAGCCCCGAGTTCTTGTCCTTACTGACATTGAGAACGAACCTGACGATGCTATGTCTTTGGTGCGATTCCTTACTTATGCTAACCAGTGGGATGTGGAAGGTCTTGTCGCTACCACTTCTATTCATTTACAAAATAAGACTGCTTCTTGGCGTATCCGAGAAATAGTAGAAGCCTATAGTCAAGTGCGTGATAATTTGGAAAAACATGAGCCTGGTTTTCCCGATGGAGAATATTTATTTTCTATCATTAAAGAGGGACTACCTCTTTATGGAATGGAAGGGGTCGGTGCAGATAAGGACTCCTCAGGTTCTGAACTTTTGATTAAAGCGGTTGACAGTGACGATCCGCGCCCATTATGGGTACTTGTTTGGGGTGGACCGAACGTTCTCGCACAATCTCTTTGGAAGGTCAAACACAGTCGTTCTGAAGAGGAACTAGCTACATTTGTTTCCCGCTTACGTGTGTATACCATTTCTGATCAAGATGACACAGCGCCGTGGCTACGGAAAACATTCCCTCATTTATTTTATATAGCTTCCCCTGGTTTCCACGCTGGAGGAGCCTACCATTTTGCAACTTGGAGTGGAATTAGCGGTGATAAGTTTCATGGCCGTTTCACCGGTGCTGACTTTAGTATCGTTGACAATCCATGGCTTGATGAACACATCAGGAGTAAGGGGCCACTGGGGACACAGTATCCACAATCGAAATTTCTTATGGAAGGTGACACTCCAACATTCCTTTATCTTATTAACAATGGCCTCGGAAACCCCGAAAACCCTGATTGGGGTAGTTGGGGAGGGCGTTATGAGTTTTATACTCCTCGTACTCAGAAGTGCTTTCTTGAACGAGAGATGCGACCTTTCTGGAGTGATGCCGTTGACGAGGTTCTTGGTATTGACGGCAACTGGCACACCAGTAATAAAGCGACTATTTGGCGATGGCGTTCTGCTTATCAACACGATTTTGCCAGTCGTATGGATTGGACCATCAAACCCTACGAAGAGGCAAATCATCCTCCTGTTCCAAAGCTTGATCACCCATCAAACCTATCGGCCAAACCTGGTGAACGGGTTAATCTTAGTGCTGAAGGTTCTTTTGATCCAGATGGTGACAAACTTTCGTATCATTGGTTTTACTATGGTGAGCCTGGTACTTTTACTACATCTTTGGCCCGTACTGGAGACCCTGTTCCAATTCATGATGCCGACAAACAGCAAGCTTGGTTTGTTGTTCCTACTGAACGTGTTTTTCAAAATGGAACGATGCATATCATCCTAGCCGTAACTGATAACGGTACCCCAGCACTAACCCGATACCAGCGCGTGATTGTAAATGTTATTGACTGATTTTTAGCGATCTAGCTTATTTCAATCTATAGATTCATTAATTTTTCTATTTCAATTTATACCTAAGTCAAAAAGTATATTGTCTCTTCTCACAAAAAGTGAAATACCTGAATTAGATGACAAACTGATACGTATGATGACGAAATGGAAGAGGGAATTACACAAGAATGTAAGCGTTATCCTTATTGATGGTATGATATTTTGGAAGAAAGATACCCTGAACAAGAACATATAAGGGGGAAAACAGTAAATTGAGTAGCGATGAACAATCTTACTGAATTTTTAAAACTGGTTGGAGACGTGTGGGGAACGGAAAAAGAAAGATTTAGGAGGGGTTTATATTGAATAATCGTACTAGCATAAAAATGTTAAGAGTTGAAAACATAGATAATCCAATTGGGATTGATGTTGACGTACCTCGTTTTAGTTGGAAGATGCAATCGAATGTCAGAGGACAAAAGCAAACTGCCTATCAAATTCTTATTGCTTCTACCCCTGAAAAACTAACAGACAAAGATGCTGACATATGGAACAGTGGAAAAGTAGTATCAAATGAAACTGTTTCTATTAAATATAATGGTAAGGACTTAAGTATATCTACTCGCTATTTTTGGACAGTGAATGTTTGGGATAAAGAAGGTCGCTTCATCCATACAGAGGAGCAAGCATATTTTGAAACAGGTTTGAAAAGTTCAAACGGCATCACAGGGTGGGATGGTGCTAAATGGATTTCAATGGCAGGGAAAGAACCTAAAAGTCCTGGTGCTCCTATGTTTAGAAAGGAAACAATATTAAAAGGGAAGGTTAAGGATGCGAGACTTTATGTATCTGCATTAGGTATTTACGATGTCTACATTAATGGCCAAAAACTTGGGATTATAAAAAAAGATACCAAATTTGTTTACGAACTATTGCCTCCTGGATGGACAAATTACGATACAAATATTAATTATATGACGTATGATGTTACGAACTACATACAAAAGGATTCTGTGGCGTTAGCTGCAACCTTAGGAAATGGTTGGTGGAATGGCAGGATATCAAAGGGTAGTCGAAAGAATGGTGAGACAGTATATTATAATGATGAGAAAAATGAATTAGCACTTCTTGCAAAGTTATTTATTATTTATGAAGATAACTCAACTCAATCCATCGTAACCGACCTCCAGTCCGGCTGGAAAGCCACTGATTCTGGTCCTGTCAGATCCGATGATATTTATGATGGTGAGTCGTACGATGCAACAAAGGAAATAAAAGGTTGGACGGAACCAGAATTTGATGATGCCCATTGGAAAGAGGTAAAGGAACACACATATATGCAAGACTATCCAAATGCAACCGTTACGGCTTACCACGGAGAGACAGCACAAATCATGGATGATTTGGATCAAGTTCCACAATCAATTACAACGTATACGAGTATAATCAACAAGGAATCCAGTGCAAATGACCTAGGGGAAATCAAGATAGATAGAACAAAGACTATCACTATTCCTGAAGATGCAAACAGGAGTGAGTTAGTAATCTCTAAAGGGGACACGGTAATTTATGATCTTGGGCAGAACATGGTAGGTGTTCCAAAGCTTACAGTAAAAGGCCAAAAAGGAAGTCAAATAAAGATGCGTTTTGCAGAGATGTTAAATGATAATAGTGAAGGAGCAGACGGAGCTGTAGGTTCCATTTATGTAGCTAATTTACGCACTGCGAAAGCTTCTGATTATTATACGTTAAAAGGAGCCCCTTCCGGTGAATCGTATCAACCTATATTCACGTACCATGGTTTTAGGTATATCGAGATAACTCTTACTTCCGGTGAATCTGTCACGATCAAAAAATTGAGGGGAAAAGTAGTAACTTCAGCTGTAAAGGATACAGGAACTATTGAAACCTCTAATGATGCAATAAACCAACTATTCAGTAACATCATGTGGAGTCATCGAGGGAATTATTTGTGGATTCCAACGGATTGCCCTCAAAGAGATGAACGTGTGGGCTGGTCCGGAGATACGCAGCTTTTTGCTAATACAGCTCTATACAATATGGATACAGCTATTTTTCTTGAAAACTGGATGGAGATGCTTGTATCTTGTCAAGAAACGTATGGTGGAGGAGCATTCACATCTACAGCTCCTAGTGGAAGGTATACTAAATTTAGAGGTTATGTAGGGAATGGTGGCTGGACTGATGCAGGAATTATTGTTCCGTGGACAGTATGGCAAATGACTGGTGATACAACCATTATTGAAAAAAATTATGATGCCATGAAACGCTACATGGATTGGTTATTTGATCAGACGGGTGAAACTTACAGAGGGGCTGGAAGTATTGGAGATTGGTTGAATTTTCAAGGGACTGATCGTCAGTTAATGAGTGATGTTTATTATGCTTATGATGCTAAGCTGATGATGCAAATGGCTGAAGCGAATGGAAAAAGAAAAGATGTTCAACACTATAAAGTTCTCTATGGAAATATTAGGGAAAGGTTTATAGATAACTATATAAAAGTAGATGAGGCAGGAACGTTGACGGTATATTCTTCAGGAGGCTATAAAGCGATGGAATTTGATGATAACCCAAGTCAAGTAGGGGTTGAGAATATTAAATTGGAAGACAATAGTCAAACATCTCTGCTGTGGTGCTTGAAGCTGGAGTTTTATGACAATGAGGATCAAAAGCAACAAATGATTGAATTACTCACCGAAAACATTACAAACAGTGAATCCTTTCAAACAACTAATCCTAATAGTTCCCGTTTAAATGATGAACAAAACACCTTATCTGTCGGATTTCTTGGGGTTAATGTCATCGCCCCAGTATTGTCAGATGTGGGGAAATCAGACCTTGCCTATAAACTATTACTACAAGATGCAATGCCATCTTGGTTGTATTCTGTGAACAATGGTGCTACGACGATTTGGGAACGGTGGAATTCCTATTCCATAGCAAATGGTTTTGGCGATGTTCGAATGAATTCTTTCAATCATTATGCATATGGTGCAATCGCAGAATGGATGTACAAGTACATGTCCGGTATTGCTAATGATGTGCAACACCCAGGATTTAAACATATTAATCTCCAACCTAATATAGACAATAACAAGCAGATCACATGGGTAAAAGGATCATATGATTCTATACGAGGTCTGATTCGAAGTGACTGGGAATTAAACGACGATAATACATTTACCTTCAACGTTTCCATTCCTGCTAATACGACAGCAACCGTTTATCTTCCAGCTGATAAAACAAACGTGATTACAGAGGGTGGATTGCCGATTGAAGATGTTGAAGGTGTCACTTCTATAGACTATAAGGAGGGCAAGGCTATCTTCAAATTAGAGTCTGGAAGTTATACTATCAAAAAAACATAGAATTACATCTAGTTTAATTAGGGAGCCAAAAAAAAGAACGATACCCTAATTTGAATGTTGAAAAAGGTATGTATTTGTTATTTTCGTGATAGTCGGATAAGTATTAAAAAATGATGATAATGATAAAGCGTAGATTTATAGAGAAAAGAAATAACACAATAGTTTTTTTAATAAATATAGATCTTTTCAGAATGGGAAAGCATCTTTGCTTGCAAGTATTTTGTTGTTATTATTCGATGAAGTCATAAAGTACTTCTAATATAGCAAAGATGCATAAACCTTTCTTTATATCATTCTTTTTTAATTAGGTTGAATGAGGTTTGTAATTTCAAAAAATATTGTATGATAATTCCAACCGTCACATCCCCATAAATTCCCATTGAACTATACTTAACTATTTGATATATTATTAATCCGGTCGCAAGTTATGTAAATTAATTTAAATTATTTTAAAATAACTATTGACCTAACTTATTAAAAATGATACGATATATTTTGTCGCTATAAAAAACCACAGTGACAATTTAAAAAGTTGTTGACGAACAATTATTATATTGATATAATGTATTGGTTGTCGCAATAGCAACTGTAGTTACTTGACCTTTGAAAACTAAACAAAAAGCCAAGCGAAGTGGGATATGCAGTTTCAACTATATGATTATGGATGAAACTATAAGTA
>NZ_JARUKY010000017.1 GCF_029688925.1 Evansella sp. AB-P1
AAGTATGATAAATAAATTTTTACGTTTTTTCATAATCCCGCACCTTCATCTCTATATCGAATTCATATATAAGATAGACGTAAAATATTGAAAAAAGTTTCAAAGCAAGAATAAAGAATGACTTCGTTTATGCCTAAAACACCTAGGATTTATTTTTCCTAGGTGTTTACCATAAATTATCTTTCGTATTGTATTTACGACATCCATTTCGGAGGAGTATTTTTATCCCAGTAAACCTCTCCTAAATCATGGTGTTCTTCAAAATTATCATCATTCAAGTGATAGTGAAAGTTAAACCAATAGCCGTCTTTCGGACGATTATCCCTTCTAACATCAAATCGAACAACATCCTTATTTGTCCTATGGTCAAGAATTTTAAAGATCTTTTCACCGTACCCTTGGGCAGGTTGCTCTGTAATACCGAAATGCTGTAAGTCTTCTCTACCAACCTCTTCAAGAAGATTTCTAATTACTTCTTCCATATTAGGTAAAACGGAGGTTACAAGGTCATCCTCTACTTGATTAACGATTTTTGGGCCAAGCTTATAGTAAGTTTGATCCTTTGCTTGATCTGTTAGATAATCTATAAAGTCGTCAATAGAATCATTATGACTACTTTCTTGATCATAGGTATTGGTAAAATCTATTTCTTCTATACTTTCGTCTTCCAGAGAAGAAAGTAGGCCATTCGTTGGTTTTGAGTTTGAAGAAGCGATAAGGTCGTTTTCTTGATTAGCATTTCCATCCAAATATGTAGGTGGTATATACATACCTAACGTGATAAATGTGATAAGGATAACGGATATTTTTTTGAACCAAAGCTTCATAGAAAAATCCCCTTTTTCTTTGTCCTTATATAAATTCTATCACGATTAATAGAAAAGTCTATATACATTACCATGTTTTTAGACGAATACATTATTTTTTACATTTTGTTAATTATTAAGGGAAGTGAAAATTAATGATCAACAGCATAATAATTTTTTCAATATTTAGACACACTACTTCTCTAGATTTTGTTATATATTTAAACTAAGAATCAAAATTATACATGCTTAATCTCTATTTTTTTATGAAGGGGGGTTGAGGAGAATGATGGGAGAGCATTATCAAGATGTTAAAATAAAGTTACATGCTAGAGATAATGTTTTTCAAAGTGTTGTTGTTGCACGAGAACATAAAGTACCGGGTCATGTAATCATCAAAAATGAAAACGAAAAATATTTAATTATTCCAGAAAATTGTGTTTACTCTGCCCGTTCTCTTGGTTTTTTGATAGTGGAATGTTAACTAACCTTACCTTTACTATAAAAAAGCCGAGAGCAGGTTATTAACACCTGCTCTTTTTTTATTCCTAATTATTTACTTCTGAAAAATGTTAACCGCGCTAAAGTTTGATAACAAATTTAAAAGCAGAGCTATTCCATACTGCCTTTCTCAAGAGTTGTCATTGTCACTCCTTTAGGAATTGACACTATATACTTTTTGACTTTCCTCAATCGTTTTTCCTAATAATATAATTCCATTTCGTTGTCTTGGTACTTCATAGTTATTTGGAACATTAATTCCTTCACCAACAATTGAATTTTCTAATCTTACATTCTCTCCTATTACAGCATTTGGTAATATGACGCTATTATTAATCGTTGAACCTTTTCCTATCGTTACATTATTAAATAAAACAGAATGATTAACATGACCATATATTTCATTTCCAGCACTAATTAAAGATTCCTTTACTACAGCATTACTATCGAGATATTGAGGTGGGCTTGTGAGTTCCACTGTACTAATATCCCAATCTTTATTTGTCAAAAAGATGTTTGTTTCTTTCTTTAACAAATCCATATTGGCTTCCCAATAACTTTCAATTGTGCCTACATCTTTCCAATATCCGTTAAAATTATATGCATAAAGTAAACGATTATCATGAAGTACCTTTGGTATAATGTCTTTACCAAAATCCTTTGTTGAAAATTCATTTCTTTCTTCTCGTTCTAAGTATCCTTTTAGAACATTCCATTTAAATATATATATTCCCATAGATGCTAAATTTGATGAAGGAAATTGTGGTTTTTCTTCAAACTCTACTATTCTATTTGATTCTTCATCTACATTCATAATTCCAAAGCGATTAGCTTCATTCCAAGGAACCTTCATCACAGAAATAGTAACATCCCCATTTGATTCAATATGCTGTTTTAGCATTTTCGTATAATCCATTTTGTAAATGTGGTCTCCTGAAATAACAAGTACATGCTCAGGATTATATTGATCAAGAAAATGCATATTTTGATAAATAGCATGGGCTGTACCATTGTACCAATGGTCTAATTTCTTACACTGATATGGAGGTAGAATGGTTAATCCACCATTTTTATTATTTAAATTCCATGCCTCCCCTCGACCAATGTATTGATGCAATATATGAGGTTGATACTGGGTTAATACACCAACGGTTTCAATACCGGAATTTTTACAATTACTTAATGTAAAATCAATAATCCGATACTTGCCACCAAACGGAACTGCAGGTTTTGCATTATAATCTGTCAATTCTTTCAATCTCGTTCCTCTTCCACCAGCTAACAACATCGCCACACATTGCTTTTTTTTCATAGTACGCCTCCTTTGTATTTTAAATATTTTGAATAGTTCTTGTTAGAAAAATAAATAATATTAGTTGGGCATTTTCTTCTCATATTCTCTCTTCTCTCTATTAAAATTTGTTAAATTTGCTTTTTTTGAAAATACGAAACACTATAACGAAATTTATAGTAACACATTAAATCAAAATTCTATATCAAAAAATTCAGACTTTTTTTGACTAAAAACGATAAATTTTAACATGAAAATAAATATTAATCTAACGTTTTTTGTTAGAAGTGAGGTATTTTATCTTTACTTATCAGCTCATGTCAAAAAGATTTTTGTAATTATGAACAATCTTAGTTACTGAATGTTCACAAAATTGTAATAAAGAAGGTAAACTAAAGAACATTTACAAAAAGATAATCGATTTAATTAGTGTCCAATTCTTTATTTTTTTTAGGCAGCCGTACAATCACTTTATTCCATAAATCATAAAGTAAAATTAGAGAGGGTGATTTTCTAAATAAAAATTACCCCCTTTCAAAAATCTTAAGGAGGCAGATACGAGATGTCACATACACAATCTCATTTTGGTGGATTTGCATTCGTATTAGTAGTGTTTGTTCTCTTAGTAATCATTGGAGCTGTAGCTTTAGGTAGCGGATACGGTTACTAAAAATAAGATTCTATCTTAAATGAGGGACGTTCCTATAACGTTCCTCATTACTTTTGTCCGTAGAAAAAAATTAAATATAAATTTGCAATTAATATAAACGAATTAATCTTAAATATAGGCAAATAATGTGTCAATAAAATAGGTTCACCATATGGTGGAAGTAAGGGAAATAAATTTTCCCACTACGACAAAGAAAAAGGAGGCTGAAAAAATGGCTTACGCTAGTGGTTTTGCGTTAGTGCTTGTATTGTTCATCCTCTTAGTAATTATTGGTACAGCAGTAGTCAAATACTAATAATAAGCACACTTATAAAGGTGGAAATGACTAGATCATTTCCACCTCTCCTCTATCCATTATTATTCATCTTCAAACAATTTTTCTCCTCTATGAAGTCGCATAGCAATTCTTGCAGTATGAGGAATTTCCCTGGAGGTAGGTGCATGTGCCGCTAAATATCGCGTAACGGAAAGAATCATTATTTCTTGGGCATAAACTGAGATTGAAGAGGATTCTAATGACCATTTTTCGTGCTCCATCAGTGCCCCTTCAAACATTTGAAAGGAATGGAACTCTGCATCCTCCCGCAATAAAGCATGACCTAATCCATTAAACAACTCACCTTTATCACCTTTTCGTTCTAAAAACGTAGCAACCCATTTTGCCGCTTCATCTGTTTGCTGCTGTTGATTCAATAGCTCTAAGAGTTCCTCTACATTAGGAGGTATCTCCTCCGATTGGCCTATTCTAGGTAATCTGGCTGAAGGCGTATTTAAAAAACGATCTAAATAAATACTCATGGCACCGTGAAAAATAGCTCTGCATAATTCAGGCGTTACGGAGCGCTGTAACCCTTTATGAACAGCATGAGCATGTGTGAACGTATGAAGAACAGTTATCCAATCTCTAAATTCATTTTGCACATGAAAACGGGCTACTCGTTCTGCTGCTGCTAAAGTCACGAGCTGAGCTAACCTAACAGGAGACATTCCTTTTTTCATGGCATTTGATATATCATCAATTGTTTCTAATGGACGATCACTTAACAATTGTTCAACTAATTTTTTTTCATTCACACCATGATCAGTTGTACTCGTATTCTTTGCATCCTTGTGCAACTTGTCAAATGCTTTGTATAATGGTCTCACTAAATTAACTGGGGACTGCCAACTATGTGATTCTTCACTTCTAGAAGCGCTAGCGAAATCTGGTAATAAGGAGGATAATACATATTCTTTAAGACCATGATCCTCTTTCTCTCCTAGGCTTTCCAGTATTTCAAAGGCTTTATTATGAAAATCTAATGAATGTCCGATATTCATGTAAAAATGATCTGTAACTGCACACATCATCATGTTTGACAATTCCTCTTTTTTAGCTCCCATCTCAATAGCTGTTAATAAAACTCTTTCCGCACCTTGAACATCACGGACCTCTATATTATGGCGATACCATTCAGACAACTGATCGAAAGATGGTTGATTCTCTGACGTTGGTAGTGGTCCAAGTAAAAAACGAGTTCCCATACCAGCTGTTTCCCGACTTACATGAACGATACCCTGATAAAGTGCTAGTATCTTACCGTTTTTATCTAAAAAAGGAAGCACGTTTGTCATAGCAGTTAGGATTGTTAATCCTGAACGCCAACCATTTCTTCTATGTTTTGTACCAAATTCAACACCAATTTTACTAATGCTAATAGGTGATTCTCCTGCCTCAACTAAACCAACAACAGCTTTTGCAATAACTAAGCTTATATTTTGTTCCAATCCTTCTTGAAGACGTTTTCGAAGCTTTGTTACTGTATGACGATTTACTGGTATAGTACTTACCAAAACTTCATCACCAATTACTTCTACTGGGTATGTGGCTACATCATCTGCCCAAGGGTCTAATGTACCTCCACTTTTAACATCAAATCGGGCGTGATGCCAATGACAAGTTAATATTCCATCACATGAGCTTCCCATATGTAACGGAAACCCTAAATGAGGACATCGGTTATCAATGGCATATACATTGCCATCCTCATATAAAACAGCTATTCCATGTCCTCCACCTTTAACGACTTTAACACCTTTGTTTTTTATTTCAGAAATTGTACCAGCAGTTATCCGTTCTGCCATTTATACTACCTCCCTCAGTATATATTCTGAATATTAAAACTAATAATATATAATTACTATTCTACCTTATCAAGTAACTAAAAAACAGGTTTCCTATATAAGGAAACCTGCTTATTGAACCAAACTAAATCATTATTGATTGAATATTCCTTGCTTCTTTCTAATTTTCTCAACTAATTGCTCTAATGTCCCTTGTTCGTCTATTTGATAGGTAGGTTCACCACGATCAATTACGCATCCTTCTACAAGGAACGTTTTGATACCTATTGTTGCTGCAACCATATCCTCTTGTTTATCATTTCCAACCATTACGCACTCTTGTGGAGTTACTTGTAATTGGTCACATATATATTGATAATATTGTTTATGAGGTTTTGTAAACACACTTTCTTCATACACAGTTACAATTTCAAAGGGTAAGTCATCAATGCCAGCCCAAGTTAATCGATGATAAATAGCTGCCTTCGGAAAAACTGGATTTGTTGCAACCGCTATTCGGTACCCTTGTCTTACCGCTTCCTCTACTACTTGTCTTGCTAAAGGGGTAGGTTCACACAAATAGGAAAAAGTAGGAAATACCTTGTCATAAAAATCATCTAATGTAGGCCAAATATCTTCCTTTTTTACATTTACTAATGATAAGAATGTTTCTTCGAATACTTTTTCATTTGTTTTTTCATGGTCTAAATTACGTAGCATTGCTTCCGTCCCAGCCCAAAGTGCCTTAACAAAATCATTTGGATCTATAATGTGTGCCACTCTCGGTGCTAATTCTTTTATATAATTTTTTACAAAAGAATCTGTATCCATAGGTAGTAATGTCCCATCTAAATCAAATAAAATTACCTTAGTCATGTTTCACAAACCTCCACTGAACGATTTTATAATTGATTAAAAGCTCCTATATAATTGATTAAAAGCTCCTAATACGTCGTAATCCTTTAAGGATAATGTTGTCCTACCACGTAAAGCTAAATTTGCTAGTTCCATCCCTAAATATGGACCGACTGTTAAGCCAGATGCTCCAAGTCCATTTGCAATAAGTAAACCATCATAATGGGGAACTGGACCAATAACTGGAAGAAAACCTGGAGTCATAGGACGAAAGCCTACTCTTGTTTCAAGCAATTTACAACTCTTTAGTCCTGGAGCTATCACGAAAGCTTTTTCAAAAATTTCATAAAGTCCTCCTGCAGTCACATGAGGATCAAATCCTACTTCATCTTCATGTGTTGCTCCTATAACAATTCGTCCATCTTCAAAAGGGACAATATAATGATTGTTCGGTGGCATAATAACAGGCCATTCCATCGTTTCTCTATTTTGAAGCTCTAGATGAACAATTTGTGCTTTTTGTGGTTTTACATTGAAGTGTAAATTTAAAGGTTTTAATAGTTCTCCTGCCCAAGCTCCTGCTACTAAAATTACCTTATCCCCATACAAGATCTGTTCTCCAACTTTAACTCCAGTTACCTTATTACTTGTATGTTCTAATGCTACATTTCCTTTAACTAGCTTTGCCCCATTATTTGTAGAGGCCTGAACGAGGGCATCACGTAGAGCTCGTCCATTTACTCTTGCTCCACCACTAATATGTATAGCACCAAATCCATCTGCTAATGGAGGAAACAAACACTTTGCTTCTTTCGGTGACAAGCGGTTAATCTCCCCTATTTCAGGTGCTTCAACCTTCCGTAAATTTGCCCTTTCTTCCATTTTAGCTAGCTTGTCGTCATCTGTATGTATACTAATAGAACCAACCTTAGCATAACCTGTATTTGTTTCCCCAGCATCCTTTAATTCATCTATTAAAGAGGGGTAATACTTCGCCCCATTTTTCGCTAAGTGATACCAAGCTTTGTTTCGTCGTTGTGATAGCCATGGACAAACTATTCCCGCTGCCGCATCTGTTGCCTGGCCAATATCATGACGATCAACTAAAGTAACCTCAGCCCCTTCCTTCGTTAAATGATAAGCAGTTGAAGCACCTAAAATGCCACCACCTACAACAATATATGTATTCATCATAGCACCTTCTCAATTATTTGCCCTAATTATTATTACTATCTATTTTACAAAACATGGAACCTATTATTCAAACATTATCAGTTATTATACTTTTGGGTAATAGGAAAAAGACTTCTCTAACGATATGATGAATATAATATGTCTTGTTTTACAACTATTTAGTAGGGAGGAATAAGAATGTCGGAACAATCTGAGTTAAAGGAAGAACAGACAGAACAAGTGGAAGAGGTAGGTAAAGAACAAAAATTAAATTACTTTCAATTCTTACTTCAAATGTTTAAAAAACCAGAAGACATTTTAAGTAAAGAATTTAAAGGGTATGAGCTATTTGGACTAATAAATGTAGTGGCAATTCTTATGTTAATCTTTTTTAGTTATTTTGTTCAAAATGTAACTCTTTTCACAGGCACCGCTTGGTTTGCATGGGGATTTTCTCAGAGTATTAAGCATGCTATTTCCTTTACCATCCCACTTGTTACCGTTATTTTCCTTTTTAATTGGTATGGAAATAAAGAAGGAAATAAACAAAAGATTGTTTATTACTTTGAAAAACTAGGAGCTTCCCTTTCATTATCCTGTGTTTTGCTATTGCTCAGTATTCCCCTAAATCTATTAAACATCACGTTGCATAGTTGGTTTAGAACAGGTGGGATAACTTTAATGTATATTGCAATATTTATGATCTCCTATCTCTATGTAGCAAAAGGGAACTTTAAAGTAGCCACTGTTTTTGTATTAGGGTTTTACTTTGTATACAGACTATTTTATTTTATTTTATAAGTTTCATATTTTATACTTTTTTTCCAACGTTGGTAAAGGTGTCCCATGCTGGGACACCTTTTTATATAGAGAGAATTTATAAGTTTTTTTCAAAACGTTGTCTAGGAGTCAGGAGGTCGATGATTTAACCGTTGCCCACAGGACGTAGGCTGTACTTAGGTGTAATTGGGGCGCATTACGCTTTTCTTTTTTATGGAATTAATAGTCTTATACCTCCAATTGTTGCTAATATAAGGATAATAACATTAAAATGTTTTTGTGGTATAAGAGGAAGAAATTTTATTCCAATATAGGTACCTACTAGTATAGCTGGAATAAGCATCGCATTAAAGCTTATCGTGTCAACTGTAATTAGACCTAAGCCAATGTACATAGGTACTTTTATTAAATTTACAGAAAGGAAAAACCATGCCCCAGTTCCAATAAACTCTTTCTTTGGTAAGGCAATAGCAATTAAAAAGATTGCCATAATTGGCCCTGCAGCATTACCGATCATTGTTGTAAACCCAGCTAACGTTCCCATAGTTGCAATAAACCACTTTGATTGTGGTAATGCATCTAACCATTTAGATCCCCATCGTTCCCTAGAAACTTGAACGCCAATTAATGTAATAACCATAACACCCAAAATAATTTCTATTGGTCTACTTGCTTCAACAAAATATAGGAGAATAAAACCACAGAAAATTCCACCTAAAACCCATGGTACTAATCTAAATAATGTTTTCCAATCTACACTTCTACGATAGTATGTAACAGCTATAATATCTGCAGCAATTAGCATAGGTAAGACAATTCCGATTGAATCTCTTGCTGGAAAGATTGTTGCCATTGTAGCTACAACAAATATCCCTAATGTTGGTAATCCCGTTTTTGATACACCAATAAAAATAGCGCAGAGCACTACGATTACTAATTGTGTCCATTCTAAACCAAGCATAAGTATAGTCTCATCTCCTTAAATAAATATCTGTTTGTTTCCCTATAGTCGATTCTTTCATCTGTCAAAAAATAGTTTAGATTTTTATACACCGCTAGTTTGGAGCCTTAGACTATTTAAAAAAATAAAAAAACGAGTATATATATCTATCAGTTAATCCATCATTTTTTCTTTTTAATAGATTCATAACTATACGAAAAAAATAAAGTTACATATAGTGTATTATTCTCATATAAAAGGGGGTGTTGGCATGAGCTACTACCCAACTCATCATCAAAGACCAAGAACAGATAATTTCGCATTTGTTCTAGTTATTTTTGTGTTACTAGTTATTATTGGTGCTGTTATCGTCCACCGATGGTAGCATAGTAAACAAGGTAAAAGGTTTCAAATGAGTATCAATTCTATTCATTTGAAACCTAAAAAATACATATATTATTTTCTGGGTTTTGTTTTTCCATCAATATTAATAGTAACGAACTGCAATTATATAATACCATGTTGGAAATAAAATTAATTATTATTACTAAATTCCATCCTTTTGAATGAGACTAAAGTCACACCTCACGTGTTGTATCTTATAGTCATTTACTATAAATAGTTAATTTCCCCTTCTATTTTCACATAAAATACAAAAAAATAGTGATTTTTTTACAAATTTTTCTGGCTAATGGTTTATTATTAATATAGACTTTTGTTAGGATTTACTTTCGAAAAACTTTTGAAGGAGGTATTAATCATGAACAAGTTAAGTTACAAGGCTCTGATTGAAGTATATCATCAAGCAAAAGAACTGCAACTTTCTGAAGAATTTATTACATTAGTGTTAAATGAGATTGAAATAAGAAAAATGAAAAATGAATCAGGTCAAAGTGTTCACTAAATAGAACAATCCTGTAAGTTACTATACTCCAATTCTACAACAAACTGTCAACTATTGTGGGGATGAAAGAGTTGTTCCTGTTGTATTGAAGTGTTGAAGAAGATGCGTATTATTCATCGTTCGGATATCATTATACCCCTACAAAAATTCGTTCATACTTGATACATTTATGTATAAGAGTCCTCCTTATTGTATTAAAGGAGAACTTAATATCTTAGCTTATATAATACATGTAATATTTTCTAATTGATCTTATTAATTATGAATTAAGACCATTTCTTAAGAAGCCTTTCTCCTTTATCAGTTATAAAAGCTTTTCCCTGTTTTTTTGCTTTTTTAAGCTGTTGTACTACCTCTGCACGATCTCCAGTTTTTTCACTGTTAACTCTTTTCTTTAATAACTTCATATTTCACTCCACTCCTTTTCATTCATTCCCTTGACACAAAAACAAGATTACATACGTTCAGTTTCAATAAACACTTTATGTTTAATGGTCTAAATGTGTGAATGCCTATTAACCAATCAATTGTATTTTTCCATTTTTTAGTTTTCTTCGTTACCTATAAATTTCAATTGGCCATAATGTTTAATACTTCTATGAACGATCGTCTAGTAAAATATCTATATTTTCATAATATTTCTCTATGAGACAAGTCCCTATTTTTAATAACTTCCGCATCTTCTCTATTACATCTTATCTTTTTAAACATATTGTATATTATCTCAATAGAAAGGAGTGTTGAGATATATGAGTGGTTACTGTCCATCGCCACGTACCGATTCATTCGCCTTTGTCTTGGTTATTTTCGTTTTACTAGTGATCATTGGCGCATGTTGTTGGTATGGTTACTAAATCCTAGGTGCACTCCAAGGTGTCCAAAGTGACTCAAATAGCCTCCCTCCTTTTAAAGCGCCCAGATACGGGCGCTTTTTATATTATCTTTAATCTTTTTTCAAAATAATTTATAACTTTTCCTAAAACCACCTACACATCTAATAGCGAACATACATAAATTGTACTATCCCTAACAAGAAAGGGGGGGACAGGATATGAGTCACTATGCAGGAGGTCACGCAGCTGGATTTGCATTAGTGTTAGTTCTGTTTATTTTGCTCGTTATTATTGGAGCAGCATGGGCTTACTAAACAGAAGCATTAAGCCTCTCATTACTAAAAAAAGCGCCTTTCAAAAGGCGCTTCTTTATACATACTTTAGTAATGATTTATTATACACGTTAAAAATTGTTGAGATCACTTTCACCTATTAATACAAATGATCATATAACTTTTTTTCCAAAAGTACTGTATCAATTGGACATTCCTCTGCATCACGACCATATTGCCATGCCCACACATTCCCTTCACAGTCAGGTGTAATAGGACTATAAGTAGGTATATTAGCTTTCGACGTCGTACCAGTCTCAGGTTCGGCACTCCATAGTACCGTTTGATGTCGCACGAGTTCACTTCGTTCAATCGCTTCACAATATGCATCGTTAAATGGACCTTCCGTTGGGTCGTGATAAATTCCAGGTCGATAATCACTATTATAAATTCTCTCTACCCATGCAATAATCCAATTAGCATCTACCTCAAAAAACCTTTCCACATTTGCAAAAACAAACACACCACTTGGGATACCTAACCTCCGTGATTGATAAATAGCGTTTTGTGCTGCGACTCTTCCAGCTTGACTTCCTACAGCTTCTCGGAAGTTGTTATAAATTGGTAAAATTTTAATTCCCTTTTCCTTTAAAAAAGAAATTTCTTGTGAAGACAAGCCATCACTAACATTTGGAATTGTATTTAAATACCTCCCCCATATGTCAGGGTGTCCAAAGTTTGCTTCAACACATTCATATAGCTCTTGCGTAGCTGCTGAAGCAGAGTCTACTCCCCAAATTATATTTACCATCGATTCCCCTCCTTCACACTTATTAATATATGTAACTACTAGGCTTGAAGGTGAATAAAAATTTTATAATAAATATCATGAAAGACCTCGATCCAAGAATCTTAAGAAAGACCTGCTGGCTCTTGAACTAAAGCGATCGTTTATTTAAAAGGTTATTCTCTTAATCAAAAAATTCCATATGTGTTTTCTCTTTTTTATAGTAATCCAATCTATCTTGTAGTGTACCTGTATGAAATTCAAATTTATGACCATCTGGGTCTGTAAAATAGATGGACTTTTTATCTCTTTCATCTCTTGGACGACCTGATAAAATGTTCACATTCAATCTCCTTAGTTTCTCATACATTTCATCAAACTTATTTTCTTCAATTGTAAATGCTATGTGTGTATAGGAGTGGTGTATTTCATTACGAGGTATATCTGTCTCTACATTGAGAGCAAGCCACATTCCATTTAAATCAAAGTACGCAGTGTTTCTGCCTTTTACTAACAAATTAGCATCAAATACATTTTTATAAAACTTAATAGAACTTTCTAAATCAGAAACTGAAAATAAAAAATGATTAAGTCCTTTTACCGACATAGTATCACCCCAATAATATAGTACCTTAAAATCTGGCAAAGACAGAAATCCCATTTCAAGAAACACGTTCGTTTGTTCAACAAGAGCAGCGACAGATTTTTTCCCTATCGATCCCCCGTTTGTTTAAGAAGAAATTTTAATCTATTAGTAAGATGCAAATAATACAGTAATAATTATTTTACGCAAAAGTATCCCCTCCTGTTTCAGATTAACTTTTCATTATTCAACAAAGATTCTCTCAACCGAAACATAAATCTCTATTTAATTAGATTAAAAAAGGAGGGAGTACTTTACTTAAGTATTCTCTCCGTCTGTTGAATATAAGAACTCCTCCTTAAAAACTTTATATTTAATTTTTTTCTAATATAAATCTACTATCTTTCTTTACCTTTTCACCTGATTAATTAAATTTCCATAAACTATCATTGGAATGAGTACCACTAGTGCACAGACAAAAAAAGAGTACATGTATTTAGGTTGTATCAAAGGAAGGAATCCAAAATATGGTAAGCTATTTATAAAATCAAAGTACCATCTTAAAATAAATAAAGATACGAAACTAAAAACCAAGCTTGTAGAAACTGAAGTGATTATTAATTTCTTTAAAAAATCAATTTTAATTATTTTAGCAAGGTAATTAACAAATAAAATAGAGAAAAATAAACCAAAGAAAAGAGATACGTATGGATGGTACCTAATCGCAAGATCGTTCTTATCACCTAAATAATTACTTGGTAATAGATGGACTCCAATAACGTAAGCCAAAATAAAATTTAATATTGCTGCAACTGCTCCAATGGATATTGAAAGGGCTAAGATTTTATTTATATCTACCACTCCTAATATTAAACATTATGTATAATTTATTATAACAACAAAAAAACACATGTGATTTCACTCAATAGAAATCACATGTGTTTTTGCTTGCGAATGGCTTGTTTGCACCTCATTAAGTAAACCTGTTATCTAAACTTGTCTAGGTTTTTCTATCTATTCCTAACTTTCGTGGACCCCTAGTGCAAGTTTAGCATATCGTGACATCATACTTTTATTCCATACTGGTTTCCAAACAATGTCTACATCCACTTCACCAATTTCACCAAATTGCTGTAATTCACTTAAGGCTCTTCTAATATCAGATACAATTGTACCTGCTAATGGACACCCCATAGATGTTAATGTCATCGTCACCTTTACGTTATTGTCTTCATCTAAATCTACACCATATATGAGGCCAAGGTTGACTATATCCACACCTAATTCAGGATCCATTACATTTTCTAACTCAGCTTTAATGCGATCCACTTTCTCTTGATTGTCATTTGTCATAATATCACCCTTCCTATTACTATTTTAACAGGATTACTCTTTTCCTAAAAGGGGGAACGAATAGAAGCATGATGCCTCATTTCCACAAAAATAAAGCCGCATGTGATAAGAATCACTGCGGCTTTATTTTTGAAGGTTTTATTTCCCTTCTTTAAGATACTCTCATTAATTTCATCAATAGACACCATACTTAAGTTTCTATTATGCGGCGTTCGTTGCTGTATCTTCTTTTTTAAGAAGTTTCTTGAATTGAAGTGAAAGGTAAGGAATAACCCAACGGTCTCCACCAAATTTACCTGCATTGTATCCAGCAGCTAGAATAAAGATTGTTAAAAGTACCATCCATGGGTTTGATGAAATAGTTCCTGCAAACATGAAAGCAAAATTCATCATAATTCCAAAGAATGCAGCTGCAGTTGTCAAGATACCTACAAGTAAGCCGATTCCTACTAATAGTTCACCCCATGCAACCATGAAGCTAAATACTCCTGCATTAGGTAAAGCAAAACTCTCGATAAACGCATGGTATGTTGGATATTGAGACATTACAGTTTCGTTATTCACAACTCCGTTTAAGTAACCTGCAGCACTAAAATCTCCAGTAACTTTACCCCAACCAGCTGTCATCCAAGACCATCCAAGATAAATACGTACAATTGTTAAAATACCAGCAGCAATAACATTGTTTCTTAAGAAATCCATAAACATTTGACATTCCTCCTAGATTCGATTTTTTAGTAAAAAATAAGTGCAAAAACATTTTAAGAATACGACATTCAAACTGTTGATGATATTCATGTTGTTTAGTGATCACTAACTATCTTCACTAACAGTATATAATGTGAGATCCCTTAACGAACGTCTCAACTGTGAACAGTCCGTTGCAAAACGGTGTCTAATGTGTGACAAAAATCACTTCTCCTCCAGATAATACTTTTTCTCTAATTTTTGATTTATTGACATACTATTTAGCATTACGTAAAATTAAAAAGGATATTTCTATACTCGAAATATATTAAAAAAAGTTGATCATATATTAAATAGCCCTTTTCGGCGAATTCGATGGGGTAACACATCTTTTCTACATAGAAAGAAGGTTGTCCCTTTGACAAAATCAGTGGACTCTCTTGAACTTACAAAGGAACAGAAAAATAAGCTAACGTTATTATTGTGTATTATACTTACTTTTACTGTAATGAATGGAACCATGTTTAATGTTGCTATCCCAGATATTTCAGAGGAGTTTCAGCTCCTTCCTTCACAGGTGAGTTGGGTAATGACTGGATACATATTAGTTTTTGCCATCGGATCACTTATGTATGGAAAGCTAGCTGATATTTATCCTATTAAAACCCTTTTAACCTTTGGAATCATTCTCTTTGCAAGTGGTGCAACCTTAGGATTTTTTTCACAAAATTATCCTATGCTCCTTGCTGCTAGGATTTTACAAGCAATGGGAGGCGCTACAATTCCAGCACTTTCCTTTATCATTCCAGCTCGTTTTATGCCAAATGAACGAGGACGAGTTTTTGGTATCGTTTCCTCAACAGTTGCTTTTGCTTCCGGCATTGGACCAATCGCTGGTGGAATGATAGGGGGTTCTCTTAATTGGCGTTTTTTATTTGTTTTTTCTATTCTTGCCCTTATCGCTTTACCATTTTTGAGAAGGTGGTTGCCTAAGGAAGAAAAACGTCCAGGGAAAGTGGACATTCTTGGAGCAATTTTTATTGCTACTGCCATAATTGGTTTACTTTTATTTATAACAAACGGAGATTGGTATGCCTTATTCCTTACTGCTACTGCCTTTTTGTTATTTTGTTGGCGAACTCTATCCATTGAACAGCCATTTATTCAACCTTCCATGTTAAAAAACAAATATTATTCCTCGGCAATTATTACTAGTTATTTAGGTACAACAGCAATGTTTGGGATGATATTTGTTATACCTATCATGGCACGTGAACTATACAGTTTAAATACAATACAAATTGGACTTCTTCTATTTCCTGGTGCCATGGCAGCTGGAATTATTGGGCAATTCGGTGGAAAACTCATTGATAAACACGGAAGCTATCCTATTACACGTATAGCATTCTTATTTGTTATAGTCGGAACATTCCTTCTATCTACTTTTATCGGTTTTTCACCGTGGATAGTAACGTTATGTATTTTAGTACAGTACATTGCTTTTCCATTAATTCAAAGCTCTACAGCAAATTTATTAACGCTTATTGTTCCAAGAGAAAATACAGGAATTGGTATAGGTATGTTCAACCTGCTAAATTTCTTGGCTGGAGCAATAGCTAGTGCCATATTTGGATCAATATTAGACTTAAAAGACGTGTCAATCTTGTTAAATCCATTGGCGGGAAATGGTACTAATACAATTTATGCTAATCTATTTATAGGATTAACTGTTTCATCTATTATTGCTTTTCTATTTTTCTCCATTATTTTTAAAGGTTTTGAAAAAACAAAAACTCCCTCCAATTAATTATATTGAAGGGAGTTTTCTAATTATGGTTTAGCTACGCAACATATTCCACAAATTTCTTCTGGTCCATGAAGTTGATTTGGAGGAGGACCACCCCACCATCCAATCTCTGTAGGACATTCTTCAGACATGTAACGTCCTTTCACCAGAATAAAATAAAATTCCTTCATTAATCTATGTATGAAAGTTTATACCTTTTCTTTCATCTCCCCCTATTGTTACAACAGTACAGAGACTAGAAACTATTTATTTCAAATAGATAGTAGTCTTATTTCTTAATTTTTATTAAATCAATTACTTGACCACTTAGTTTGTCCACTCACTTTAAGAAGTTCTACATAAATTACAACCATGAAGGAAGAAAGGAGGGAAAATCATGGTCTTTAGAAAGAAGGATCAAGTTAACTCTATTGCTGAAGCATTAGCAAAAGCATTATCAGACAATGAAAATGAAAACACAAATCGCAATAAACTAGACAACGAAAATTTTTTAAAAGACAAAAACTACAACTTTAACTTTGCTGAAGTTATTAATAGTGGAAATGCTTATGTAGATGTCTATGTAGATGCTGAAGCTGCTGCAAAAGCTCGACAAGCACAAGCAGCACGCCAAAAACAGCAACAAGCTCAGGCAGACATCGGTTAACTGAAAAAGGGTGTTAGCACAATGCTAACACCTTCTTTTCATAGGAGGTGAAAAGTAGTGAAATCTGAAAATATTAATGCGAAAGCACTAATAGAAAAAAGCGGAAACTCCGATGTTGATGTGACAGTTGTTGTGGATACAACCCCATTGGCCATTGCTTTTGCTAGTTATATGTTGGTTGATGGAAAAATAAATGAAGAGCAATACAGACAAATGGTAGATGAAATAGATAAGCATTCCAGTAACAACAAAAAGAATAAATTTTCGAGAATAAAGGATCTAATTACACATATAAACCAAATTCAATAAACTGTCCTACACCATAATGAATTAATTTTATCGATAAGTTCATCATGATCCAGATTTTCTTCCAGAAGCAAATAATTAGATCTATAAATGGCAAGAGGGTCTTTCCAAATAGTATATTCCACCATTGGTACAGACCCTCAGACTATATTTAACTATATTGTTTCATCTAAATATGAACCTTTTCCCGTTAGCTTATTTTCATAATACTTAGCAATATTCATTACATCATGTTTTCTCTTTTTACTTTTGTTATAATGAGAGTCATTACCATCTTCTGTCTTCAAAAATGATATTTGTTGAACAGGTTGTAAAGTAGGGATTTGATGATCATCTTTTCTCATGCGATTACTATAGACAATAAATTGATCGTCTTTAACCGGTGGAATGTAACCCATAATCATCACCTCTTCTATTATTTACCCTAAATACTGAAATATAACACCATATATGAAGAACTTAATATAATAATATACGAATATACAAACTATTAAAATACTATTTTGAATTCTCTAATAAATTATTCCGTTCATTTTCTAATGCTTCAACTAGTTTTACTTTTTCTTGAAGTTTTTTTATAATCTCAAGTTTTTCTTGTTTACCTGCTTCTAATTTTGACTTTACCTCATCTAGATCTTTAATGAGTTGTTGTTTTTTCTCATACGTTGCTTGAAAGCTTTCTCTTAACAATTGGTTTTTAGCTAATAGTTCATCTTTCTCTTTTGTTAATTCTTCAATCATTTTATAGTGATAGTTCTCTTCATAATCCTTTACCCTCTGTTGAAACTTTGCTAATTCTGCTTGAAGATGAATGATTTTTTGCTTTAATTGAACTTTAGACATTCGATCTCTGTCCATCATAGTTCCCCCTCATATTAGTAATTTCCATAAATCATTTATGTCACTATCTTATGACCATACTTTTGAAACTTGCTATTTATTGAATAATTAACATATTAATAGTAGAGTCTGTGAATAGGAGACACTTTCCTTTAAAGCCATTTAAGTACGATAGAATCAAGAATCGAGGCAATTCCTGCTGCTGCAAAAACGAATATTACGATAGAAAAAACGTTTGGTAGAAGAGAATGCCCACCCCATAAGAAGAAACTTACCCATATTCCCATACACCAGTGACAGCTAAATAATTCTCCCATCCATTTTTTCCATCCCTTATCTGCAATAATAAGAAATGTTTCTAAACTCCCATCTTCATCCACCTCTTCTTCAAATTCAATAAATACTCTTCTTATAAATTCAGTAATCTTATCATAAATGATGAGATGGGTAATCCGAAAAACAGCTAATGCGAATAAAATAAAATGAAAAGCTTCAATTGACATTTCATCACCTACCACTTCAGTATCGATAACCTCAAAGATCCTCACTCTTCTATCTATATGTAAATAAACGTCTAGTTGAGATCAAAAAATGCAAAAATTTACAACAAAATTAAAGTAAAAAGGTTTGTCGTCCGTATTAAGAAAAGTGCAAGGCGCCCCAATTACGCCTAAGTACAACCTACGTCCTGTCTCCTAGACTTACGTACAGTGAAAGTTTTATACTTTTCTTTTGAAAAAAGAGCAAAGGTTTCCCTTTGCTCCTCTTAACAGAGAGCTATTGAATTAAATTTGTTTCCATAATGACAGATGGTTTAACCATTACCAATATATAGGAAACGTCATTGTAGAAACCCACTATTTTCACCTCCATTATTGAAGGGAAAAGCCTCTCAATATAAAATACGCAATATGCTTAAAAATGGTGACAGTGAACAATATAAATAAAGTGCAAGGCGGCTCAATTTCCCCTAAAAACACCCACGTCCTAAGGGAAACTGTAAAATCATCCACATCCTAACTCCTAGACAAAGTTAAAAACTTATAAATTCTAATTATCTTTGAACAAATAGTAAAAACCTCAGTAACCATTGGTTACTGAGGTTTCATACGTATGTTTTTACATTAATCCGATTGTATTATATCCACCGTCAACATGAAGCAGTTCACCTGTAATTCCTCTACTCAAATCACTCATAAGGAATAATGTCGTATCTCCTACTTCTTCTGTTGTTACCGTTCGTTTTAAAGGTGCGTTTTCTTCCATTTCTTTTAACACATCATTAAATCCACCAATCCCTTTAGCTGCTAATGTACGAATAGGACCAGCAGAAATAGCATTAACTCGGATATTTTCTTTTCCTAGGTCGTTAGCTAGATACTTAACACTTGCATCTAATGAAGCTTTTGCAACACCCATAACATTATAGTTCTTTACTACTCGTTCTCCTCCAAGATATGAAAGAGTAACAACACTTGCACCTTCTGTCATGAAAGGACGAGCAGCCTTCACAACTGCAGTTAAGGAATAGGCACTTATATTTTGTGCCAATAGGAAACCATCTCTTGTCGTATTTAAATATTCTCCAGTAATCTCATCCCGATTAGCAAAAGCGATACAGTGAGCAATTCCATGAATAACACCAGCTTGTTCGTGAATTTGATTAAATGCACTTTCTATTTCTTCATCATTTGTAACATCACAAGGTAAGATAATAGAATCTTTTCTTTCAAGGGTTTCCGCTAATTCCTTTACATTCTTTTCTAAACGTTCTCCTTGATATGTAAAAACTAATCGAGCTCCTGCTTTCGCTAACGATTCTGCTATACCCCATGCAATACTTCGTTTATTGGCAACGCCCATTATTACAAATGTACGATTACTTAAATCAATCTTCATTGATTAATCTCCTCCAAAATATTTTTTAAACTACAAAACAAAAAAGACTAAATCTACACACTTACCACGGAGAAACCAGAGCTTTATTTTCCGTACCAATCTAAGTGGTCTTCTGTCTACTTTTTCAAAAGAGTGCAAGAGTGCATCTAGCTTAAAAAAAGAAAATTTTCATCATTACTTTTAGTTTTAGGAAGTAGTTATTAGTACTTGGTCATAATTTTACCTATATTTATGACATTCGTCAATGATGTACTATAATAGATGTAATATTCCTTAGAATTTCCAATGATTAAATAGGATAATTTATTTTTTTTCACACACATTATAACGTATTAATATATAGAGGTGATTCGTGGTGTACGATATTATGGGAGACATCCATGGATGTTACGAGGAAATGATAAGATTAATTAAAAAACTAGGCTACCATATTCATGATAAACAAATTTCTCACCCAGACAATCGAAAACTTGTCTTTTTAGGTGATTTAACGGATCGAGGACCTAACTCCCTCTCTGTTATTACTTCTGTGTGTAATTGGATAAAAAAAGAATCGGCTCTCTATTGCCCTGGAAACCATTGTAATAAGCTTTATCGATATTTTTTAGGACGAAATGTTGTAGTAAGTCACGGGCTTGAAACAACTGTAGGAGAGTTAGAAAAATTAAAAGACAAGGACTACCGCCATATTTCTACCTTATTTCGTTCAACATACGAAAAGTCACCATTATATTTAATATTAGACGATGGGAAACTTGTAGTAACTCATGCTGGAATAAGACCTACAGATATAGGAAAAACAAATAAAAGTGTTAAGACTTTTGTACTTTACGGTGATATCACCGGAGAAAAGCATCCTGATGGCCGTCCTATTCGTCGTGATTGGCCAACAAAATATTCCTATAATTGTACCGTTGTTTATGGACACACTCCTGTAAAAGAACCGCGTGTCGTAGGTAACACAATAAATATAGATACTGGGTGTGTATTTGGTAATCGTTTAAGTGCCTTACAATGGCCTGAAAAAACGATTGTTACCGTTCCATCAGATCAACCTTATGTGGAAGAAAAATTCCGTCCATTTGATCCATATGAATAAGAAAAGCACAAGGGCCTGGAGCTAAAAGAGTTTTTGGAAAAAGTTATCCACAACGAGTGGATTTTATAAATTAAAACAAAAAACGAAGCACTCAAATATTTTCGATTTTGAGTGCTTCTAGCTTTTTTTCCATATCAGATGGTAGTGGAGATGAAAATGTAAACTCCCTCTTCTCTATTGGGTGAAAGAAACGTAATTTAGAAGAGTGTAATGCTTGTCTGTCTATCCCCTCCCTCTTACCACCATACAATGTATCTCCAAGGAGTGGATGACCTAAATAACTAAAATGAACACGAATTTGATGTGTTCTTCCTGTTTCTAAAGCGATTTTTACTAAAGCTCCGTTTGAATATTGTTCTTCTACTGTGTAATGAGAGATTGCCCTTTGACCAGCGGAAGAAACCTCTCTCTCAATAATACTTGTAGCTTTTCGAGCAATAGGAGCATCTATTGTTCCTTTACATTCTGTTATATTCCCATGGACTAGAGCTTTATAGATCCTATGTACTTTATATTCTTGTTGCTGTTTCATAAACAAATCATGAATATACCTGTGCTTAGCTACCATCATAAGCCCGGATGTATCTTTATCGAGTCGATTAATTCCGTGAAAGGTGTACGAATAATCATTTCTTTGATAATAGTGAATAACCGCACCTGCCAAAGACTCTTCCTTTACATCTCGAGAGGGGATTGTCGGTAAGCCCGGTGGTTTATTGAGTACAAGAAGATGTTCATCCTCAAATAATATATGTAAAGGAATAGGTGATGGCTTAATCCATTCACTTACTTCTTCTTTTGGAAAAAATACCCTTACAACATCCCCCTTATTAAGGATATATCGAACGTTCTCCTCCCTATCATTTACCGTAATTTTTCCATCATTAAACTTTATATCTGCTAAAGCTTTCCTTGATATATGTTGATTAAATCTTAAAAAATCCCGTAAAAGCAATCCTTCTACTTCCTCTGTTATGATCCATGTAAAATGTGCTTTTTTCATCATTATCCTGTTACAAACGACTCCTTCACCCTTTTCCAAAATGGAAAGGGTCGAAATCGAGCAAAGCGAACTTTTTCTTCTGCTACTCGGCATTGAATTGATTTAACATCTTGTTGCAATAAAGTAAGATGATCAATGGTAACTTGAAAATCCGCTTCCTTAATTGGCCTTAATAGACAGGTATGATGCTGTGGCAGTACTAGTGGCGAGCCAACTGTACGATAAACTCGATTATTAATGGACGCCATTTCTGCTAGCTGAATGGACGCTAAGGAAGGATGAAGGATAGCTCCCCCTAATGCTTTGTTATAAGCAGTACTTCCAGACGGAGTTGAAATACATAACCCATCCCCACGGAAGGTCTCAAATAATTCCCCTCTTATTTCTATATCCATCACGATAGAACCTTCCGTACTCTTAACCGAACATTCATTTAGAGCAAGGTAACGTTCAGATTTCTTTTCACCATAGTGACGAATAATCACCTCAAGTAAAGGATATTCTACAACTTTAAAGGGGGTCTTAGCAATATGAATGACAAGCTTTTCAACCTCATCTGGCTGCCAATCAGCATAAAAACCTAAGTGTCCTGTATGTACACCAACGAAGGACATTTCATCAAGTCGATGATTATATTGGTGAAAAGCTTCCAGCAGTGTACCATCTCCTCCAACAGAGATTACAATATCAGGAGCTTCCTTACTTTCTATTAACTGAAACTCCTGTAAATAATTTTTTATTTTTTGTGAGATCACATTTGATTCATGATCTCCCCTTGAACGAACAACATATTTCATTTACGTCGCATCCTTCCATTACTTCATTTTACCCAATGGAATCTCGCTTCTTCGATATTATTTTATGTGCATCCTGTACTTCTCCACGAATTTGAGACATTTCTTCATCAAGTCGAAAAGCAGCCTCTGCAGCTCTTTGTAATCGCTTTTCTACCTCTTCTGGGATTTTACCAGAATACTTATACTGAAGGGAGTGCTCAATTGTAGCCCAAAAATTCATAGCTAACGTACGAATCTGTAGCTCTACTAAAATACGTTTTTCTCCCCCTTCAATCATCTGAACCGGATAACGTAGTACGAAGTGATACGAACGATAGCCACTTTCCTTTTTATGCTTAATATAATCCCGTTCTTCTATAATTTCAAAATCAGTTCGTGCCCTTACTAACTCCACAACCGTATCAATATCCCCTACAAATTGGCACATAACACGGACACCAGCAAGATCCTGCATTTCCTCTTCAATACTATTTAAATCGATATTCTTCCGCTTAGCTTTTTCTAAAATACTATTTACAGGCTTTACACGACCCGTCACAAATTCTATTGGGGTATGCTTTGAAGATAGATGATACTGTTCCCGAATCCCTCGGAGCTTTATTTTTAACTCATCAACTGCCTGCTTATATGGTGCGAGCACTGTATTCCAGTCCTTCAAGGAGATCACCACCACCACAATTCATTTTTTCTGATTAGGCTCTGTTAAACTTTGTTGTTGATTTTCGCTTCAGATACTCCATTTCCGCGGGCAACGGAGTAATGTCGCCATCGTAGCTCCCAGCCCTGCGGTGTATTTAGTAGTTGCTTTTCCCACAGGAGTCTTGTATCTTCCGCTTCAATCAACAATGCAAAAAAATCAACATTATCCTTTAACAGAGCTTCTGATTAAACAAAGATAATATTATAATTTAAAATATTGTTCTACTGCATCAACCATTTCTTTTCCATAATTACTGTTACCTTTAATGTTATCTAAAACAAAATGCAATTCATCTAAAAATTTTACTAGCTCAATCCTAACTTGATCTTCTCGAGAGGTTAGGACTACATATAATGGAATCTCTTTCTCTTTTAATGTATTTAAATTCTCCCATTGTTCAATTGAAAATCTTAAATGGACAAAGGAATTTTCATCCTCTAATATGTATACAAATGTTTTATTATCTGAGTCTACAAGTAATTGGCCCTGAGGTTTTAGTTTCTTTATGTATTCCTTTGTTTCATTCGTTGAAACAACAGCCTCAGCGTTTTGTTCATTAATAATAATCTTTTCTACTTCCATTCCGTTCATTCCTTCAACCCCTCATTCAATCCTAATATTCACGTATAAGTTTATCATAATTTATTCAAGACAGCTAAAGATTCCATGTCGTCTGCCTTGAAAATAGTTGTTATCTAGCTTAATACTATTAGCAAATAAAGAGCAGGTTAAACATTCGTTCCACACCACTTCGCATTCACCACAAGGGTATAAGTGCGGCATCTGCTCTGCTTCACTCCGTTTGCAATCGCAGTGTCTTCTTTACCGCGGGCAACGCCTCAGCTTCACACTTCGCACACTATGCCGAAGTCGGGATCTTCACCTGTTGCTTTTCCCGCAGGAGTCTCGTGGGTTTCCACTCATTCCAATTGAATTAAATTATTTTCATCCTCCATGGTGAAAATTTACACTTGCATGGGCGGTCTACCCTGAAAATAAGAAACGTTCTAGAAGCCCGGAAAGCAATAAAAAACACAAATGCGGTATCCAAGAAACGTTCTAGAAGCCCGGAAAACAGTGAAAAAAGCAAATGCGGGATGAATGAAGCCGATATTCTTACCGCAAATGGAGGAAAAATTGAAATGCGGGAAGGTAGTATACCTTAGAAAGAACATTTTCATCCCCCCTAGTGCAGAAGCTTACATCCAAATAATTAAAATAATACAGAAAAGGCATATTGTCAAAAAAATAGGTGTATGAAATAATAAACTAATATTATGTCAAATAATTAGGTGGTATGTAATGAATCAAGAAATAGAAATCGAATTTAAGAACTTACTGTTAGAGGAAGAATACAATCGTCTAATTAAAACATTTGCTTTACATTCTGAAGCAAGGAAACACCAAACAAATCACTATTTTGATACGAAGGATATGGATTTAAAAGAAAAGAATTCAGCCCTCAGAATACGTGAAAAAGGAAATGAATTTATATTAACCTTGAAAGAGCCACATATAGAAGGCTTATTGGAAACCCATCAAAGTCTTTCAACCGAGGAAGTTCAATTAGCATTAAATGAAGGACTCATTCCAGATGGCCTAGTAAAAAAACAAATTGTAAAACTGCTAGAAAAACATACCATCACCTTCACTTATTTAGGTTACTTAACAACGGAGAGAATAGAAAAAAAACTAAATGATGGGTTACTTGTTCTTGATAAAAGTACTTATTTTAATGTTGTCGATTATGAGATTGAGCTTGAATGTTCCAAAGCTAATTCTGGACAAGCTTTTTTTAATGACTTATTAGATGTAAATAAGATACCTAGACGAATGACACCAAATAAAATTGAACGCTTTTACAAAGAAAAATTACTACGAGAAAGCGAAAGGTATTAGGGGGAAATCAATGAATACAAATGGTATAAACCATTATTATCAATGGTTAGCGTTAAGATCCTGGGGAGATAAGCAACAGTCAGCATTTGATTCTTCCGCTAATTCAGTAAACTCCATTTTTCAAAGCCTTTTACAGGAGGAGTTAACGAAAGGTGTATCCAATCTAAACCAGTTTGAACAATTATCCCACCATTCTTTATCAAAAACTGGGGTAGAATCAATTAACCATCACTTCTATTCAGAAACTCCATTACGTGCGTCAAAGGGGGCTGAACCATTTATACCAATGATTGAAGAAGCCTCTAATAAATACGGTATAGATCAACAACTAATATATTCTGTTATACAGCATGAATCAAACTTCCGACCTCAAGCCGTAAGTCATGCAGGCGCAAGAGGTCTAATGCAGCTAATGCCTCAAACCGCTAAAGGATTAGGAGTAGTAAATAGCTTCGATCCTAAACAAAACATTGATGGTGGTACTAAATATTTACGTTCCATGCTGGATCGATATAATGGTGACATTAAGCTTGCATTAGCAGCGTACAACGCTGGTCCTGGTAATGTGGATCGTTATGGAGGTATACCACCATTTAAAGAAACAGAAAACTATGTTTCCAAAGTAATGAAAACATATAACACAATGATAAATAATAAAGTAATCTAAAGAAAAGCTCTATCTAGTTTTCAATCTGTCTTTTCTCTCCCCTCATTTTGAGGGGTTTTTTATTATTATTTTTTATATTAAAGATAAAATAGCATCTATTTTATCTAATGTTAACTCTTCTCACCATTATTTCACCTCATTTTTTATCATAAATAACGTTTTTAACGTATAAATGTGTTATAGACAATTCACTTTTGTTGATGACATCCTTGTTGCTTGCTACAATAATCATTAAAGATGTCGAAATTAATAAAATTTAGCCCAATATGTAGTACTAGGTAAAACGTACGTAATAAAAGGAGATTGTGATGGATTTGCAAAATGAAAAATCACCATTTGAATTGTTAGGTAAAAAAAAGCTCGAGGATTTAGTTGATATCTTTTATGAGCTTGTTTCAGAACACCCTGATTTGACTCCTATTTTTCCAGAAGACCTGACGGAAACAGCTAGAAAACAAAAGCAATTTTTAACTCAGTTTCTTGGCGGACCACCTCTTTATACAGAGGAACACGGACACCCCATGTTACGTGCACGACATATGCCATTTCCAATTACTCCTAAGCGAGCTAATGCTTGGTTAGGGTGTATGGAAAAAGCAATGGAACATACTAAGATTGAAGAACCTCTAAGGTCACAAATTTTTAGTAGGCTAACTTATACTGCTAAACACATGATTAATAAACCATAGAGCTGTAACTCTCTTTAAAAGGGGGAATAGTAATGTCAACAAATGATGAGAGTTTTGTATGCTACGATGATTTAGGTCTTTGCTGCCCTGAAGAACCTTCTTCTTTTTATAAACCAGACAAAAAGAAAAAACCAATTGAAATTTATATGTTTATTGATCTCCTATGTCCTGAATGCTGGGCTTTAGAGCCAATAATAAAAAAACTACAGATGGAATATTCACCTTACTTTACTTTAAAAACCTTACTTGGCTACGAAATGAAGTCATTAAATCAAGCATGCGGGTCAAAAAAGGCAGCACATATTAAACAGCTTGCCCGTATTTTTGACGAAACTGCCACTAGAACTGGGATGCCATGTGATGGAGATGTATGGTATGAAAACATGCCAACAACACCATACTCTGCCATTATTGCAATTAAAGCAGCGGAACTCCAAGGAAAAGCAGTTGGTTCTAAATACTTAAGACGTTTACGGGAAGCATTATTTTTACACAAGAAAAACATCGCTTCAGAAGAAGTCCTTGTTGAATGCGCAAAAAAGGTAAAAGGAATGGATGTAAATGAATTCACATTCGACCTTCATTCTCAAAGCGCTACAAAGGCATTTAAGTCTGATGTTTGTACAACAAAGGAAATGGATGTTACCGCAGTTCCAACACTGGTTTTTTTCAATGATAATGTTGATGAACCGGGGGTCAAAGTGTCAGGATTATACGATTATGAAGTTTACGTAAATATAATGAAAGAAATGATAGGGTATGATCTAGAAAAATGTCCACAGATGTCTTTAGAATCTTTCCTACAGTTTTATTCTGTTGTTGCTACTAAAGAAATAAGCGTCGTGTTTGATTGGAAAATTGAAGAGACTGAAAAGGAAATGAAAAAACTACAAATTAAGCAAAAAGTAGAAAAAGTACCATTAAAGTACGGTACTTTGTGGCGATATATAGGGTAGTATGTATAACATGAAGAACGAAAAAAACCAGGTGGGGTAACCTGGTTTTTTTCATCGGAACATTGTCAATGTTTATCATGAAAGGGTACGTCCAGGGGTTTGTGACGTTATAAAATACACATAAACTTCTAGGGGGAGTTATGTGAATCCTCTCATGTTTTAAATTTATCAAAGGAAAGTACATTATTCAATAGTCACGTGAAACATTTCACATTTTTGCCATACTCCTAAAAAATGTGCATTCATTCTTAACTTTTCAACTACTATGGCCTTAAGCTCCTTAATAACTTCTCACCCCTTCAAATAAAGTAGTTTGTCTATTTTCTGAATGATTAGCATATATGTAAGAATAACTCGTACATTTTCTTATTTCGGACACTGAATTATAAGAAAAGCGCAAAGCGCCCCAATTACGCCTAAGTTCAGCCCACGTCCTGTGGGCAAAGGTTAAATCGTCAACGTCCTGTCTCCTAGACAACTTTCAAAGTGAAAATTTTATAAATTCTTACCTTACAAGAAAGGAAGATTTACATGCTTTTTTTTCTTATTTTAGGTGGTGTAGGAGTCCTAATAGGCTTTTATTTACTTCTTTTAAGTCTAATGAACATATTTCCAAAGTGGATAGCCATTCCATTTTTGTTAGTATGCCTTACATTTTGTATACATTTACTTAATGAACGACACCGATTTAAAGGCTTCAAAGGCCCACGATATTAATATGGGTCTATATTAGAGGATACTGTTGATTTTAATAAATAAGAAATAAGAAAGGTGATCCAATGAAAATTACATTTTCTTAGATCACCTTTCTCTTTAGATTATTTTATTATGCCTCAAAAAGTAATTCTTCTAGTTCTGTAAGGGTTTCTTCAAACACCTGAAGCGCTTGTTTAATTGGCTCAGGGGACGTCATGTCGACTCCAGCTTTTTTCAATACTTCAATTGGATAATCTGAGCTTCCAGCCTTTAAGAAATCAAGATATCTTTTGACAGCCGGTTCTCCTTCTTCTAGGATTTGTTTTGCTAATGCAGTAGCAGCACTATATCCTGTTGCATATTGGTAGACATAAAAGTTGTAATAAAAATGTGGAATTCTAGCCCATTCTAATGCTATTTCTTCGTCAATAACAATATCATCACCAAAATATTTTTTGTTTAATTCATAATACATGTTGCTTAATAGCTCAGGTGTTAACGGCTCTCCATTCGACGCTTTCTCGTGCATTAACTGTTCAAATTCGGCGAACATTGTTTGACGGAACACGGTTCCACGAAAACCTTCTAAGAAATGATTTAATAAGTAAAGTCGTTTTTGTTTGTCCTCTGTCACCTTTAATAAGTGATCATTCAACAGTGCTTCATTACAAGTGGAAGCTACCTCTGCAACGAATATAGAATAATTCGCATATGGGTATGGCTGATGCTTTCTCGTATAATAGCTATGAACAGAGTGACCGAATTCATGAGTTAACGTGAATAAGTTATTCACATTATCTTGCCAGTTCATTAAAATATAAGGCATTGTTCCGAAGGCTCCTGAAGAATAAGCACCACTTCTTTTTCCGACGTTCTCTTCTACATCAACCCAACGATTGGTTAGGCCTTCTTTCACTATTGACGCATATTCTTCACCAAGGGGCTCAACTCCATTTAGAACAAGCTCCTTCGCTTCATTATACGGAATCTTCATTTCTACTTCTTTAACTAACGGGGTATAAAGATCATACATATGAAGCTCCTGTACACCTAGTACTTTCTTTCTCAACTTCACGTATCGATGCAATAAATGCAAATGATCATTTACTGTTGAGACCAGCTGATCATAAACCACTTCAGGGATATGATTTTTACTTAAAGCAGCTTGACGAGCTGAATCAAAGTTCCGAACATTAGCATTAAAAATATTTTTCTTTACATTACCACCAACTGTACTGGCAAATGTATTTTTATATTTTTCATACGTCTCATAAACAGCTTTGAAAGCATCTTCTCGGACTCGGCGATCATCGCTTTCCAAGAATCTCAAATACCGTCCATGTGTTACTTCTATTTCATTTCCATCTTCATCCTTCACTGAAGGAAATTTCATATCTGCATTGTTAAGCATACCGAAAGTATTTGAAGGACTATCTGTTACTTCACTTACTTGCGCTAGGATAGATTCCTCCTTTTCACTTAATACGTGAGGACGTTGATAATTTAATTGCTCTAATACATGTTCATATAATTTTAATTCTGGTGTATCCTTCAAGAAACTTACAATCGTTTCTTCAGGAATAGCTAGTAGCTCAGGTGTAACAAAGGAAGCTGCATGCTGTACCTGTGAAAGTAGTTGACTTGCTCGATCATTCAAGCCTTGGTAATAAGAATTTGTCGTATCCTGATCATAACGCATATGTGCGTATGTATAGAGCTTTCCTAATTTTTTTGAAATTTCGTCTTGGTATTGAAGCAATTCATATAATGTTACCCCAGATTTTCCTAACTCTCCTTTATATTCCTTTAATTTTGGAAGCATTTCTTTAATTTCAGAAAACTCCGTTTCCCAATCATCATTCGTTTCATAAATATCTTCAAGATTCCATGTTAAATCCTCTGGAATCTCTTCTCTTTTTGGTAATGCTGTAGATTGACTTGCCATAGTAAGTTGGCACCTCCATCGTTTATTCTCAATTCAAATAGCGTACTTTATTTTATAATATACACTTCTATATTTCTAGAGATTAGCCTTTAATCCTCTATACAATAGAAATTTTCGTTATTCATTTTATGACAATTATTGAGTTTTTTCATCCATCCTTCCCTATATATTTTCTGAACATAACTATCATCAGTACATAGTGTATCCAACTGTTTACAAATATTAATATGATTTTTAATTAGATACACACCTGGATGAGTCTTTACAACAACATGAAAACAGATTAATGCATTAAAATAATCTAATATTGCTTCACGTACTAATGTTTTAGGATGAACTAATAAAGGACGCATTTGAAAGTTTCTTAATTCTACTTGGAAATAGAGACTTTTAATAACTTTGCTTATTTGAAGAGTTTCACCAATGGGGGTTTTATTTATAAAGTTAATAATTAGCCAAGATTGCCACCACTCTGGCGGGGACAAAAAATTAAAGTTTTTTTCAAGAGGTAATACAGCTAAGGCTGGGAAGTAATTTAGATTTAATTGAAATTGCTGGAACAGTTTGCTCATATATCTTTCTAATGTATTCATGGACAAGTACATTTTCAACCTCTTTTTTCTTACTTCTTTTTCCCACTTCGAAAAATAAAGAGAAGTATAGTTTTCTAGAGTTAAACTAGAATGAAATCCATTTAATTGAAATAGTTGATTTGGGGTGATTGATAATGAAGAATTGGTGCGGAATACCATTGCATTTCTATAAGTTATGTAACGAAAATGTTGAAGGATGTACCATGCTGGAGTTTCTACATCTAAATAAATGGAATGAGAAATAGGGGAAGATCTAATGAGAAAATGATCTAACATTGAGGTAGTATAGGAAGGCCTATAGTTCTTTTCTAGATTTCTTATAATTCCTATCCATATAGGTTCGAACCCATATTTTATATAGGTTTCATTTCGTTTTTCATATTCCTCTTGTGAGATAAATGATTGTTGAATTTCAAATACATACGTTTTACCTCTTATTGTAACCAAAATATCTGGTCTCTGTTTAATTTCCTTAATGTAATATTCTATTTTCGGAGCATAACCATGATCAATTAACCATTTGATAATAAGCTTTTTCCCTTTAATATGTGATTCTGTTTCACCTGTTTGAGATAACACGCATGAACTCTTGGGGTAATGAGCAAAATGCCAAGTCTGTTGATTCCCGAGCTTTAATATTAACGGTTCATTGCATTGAGGACAATAATAAGATTGGTTTTCTCGATCCGCCTGTAGCTCCTCCCTTCTCCAATTTTTTTCTACTAGGGATATAATCGATCCATCTTTACGGTTTGCAATAAACATATCAATCCTCCTCGTTTTCTTAATATATAAGAAGCTTTTGTGAATTTCTCTACCAATTTGGGAAAAAGCAGGATTTTAGAGATATTATGAAGTGCGACCTCATAGAAATGAATATTTTTACTTTACCTTCTATGAGATCACTTTTTTGTAGTTATAAGAGGGGTGACAATAATCGTGAAGTTGATTCGATGATTTTATGGGTGAAAGATCGTTTCTTAAATACATCGCGACGGATGATTGTTGAATGCTCCATATCGTAAATGAAATCACTTACTAATTTCTCCACACTTCTAGTTTGATATAAAAAGGCATTCGCTTCAAAATTTAAATGAAAGCTTCTCATATCCATATTTGCTGTACCAATAGATGCTATTTCGTGATCTACGATAATTAATTTACTGTGCATAAAACCACGGTGGTATTCGTATATTTGTACACCAGCATCTAACAACTCTGGAAAATACGATCTTGAAGCATAAAAAACAATTCGTTTATCCGGTCTACTAGGAACTAATATTCTTACATCTACTCCACTAAGAGAAGCAATTTTTATTGCGCTTAATATATCATCGTCAGGAATAAAGTATGGGGATGCTATCCAAATGGAACGCTTTGCTGATGTAATCATGGTAAAAAATAGCTTTTTTAATATTTCCCACCTCGTATCAGGTCCACTAGCAATGATTTGTACTCCCCCTTCATCTACCCTCTTAGGTAAATCAGGAGATAAGTAGCTTTGCTTTAAGGCTGCTTCATTTGTTGCATAATACCAATCTCGTAAAAAGATAAGTTGTAGACTTCTAATTGCTTCTCCCTGTACAAATAAATGAGTATCTCTCCAATGACCGAAGTAGCGATTTTTCCCTAAGTATTCATCACCGATATTTAGTCCACCAATAAATCCGTACTTTGTATCTACTACTATTATTTTTCTATGATTTCTGTAGTTAATTCGATGATTAAATAAAGGGATCTTTACAGGTGAAAATGGAACCATGTTTACCCCTGCTTCTTTTAATTCCTGAACATACTCTTTTTTTAATTTCCATGAACCCACAGAATCGTACAAAAAACGAACGTGCACTCCTTCTTTTGCTTTTTGAATTAAAATATCCTTAATTTCATACCCTATTTGATCGTCTCTAACAATGTAATACTCCATATGTATATGATCTTCAGCGTTTTTTAAGGCTTGTTTAATAAATGTGAAGGTTTCCTTCCCATCTGTAAGTACTTTCGTATCTGTTTGAAAAGAAATAGGAGTATTGGCTAATTTATGTGCCAAGCGGAATAATTTTTGTTGATGAGATGCCATCTCATTAATTTTCGATTCATCTATTGGTCGATTCCCTTCAATGCGATGAAAAGCTTGTTCATCCAAAATAGCTTTTTTCGTAAACGACTTTCGTTTCCGGAAATTTTGACCAAACATTAGATAAAAAAAGAAGCCGATAATTGGAAATATTGCTAATACCATTAACCATGTAACTGTTTTTGATGGATCTCTATTTTCTAAAAAAATGACGATAGCGATAAAGAAAGCTGACAAGGAAAAAATTATACTAATTCCCCCTACAAGCCAGTTCTCCCAATATTCATTAGTAATCAATAAAATGACTACCATAATTGCTAAAAAAAAGATGATTTGTAAGCGCTTTAACATAAATATCTCCTCATATCTCTTTATGGAGTATTGTTTGTTGCTATAATCTAATACTACTATAAAAATGGAGGTACTACTATAAAAAACATCTTATAAATATGGATCTTTACTGTAAATAACGTGTTTCAAAGTACTTTTCTAGACCATCCATTAACACAGCCTATAATATTAGAAAAGCGTAGGGTACTCTAATTTCGCCTAGGTGCAGCCTACCGCATGTAAGCAACAGCGCAATGTCGACATCCGCGATCTCCAACCACAAGCAAATGTTCTGGCAGATAAATAGTGCGATCTTATACTTTTACTGCATGCATAACTGCAACTAATGCTTTCGCCGTTCTTGGCGATAAAACAAGTTTGTTTATCGGCCAGGTTATTTGACCTCAAATACAAGTATTGCCTGAATACACTTCCTCGCACATTTGCGATCGAGTTTACCCAGGAGTAGATGGGCAAAAATTTAGCCGATCATTGAAAAAAATGTCCATATGGGGGAATTTTATAAACAATATACAATAAAAGCACCACACAAGTTTTTATATGAAAAACATGTGTGGTGCTTTTAATTAATTGATAAGCCATAAGCATTATGAAAAATTCGCTTTAATATTTTCTAGAGCATTTTCTTCGATAATTACCTTACCATACTCCTCAATACGATGAATGGTAATATCAGATTCATAGCCAAATTCAAGCATACGACTTAAGAGATCGTCTTGTTCTTCATCACTATACTTTTCATCCAACGTAACATAAATATAGTAAACCCCTTGGAAGTGGTAAAGGGCAGTTTCTACATCCTCATCAAATGCATGACTCAATAAAATGATATCTTCAAAATCTTGAAACCCAACAACAACACTTAATGAGTCTTCCCTTATAATATCAGAATCCTTTTCCGATGCAAATTGGCTATCTAGCATTTCAACAATGTTATCATCCACAGGCATCTCATCCTTTTCATCATCTACTGGAATTTCAATTTTCATATTTCCATCACTCATTTGTCCGCGAGTTACAATGATTTCAAGTCCGTTTTCTAGTGCATGTACTTGAACCCATAAAGGGCCTGACATTTCAAAGTTTTCTTGATCATTTGCTTCATTCATCATTTCAAAGAATAATTCCTCACCACGTTCCCGATTATACCAAATTTCATCTTTATTAAATCCTCGGTCCTCCATGTCGTGATAAGTAATATAAAACTTTATGGTAGTATCATTAATTCTTTCTATCTCCATTTGTTCTCACCCTTCCTTCTGTAAAATTTCGAGAACAATCTCCTACACAATGTATGAGTATTTATTACCCATTAGCATTTTAAGTAAACCTATATAAAACTTATCTATATTCTAAGCTATTCAGTTTAGAAATGAAATAGAAACATTTATAAATTTTCATTTAACAGCTTTAATATAGATCATCTATTACTAGCAGGTTAGTGTTCTTAAATGATACAAGCTTGTATATATATTATAGAAGATTCCTTGTCTTCTTTCGATGGCAATGACTTATTTTGACTTATATACCTATTTTAATTGTTTGACCAAGGAGGAATCAACCTTTGAGCTCAGAATTTCTAATTTCGCTATTAACTATTATTGGAATTGACATTATTCTTGGTGGTGATAATGCTATTGTCGTAGCTCTAGCATGTAGGCAATTACCGCCACATTTAAGGAATAAAGCAATCATTGCAGGTATATTATTTGCAATAGCTGCAAGAGGTCTCCTAACAATCATTGCTGTTCAATTGTTAGCCATTCCATATTTAATGACAATTGGGGGCGTTTTATTGCTTTGGATTGCTTTCCGGTTATTAACTACAACAGAAGAGGAACATAACATCTCAGGAGAAGCAAAGGTTAGTGATGCTATTAAAACGATTGTAATTGCTGATGTAGTAATGGGATTTGATAATGTTCTAGCTGTAGCTGGAGCAGCGAATGGTAATATGGTCCTCGTTGTAATTGGATTACTTGTCTCCGTTCCAATTATTATTTGGGGTAGTAAACTTATCTTATTTTTAATGAATAGGTTCTCCTTTATCGTTTATATTGGAGCAGGAATTCTCATATATACTTCTAGTAGGATGATCTTACATGAAATAAAAGTTGCTGAGATGGTATATCAGATTGGAATAAATGGTCATATTTTTACATTGCTTTTAATTGTAGCTGTACTAATGATTGGCTGGCTATATAATCACATTAAAGGCATTCAATGGTTCCATACATTTCGAAATAATAATAAGAACTAAATAGTTCTTGTCTACAAGGATAGCAACAGGCCTCCTACCTATTTAGTAGAAGGCCTGTTCATTATTCATTAACTAATTTTTTTGTAGCTTCCTGAAGTTGGAATGTACGAACTTTCCTTGGTAAGAATCGACGAATTTCCGCTTCATTATAACCTACTTGAATTCGCTTTTCATCCAAAATAATCGGTCTACGTAAAAGACCAGGGTGATCACTAATCAACTTAAATAAATCTTGAAGTGGCATGGAATCTAGTTCCACTTCCAACTCTTGAAACACTTTTGAACGTGTAGAAATAATCTCATCAGTACCATCCTCTGTCATTCGAATAACCTCTTTTACTTCTTCTACTGATAATGGTTCTGAAAAAATATTACGTTCAACAAAATCAATATTGTTTTCCTGTAACCAAGCCTTTGCTTTACGACATGAAGTACAGCTTGGTGATGTAAATAGTGTAACCATGTATCCCATTCTCCCTTCCCTTTTTTATCTTGAAAGAAGTTTATATGTTAATGTTATAATGTATAATTATGTTACAATTTTTATTATACTATAATTATTATAAATTGAGTAGGTGAAATTAATAATTAATTACATTGTTTTTAACTTTAAATTATTGTCCCATGTCTTTATACCCTATAAAATAAAAAATTAAACATCTTCATTTTTTTTTTAATTTCTAACGATTTTATTAGTTACTTCTTATGTAATACCTATTTTCTATATCTAAAAGAGTTACCTTCTTTGTTATAATAATAAATATACCTCTTGTAAACAAAATAAATATATTAAATTAAATAATTTTCAATTAGCATTACATATTATCAATGGTTATAGTTTCTTTTCACAATATGCGAAGAGGATAAAAGTGAGGATGTATAAAACAACCTCACTTATTGTTAAGCAATCGTTTTAGAGTTAGAAACAGGATTCCTTTTAGGCACCTTATTTACTTCATCCCACTTTCTCTTTAAGAGATCCTTCCAAAGTTCCTTTTTTAGCTTTTTTCTTTTTGTACTTCCTTTCATATAAAACACTCCTTTCTATTACTTTTGTCAAGCTTAAGAAGAAGTATGCGCATTTTCCTTATCAAAGGTAAATACTTTCTCAGGAGGATCATAAGCTTCTCCATATAATTGTACATCTTTATACGTGTGAATCATTTTATACGTATGAAGCATTTTTTCATAAATACTCTCTTCTGATTCATCTGTTGGAGACCAGTATAAAATTTCTAATTCATTAATTTCACCTGTATCTAACGATCTCCGTCTATATCCTATAGATTTTGCGTGTGTAAAGCCTTCTCGATTATAGAATTGTTGTCTTTTTCTTGTATCCGTATCTTCGTAATCGATTGGTTCAACCTCTAATATGATTGGTTTTTCTTTTAGCTTTAATTTGTCTAATAATTTTTTACCCAAGCCTTGACCCCGAGCTGCTTTAGAGACAAACAAATAATCAACAAAAATAAAATCTTCCATCTCCACATACATTAGAACGTGATTTGAACTTTCATCCTTCTTATAAATGTCCTTCTTATCCTTTAACAAAAGCTCCATATGCTCTTGGGATTTCATTTCTTCAATTGGAAAATACTGATTTAATTTTTCATACCAATTCATGAATTGTAAAACCTCCATAAAATTACAAATGTTCACCATGTTGTTCCTTCTTACTTATATTATATGCGATATATATGGAATGATAAACAAGGTTCCTTCCAGTTTAACCTTTATTTTCTTATCTGTAGCTTATTCTACAGTTGCTAATATTCAAATGGATAGAGTTACACAGTTTTCCTATGGAAACCTCCCTTATTCTTGAATAATAAATTAAAACGGCTAGTAAACATGAAGTATGCTCCTAGCCGTCAATGAATCAATTATGGATTTAAATAATTTACCCCTTGTGTATATCTATTATTGGCATTCCAAAGAAGGAACTCATTAACCCCATTTTCATAAAGAGCTCTTATTTGAGCCTCAATCTCATCAGTGCCATACGGGATATAATTACCCGATCCTAGCCATGAAGCAGTAAAATCTTGTAGCCATGGTCTAGAGGTTGGTGGATCATCAAGCTGATTTAATAAATCAAGCTCTCGCGTAATATATTCTGACATTAATTCGTACGGATACAGGTCTGGTTTATCTATACCAAAATGCGGAGTCCAATGACTCGGATAAGGCATCGACGAAATAACATCCAATGGTTCTGATATACGTAAGAAGTTTTGACCTACACTTGGCGATTCTTCAATCGTTACTGTATATCCAAAAATATCAACTGAAACATCCACTCCGTAAGGCTCTAGTCGTTCCGCTGCATATGCAACAAAGTCTGAAACGGCATCAACACGTCTCTTTACATTATCTTCACCATCTTTATATTTTCCAGTATCATAATCTAAAACATCTTCTCGACTGTTAAAGCCTTCTGCAAAGCGTACATAATCGAATTGAATTTCCTGAAAGCCCATGTGAACAGCTTTTTCTGCAATATCTAAATTATATTCCCAAACTTCCTCTAAGAATGGATTAACGAATGCCTCTCCTCGATTATTCTTCCACACTTGACCATTTTGTGTAAAAGATAGATCTGGCCTTTTTTCTGCTAAAACAGAGTCTTTAAAAACAACGATTCGAGCAATTGGATAAATTTGATGTTCCTCTAACGTGCGCATCATATTTTCCGGATCACCAATCATATTTTGAGAAATTTCATAAAAAGGAGAATCCTCGTCAGGTCTAAATGTTAAATAACCGTGATCATCTTTTACATCAATAACCATTGCATTCAAATCGGTACTATCAACAAAATCAACTAAATCGGGAAACCTTGTTGGGTGTCCAGCAGAATGTCCTGTCAAGAAAATTCCTCGAACAGCATCAGGATATTCAAAAGCAAATCCTGAATCAAATGAAAAACGAGCAATACTTTCAGGCCAAGGCTTTTCTAATAAACGAACATTTTTTTCTGTATGGAAATTACCATTAAGAACTTCTTCCCCTTCATTTGCTTCGTATACATTTTGTCCAACTGATAAAAAGAACAACATCGAAGTAAGAATTAAAACAAATTTTAGTTTCCCCATTCTCTCACAACCTTTTCTATTTCTGTCTTTCTTAAGTTGCTTTAATAAGCTAACGATTATGCTGGTAATGTTTCGACGAACTGCATAATCTTTTTAGTCTACATTAAAACGGTTTGTCTTTTTCTTTTCTGAGTTAATTATACAATGTTAATCGATAAGAACCAATATGAATTTTTTACAAAGTATTTTATTATGTTCAAATGAAAAGTTTCATATCCCTCCAATCTATTCTAATCTTCTTCTCCAAAATGGCTATCCTGCTCAGGCTATGTTGTCGTATCTCGTCTTGATCACTCGCAGGAACTTTGTATTGCTTCTAAGAGTAATCCCACGCACGATCCGAAAATCCCCTAGCACTTACCGAGTAAGTGCTAGGAAGTTGAGGCCGTGCCCCACGGTAAAGAAGACACGAAGCATGAACAGATGTCGCACTTATGCCTGTGGTGAAAGCGTCCGCATGTAACGGATGAACCACACTTGAAAGGATCATTTCATCCGACGTGATGCAAATTTTTCATTAGTATAAAGGTTTTCTGTTATTGGATGGGATAAATTTAATTTTGACTAGAGTATTAGTTACTTTATTATTATGAGTAAAGACAAAGTTTCATGAAATTGTTTTTTAAAATGGTTATGTTAAAAAACTTGTTTTTCAAAGAGATTAATAACTTTATCTTTTATCAACAAAAGGTGTTTAAAAGTCAGGATAAAAATTTTTTCATTGACACTCACAAAATAATCAGATATAATATTGAACAATATACACTTTTATCATTGCAATCAATATTAAGGAGGAGATTATGTATGGAACGTGTCACTTTGCTTCGTATATACGGTCATCCTATTGCCCAAAAATATGTGAAACGATCTGGTCTTGCTCACGCTATTTCCACAGCAAACATCGCCTTCGACTATGCTATTGAAAGAAAGATTAATCCTGATTTAGCTGTCAAAGCAGCATTTTTACATGATATAGGACATTTTAATTGGTATAAAAATGGATCGTGGGATTATCACACATACAGAGAAAATGATATACATGCTATAAAAGGGGCTGAAAGAGCTCATAAATTACTCATTAGACTCGGTGAAGAACCCGTACACGCAAAAAAAATCGCCCTTGCAATCCTCCTCCATACTGATTCTTATTTACCTGATGGAAAGCTAAAATTAGAACCACTTCAAGAAATTGTTGCATTGGCTGATGAAGCAGACGAAGAGCCTGGTGGAAATCACCATTATAAACCAATTTCTGAAAAAGAAGCCATTGAAAAAATTAAAGAATTAGATAGGAAAATTGAAATGAAAATACCAACCTATTATAACGAGAATGGGCAACCAGCTTCTTAGTGATAATGACTCTTTTAAGGTCAATCACTCTTTTTTTTATTGACGACTTTAACGTTTGGTGGTAGATTAATAGTATCAACTACAAAAAGATACTTTCTTTAAAAAGGGGAGTAGCGACCAAACGGTTAATGAGTCGTCATTTCAGTGGTATATTCCGCTCGGTTCATTAAGCTTTGTAAGTTTATTCTTTACAGAGTACGCAAGACCTTTTTATGAAATATTCCTTTACTTCAATTCAGTAAAGGCTATTTCATAAAGAGGTCTTTTTTTGTATGTAAATTAGGAGGAAATCAGATTATGATGTACTTATTATTTTTTATTGCAGCAATTATTACCGTTTTTTCCGCAATTAAACTATCTACTTATGCCGATGTATTAAGTGAACGTACGTCACTTGGTGGGATGTTAGTCGGGACATTATTACTTGCAGGTGCAACATCGTTGCCTGAAGTAACTACTAGTGCCACAGCTATTTTTGTTAATAACCCAGATATTGCAATCGGGAATGTTCTAGGGAGTAACCTCTTCAATTTATTAATTTTAGCAGTAATTGATATTATTTATAGAAGAAGAAAAATGATGACTCATATTCATAAAGACCATTTAAGTGTTGGATTTATCGGTCTAGGATTAACTGCCTTAATATTTATGTCTATTATTAATCCTAGTAATGTTGTTATTTTTGGAGTTGGAATCGAATGCTATCTACTCATTATTTTTTACTTTATAGGAATGAAATTAATAGCTTCTAAACAGAATGAAAATACTGAAGCTATGTTAGAAACAGCAGCTACAGAATTAACTGAATCACATCATACACGGGCTATATCATTAAAAAGAGCAAAGATTGGTTTTGCCCTTGCAGCATTTGTCATTTTTATTTCCGGCTCTCTCTTAACCATTTCAGGTGATGCTATTGCTGTATCAAGTGGTATGAGCTCTAGTTTTGTCGGCAGCTTTCTCATAGCTGGGGCTACCTCCCTTCCTGAGCTAGTAACAGTAATTGTTGCTATTCAATTACTAAATTACAACCTGGCTATCGGTAATATACTAGGAAGTAACATCTTTAACATGTTAATTTTAGTATTAGTAGATATTCTATATCGAGATGGCAGCATCCTTGCAGCAGCAAATCCTGTGTCTGCCATTACTGCACTAGCAGTCATAATTCTCAACATCATTGTACTTGGTGGAATTATTATGTGGCAATTGAAATCAAACTCTAAAGGAATTTACAGTATCCCTTCTCTATTACTAGTAGTCGTTTATTTTGTATCAAGTTACCTCATTTTTTCCTTTAGTTAAATCTACTTTTATTAAATCATTCAGAGGGTACTCCGAACTTAGTGGCACCCTCTGTTTCTTCTACTTCCACATTATCTAGTGAAAAAATCTTCTTCTATCATTTTTTCAACAGTAACTAACTCATGAAACCTTTTATCTATCACCCCATCTTTATCTATAAATAAACCGGTTGGAATACCATAGACCTGGTAAAGGTCTTGCACCTCCCCTTCACTGTCTAATAGTATTACTAAATCATCTGAAATTGGAAGAGATTCAGCATAGGACAAGATATCACGTTTACTTCTTTCTGCCTTTGTTAAATTAATAGCAATGACTTTCGTATCATCTAGTATTCCTTCTTTTTGGGCAATTTCTAGCTGCTCCCACTGTTGAGCACAAATATGGCACCATGTTGTGAAAAAAAATAAGAAAACCTTCTCATCAGTAAAATCCTGTAAATGTATAATTTCCCCGTCCATTGTTTTTAATGAAAATGGGGTAGCCTTTTCATTTTGCTGAATTCCCTCCGAAACCTCTGACATTGTCCTTTGAGTTAAGGCAAATTCATGGTCAGACTGTAAATAAAAGGCACCCGAAATAAAAAGTACTAAACATAACACTCCCCACTGAAGCCTGTGCTTCCACATGGACATCCCCCCTTTTCACTATCCTATGATTTGAATTTTAATGTCATGATTACATTTGCACTTAACATAAAAAGGACGTATAATAAATACAAATTTTATAATAGAGAAAGCAATGAGAAAGAGTAGTACTTTTCTAACTACATTTCCAGAGAGTCTGTAGTAGCTGTGAGCAGACAATGTAAGGAATAGGAATGGACTTTTGAGCTTTCAAGCTGAACAGGTATAACTAAGTAGGTTATGAACGTCATTCAAACGTTACATTGAAGCCTTTTATATAAAGCATAAAAGGATATAAGTGATTTCATATTACATATGAAATAATCAGGGTGGCAACACGGTCCATTCGTCCCTATTTAATAGGGATGAATGGGCTTTTTTATATATTTAACGAAAGGTAGGACTTAACATGAAAACTATTTTTTCAGGTATTCAACCAAGCGGAACTTTAACATTAGGAAATTATTTAGGAGCAATGAAGCATTTTGTTGATTTGCAAGAAGAGAATCATTGTTATTTTTGTATCGTTGATCAGCATGCCATTACTGTTCCTCAAGAAAAATTAAAGCTAAGAGAGAATATTAGAAACTTAGCCGCACTTTACCTAGCTGTAGGGATTGACCCTAACAAATCTACTTTGTTTATTCAATCAGAAGTACCTGCTCATGCACAATTAGGTTGGATAATGCAGTGCGTCAGCTATATTGGTGAATTAGAACGAATGACCCAATTTAAAGACAAATCAGAAGGAAAAGAAGCTGTGTCCTCTGCTTTATTGACTTATCCTCCACTAATGGCAGCAGATATTCTTCTTTACAAAACAGATATTGTACCTGTTGGAGAAGACCAGAAGCAGCACCTAGAGCTTACAAGAGATTTAGCTGAACGTTTTAATAAAAAATACAATGACATCTTCACAATCCCAGAAGTAAAAATACCAAAAGTAGGGGCAAGAATCATGTCATTAACAGAACCAACAAAGAAAATGAGTAAATCCAACCCAAATCCTAAAAGCTATATATCCATGCTGGATGAGGAAAAACAAATTACAAAAAAAATAAAAAGCGCTGTAACGGACTCTGAAAATGAAGTTCGTTATGATAAGGAAGGGAAACCAGGGGTATCTAATCTTCTAACCATTTATTCCCTCTGTTCAGGAGTTCCTATCGATGAGCTAGTTGAAAAATATGCAGGAAAAGGCTACGGTGACTTTAAAGCAGATGTTGCAGAAGCAGTAGTAACGACATTGAAGCCTATTCAAGAAAGATACGAAGAGTTGATTAATTCTAAAGAATTAGATGACATTTTAGATTTAGGTGCTGAGAAGGCAAACCGATCAGCTTATAAAATGTTAAAAAAGGCGGAGAAAGCTTTAGGGATAGGGAGAAATAGATAATAAAAATACATCCCTTATGTTAAGTAGCTTGTACATGTCGTATAAACTACTTAAACAAAGGGATGTTTTTCTTCTACATGTTGAGATTATAGGTTATTTTCTATATGTAACATTAGTTAGCGGACATTCTTTTTCTCAGCCTCACCGTAATGTAACTCCCACAACTTTTCAAAAAATGGTTGTCCTTTAATCATGGTAAAACAATAATCTTCGTGCTTTTTTGACCAGCCATGTTTAATTTCTTCAAACAAACTATTCCATACCTCATCAAAGTTCATCGCCTGAATTTCTGAATATTTGTCCGGAGACCACTCTGTATACCAATAACGTAATTCAGGAAGTTCCGCATCATGATAGAGTTGATCCATTACCATGAAAAGTAATTGCTTAAGCAGACGTTCCTTCCTAATTAATCCATTCATTAATCTAGGATCTGGAGATAAAATATGGTATTCCTTTTCACAATCCAAATAATCCATGTAATATTCTCTTGGCTGCTCTGATTCCACAAGATTTAGTAATTGCTCCTCTTGACGAGGAACAAGTCTACTCTTTCTAACAGGCGTGTGATAACCAATTGTATCTATAACTATCGAACGTTTCCCATCTGTAGCAACAAAGCAGTATTCAAGTTCCTCCCGTTGACTCTTTCTTCGAACGTAGCTTTGCTTATACACGTCAGCCAATAACTCTTCAGGTAATTCCTGCAAAGAGTTTTCAATATAATCAAACAAATTTTCATACATTTTTACTACTGCTACTTGATCCAATAGCTCAATTCGATCTTCTTTACGCCATTCAAAAAATTCACAAACATTATATCCGTTTTCTTCTCCTTCAAACCAATTTACCCATACATCCCGCATATGGAGCATTGATATTACCCCCCTTACACGAATCTATTAGAGGATGTTCAAACAGAATTAATACTAACTAAATTTATTCTTTTTGAACATTGATCTATTTAAGAACAGTATGGGCAGGACAAAACCAGTTTATTCCACAAATATCAATTCTTTTTCTCTACTTCTTTCGAAATGGGAAATAAATAATTCCCCAAATGATAAACAATCCTAGGAGAAAAACATAAAACTCTATTCTTCCAATTAAAAATTGTAAATAATCTAACAGCGTATATCCAACCGTTAATAGGTTTAAATAAGCAACAATACTTACTCCACCTATTACAGCAAGTCCAAAACCAATGAATAGCATTGTAACCCTTACAATCAAGTATTTCTCCTCCTTCCCTCCTTTCTTTTCTATACAGTTTTTAAGGTTCAACTATTACTATTACTATTTCCACTATTGAATAAAGTAAGAATAACTTCTATTAAATAGTATGTAAGTAAGATGAGAAAAAAGACCATATATCTATAAATTTGTTCTAGTTTTTCTCATCCTTATTTATATTAAAACAAGAGTTTTGAAAAATAACCGTTGGTTCAGTTTTTAATAGTTGCAAAGAAGATATTTTTTTATAATTTGCCATATACGACTTCACCATATGAAATCCTATGCTATAGCCAATCCATTTAGGGTAGCCATTAGTTCCACCATAAAGATAAGGGACATGCTTCTTCCTTCCTTGTAACATCTTTCTGTCCCCGATCCCTCTTTTCCACCAATTAATTAATAATTCTTCCGAGTATAATGTCATCCATGGAGCAACATAATTATTTCCTAACCTCTTTTCTACCTCCCATTCTGCCAAACCCTCCATAATAATGGATTCTAATAAAGTAACATTCTTTTCATTAACATCTTGATGGAATAAACGACAGGCATGATGATATTCATGCAAGAGCAATGCTTTTTTTTCTTTAATTGGCAATTTATCTTTTATAAATAAAAGGATAAATTCAGGAAATGTGATCCCATTCTTTCCTTTCATACCCTTCATTAGCCAATTATTATTCCAATCAATAGGGAATAAAAAAATATCTACATCTGGACCTTTAAACTCTAACTGAAGTTCCTCAAAATACTCCTGCACTCCTTTACTTTGGCCTTTTTTTTGCCAACGAATCCATTGCTCCTTTGTCTCCAAATTTACATGCAACATTCCTTGTCTATACAAAAAATGAAGCCATTCTTCTTCCGTCCATTCCGGGAAATGGTGCATCATTTTATTAAAAGGAGGAACATCCATAAGTCTCCCCCCTTCCACTTTATCAAAAAGATGCTTTAACCAAACTCTTGTATTAATAAATGGCAAAAAACATTTCCCCTTTCTAGTCTTTGACTACCCTGAAAATAAGAATGTGCAGCATTAGAAAAATATAATATTGTACCAAAAATAGTTCAGTAGTGAAGGGCAGCGACTCCAGTGGGATCAGCACGATCCGAAAATCCCCTAAAAGCTTACTGTGTAAGTTTTAGGAAGTGAGTCCGTGCCCGCGGTAAAGAAGCCACTATGATTGCAAACGTAGTGAAGCAGAATAGATGTCGCACTTATGCCTGTGGTGAAAGCTGTCACCTGTAACGAATGAACTCCCTTGGAAGAATAATTTCAACCCCCATGGTGCAAGTTTCACTTGTATGGAGGTATACCCTAAAAATAGCTAAGAATAAATTTACAACAAGATTAGCAGAATCATTTTCATTACTATATTTTTATTCATTCAAGTGATTTCTGTCACACTTTCACCATGACTAGTATGATATGCTCAAATTATCATCTTACTAATAAGCATTGTTGGAAGGGAGTTAATGTGTATGGATCAATTTTCTAAAAATAATGATACCTTTTTACAACAATTAACAGATGAAAATAAGAATATTTTATTTCTACACGGAAAGGAAATAAAAGCTAGAAAGGGACAAATATTATTTTATGAGGGGGAAGAAGGGAATTTTATTTATCTTATTCGTTCTGGTCAAGTTCGTCTAAGTAAGATGACTATTGAAAATAAAAAATTTTACCTTCATTTAAAGCAAAAAGATAATATTGTTGGAGAATTCAGTTTATTTAATGAAATGAAGTCAAGTATGACTGCAGAAGTAGTGACTGATTCTAAGTTAATAAGATTCGAACGTAAAAATTTAGAAGCATTATTTACACAAAATGGAGATATTGCAGTTGCATTTATAAAGTTATTTGCCAAGAATACACAAGCAACGCAGGCAAAATTCTCTGATTTACTCCTATACGGTAAAACAGGAGCATTTTATTCTATATTAATTCGTTTTGCTAACACATATGGTATACCTCACAAACAAGGTATATTGATTAATATAAAACTTACAAATCAAGAATTAGCTCATTATATAGGAACTAGCCGTGAAACAATTAATCGTTTACTTAGTGATTTAAAACGAGATAGCATTGTTGATGTATATAAAGGAAATATTGTAATAAAAAATATGGATTACTTAAAAAGACATTTGCATTGTGGCAAATGTCCACTACAAATATGTACTATTTCTTAGATCGGTTCTTTCCTTCTACGATTTGTTTAGTCTTTAAAAGTAATAAACCTCATTCTTTTGTTAAATGATGCTTATTAGCATAGATTGCTGCCTGTGTTCTGTCCTCCACTTCAAGTTTTGATAGTATATGACTAACATGCGTTTTTACTGTTTTAATACCAATATGAAGTGTTTCCGCAATATCTTTATTCGTTTTTCCTTGACCGATTAAAGCTAACACTTCCTTTTCTCTCATTGTAAGCTCATCATGTTTTGGTTTAGCATGCATATGTCGAAACATTTTTTGTGTCACTTGCCCCTGAAAAGTAGGAAGATTTTTTTGGGCATTTCTTATGGCACCAGCAATTTCATTAGCTGAAGAAGTTTTTAACAAATAACTAAAAGCACCAGCCTCCATGACAGGGAAAAGCATCTCGTCATCAAGGTAGCTTGTTAAAACAATAATCTTCATATTTTCATTCGCTAAAGCTTTTGTTGCTTCAATTCCATTCATTCCATCCATTAATAAATCCATTAAAATAACATCAGGCTTTAGCTCTCTTGCCTTCCTAACAGCTTCATGACCATCAGACGCTTCACCTATTACCTCTATATCATCTTCAATACTTAAGTATGTGATGAGTCCCATTCTAACCATGTCATGATCGTCAACAATTAACAATCGAATTGGTTCAGTCATCAAAGTTCATCTCCTCTTTTTGATTTGAACGAACAATTGGTATACGAAATTCCAATTTTGTACCTTTATTTGGATATGATAATACAGTAAAATGTCCACCAATCTCGACCATTCTTTCCTTCATGGAATTTAATCCATAACTAACATTTTGTTTATTTGATACTGCTTCCACATCAAAACCAGTACCGTCATCCTCTAAAATGAGTAGCACTCTTTCCCCATTAAAATGAGAATGAAATTGTAGCCTATTCGGATTCCCATGTCGAAGGGCATTTGAAATACCTTCTTGAATTACTCGAAATAATTGTTCTTCCATACCAGGAGCTAAATCTGGTAATTCAGACAAATTACAATGAATATCTAAATGAGGATGCTTTCTCTTTAATTCATCAAATAACATAGTAATTGCTTGCTCCAATCCTTTTCCCTCTAAAGTAACTGGACGTAAATGCATAATTAGTGCACGCAATTCCTGCTGAGCATGGTGAACCATTTTCTCCGTTTGTTGAAAAACACCTTTTGCTTTCTCAGGCTTTTGTTCTAGTAATTTTGGCATAGCACCCAGTGACATTGAAACGGCGAATAACTCTTGACTAACGGCATCATGTAAATCCCTTGCAAGCTTTCGCCTCTCTTCTAAACTAGCTGCTTTTTCCGCTTCTGCTATTAGCTGAACATTTTCATCTAAAATTCGCCTCATAGAAACGATTTGCTTCTCTACATCAATTGTTAGATCATTAAATTGTTCTGCAAGCTTTTTTATTTCATCGTCCCTCTCCACTTTTATTCCTTGCCCCATTGAACCACGTTGAAATTGTTTTAATTGATGGATGATATATGTGATACTTCGCTTTAAAGAGATGGCATAATTATACGTAAAAAACCAAGCAGTACCTAAATATACAGTAGAAAAAAGTAGTAATAAACTAACATATGACCCTAAAGAAGTAATCGTTGATTCCATTTGAGGTTCATTTCCAATTAAATGATTAATATAATCAGGTGCAACGGAATAAATAATAAAAATAATGACAATGGATAACGCAAAAGCTATTACTGTAATTTTGAATTGTAGACGTAGTAAATCCCAAAGAATACCTTTTAAACCTTTTTCTCGTTCAATAATTGGATTTTTGATTTCCCTTATTACTTTTTTAGTCAACGGTTAATACCTCCACATCTCCAATATTTAAATTAACGTGAAGGATTACCTTTTTCTCCGCTTCATGAAAATTTGGACTGGTATATGTAGCATTTCTCCCAGTACCTGAATAAGAATCGTCAAATAGTGTAACGTCTCCTAATCGTACATTCACAAAAGCTTTAATTGCCATTTCACGAGGCACTAGGATTTCCACATCACCAATCCACCCTTGTATATCTACATGGTTTTCACCTGTTTTAAGGATTGCTCTGGTTAAGTCCACTTCAATACTACCAATCGTCATGGATATGTCTGCATCATCTATTTCGAAAGGTTTTTTTCCTAATGATACTTCACCAATAAAGGTATTATACTTTACTCGATTCCTATGCTTTTTTTTAATATAATTCTGATTCCGGTTAGACATATTATTTCTATTGTCATTATCTTTCGTTTCTAAATTAATGACAACATCTTTATTACGATCAAATATTATCTTAAAACCCACATATACAATGAGAAGCGGCCATGTCCAGCTCCATAGATCTGACAAACGAAAGTAAAACCATCCAGCGTTGTTCCCTAAAATAACAATACCTACAGCAAGAATAATTGCCCCCCAAATCAGTTTTCCTACGTTCAATTTACTCCTACGTAGACTATGGAAAAAAAATACAACCCCTTCAATAAACACTTTCATCCCAATAATGACGATCAAAATTGGCCAGAAAGTAGATAATAAACTTGCTGCATTAGTATCTATAAGGCCCATATTCGATAATAGAAAGATAATTCCAATTGTTAATATAAGTAAGCCAATTATTTTTTTCATTTTATATCTCCTTTATGGTCACTAAAGCCATTATCTTTATTGTAGCCTTTTCAACCATACCCGCCAATGCTTTTAACTTAATCTAACTTATAAATTTCACGATTTATATAGTATAATCATACCTTTAAACAATTCATTCCAAAACAGGCCTTGGACCGTTCTTATCTACATCTTGAGGCGGAGAAACCTCACCTTCTGCTAATGATAAATGCACAAAAAGCCATTACCTCTCTAGAAGTATTCTAAAAGGTAATGGCATAATTTAACTTTAAAAATCAATAGAATACACTAAACTTGATCTTATTGTTCATACTTCTTAAAGGTTAACGCAACGTTATGGCCACCAAATCCAAGGGAGGTACTTATTACTGCGTTTACTTCCTGATGGCGTGCTTCATTAGGTACATAATCTAAATCACATTCAGGGTCAGGTGTCTCATAGTTCATTGTTGGAGGAATAACATTTTCTTGAATAGCTTTTACAGAGAATAAAGCTTCAATTCCACCAGCAGCTCCTAATAAATGTCCCGTCATAGATTTCGTAGAACTAATGGCTAGCTTGTACGCATGATCACCAAATACTGTTTTTGCTGCAATAGTTTCGTATTTATCATTATACTCTGTACTTGTCCCATGAGCATTCATATAAGTAATTTCTTCAGGCTTTAACCCTGCATCCTCTAGAGATTGCTTCATAGCCCGAACTGCCCCTTCTCCTTCTGGTGCTGGAGCAGTTACATGGTACGCATCTCCTGTTGCACCATAACCACATATTTCGGCATAAATATGTGCACCTCGTGCAAGTGCTGAGTCTAACGATTCTAGAATTAATATTCCTGACCCTTCCCCCATGACAAATCCATCACGATTTTTATCAAATGGACGACTAGCTGTTTTAGGATCTGGGTTTGTTGACATAGCTTTCGCTGAACTAAAACCAGCTAATGCCATTTCTGTAATAGGTGCCTCCGCACCACCTGTAATCATGACATCTGCATCCCCTCGCTGAATTACCTTAAAGGCATCACCAATGGAGTTTGCTCCAGAAGCACAGGCTGTTACGGTACAGGAGTTAATTCCTCTAGCACCAAGAGTTATGGATACTTGTCCTGAAGCCATATCAGGAATCATCATCGGTACGAAAAAGGGGCTAACTCTGCGATGACCTCTTTTTTCATACATTCTGAATTGCTTTTCATATGTTTCCATTCCACCAATACCAGAACCAATCCATACGCCTACACGGTGAGAATTAGAATCATCAATTGTTAACTTTGCATCCTTTACTGCCATTAATGAGGCTGCCACCGCAAACTGTGTGAAACGGTCCATTTTCCTAGCATCTTTCGGATCCATAAAAACACTTGGATCAAAATCCTTTGCCTCCGCTACAACTTCTGAAGGAAACTGCGCAGATTCATATTTTGTTAATTTATTTAATCCGGATTCACCTTTAATTAGGCGATCCCATGTTGTATTTGCATCATTTCCAAGAGGAGTGACTGCTCCTATCCCAGTTACTACGACACGTTTTTTATCCATAATACTTATCTCCCTTCCTATATACACTTTTCCTTATTATTGCTAAATAAATTCTATCGTCCCCACTTCATTGCAACAGAACCCCACACGAGACCAGCACCGAAGCCCACTAGAACAAGTATGTCACCATCATTAATTTTACCATGTTCCACCTCATACATTAATGATAATGGTATAGAAGCAGATGATGTATTTCCGTAATAATCAACGGTCCTTGACATTCTTTCAACAGGAAGTTCTAATCGTTGTCTAGCTGACTCCATAATTCGGATATTTGCTTGATGTGGAATTAAGAAATCAACATCTTCCTTCGTTAGTCCTGCCTTGTTCACTACATTCATGGATGATTCACCCATTTGTCGCACTGCAAATTTAAAGACCTCTCGTCCATTCATATGAAGGAACTCTTTTTGTTTAATATGTTCGCCGCCACTTCCATCTGAACCTAATTCAAAAGATAAAATTCCGCGATCTTTAGCCACTTCTCCCATAACAACGGCACCTGCACCATCTCCAAAAAGAACAGCAGTATTTCGATCTTTCCAATCCACTAATTTTGAAAGTTTTTCTGCTCCAATAACTAATATATTTTTATAAGACCCTGTTTCAATAAATTGCTTTGCTGTAACTATTCCATAAATAAACCCAGCACATGCTGCACTTATATCCATTGCAGCTGCTTTTTTACACCCTAATTGATGCTGTAGCATAGAAGATATAGATGGAAAAGCTTGATCTGGAGTTACTGTTGCAACAAGGATCATATCAATCTCTTCAGGGGAAATTCCTGCGTTTTCTATAGCATTAACTGCAGCATAATATGACATATGAGAAGTATCTATATCATCAGACGCAATACGTCGTTCTTTTATTCCTGTCCTAGTTCGAATCCACTCATCATTTGTATCAAGTTTTTTTTCTAAATCGGCGTTTGTTACAATTGTTTCAGGTACATATTTTCCAATGCCGATAATTCCAGCGTTCATAAATGGTTCCTCCTTAAATATGTTAACTTATTTCTACTTTATGGTGATTATACTTATTATTATGACCTAGTACTAAAAAAAATGCAATCGTTACTTACTAACACTCTAAACCTGAGCAATTTCCAAATAAGTAAACAAAAACTCCGTATTTATACGGAGTTTTTGTTTTGAACAACATTTTCTATCTCGGACCATAGTGAGGGCCAAAATTTGGTGCATAATCAGGACCATAATTCGGACCATAATTTGGACCGTAGTTCGGGCCATAATCAGGACCATAATGAGGGCCATAGTTCGGGCCATAACCAGGACCGTAATTTGGACCATAACTTGGGCCATAGCCTGGACTATGAGGGGGTGGATAAGGTCCTTGAGGTGGATATGCTGCATGTGGAGGTGGTGGATTATTATGACCAGAGAATACTGTTGCTAGTAATCCTCCGCCTGCTAACCCAGCTACAAAAGGCAACACTGGTCCAAATCTCCCTGATTGCCCTCCATGATGGTGAGTTCCTGGAGTAGGATGATTTCTATAAAATCCGTGCTGGTACAACATCGGCGAGTGCACGATAAACTACCTCCTTTTTCCTTGAAAACTGACAAGGTCTTCAGTAGTTATCATATGAGGACATTCATCTCTGTGTTCCTGTCCATACTCTGTCGTACTTCCTTTAGTACACCATTATGAAAAAAAAGTTATTTGCCTATATCTTGGTCTTTCAACGCTTCCATTAATTCATGAAACATCTCATCCACTCTAGTTTGTAGTGCTTTTTCTTTATCATTTTTTGGCTTGTTTCTCTTTAACTCTTCATACGTATTCAAAAAGTTATCTACATCCTTCGAACCAATTTGACTGATTGCTAAATAAGCTAAAAATGTAACATTTGGACGATCGTCCTGATGTAATAAAGAACGTAATGGTTCTAATAATTGTTTACCTTTCTGAAAATCCTTATTGTGAATAGCCTCATATCCATCAAGAACTCGTTTTGCCATTTTTTCAATTGCTTTATTTTCTTCCTTCATAGAAATAACCCACTTTCGAATTTTACTTTGTACTTCGATGATGAACTTTTAAAAGAAAAAATGCAAATGATATCATTATCATTTGCATTACATTCCCTGTTCACTTTCCACTTTTTTCATGTGGTAGTAAACCTGAATCTATGTAGACTTCAATAGCACCTTCTATTTGTTGTCGAATAGCATCAGGAACTTCATTACTAAATTCCCCTAATGATATAACTTCTTCAGCAAAATCAAAATACAAATTCCCTTTATCTAAAGTATTATTCACATAGGAATTTGCCACGTATTCATAAAGCTTTTCTACATGTTGCACAGTACTTGTCAAAACGGTAGATTCCCCTAAATCAATATGATCTCCAACATATCCAATAGCATAGTTTTCTGACTCTTTTATTTTTTCAATGATGGCAATATGATATCCATCTCCAGCTGGATAATATATATCTACACCACTTTTATTCATCTCATGAAAAAAATCAATAGCTTTTTGAACGTTTTCCCAGCTGTAAACATAGTCAACTTGCACATCTACTTCAGGGTTATTTAAGGTTGCTCCTTCTACAAAGCCTTCTACTTCTGGCTGAAAAGGAAAAGCAGCAATAACACCTAAACGATCTGTAACTGTCATCTCACTTGCTAAGAGTCCCGCAAAATACCCCATTGCATACCCTTCAAAATGAAGGCTAGTTATATTATCACCTTCCACTTCCGTATTAAAAACAACAAAGTGGATTTGAGGGTGTTTATCATTAAGTTCCATAAATGGTTCACCAAATGAATGCCCATGACCAAAAACTAGATTAATTCCTTCATTACTAAAGCTTTCAATAGCATCAAATATCTGATCTCTTGAATTTACATCCTCTTTAACGAATACTTGTACGTCTAACTTTGATTGTATATTTAATATACCTTGATAGGCTTTACTATTCCAACTGTTATCATCAATAGGATTTGATAATAATAGTCCCACTTTTTCAAGTTGGTTTTCTTCTGCTTGTACACAACCTGACAATAAAAAAACGAGAATGAGACCTATTTTAAGGAAATAATCCATCTTTTTTTGACACTCTCCCTTGTTATGAATCCCTAAAGTAAGATAGCAATTTATTAAAAATCCTTTTATATAATCTTATTTTTAGCTTTATAATAAACTATTTCTGAGATTAGACCTGCAACAATTGCCAATATAGCATTCATACTGTTATGTAAATTAGTAAACTGATTTAAAATAACATAAAAAATAAGAGTGACAATTGCAAACAGGATCAATCCAGTAACAGCTCTCATATTGTCACCCCTTTCTCCATCTTCTTTTTAAACATATCATGACAAAAGTATACGGAATTGACAAGTGAATCATTTCCATTTTTGTTATAATTTAATGGTAATATATAAATTGTAATACATATTTAATAAATTCTACTATTTAACTCTAAATATTACTCTTTCGTTCATTCTTTTTATAAAATTTTATTATATCCTTTGAAAATTGATTCATTAATTTTTCCGGCATAAAAAACGTTGTAGACAAATCTACTTGTTTTTTTTGTCTTTCTTCTAAGAAAGGATATACATGGTAATCTGGAGAATATGCTCCTTGATATACAGCTTGAAAAATTCGAATAGGAATATCGTACGGAATACAATGAATGTCGTTCGTTTGATTTTTACAAATAACATCTACTTCACTTTCATCAATATCATACGCCTCTTTCATTTCTTGAATAAATCTTTTTAAGAAGAAACGATTGCTTTTTTCCATTTCATATTGTTTAGTTAAGTAGATACAAGGATTAAATAGAATAGTAGATCGTACATTAATATTTAAATCATTTAACAAAGGAAAAGCTAGTAATGAACCCATTCCTTCTGCAAAAATATGAATGTTTTCGTTTATAATTTCTGTTTTTAATACATAGTTAACTAATCTCTTACTTAATTCAACACTTTGATTGCTTCCCCAATGTGCCTCACCTTGGTCGAAATAAAAAACAGTGTATCCATCATTTAAGAGTTTGCTTAATACTGAACTTCGAACCGTATGCTGCTTCCATAAACTATTTCCTTCTTTTACGAAATGATTTCGATCTCCTAAAATTAAAACTGAATATCCATTCGGCTTTCTAGGAAGATGGATGAGGCACTCTTTGTTATCGATTGTCGTTGATCTTATACTTATTGACATGATCATCCCTCTCCATTATATTTCATACGAAGGTAAATAGGAATTAATCCTAAATGATGCCTTCGTTCATTTCTTCTCATTACATATTATGATATTCATCTTAATAGAAGTCGTTCATTTTTTTGTTTACTCTGTTTTTCTTAAAAAAAGTAAGGTGAAAAGTCCACATGTAACGGATTAACACCCTTGAAGAATATATTCATACCTCAATGCAAATATAAACTTGCATGGGCGGTCTACCCTGAAAATAAGAATGGTTCAGGAGTGAATGCGGTGACTCCAGCGGAAAAGCAATAGGTGAAGACCCGACAATTCGGCACGTTAGTGCGAAGTGTGGAGGCTGAGGCATTGCCCGCGGAAAGCTTCCGCATAGAACGGATGAACTTCTAGATGAATATTTTCATCCCCCATGGTGCAAATCTCCACTTGCATGTGAGGTCTACCCTGAAAATAGCTATTCCTAATTTCACCCATATCATAACTACAGTCCAAAATAAAAGAGATTGCCTCTTAAAAGAAAAGTTAATCCTTTAAGAGTCAACCTCTATAGCTTTCTACGGTTTTCGTTTGTACGTCCAGATTCTATCATCGTTAGTCGTTTCAGGAAATGTTTGGCCAGCCTCTAAATGAACTTGTTTTGGTTTATTTACCATGCTTTCTGATTCCCCAATTTCTACATACATTCCATTATTAGGAGCCTTATCCCCTGGTTTAAACTGTCTTTTTTGTGGCATATCCATCACCTCTATTAGATTCTTCCTTATCATACTTCCCAACAGTGAAAGAAAATATGTGACGAACGATTGTTACCAAAAAAAATAGCCAATTACAACAAAAATAAAAAATATTGCACTGTTGATAATCTCAACAACCCCTATTTGTACTGGTTTTTCCAAGTATTTTTTTGGTACAAATAACGTTTTTAAAAGGCTAGTGAAATATGCAATTGCCACACCGATAAAGTTGAAGGTGAACGCTAAAACGACAGTAATAAAATGATATAAAATTGAGGTAAATCGGAATGGTTTATTATTTTTTTCCCTAATTAAAGACTTAACATGAAAAACACTACCAATAAAAAAGACAGCATTAATAACTAAATATAAATATGCTTCCCATTCTATTGCTTGTTCTGTTAAACGATAAGAAATTATCAATAAACTTGATAATGCCAATATAGCTACTACATCATTTATAAACCATCTTTCTTTTTTTAATTTGGCAAAAATTAAATTAATCATAAATAATGGAAAAATAGCAATACAAATGAAAAAAATTACTGGTTTTACTATCATTATAGGAATGGTAAATAATGCTCCTATTGCTACATAAGTAAAAAAAGAAGGCCAAACATCTGTTTTTTTCGAATTTCTAATATATGTCAGTAGAGGTGCTTGTGCAAAGTAAATTGAAAATAGTCCAATGAAGAAAATAACATGAACAATTTCTATACCACTAATAGCAGCACCAATCCAATATGGAATAATAAGCATTGCCCATGCCCCATGCTCTCTTGGTATATACCATTTCATATAAGTCACCACCTAAACATTTCTTCTACTTTATTTTACAGAATGTGATCATTTAATAATGTGATTGTAATCACACTTTCATACAATTTTATCCTATTGTGACCTTTTACACAGCTAAACATTTGATTGTTTGATACTATGAACTAGGAAGAGGATAGGAGGTTGTAAATAATGCTACAAACGAAGATAACGTATAAAGATTATAAAGAAATAAATGACTTATTATTGGAGGAAGGCTTTATAAGGAAGGACAATTATTTTTTATTACCTTTACCTTCTCATCCTAAGATACAGTTAAAAGTAGAACATCATGCAACGGAGCAATACCTCCAATTATTATTTCCTGATAACGTGACCATGGATGACTGTGAAGCTGTAAATAAAGTCATACAAAATTTGTCAAAATATCTTGATGGAGATATTGATGATAGTAAAGGGCAACTAGGCTATGATGAAAATGGAGATAAAGTATTTATATACCACGGTTTTGATCAGTGGAAGGATTACATTGAAAATGCGAAGCATCATTCACTTGAGGGGCAGCATGTGAATGTTTTTCACGGAGATGAATTGTTAGGACGTGGAATTTTACTAACATACAACCAAGAAAGAACCCATAAACAAACAACTACCTGTACCCTATTAACAACAACAGGTGAGCAATATTTTGTAGGAGATAACCTTAAAATAATAGGTGTTATGTAGCTATTTTCAACAAAAACAGGCAGAAAAAAATCGAACAAGGTTTTCCTTGTTCGATTAATGAATAAATTAAATAGTACAAATCTCTACTGGACAATCTCCACAATGTAAATAGTCTTTTAAAAACTGTATATTGTGAATGACGATATATCCGTCCTTCATTGTTAAAACCTTTGATTTTTTTAATTCATTTAACATACGGTTTATGCTTTCTCTTGAGGTTCCTATATAGTTAGCAATATCTTGATTCGTAAGCTGTACATTTATTAAAATGGAACCATTTTGTTCCACACCGTAGGAGTTACTAAAGCGAATAAGAGTTGAATAAAAAGCACCAGTTTTCCCACAAAGTATTAGGTCGCGAAACTTAGCCTGTGTGGATTGTGTATGACGTGCAAACCATTTCATAAATGCAACGGCTATTTCACCGTGTTCACGGAATAAAGCTTCTAATGTATGGCGATCAAAGCGGACGAGAGTAGCCTCCTCAATCACTTCAGCAGTTACACTAATAGACATTTCATTAAATAAGCCTACTTCCCCTACTAACTCATCCTTTTGCTTTAAATGAACGGAGAACTCTTTTCCTTCAGCAGTCATTTTACTTAAACGAACTCTCCCTGTACGAACAAGGTATACATGCTCTGGAAAGTCTCCTTCATAAAATAGGAACGCCCCACTTTTCACTTTAATTTCCAATCCATATGTCAATAATAATTTCTGGTTTTCCTCTGACAACTCATTAAAAAACCTTTTCATTTGTAATTGTTTCTTTTCCATGGAGAAAACCTACCTTCTAGTATATCGTTTAGAAAAGCGGACAATTTTCTACCTTTATGTTAACACTGTTTTTACTATAATAATGCATGGAAATTTGTATAATTATTGACTAATTTGTGAAAGTGGGTTAAATTCGACTAAATATATGTTGTTACATTTAACTATTTATGCTGATTTTGATTTAGAATTTGAACTGTTTGCAAGTGTTTGTTCTTTCTTTTGTTGCTCTATATCAACCGAAGATAGTTCATACTCCTCGCTATGTGCCCCTCTAGGTTCATCCATAAATATCCAACAAAATAAGAAACTTCCCAGTGCTCCTGCTGCTAATATAAAGAAAAATGTTTGCGGTGTTACAAGAGTAAATATGGTTAAATAAACAACCGCACCTACATTTCCGTAAGCACCTGCCATCCCTGAAATTTGACCAGTAATTCGTTTTTTAATTAATGGTATTACTGCGAAAGTTGCTCCTTCAGCTCCTTGAATGAATATAGAAGTTAGTACTGTAATAGCTATCGCTAAAGCAACAGGCCAACCTGAATCAATCATGCCCATGCCAATTAACCCAATACCAATCCCAAACATATAAATCAGCATTACCTTTTTTCTATTTTTCATTCTATCTGAAAACCAGCCACCAAGTGGCCTAGCAAATAAATTAACAAATGCAAAGGATGAAGCTATAAGTCCTGCAGCAGTTACAGACAAATCAAAGGTTGTTAAAAAGAACAATGGAAGCATTGAAACGATGGCTAATTCAGCACCGAAATTCGCAAAATACGTTGTGTTTAAGGCAGCTACATTTTTAAATTTATACTTATCATCTTCTGGAACACCTTTACGTAATATTGGCATATTCACTCTTAAAATTTGAATAATCTGATAAATAAGAGTAATAAATAATATGATAAAAATGCTATACATTGCATTTATTGATAGAAAGTTTAGATTCTGCAATCGCCACGATAGTAATCCTAAAGCTCCAACTAATGGTATTGTCCAGAGGATTAACTGTATCATATCCTTGTAAGAACTAACCTCCATAGCAGCAATCTTTCTTGGTTTTGTATACGTTTTACCTTCAGGAGTATCAGATACGGAAAACCAATAAATAACCCCGTATATAACACAAGCCACACCACTAAATGCTATAGCATAGCGCCAACCATCGTCTCCACCAAAAAGTGTAATTGCCATCCATGGTAAAACGATTGCAGCAACAGCAGAACCAAAGTTCCCCCAGCCGGCATAAAAACCTTCTGCAAAGCCTACGTTTTTAGGTGGAAACCATTCAGAAACCATTCGAATACCTACAACAAAACTAGCTCCGATTGAGCTCAATAGTAAGCGGGAAATAAACAATTGCATCCACGTATTCCCAAATGCAAACATAAAAGTAGGTATAGCCATTACTACTAATAGAATAGAAAACACTCGTCTAGGTCCATATTTATCTAGTACCATACCAATAATAATTCTTGCAGGAATTGTTAATGCCACGTTTAAAATGGCTAATGCTGCAATATGGTCATTTGTTAACCAACCAACGGATTCTACCATCGATCCAGCCAATGGAGCCATATTAAACCAAGCAAAAAATGAAACAAAAAATGCCGCCCATGTTAAGTGTAATGTCTTTGTTCTTTGGTTTTTGAATTGAAATAATTCTTTTACACTCATATTATAACTCCTTTCTTACGAAAGATTAATTACTCTCCCTACTTATTCACCCTCTATTTATATAAAGAAAAGCTACTGTAATAATCAATACAATAGCTCTTCTTCATTAAATTTAGCACTTTACTTCTGCATTTTTTCTTGAATAGTAATACCAGTTCATTACTAGGCTAATTACATAGTAAGCAATGAAAATATATAATGCTAAGTTTGCAGTACCTGTTGTATCAATAGACCACCCAAAAATACTTGGAATGATAAATGCCCCGTAGGCTGCAATAGCTGCTGTAAATCCAAGTACCGCTGCTGCTTCTTTTTGGTTAAAAATAAACGGAATCATTCTAAAGGTTGAACCGTTAGCTATTCCTGTAGCAAAGAATAGTATGATAAACATAATAAGGAAACCAGTAAAATTACCTGCATTATAGAAGAAAATAACCCCTAAAGTAGCAACAATCATTAAAATGATATCCCAGAATGTTACAAATGCTCCGCCTAATTTATCAGATAACCAGCCCCCTAACGGTCGTATTAATGCCCCAATTAACGGTCCAATAAAAGCAAAGGCCATAGCGTTTACTTCTGGAAACTCTGTACGAATTAATAATGGAAAAGCTGCTGCATATCCAATAAATGATCCGAAACACATTGTATATAGCCATGTCATTATCCACGTATGCTTGTTCTTAAAAATGACTGCTTGTTCTTTTATTGAAGCCTTCGTCCCAGGAAGATTATCCATACCGAACATTGCAGCTATCACTGTTAAAATAATTGGAATTACCCAAATGAATGCAGCATTTTGTAAATAAACCTCTGTTCCATCACCTAAATATTGTGGAGCCCCGGCGAATGCTCCAAATAAAGCAAATGTGACTACGATTGGTGCTAATAATTGAACAGCACTTACCCCTAAATTACCTATTCCAGCATTTAAACCTAGCGCTGTACCCTTTGCTTTTTTGGGATAAAAGAAGCTAATGTTAGACATACTCGATGAGAAGTTACCTCCTCCAAAACCACAAAGTGCTGCTAGAATTGCCATTGTAATAAATGGTGTATCTGGATTTTGCACCGCAAAACCTATTCCAATTGATGGAATTAGCAAGGAAGCTGTACTTACTACAGTCCAATTTCTCCCTCCAAAGATCGGAACTAAAAATGTATATATAATTCTTAGTGTTGCTCCAGTTAAACCTGGCAAAGCAGCAAGTAAGAAGAGCTCACGATCAGTAAATGTAAAACCAACATCATTCAGGTTTACCGCTACTACTGACCAAATTTGCCATACTGCAAAGGCTAAAAATAGTGCAGGAATGGAGATCCATAAATTTCGTCTCGCATGATTTTTTCCTTCCAATTCCCAAAATTGTTCGTCCTCTGGATTCCACTTCGTTATTCGTGCCATGTTTTTCCCCCTCAAAGTCAATACAGCATTTTATGAAAAAGAATATTGTATATTTTTATCTCTTTATTTGTCTTCTTTATACTCGATTTTTCTCCAATTCCAATACGTCAAAAATGCAACAAATGCCATAACAATTCCTATTCCAGAGTAAATAAGTACAAATTCGTTATCTCTACCTAAAAATGCTTCAATAGTCCATTGCAACATCACCACATTCACTGAAATAGTAAAAATGATAATTGCCCAGCAAGTTTTTTTACCCATGACGGTACTGCCTCCCCGTTGCATATACTACCCCGTTATCCACTTCAATTTCGATCAGTGGCAACTCCCTTTGTGGAGGTCCTTCAATTGGGTGTCCATCATTAACATCAAAATAACCTTTATGACATGGGCAAAGTAGTACATCCTTTTCCGCTTGATAAAAAACAGGACACATTAAATGGGTACAAGCTGAGTTATAGGCTACTAAGTTACCTTCTACTGTGTGGATTAAAAGTGCAGGATCGTTCTCCGTAGGATAGTAGAATGTTACTGACTCTCCTTCTGGCAGTTGGTCTAACCTTACAATTTCAACTCTGTCATGATCCGGCTCCGCTAAACCCATCATAGCCCGAACACTAAATGGAACAGTAGCAAGACCAAGGGCCATGGACGCACCAACAGCTGACTTTAAGAACGCACGCCGATTATATTTTAAGTCATCCTTTTGCTCTACATTATCAATGAGATTTACCATATCTTCTTTTGATTGTTTAGCCTTTCTACCTTTTGGACATTCCTTCGTCATATTCGCCACTCCTTTCTATAGAGATCATTAAAAAAATTAGTCAGAATATACTCCGAAAAACTCCGGTACGTATTGCCATTTATCATTTTCTGAAGGCTTCTTACCTTCAATTAAATTCATTTGTGTTCTCTTGCGACGCAGCTCCATCATTTCTTCATGATCGATAAAACGAATGGCATCACTTGGGCAAACAGAAGCACACATTGGTGCTATTTCATGCTTCGTTCTGTCATAACACATGTCACACTTATACATCTTGTTTTCTTCAAAATCGAATTTAGGTATTCCAAATGGACAGCCGAATGTACAGTTCCTACATCCAATACATTTTTCTTCCATTGCTGAAAGTACAACACCCTCTTCTGTAATTTGGATAGCATTTGCAGGACAGACTTTCGCACATGCAGGATCTTTACATTGCATACAAAGCATTGGAAAGGTTTGACGACTTTCTGTAAAATCGATATATTCGACATAATTTCTTTCTTTCATATCATGACCGCCACATTCTCGACAAGCAGCTTGGCAGGCCCGACACCCGATACATCGTTCAAATTCTAAATACATCACTTTTTTCATGGTTGGTTCCCCCTTCTGCTATTTATGCCTTCATTAATTTAACGGCACATACCTTGAATTCTGGCATTCTTGACGTTGGATCTAATGCTGGATTTGTGAGCTTATTAACGGAAAGCTCCTTTCCCCAGTGATATGGTATAAAAACATGATCTTGACGAATGGCTTTTGTTATTCGCGCTTTTACTGTCATTGATCCTCTCTTTGTTTCTAAATACACATTGTTACCATCAGAAATAGCATAATATGCAGCTAGATTCGGATGCATTTCCACATAAGGTTCAGGACATTTTTCCATTAAAAATTGTGTCCTTCTTGTTTGTGTACCGGATAAATAATGAAAGACTACTCGACCTGTCGTTAACGTGTGTGGGTACTCATCTGTAGGTTCCTCTGCCGGCTCCTGCCACTTTACTGCAGCTAAGTTTGCTCTTCCATCTGGAGTTCCAAAGCTTTCTTGGAACATCGTTGGTGTACCAGGATGATCTTCAGATGGACAAGGCCAGAAAACACCATCATTTTTTTCAATCTTTTCATAAGTAATTCCGTAGTAATCCGCTTTTCCACCTTTTGAAGCTAAACGGAATTCTTCATAGATTTCTGGAACATTTTTATATGGAAAGAACTTTCCTTTCCCCATTCGTTCTGCGATGAGCTGCATAATTTCCCAATCTGTTTTCGCTTCGCCAATTGGGTCTTTGACTTTTCTAATCCGAATGACTCGCCCTTCCAAATTCGTTGTTGTTCCTTCATCCTCAGCCCAAGTTGTTGCTGGTAGCACAACGTCAGCAAATTCAGCAGTCTCAGATAGGAAGAAGTCACTTACTACCATAAAATCGAGCTTGTTAAAGCCATCCCAAATGTAATGATTATTTGGAGCGGATACTGCTGGATTACTACAGATAACATGCATCGCTTTAATTTTTCCTGCTTGGATTTCATCAAACATTTCATATGCAGAAACACCAGCTTCTGGCATATCAGATGGATCAATTCCCCAAACATTTGAAACATATTTCACATGATCTGGATTGTCAATTTTACGATAACCTGGTAAAGCATCAGCCTTTTGACCGTGCTCCCTTCCACCTTGCCCATTTCCTTGACCTGTGAATGTAGCCACTCCAGATGCAAATTTTCCTATTTGTCCTCTTAGAAGTGCCATGGAAGTATAAAGACATACATTATCTACACCTTTTGATTGTTGTTCAACTCCACGGGCAAACATGACAACAGAACGGGGAGATCGACCAAATATATGTGCAGCTTTTATTAATTTTTCAATTGAAACTCCAGTGATTTTAGAAGTATACTCAGGAGTAAACTCTTCAACAGCTTCTTTTAACTCGCTAAAATTATTACATCGTTCATTCACATATTCATAATCTACGTAACCTTCTTTAATAAGCAAATGCATCATTCCATTAGCTAGAGCTGAATCTGTTCCAGCTTTAAGATCAAGGTGAACGTCCGCAATTCTAGCTGTCGGTGTTTCTCTAGGATCAGCAACGATCATTTTAGCTCCCTTATCTCGTGCTCTCCATAGCCACTGAATCGTCGTTGGGTGACATTCTGCAGTATTTGACCCAGCCATAAAGAAGCAATCTGTATGTTCAAGTTCAGGCCATGGTAATGTGGACCCACGATCAATTCCTAGCGTTTTCATAAAGCCACCAGCAGCAGATGACATGCAAAATCTTCCGTTGTAATCCACGTAACGAGTTCCCAATGCAATCCTTGCATATTTACCAACGAGGTAGCATTTCTCATTTGTCATTGACACACCACCAAAAACAGATAGTGCATTTTTTCCGTGTTTATTTTGAATTTCTTTAAAATTCTTCTCGATAAGATCGAGTGCTTCTTCCCAACTACTTTCAACAAATTCCCCATTCTTCTTAATTAAGGGCTTTGTTATTCTTTCTGGATGATCAACCGTTTGGTAAGCTGTTACTCCCTTCGGACACATCTTCCCCATCGTAACTGGCCAATCATAGCGAGGTTCCACACCAACAACCTTGCCTGTTCGTTCATTCACACGTATATGCATTCCACATTGCATTCCACAGTAACAGCAATGTGTCGTAATCATTTTTTCCCCTTCATGATGAAGGTTTTTTACTCCTGGTTTAACAACAAATTGTGTCATTTTCTTTCCTCCTTAACCCGATTATCATAGAATGCTTCTGACCTACCTCTTCCAAACCCAGGTAGGTGTATTCCATTGTTTGTCTGAACTGGACCTGCAGCCTCTCCAAGAGGAGAATTCATGTTTAACTGACTCATGACACGGATTTTTCGACGACACCCTGTACAGTAATCAGATAGTTGATGTCCATCCTTTGTTTGAAAATCAAATGCTTGCTTTCCTAAAATTGTTTGAACATCAGCAATTTGGTCATCGTTTGAATATAACTCCCCACATCCTAGACATTTTTTTGTATCTACACCTGGCTCCTCTTGATAGTTCATCGGAACCGATATTGCCATTGGACGAATCGGTAAATGAAATAGCTTTCCAAAAGGAAAATAAACTAAAAATAATACCGTTGTTATTTGATGGAGAAGCTGGAGTTGAGGGTGCATCCAACCTCCTAAAAGCTTATAAGAAATGGTTAAAAATAAGCCCGTTGCTGTCATAGCTAGTAAAATATACAGTGGTAATAAGTCAAACTCAGGTCGTTGTGTTACTTGAAGATCATGGTTCTTAATTCGCCGTACGATAGCCATTATGACACCAATTAACAGCATCGTTGCTGTAATATTTAAACCCTCAAAAACTAAAGAAGCTAATAATCCATCTGGATGCATGGATATGGATGGTATTCCGAACACAACCATTTGATAGGTCGTTGCATCTACTAATCTAAAATGCATCCAGCCAAATGTTAATCCAAAGGTTATAGCTAATGAACCTATACAGCCCCATGCAATAAGCCAATGTTGAATTCCTCTGTAAATCCCCCGCTTGAAAATATATTTTTGAAGGATAATATTATCGAAAAGTGTTTTTGCAATAGCCTTTGTATTTCTTTTTTGTCTATTTCTGTTTTTCATGTTCTGAATGGATCGTTTAATGATCTCATGGGTTGCTGGTCGCATAGTCCAGGCCGTTATTCGAACTGTCATTCCGATGAAAAAAATGAATGAAGCTACCATGTATCCGAACAACATATAATCTACCTTTGTAAATTGTCCTGTTCCGATCCACATAGAAAAAAACAAAATCATAACTACGAAAAAGGAATACATACTTGCTTTTGAATAAAAGGATTTTTCTAAGACCTTCAAGTTTCCTCACTCCTCCTAAAGCTAAACTCAGTAAATAAAATTTATCTTACATTCATGAATGTTATTATTAATTCTATTGTAAAAATCGACGCACTCCTCCACTGTGCAATTCCTCACAGTAAAAGTGTGATTTTGATCACACCAAGTAGCGTTTACGTACTTATATAAGAAGAGTCATTACTTTGGAATGTTGTCAGAACAACAATAAGCTATAAAAAATAATAAAAACACCCGTTCACAAAACTGTCATTTAATACACAAAATTGTACGGGAACAGGTCCCGTACAATTTTGTGAACGTAAAAAAAACGAGGGGATATCCTCTCGTTTTTTACATTTTCCATCCTAATTTAATTGTGTAAATATTTTATTTCATTTATTTGGGGATCGTAGGCTACTTTTAAGTCTTTATTATCAAAGTACCATTCATCTTTTCTTTCAATATAAAAGTGAACTCCATTCTTCTTTATCTTTACAGCAGGGTCATCTGGTTTCTTTACTGTTACACCTAGAGAAAAACCAGTTTGAAAGTCCCCACATCCGCCATATCTAACAAAAAATTGTACATTGTCATCATTCGATAATTCAAGCTCTTCTTTAAACCATTCAAACGCTTGATCTGTTATTTCTATATTCATCATATCCTCCAATAGTTAGAAAAAATAGTCTGTTTTCTTACTCTGCTTTGTATCTATTTTAACAAACATTTGATAGGAATGATAATGATTAAATTATTCCTGTTCAAGCGTTGCTATGGCTAACTTGTTATCTGCCATTAAGAGATAAAAATTTTCCCAAGTTTTATCTACAAGCATAGTTATATCCTCTTTCGTAGCATTGTCTATGTGAATTCCCCCGGAAATAACTACAGTTTTTTTGAAAGTATTACACCACACCTTTGCTAACTCAGTAAACAGATCCTCTTCTTTATGATGAGGAAGTCCGTAGCTAACAACCTTTGCATATTCCCCTTCCCAAGTTCCTACAACTACAGCTCCTATATGTGGGTGTGTTCCACCAGTAACAATTATTATGTCATCATTACCAATATGATTTATTTCACAGTGAATCAATTCTATTTACCTCCTCTTTTAAATTTGCAAGAGATCTCAATTAATTTTAATAAATTTCTCAAAGAACGATGTTTTACATAATTTTATTTTACTCTACCAAAAACAAACAACAAAAAATGTTAATTAAATCACATAGCGAGGACTTTCCGTAATCTTTAAAACTTTTATTTATAGTGACTTTCATCACTGATGTTAGCTCAAAATTTTTCTATTATAAAAATGTAAACATAACTTTAGGAAAGTAGGGAAAATCATGTCAAATACTATTGAATTAGATGTAAGAAACGATATTGCTCAAAAAAATGACCCCTTCCAAAAAATCATGACGGAAGTTAAAGTAATGGAAACTGGAGATGAACTAATACTTCATACCCCATTTGTTCCTAAGCCTCTATTAAAGGTAATGGAAGGGAAAGGATTTTCACACGAAGTAGATCAAAAATCTACGGAGCATTTTATTACAAGGTTTGTTAAGGAAAAGAACACAGCATTATAAAAAACGTAAGCCACTATGATCGTACACTCATAGTGGCATTTTTCCTCACTCGTATCATTCCAAATGTTAAGACAATACCTAAATCCATCCAATAATGGTAATTAGGAGTGTGTACATATGAACTTCCTATCACTTATATTCATTTCTGGTTATATTGCATTATTTCTAATATTATGGAATATTGCTTTGTATTTCTTATTTCTTACGATAAGGAAAGGAAAAAAGCGTTCTTTTCTAATTAAGGTAGCTAAAATTAGTCGTATCTGGATGAAGTCTCATCGTCCAATAGGAGGAATCGCAGCACTGTTTATTATTTGGCACGGTTATACCGCATTAAGTAACTACGGATTGTATTACACCTCAAAATCTATAACAGGAATTTTAGCCTCTAGTGTATTTGTTCTACTATTTATATCTGGAGTATTACGCCATAACAAGGCAAATGGTAGTAGAAGGAAAATTCATAAATATATGGCTTTTACATTTTTATTTTTTGTACTTCTGCACCTAGTTTTACCTAAATTCTTATAAAATCATTATCGTCATTCTTACTTCTGAACATCTATGGTTAATGAAAATTTGTCATATAAGAAAACGCAAGGCGTCCCAATTCCGCCTAGTACAGCCCACGTCCTGTCTCCTAGACACCTTTCAAAGTAGAAATTTTATACTTTCTTTTAAAGAAAAACAGCTGCTAAAAAAATTAGCAGCTGTTTTGTTCATATGATTGGGGGTCATAATGAACTAAATTCCATGCATCTACATGGGGGTTTGGGTTTGTAATACGCTATGCTTTGGCAACATTGCTGGTTTTGGGGTAACCAGCCATTTCAAATAAGTAACATTGGGTCTCTTATTAAAAGGAAGAGAAAACTATGAATCGCAGTCGTTTAATAAAACTAATCAGTAGTATTTATTAAACTTCTACTTTCATAACTTTATTCTAAATCCTATACCTCCTTCAAACTGTGACTATCATCACATAAAGGCATTAAATTTATTGTATTGTTTGAACATTTTATGGATAAATGCAATATGTTTAATTTAATAGCTACTATAAAAAATAAGTAAATTTTAGTCAATCTTTGTCGAATCCGCTAACATTTCTGTTTATCAAAGAAAAGAAACTGTTTTCTAAAATAATTATTACTTCCATGCTAATTATTGTGAGTTGAATCACTTCCTCCTATCAAAAAAAACACTACAGTAATAGTAACAATATTTCAAAGTGAGGGAGGAACAATCATGAGTAAGGAAATTATTTTAGATGTTCGTAATGATTTAAATAATAAACGAGATCCGTTCAAAAAAATTATGACTACAGTTAAATCCTTAAAAAAAGACGAGATATTTATACTACATTCCACAATCAAACCAACTCCACTACTGACGATTATGAAGGCAAAGGGTTTTGAAGGTAAAGTAAAAAAAATTGGAACAAAACATTATGAAACAACGTTTATTAAGCGTAAAGGTCGTATTTTTTCGTTCTTTTCTAAAAATAAAAAGGACATGGAATCGACTAAAAAGGACAATCCCTTAAAGAAGGAAGAAACAACTGCATATTTTCTTGACAATAGAGGGCTAGAACCACCACAGCCAATGGTTAGAACAATGAAACGACTAGAGACGCTTCAAAGTTCTGAAACGTTGACAATTCATAATGATCGTGTGCCAGTGTATCTTTTAGAAGAATTAAAAGATGTGAATATTCAATATTCCGTTGAAAATTTACCTGATGGAACAGCAAAGGTTCATCTTACGAAGATATAAGGGAGAGAACTTACATGCAAGGAATACAACAAACATTATCAGCGAATAAAGCAGATCAATTTATTTTACCTTTTTCATTTATCATAACTAGTTTTTTTTCACTAGTGATTTTTTCAGTATCATTAATTATTACACCATCTGCTTTTTTATCCACCGTTGTCCGTCAACCAGATGGGCTATCACTTAGTCACCTATTTATTTTAGGGTGGGCGACGATGCTTGCAATGGGAGCAGTCTATCAATTAATTGCAGTAGTTACACAGCAATCTATCTATAGCTTAAAACTAGGTTTTTTCCATTTTGGGTTTTACATTATAGGAGTTATGGGTTTGTTTCTATCATTAAAAAGCTTCCATGTTCAAGGAATGGCTATTTTCGGAACAAGCACTGTCATAGGTGTAGCGCTTTTTCTATTTAACGTATTGTCCACAATTAAACAATCTAAGTTAAAAAATCCTGTAATTACAGCATCCACTAGTGCTTTAATTTACTTAGGACTAACAGTTTTTACAGGATTAGTTATGGTATTAAATTTTCAATTTTCCTTCCTAGGTTCATCCCATAGCTCTATCTTGATTATACATTTATGGGTAGGACTAGTTGGCTGGTTTTTATTTTTAATTGTCGGATATAGCTTTAAGATGTTACCCATGTTTTATCTTTCTCATGGACATTCAGAAAAGTGGCAGAAGTGGATTTTATTTACCCTACACGGTGCCATTATAGTAAGTGCCATTGCAGCTTTATTAGAAAGAGCAACCTTACTTTTTCCATTAAGCCTCGGTTTACTAAGTCTAAGTTTAGTCTTATTTATCTTACAAATAAAAGAGATTCAGAGTAAAAAATTCAAAAAAAATCCTGGTAAAGGAATTAGCTTTTTCGTTTTTCTCGTCTACTTGTTCACGTTCATGACATGCTCCACCTTCCTTGCATCCATTTTCAATACAGAATTAATAGTTAATAACACAGTTATTGCTCCACTATTGTTCTTCTATATATTTGGCTTTGTAAGTATTTCTATTCTTGCGTATTTATCGAAAATCATACCCTTTTTATGGTGGACCTTCCGGTATGGGAACCAAGTTGGGAAAACGGATACTCCATCATTATCTGCAATGATGAATGAAACAATTGTACTTAGAAAATTAATTCTCATTTTTATTTCGTTACTAATATTTATTTGCGGACTCATAATCAACATACCAGCAATCAGTTTCCTTACTTCAGGATTATTTGCCTTTAGTATCGTTTACTACTTAGGAACATTAATAAAAGCATTTACCATTTAAAACTTTAGGAGGAATTTTTATGACAAAACAAATTGTAAAAGAAGAATTGATGAAGCAGCTTGAATCAGTTATTGACCCTGAGTTAGGGGTAGACGTAGTGAATTTAGGGTTAATTTATGAAGTTATCATAAAAGAAACAGACGTAAAAATTGTAATGACATTAACAACTCCAGGATGTCCACTTCATGACACCATGATAAATGGGGTGAAATCGGCCATTCAGCATCATCCAAATGTCACAAGCTGTCATGTTGAACTAGTATGGGAACCAGCCTGGACTCCAGAACGAATGTCTGAAAAAGTTCGCGATATGTTTGCCTAATAAGAAAAGGACCTCTAAAAATATTTGTCTTAGAGGTCCTTTCTTTTGTTTACATAACCACTACATATCTTTTTTACAATCCCTTTACTGCTGCATTACCCACCACTTACAGGGGGAATGAACGCTACCGTATCTCCACTTTTTGCTTCGTCCTGCTCCTCTGCATATTCTTCATTAATGGCAGGCATAGCAGTTTGGAGCCCAGTCAGCTGTGGGTATACTTTTAAAAGACTGTTTTTTATTTCATAAATAGTCTTGGTGTTGGCATCCATTTCAATTTCACCCTTACCTGCTTTTTCGGCTAATTCTGCAAACAGCAATATTTTTATCATGACAAATCCTCCTCACTTGGCTTCCCACTAGGATAAGACTTTGTTTCTAACTGATCTCCCATCCATTTTTCACCGTCATCCCAGTGCTCTTTTTTCCAAATTGGAACAATTTCTTTTATTCTTTCAATAGCATAGCGACTTGCTGTAAATGCATCATTTCTATGTGGTGTGGAAACAGCAATTACTACTGCTATATCTGATATAGCTAACTCCCCAATTCGATGAGTAATCGCTACTTTTGCTTCCGGAAAATCCTTTAGAATTTCATCACCTATTTGTTCTAGCTTTTTCTCTGCCATCGGTATATAAGCATCGTATTTTAAATACAATGTCTTCTTACCTTTTGTCATCTCTCGAACAGTACCAATAAAGGTATTTATGGCACCTGCATTACGATCAGATACTTTATCTACAACTTCTTGAATATCCACTGCTTCATTCGTTATTAAAAAATGTTTATTTATTGACACGTCCATCACTTCTCCCTATTAGATGGTTTATTAACCAGTCTATATAGTTTGTATCGTCATTTATTGTAAAAATAGGTATAGATAATTTAGCTTGAAGCTCTTTCTTATCTTCTTCACTCCAACAAATTATACATTTCATGTTCGTACATTTTTCTAATAATGGTAGATCCTCTTTATTTTTTATTAAAACGACCTTTTTGTAGTTTTCCCACTTATACCCTTCCACAATAATGGCATCTAATAAAAAATTTTTATAGAAGGTAATCAAATCCTTTATAGGAGGTGGGGTATCAAAGGACATACTCCATTGAAGCTCTTTGTTACTTACAACTAAAGAACCAAGGGCACCAGATTGACGATGACTCTCTGAATCTTTTCCAACATCCATCGGTTTAAGTGGAACAGAATGACCGTGATGTTTAATTGTTGCGGCTTTTATGTTTCTTTCAGTCATTCTTTTAAGTAGTTTTTTTATCAGTGTTGTTTTCCCACTATTTGAATAGCCTATTATTTGGATAATAATGGGAGATTCAGTCATTTCCACTCATCCTTTAGCTTCGTTGGATCCTTTAAAATTTTTTCTGAACCCTCCCGATTTAATAACAGAATATCTACTTTATCCCCCTCTTTATACCCTCTTGTTCCACCAGGTAATGCCACAAGAGCATCAGAATGCGCTAATGAGGAAACTACCATTGATTTATCTAAGCCAACTGGTGATGCTGTAATACGCCCACCTTCGAAATTCACTTTACTACGAATAAATCGTGTAAAAGGATTTGCTTTCGGGAAATCATGTGTTAATGTCCCTTCTACCCATTCCACAAATGGAGTTGGAGAATGTAAATATGATTTTATCCAAGGACGTGTAAACAGCTCAAATCCTACAAAACATGCAGATGGATTTCCAGACAATCCGAACAATAGTTTTCCATCTTTTTCAGCAACAGTCGTTACGCTACCTGGTCGCATGGCAATTTTGTTAAATAAAACCTTCGCACCTAATTTCTCGTAAATTTCTGGTAAATAATCAAAATCTCCTACCGAAACTCCACCAGTAGTGATCAGTGCATCTACCTTCTCTAATGCTTGTTTAACTGCTTCATAGCATTGATCAAAGTCATCGACTAACTGACCAAAGTATATTGGTTCAGCCCCAGCTTGACGAATTTGTGACTGAATCATATAGGCATTACTATTTCGAATCTTCCCTGGAACTAATTCATCGTCTAATTCTAATAGTTCAGTCCCAGTTGCATAAATACCAATAACCGGTTTTTTAACAACTGGCACTTCCTTATACCCAAAGGTTGCTAATACTGCAATTACTCCTGCATGGATTCTCGTACCGGCTTTTAAAAGCACATCTCCTTCTTTCGTCTCTTCTCCTTCGAAAGAAACAAAATCACCTGGTTGAAAGGAACGCTTCAACTCAATAAAAGACTTACCATCCTCTTTCACTTCTTTTGTTAATTCAAACATGGCGATTGCATTTGTCCCTTTCGGCATCATTGTTCCCGTCATCACTCGAATAGCTTGGCCTGATTTTACTGTTTCCTCTGTAACGCCTCCAGCCCCAATCGTTTCGATCACTTCTAATCGCAAAGGATTGGAAGAACTAGCACCTATAGTATCTTCACTACGAATGGCAAATCCATCTAATGGAGATTTATCAAATGCAGGTATATTATGATCTGCATAAATATTTTCTGATAAGTATCTTCCTTCTGATTTTTCGATATGTATATATTCACTATTTCCTTCCTTTGTAAATTCCATGACACGCTTCACTGCTTCACTAACTAGAATAGCTGTTCGATGCTCAAACATGTTGACATTACATCCTTCCTAATACACTTTTCTTAAAGTATAAACAAAACTTGGCTTATCGCCAATACTTTATAGAAAAGCAATAAACTCCTAGGGCGAAAGAAGAGAAAAGAAAACTGCGCTAGTTCATTGACTAGCACAGCAAATAGTATTAGTTATTCATTTAATAATATTTTTAAATCCTTTACATAATTATCAGGATCAAAATCTCTTTCTCCACTATACAAACGAACGATTTCTCCCTCTGGATTTACAACGAAAAACCTCGTTGGGTGAGAAATATCATTACGTTCTGGATCCTTCGTGACAGGAAGACGAAAGGATTCTAACACCATTTCCTGTATATCTTCAAAGCTATAACCAGTAATGAAACTCCAGTTTTCAAAATTAGCTTCATAATTTTCTCCATAGTTTTCAAGCCGTTCAGGTTCATCAAATTCTGGGTCTACTGTAAAGGAAATAATTTTTATATCTAATTCCTCATCTGCAATTTCTTGCTGAAGCTGACTCATATTTGGAGTCATCGTTAAACATACTGTAGGACACCGTGTAAAAATTGTCTTTGCAATCCACCACTGTCCTTCCATATCTTCAGTAGCCCATTCTTCATTAAATTGATTTACTCCTGAAATGGATGACATCCACATTTCCGTATCCGTTTCAGTAACATTAATGATAGAACTTGACTGTGGTGGTGATGGTTCTCCATATAAAAAGCTACATCCTTGTAACAAAAATACAATCAAAACCGTCCCCAAAAGAACCTTTATCTTTAAATACTTCATCTCCTCGCCTCTCATTTCCCCGTCATCTTGAATTATTTTACAATATTTGGTTGAACCATTTCATATTCCTTAAATTTTACTTTTGCATTTGTTTCTTTATCTCTTTTCATCCATTGTCTAAAAACATATCCAATCGCAACACCATAAACAAGTTCTTGAATGACCTTCATTGAAGCTCCTCCTAATTGCTGATCATGAAGAGGGCTTAACAATGCAAGAGACTGGTCACCTGAAAAAACTTCGTAAGGAATGTCGGCTCCTGGTGGTAAACAATAGCTAATTGCCATAGCCCAAACAGCTGGATCTGTATATGTTGCATACAGTGGAGAGCCTGCAAATATAATTAATGCACATGCTGGTGTGAATAATGCACCACTGGCAAACATGTAACCTATTTTTTTCAATTCAGATAACTCATACCTCGTTTGAAGTCGTGGAATAAGATGCCACCACATAAGCATAGCGGCTCCAAGCATAGCAATTTGATATATGTTATGCCAGCCTTCATTTGTTAATAATAAATCGAATGTATAAGGTAAATGATAAAAGGAGATCATGGCGTTAAATAAAACTAAACCTAAAATGGGAAACCCCACAATAACAAACATCCTTCTAATAACCCTTATTTTTGCAAAATGTTTAAAAATCCAGGAAGGAATTCCTAATAATAGTAGCGGTGGTGCAATTAAGTAAACAATGGCCATAGATAACATATGCATACTTAGCATTAAATGGCCTAACACATATAATGGACCTCCAAATCCAAAGTATATAGCAATTAGCCCAAGATGAAAATAAACCTTTCTCTTTGTTGGTACGTTTTCTGATTCCTTAAATTTATGACGATAAGGACCTATTATGCTAAAATAGACCATGCTAATAATAATTAATACAATAATTAATTCTGGTGTCCAGATTGTCCTTGCAGAGAACGTGGAAAAAAATTGCTCCACCGTCCTCACCTCCTAAATATATGATATGTACCTTTTTCTATTTTTAAATGAATAAACAAATTTATACAGTTAATTTGGCTTATAATATAAACTTCATGCAGTCATTGTCTAGTATAGTATATTTATAACATGTTTGCATTGTAAAACCCATCAATATGCTTTGGGAAAGTTTACAACAGATGGAAAAAAACAAAGGAGGAAATTAGTTTTGAAAACACATTTAATAGCTCTAGATCTTGATGGAACTCTTCTAGATAATAATAAAAATATTTCCTTAAGAAATCGATCCATTATATCGAAACTTAGAGAATTAGGACATAAGGTTTGTATTGCAACTGGCCGTCCATACAGAGCAAGTAAGGACTACTACAACGAATTACTATTAGACTCACCTATCGTTAATTTTAATGGAGCTTTTATCCATCATCCAAAAGACCCAGCAAATTTCCCTGCAAAGCATACACCACTGGATATAGGAATTGCTAAAACTATTATCGAAACATGTGAAGCCTTTCGAGTAGAGAACATTATGGTTGAGATCATTGATGAATATTATTTACGTTATCGCAATAGGGGCTTTTCAGATGCTTTTACATTAGGGGAATTACCCATTAAATATGGTAATTTAACAGAACTTATTAAAGAAGACCCTACTTCTTTACTTATTCATCCAGAAGAAAATAATCACCAACAATTAAAGGCTTTGTTAGAAGATGCACATGCAGAGGTCATTGAACAACGTTCGTGGGGAGACCCTTGGAATGTAATTGAAGTTGTAAAAGCAGGGTTAAATAAAGCAATTGGCTTAAAGAAAATTGCAGAGTATTATGACATACCTAGAGAAAGAATCATCGCTTTTGGTGATGAAGACAATGATTTAGAAATGCTTGAGTATGCTGGGAATGGTGTGGCCATGGGGAATGCCATTTCAGAACTAAAAACAGTAGCAAACGAAGAAACTGTAACAAATGAACAGGATGGAATTGCTGTATTTTTAGAAGAGTACTTTTCAATAAAATAAAAAAGACTCTGTTAAAAGATGGAGTTATTTTAAAAGGGGGCTAGAGCCGCGGAAAGCTGCAAAACCATAAGATGCGGTAGTCACTCCCTTGCCCCTTACGTCTCCCAACTCCACAGATCGATTCTTCTATAGGTTCTCTATAAAAAAAGCATGTAAACATGATTACCTTATAATATAGAAGATATTTTTAATTAAACCTCATGATAACTTTTCTCACTATCCCCCATCTTTCCAGCGTACCAAAATCCACTGTTACACTAAATTAACTCTATCCACCATTGCTTTCTTACACATTGCAGAACCAATACAGCGATATAACGCCGTTGCCCATACGACGTGGGCTGACCATAGATGAAATTTTAACAACTTGCTGCATAAATCAAAACAATAACTTGAGGTTGTTGTTGTTGGAAAATTGTTTTTTTATTTTTTACACCGTTTTGATACATTCTAATAATGAGGTTTTCAAAAACTCATGTTTAACAAAATTGCTTTGACATTGGAGGCCAAAAATGAGTAAACGTTCAAAAAGTAAACGCTTCGTTAAGCAGAGTAAAGACGCAGTTCAACCTAATAACGAAAGAGAAAGAAATGTAAAGTCCTTAGCTGAGGTAGAAAAGCAACGTGGGGAGGACTTGTAGATGGGAAATCGTTATTTTCAACAAGCTCGTTCGGCAGTAGAAGAAGCAACAGAAGCTATGTCAAATTCATATACTCCACTGAACCAATCTGAAGCTAATGAAAAGATCCAAAGAGCTAAACAAGCTTTATCTCAAGCATTTGCCGATTCTACTTTAGCTGAAAGAGAACAATTAATGAATTTACAAAATCAGCTATATGAATTTTCAGAAGAATTTTCAACTGAAACACGGTAATGATAAAAGTTTCTAAGGTATGAAGGACTGTCTCTTAATGATGTCAATAATTAATGAGACAGCCTTTTTTTAATTGGTGACCTAACAGTTACATTCTTTTTCAGCTCAATTCAGTGCATAGCTTCCATAAAGATTCGTATTCATAATGAAGAAAGTTGTACATAACATTAACAAACTCTTTATTAAATAAAGGAATTCCATTCGTTTTATGGAATGGTATTAAGGATTGGGGGGAATTCAATGAAAATATATAAGGTAAATAAACTAAATTACGGGGATGTTGGTTATAAAATTGCAAAGCTTATGATGGAACAAATGGATGCATTAAGTGAGAACATTAGGGAAGAAGAGCTTTTTGAAACAATTGAACTTGCCTTAACACCATCAACTGGAACAGAGTTTTTTGTTGCAGAGAAGAATGAGGAGATTATTGGGTGTGCTTTTCTAAATTCAGGAATTAGCTTAGACAAAGGGGGAAAGTATATTTGGCTTAACGATTTGTATGTACAAAAAAAACACCGTCGAAAAGGTGTTGCAAAAAATTTATTATTAAAAGTATTATATTGGGCAGAGCAAGAGGAATTTAAAGGGATTGAATTAGAAACTGGAATTAATAATGAAGCGACGAAAAAGCTATATAATTCATTAGGATTCTATGACATTGTATCTAAGAGGTACGGCCGACATTTGTAATTGAAATAGTTAGAGGGAAGTGATCATATAAATCTATGCTCAATTCCCTCTACACTTACTGGACTAAAAAATATATGTCATTGCAGCTAAGCTCACAATAGTTCCACCAACAACAACTATTAAAGGCATATTTAAATATGCAAATAAAATAGCAATTATTCCACCAAACAAACCGTAAAATACATTCTCATGGACGGAAAGAATTCCAGGAAAGATTAATGCCCCAAGAACAGCATAGGGTACACGTGAAAGCATTTTTTTGGACCAAGTTGGCCAATTTTCTGTCTGTAATAATATAAGAGGCAATAATCGTGGTATGTAAGTAACAATACCCATTCCAACTATCATCCATACAATTGGTATACTCAAATTCATCTTGTGTCTCTCCCCTTAAAAAATACTTGTTCTATTCCCTCTAATATAACCACAGCTGCAATAGTTCCAAACATGATTGCCCATCCAGTAGCCATCCACACTTGAAAAATAGTATGAAAAATTCCACCTAAGAAGGCTAGGGCAATGACAATTTTACCCTCTTTCTTTATGGAAGGAATTAATAAAGCAATAAAAAGTGCATAAAGGGCAATTGCCATGCTTTCTTGTATGATTGCAGGTAAAAACGATCCTGCATAAAATCCAACACCTGTAAAAAATACCCAGCTAGTATAAGCAGAAATACCAAGTCCAATAATATAATGAGAACGAATGGGGGCTTCTTTCGTTGATGCAACAGCAAATACCTCATCTGTTAATCCAAATGCATATAATGCCCTCACTTTTTTTGAGGATTTCTCCCCCATCTCACTAATTGCTGCACTCATAAGTAAATGACGAAAGTTAACAATAAATGTAGCAAGTATAATCTCTAGTGCTCCAGAACCTAAGGCAATCATCGTTAACGCCATATACTGAGAGGCTCCAGCAAAAACAATCATACTCATTAAAACAGCTTCAGCAACTGATAACCCTGTTGAACCAGCAATGAGTCCAAACGTAAGTGCAACAGGCATATATCCAATAGCGATGGGCAGACCATTTACTATTCCCTTTTTAAGTACGCTTTCTTCTTGATGATATAGATTAGATACACTCTCCAAAGTAATCTCCCCAATTCCCGTTAAGAAATAGTTATTTCAAATCATCATATATTTTACTCCTATATACTAGAATACTGTCAAGTAATACATTTCAGACACAAAAAAAGCTCCAGGTTATGGAGCTTTTTACGCAAATTTTTTATGATCATATGAATTTACAACATCTTCCAATTGCTGTTTTTCTTTTTCAGATAGCAATTGTTCTGCTAATGGAAAGAGTATTTCTTCTTCCTTTAGTAAATGATCTGTTAATGTATGAAAAATGATGGAGATATAATGTGTCATCTCTCTAATCTCGTCCGGATTATTTATATTAACATTCGTATATTTTTCAATAAAAAGAGTGATATTTTCCTTTACAACAAGGTGCTCTTGTTCCATGCTTGAAATTGGCCCATTTTCAGCACCTATATATCTTGTTAGTAATTGAAATAAATAATCTTCCTCTTTGAATGCATGCTTCTTCATCAATTCATAAAATACCTGAACTTCATTATATAAATCATCTAGAAGCTTCCTACGATCAGCTCTAGTGGGTTTATATGCTAAATGAGAAGCAATATAGTAAAAATCTTTCATTTTATTCTTAAGGAGAGGATGTTCATCTAATAAATGTTGAATTGCCTTACAATAGTTATCAGGTTTACTAAAATCTGAACTAAAGCAGCCTATTAATTCCGACATTTTGATTGGCTCCTTTCTTAATTGTACTTTAACACTATCTTAACCTTTTTTAATAAAAATAGGGGTGATTTTACTCACACGTCACTTTATGTTCACAGTAATTTATCAAAAATGTGAACAAGTGAAATTATGTATCTAGATTTCCAAAAGAAAAACCTTCATTTATAAAATCAACGTTAGATTTTCTTCCACTTCTTAATTCTACTTGAAAGCAATAATATCCTTCAAATAAACATTCAGTGTAGAAACAATAAAAAACATGTAGCTATAAACAACTACATGTCCAATACATTATTTTCTTTAGATAAAATCAAAACTACTTAAAAGGTATTACTAGTCATCTTAACTTTTATTAAATGCAACTTCAATTTTAGGTAACAATTCATCCCATTCAACACCAGGTTCTTTATTAACCGTTACAAAATCCTGGTAACCAAAAATATTATCAACCCCATCAATTGCTAACAACTCTTTTGCTAATAGGTGATCTGGTTCATCACCTTTTTTAAATGACGCACTTCCCGTACCTTCAAAAAGTACTTCTGATGCTGTGAATTTCATTGCATTTGGGTTCGGTGTAGGCTCAGCTCTTACTTCGATTGCCATAAATTCATTCCTCCTTTATATCAATATTATTATCTTATCACGTATGTATTATGAAGTTCAAAAAAATGGCATAGAACGTATCGAAACGATTAAGTCATTATTCTTTAATTATAAAGAAAACTCGGCTATTGCCGAGCTTATAAAGCATTTTTAGGTTATTAAAGTTTTATTTGAAATCAGACTTAGAAATCAATTGATTAATTTCGATGGGCAACTCCATTCATAGACATACGTAGCTTTTCTCTTTCTTTGGAGAGATAACTTAGTTCTTGTTTTATATGATTAACCTCAGAAATATCTCTTTTTTCTAATGCTTCTACAAGCTCCATTAATAAGTAATCTATTTCTGTTGAAACAACATATTCTTTTACTTCTGGGTCGACACCATCCATTGGACTACGGTTTTTTTTAATCGTCCGGTATGACCCCATTTCCGCTTTTTCACCTCCACCTATTTTCATCACAGAAACAATTTTCCCTTTATCAAAACAGCTTACATAAATCCAGCCGCCTGTTGCTGTTTTAACTATAGCTCTCCCTTTTGTTTCTGTAATCAATTCCTCTAATAAAATTGCCAAATCCTCCATCCAAATACATAACTCATTTAATTGAATTACCGTTAAATTCTCATCTGGTCGTTTTATTGGAATGATTACTTGACCATCTTGTGATTTAATAACTAATTCAACTGTCTCCTTCTCATGGCGCCATGATATTCGAAATTGTGCTTGGAGCAATTTATGAATAAAGGACTTCAGTGCTGGTTTTGGTAATTCAATAAACACATCTTGAAACTCAGCCTGGAAGCAGCTCTCCTTCATGATCACGCTCCTTTCATGATTCTTATAGATATCGTATGTATTTCGTGAAAAAAAAAGAAGAATTTTTTTCCTTTTAGCTTATCTTTTTTCTAAAGTAATCTATACTTTTTACTTTAAAAGCAACAGTGTTTTTGAAAAATGACAAAATAAAAAAAGATGTCTCGGTAAATTACCTTTTAGACATCTTTTCGTTATCTGCTTTTTCCTTAAAATATTATAACGAAACAGCTATCGTTTGTTGAAAAGTACTTTTGTCAATTTCTTCACCGTCAAGTGCATATGTTACAATGGTTCCTTCAATCAATAACTCATCGTAATTACTTAAATCATCAAATGTCCATACATCTTCATATGATAACGTTTCTCCAGGGTTTATTTCCTTCATTTCCAACATCATTGTAAACATTTTCCCTTCAGCATAATGATACAAAATTTTTCCATCTTCCCCTTTAATGATTACATCGTATTTCTGTCCAGAAGAAAAATCCAATTGTCTTTTCTTGTCTGCTTCATTGGTTAAGTTCATGTGAACGCTAATTGAATTAGAAGTTACATCAGCACTTAATTCAAATAGAATATCTTCGTAACGCATACTGCTAATTACCCCTTCCCCATTAGTCGTATCTTCATTCATATCCTCCTCATGATTAGCTCTTTCATTTATATCCCCTTGTGTCGGAAGAGAACCTAAAGTAGTATTATTATTCGTATCGCCTGTACCACATGCAACTAGCAAAAGTATAAACAAAGAAAACAAGGTATATAAAGCTTTTTTCTTCAATTTAATTCCTCCATGAGATCCTATTTTCATATTAGACGACTATCATTTATATTGGTTTCACTTTTACGAGTCTTTTCGAAACATTCCAAAGATTCCTGTAGTTTGGACGATATTTGTAAAAGCTTTAGGATCTACTTCATCAATAATTTGTTTTAGTAGATATAACTCGTAACGTGTGATAACGATCATTAATATTTCTTTATCTTCCTTTGAATAGCCACCCTTTGCTGGAATTCTCGTTACACCTCTAGTAATTTGCTTGTAAAAGGCTTGTTGAAGTTCATCTGCATTTTTCGTTACAATCATGGCCGTTAATTTCACATGACGAGTATGTAATGTGTCTATAATCCTTGATAAAACATATAGTGTCAATAGTGTATAGAGGGCTTTCTCCATACCAAACATGACACCCGATGTTAATACGATAAATGCATTTAAGATAAAGAAATAGGAGCCAATTGGACGATCACTTTTACGAGCTAAAAGTAATGCTAGTATGTCTACTCCACCTGAAGATGCCCCAAATTTTAATATAACTCCAGCGCCAATTCCCCCTAGTACACCTCCAAAAACAGAATTTAGAATAATATCATTTGAAATCGTTTGAACTGGAATGAGCTCTAGAAATAAAGTTGTAAATGCTACGTTGATAAAGCTATACAGTGTAAAGCTTTTACCAACTTTTAGCCAACCTAATATTGCAACAGGAACATTGAGTATAAAGAGTAAAATACCAGGTGATAAGCCGACTAATTCTGATAAAATTTGTGCAACCCCTGTAAACCCACTAGCAAATACGTTAGCAGGAATTAAGAATAAATTTAAGCTTAAAGCTAGAAGAACAGCACTTGCAACTGCTATAATAATCTTTTTTCCTTCCTCTATCAAATTAATATTAGTAAACATTTTATTCCTCCCTTCATTTTAATTATTGACCAACCAACAAAAAAGTAACAAAATTGATCGTATGTATTAAAAAAATTTAATATGCTTTACTGAAAACAGTTCAATTTAAAATACTTCATCTAGGAAAACAGGACAGCCTTATCAATAAATAATAAAACCATCATGCAGATGCATGATGGTTAGGCGTTATTTTGCTTTTTCCTATTATAATAATTTATGGAATATACTGCTCCTTCATCAACCATAGAATTGTCTTCTACGTCGTAAGGATCAGAATGACCTACCTTTTCCACATAATATGGCTCATGCTCTTCCTTTGTTTCCCTTTTCACTATTGCTTTCATCCGATTCCAATAATGACCTACCTTTTCCCGATTATCTTGTTTATTCATAAGATAGGAACCAACTGCTACTGCTGAAACTAATGCTGTGGAGGTTAACCATTTATTCAAGAATATCCACTCCTTTGTAAAGGGTTAGTTATTATGTACCCACCTTACAAAATAATTAAACAAGTACATATTTTACTCCTTTTAAACCATATTAAGGTTAGAGGGCTAAACGAGGAGGGCAAACAATGGATTATACAAAAGATAACAATAAAAAACCAAGGGATAATCAAGCACTAAATGAACATAAGAATGAAAGAGAAAGAGACAACCATTATAAACAACCACAAAAGAAGTCCTATTCCAAAAAAACAGATCACTTATAAGAAAAGCATCTTAGAATGAATTATCTCCCTTTATAAAAGAAGAAAAGCACCTCATGTTAGACATGAAGGTGCTTTTCTTCTTTTATTTATTTCCACTTCTTTAATTCTTCAGGACTTTGGATGTAGTGTTCTGGACCATTCTTCGTATCCCCATCCCAAGATAACATGCCCCCATTAAAGTTTGTTACTTTATCAAAGCCATTTTCTTTCATATATAGAGAGACGTTTTGTGAACGGTTACCACTACGACAAATAAATACATACTCATTATTTTTATCAAAGCCATCTAATAATGAGGGGATAGTATTCATTGGTAGTAGAGGTACTCCCGGTATATGTCCAGCTTCATATTCATCTAATTCTCTAACATCAATTATTACCTTACCTTTTTCAGGAGATTTTACTAATTCTTTTAATTCTTCTGTATCAATTTGCTTAATTCCATCTTGTTCAAAGCTCACCACTTATCACCTCACTGTGTTAGTTATCACTAACATATTATAAAATACCAACGGTAGATGCAAAAATTTGGTCTTATATTACTACTTTGTCGTATTCACATTGTCATGATTTTTCGTTATATGCTCGTTTTCCTCTAGGTTTTCTTTACGAAGCTTTAACAAACGGTATGTGTGACTTACGACTACCTTTGTGACTGCATATGTTGGTACTGCAATTAAAAAGCCGATAAAACCTAAGAAACGTCCTGCAACTAAAATTAAAATAATAATAGTTAAAGGATGAACAGCCAACTTTCTTCCCATTACTTGTGGTGCAATTAAATTACTTTCTATTTGCTGTACGATAACGATAGCAACAATGACCCAAATAGCTGACATTGGTGCAGTTATTAAAGCAACAATAACTGCAGGAACAGAACCAATCCACGGTCCGATAAACGGTATTAAATTTGTAAACATAGCAACTAATGCTAAAATAAGAGAATATTCAATCCCAATGATTAGATAGGAAATATACATTAGAATACCGACACACAAACTAACTAAAATTTGACCCTGAATATAGGAGCTTAATGCTGTATCCATATCATTTAAGATGCGCTTACCCTCAATTTGCTGTTTTTCAGGAAAATATCGAAGAACTTGATTCGGAGCTTTATGACCATCCTTTAGTATATAAAACAGCATAAATGGAATTAAAATAATCATGAGAACTGCATTTGTAATTGCCCCAACAAACGATGCTACATTTGATGTTATAAAATCAACGGATCTTGCTAAATTTGAAGTGATAGTCTCACTAATTTGTTCAATAGAAAAGTTTTCTGATTCTTGAAATTGTGCAATCCATTCAATTTCCTGGATCTTAATGATTAAATTTTGTAATTCGTTGATTAAATATGGCATATTATCTACAAGGTTCATGACCTGTCTTTGTAATATAGGTCCAATTAAAAAAATGACTCCTGTTAATACACCAATTAAAGCAATGTATATTAATAATATTGCAATTCCTTTAGGAACCTTTTGTTTATGTAATAAATTAACTATTGGCCGAAGTAAATAAAAAAGGACACCAGCAATTAAAAATGGGATAAAGACAGTTTGCATAAATACAACAAGCGGTCGAAAGATAAACGAATTTATAGTACTTAAATAAATAATAACTAATATTAAAATGATATAAATTAGAATTCTAAATAATTTACTTTTAAGCAACGAATGCACCCTCCTTCTTCCAATTGTTGCTATTATACCATAGGTATATCTAGTAAAAACATTCATAAGCATTCAAACCTATTAAGTTATTTTTTATGCAATAAAAAGTTAAATCTCTTTGTTAAAAATTAATTAATAATATATCTATTTCCTACTATTTCGAAAATAAAAATATAATAATATTGCACAAAAAGAAATTTTTGACAATTAGTAGTTTTTTTGATTAAATAATAGAATATCGACTAACTTTTTGTTGGTATAAAACATATTCTTAAGGGGGAATGGAATTTGAGTAAGAAGTTATATTCCATGTTTGCATTGTTGTTAACAGCTATTTTATTTTTAGCTGCATGTGGTGATGGTAACAACAATAACAACGATGATGTAGCAGGTAACAACAACAATAATGATAACGATGCTGCAGATGAAGTTAACATCGGAAATCTTCAGCTAGGAACTGGTGGGACTGGTGGGACATACTACCCATTAGGTGGAGAAATGGCTACAGTTATCACCAACAACATTGAAGGTTATGATGGCTTTGATTTAAGTGCTGTTTCCTCAGGAGCTTCCGTAGATAACCTTGTTATGATTCGAGATGGGGAAGTTGCTCTTGGTATGACTGTGCACATCCCAGCAATCGATTCATTAACAGGTGATGGAGATTTTCATGGCGTTCCAGTTGAAAACTTCGGTTTTATGGGACACATCTATCCTGAAGTAATGCAAATTATTACTCCAGCAGGCTCTGGCATTGAAACAATCGGAGATCTTGCCGGTAAAAACGTTGCAATCGGACCACCTGGAAGTGGTACACAAGCTCTTGCTAAATTAATTCTTGAAGCATATGGTTTAGAAGATGGAGATTATACGGCATTTGAAGAAAACTTCGGAGATGCTGCTGATCGTATTCAAGACGGTAACTTAGATGCTTCTTTCGGTCTTTTAGGTTTACCAGCAAGTAGTATTGAAGGGTTAGCTCTAAACCGTGATATTCGAATGATACCGATTACTCCAGAGGGGCTAGCTTATGTAGAAGAAAATAGTGGCTATGAAGGCATGACCATTCCATCTGACTCTTATAGCTTCTTAGATGAAGATATTCAAGCTATTACAGCATACGCTATTCTTGTTGGATCGACAGATTTAATTGACGAAGATCTAGGATATGCCATTACAAAAGCTTTATTCGAAAATAGAGATCAAATTTCTCACGACCAAGGTGCACACTTAACGAAAGAAAATGCACTTTTAGGTTCGGAAGGACTTCCAATGCATCCAGGTGCTGAAAGATATTTCCAAGAAGAAGGACTTCAATAATCTTTTTAAAAATTTGGCCGGGCTTTCTAACAATGTCCGGCCTTTTTAAAACAAATTTATTCTTATAATGAAATAGTTTATAATCTAATTTCATACTCCGCCTATTAACCCATTTTATCCAAAAAGTACTCATAAATAATTTGGTATTTAAGAATACTTCGCGTAATTCCAAGTCAAAATAAGGGTTGGTCTTGTCGGAATATCGACGAAAACGCAGGAAAGATCCTCCTACATTTTCGTCGATTTATACATTATAAGAGTAATGAAAGATGGAACAAGCTTTTTTATTTTGGATTTTTATAAATAATTTAAGTGTTACATAGGGTTGTATTTATTAGCCATTTAAGTACATTGTTGTTTTAATTTTTTTATAAAAGTAATTCCATAGGAATGTTTAACAGAGACTTCATTCAAGAAAATACTTACACCCTAGAGTATGAAAATACTTTAAAAGGTAACATCAGATCCATGGGGACCCTTTCTGCGGGAAAGTGATAAAAAAGTCTCCGTAACGATGTACAAGCCAGGATGGCAGGATTACGCCGTTGCCAACAGGACGTGGGATGTAACGAATAAACAGTTAACCTATATTAGGCTTAACTATTTTCAGGAAAGCCCCTCCTTACAACTAAATTTTTCCGCTTGTAGAAATAGAAATAAAAAATTATTTTCAGGTTAACTATTACTATTTTTTTAGGTGGTGAACGTATGAAAGAAAAAGAAATCTTAACAGAAGAACAGCAAAAAGAACTCTTAGCTAAATATGATAGAGAGTCATCTTATCGTCAAGATACTGGCAAATGGAAATGGGTTATTTCCTTTTTAGCAATTTCATTAACTCTCTTTCATTTGTGGCGAGCTTTACCCGATAATGGTCCTCTCGTATTTTTATTACAAGGGGCTGTTCATCTCGGGACTGCATTAGGCTTAATTTTCCTCTTATATCCTGCAAGAAAAACAGGCTTTAAAAAGAAGGGAGTTCCTTGGTACGATGTGATTTTAGCCTTCCTTGCAATGGGCTCCGTTTATTATATTATATTCCGATATGAATGGATTACTGGTGCTGCAAGGGTTTTAGGCTTTACAACAATGGATATAACAGTTGCAACCATCGGTATTATCTTATTATTAGAGGCAACTCGTCGAGCAGTAGGTCTTCCAATAATTGTTATCGCGTCACTAGCAATTTTATATGGTTTATATGGAACGAATATACCTTATTTTGGACACGGTGGGTTTGATTGGGCTGGCTTGTCACGTCGATTATTCTTTTCTACGGATGCCATTTTTGGAACACCAATACAAATTTCCTCCACCTTTATCTTCCTCTTCTTATTTTTTGGAGTCATGCTCACAAAAACTGGAGTTGGTCAATATTTTAATGACTTAGCATTCGGATTAACTGGAAAATATACTGGTGGAACAGCTAAAGCTGCCGTAGTGGCTTCTGCCATGCAAGGAATGGTTACTGGGAGTTCTGTAGCTAATACTGTATCCTCTGGGTCTTTTACAATCCCAATGATGAAGCGAGCCAAATTCAGACCAGAATTTGCTGCAGCAGCAGAGGCTTCTGCATCTACCGGTGGTCAAATAATGCCACCAATTATGGGGGCAGCTGCATTTATTATGGCTGACTATGTTTCTGGTGTTACGTACAGTGATATTATTATAATCGGTATTATTCCTGCTATATTGTATTTTACGGGTGTATTTGTAGGTACACACTTTGAAGCAAAAAAATATGGCATTAAAGGGCAACCGAAAGATCAGCTTCCACCTTTATCGGGTATTCTTAAACGGGCTGACTTACTCCTTCCCCTCATCGCCATCGTTTTTATGCTCGTTACAGGATGGACTGCCACAACTGCAGCCTTAACTGGGATTGCAACGGCATTTATAGTGAGTCTCTTTAGAAAAGATACGAGAATGGGACCATTAGATATAGTTAGAGCCCTCGAACAAGGGGCTCGAGTAGCCTTACCTGTTATTGCAGCCTGTGCTTCTGCAGGTATTATCGTAGGAGTTGTCGTATTTACTGGACTTGGTTCAAAAATAGCTGGTGGTTTAATTAACATGGCTGGTGATAGCTTATTCTTACTACTATTATTTACAATGGTCGCTTGTATCTTACTTGGAATGGGTTTACCAACAACAGCGAACTACGTTGTTACAGCAACGATGGCTGCACCTGCATTAATTCAATTTGGTATCGAACCAATTGCAGCACACTTTTTTGTGTTCTATTTTGGAATTGTTGCAGACATTACACCACCTGTTTGCTTAGCTGCATATGCTGGATCTGGAATAGCCAGGGCAAATCCAATGAAGGCTGGTGTAACGGCATTCAAGCTTGCAATAGCTGCCTTTATCATTCCGTATGTATTCGTCTATAACCCTGTACTACTTTTACAGGATGCAAGCTTTATAACGGTAGTGCCTGCTATTCTCACGGCCATAGTAGGAATGATGGCAATAAGTGCAACGATGATAGGATACTTCATTTATAAGCCTTATTGGTATGAACGAATTTTACTATTTGCTGGTGGGATTATGCTGGTCGTTCCAGAAAACCTACCAGTAGAAATAGCTGGTCTAGGTATCATAATTGTTGTTGGCTTGCTTCAATATTTCCGAAAAAGAAAAAAGGAGCAAATCACTGAAACAGCATAATGATTACTAAAAGTAAAGAAACACTGAGCATTTTTGCTCAGTGTTTCTTTACTTAATCATAAAACACATCAAAGGTTTCCCATAAGCCTTCTAGCTCTTTTAAACGCTTTTCCACTTTTTTATGCTGTGAACGTGTTAACGCGGTAATTAAGGCACTTGAAATACTCATAGGAGCCGCAAAAGAATCAATAAAAGAATTAATTTCAGTTGAAGCGACTATCTTTAAATCACCATAAGGAACAAGTGGACTCATTAAATGGTCTGTAATGACTAACGTCTGTGCTCCTTGCTGCTTTACGAACTTCAATACCTCTACTGTCCTTTTAGTGTACCGGGAAAAGCCAAGTCCTATTACTAAATCTTCCTCTGTAATATCTAATACATGCTCAGAAACTCCATCTGCTTGTCGAATCATCTCTGTATTTTGCAATACTAAATCTAGATAAAATTCCAAAAAAGACCCTATACTCGTTGCACTTCGATAAGCAATGATATAAATTCTTTTTGCTTCAATAATTTGCTGAACCGCATTTTCGAAAATTTCTGGTTCAATTTGATTTAAGGTCATTTTTAAATTTTGTATGTCATCCGATAGTACTTCAGAGATAATATCCTCTGTTTGTTCATTCTCCCCTGTCGTTCTAGCTAAAACCTCTGCAGAGGTCATCTTACGTTGCAACGCTTCTTGAAGGTGTCGTTGTAAATCAGGGTACCCTTTATAGTTTAGAAAAAAAGCAAAGCGGATGACGGTAGCTTCTCCTACTTTTACATTTTTAGCAAGCTTAGATGCTGTTAGGAAAGCTGCTGTTTCATGGTTTTCAATTAAATAATTAGCAATTTTTTTATGAGATTTACTCATTCGATCTCTGTTTTGAATCATTCGCTTGTATACTTCACTTTCAAACAAAATATCACCCCATTACAAGCGTCCACCATCCTCCCCTAAATGGTGCTTTAACACTTTTTCGTATGCTTGAATAGTTTTTTCCAGCTCTCGGTCTCCGTGAGCTGTGGAGATACTGTATCGATTTAGGGGTTTCGTATAAATTCCTTCATTAAGCAAGTGAAAGTCAATTGTTTTACGAAGACTTAAGTCTGTTTTTTGAAGATCTCGATAATGCCTTATTTTGTTCTTAGAAGTACAAATGACGCTAAAAATTGTCCCTAAACCGATCGTTTTTAGTGGCACATTTTCTTTGTTCCCTATTTTCTCAATATTGTCCTTCAATATATTAGTATACGTCAAAACTTGTTGAAATTCCTGCTCTAATTTCTCAATAGTAGCTAAACCTGCAGCCAAGATTGTTGGATGTCCGTTATATGTCCCACTGTGGAATAAGATATCCTTTGCAGAAGATCCTTTCCCCTGCCCTACATCAAACACATCTCCTGAAGCTTTAGGACGTGTAATTGTTAAAATATCCTCTCTACCACCTACAATTCCAATGGGAAATCCTCCACCAATTACTTTTCCAAGTGTAGTAATATCAGGATTTATATTATACACCTCTTGGGCACCTCCTAGAGCTACCCTAAACCCCGTTTTTACCTCATCAAATATTAGTAAAATGCCGTACTTTTCAGTAAGTCTTTTTAATTTATTCATAAAGGACTTTTCTGCTGGGATAAATCCACCTTGAACCGGTTCGACGATGACAGCAGCTAATTTAGTTGCGTGTTTTCTTAATAACTTTTCCGTTGCTTTCTCATTATTAAAAGGAAGAATAACAGGTTTTCCATCACCAAATTGATTCAACCCAGAGGATTCAGGTACAGCACTTGGTTCATCTTCACTTCCTGCTTCTGCCATGGAAGGATTTATACTATAGAGCATTTCATTATACCCACCATGATAATGTCCTTCAAATTTTGCAATTTTCTTTTTTCCTGTAAATGCACATGCTAGGCGGATTGCTAACAATGTAGCTTCTGTCCCTGAATTCGTATATCGAATCCTCTCCATTGAAGGATAATACTCTTGAATTTTCTTTGCAAAGCTAACTTCAAGTGAATGAGGTGTTCCAAAAAGAAATGTCCCGTCCTGATTTACTTGATCTGTAATTGCTTTTTTTATATCGTTGTGCCCATGACCTAACGCTAAAGAACCATAGGCCATCAAATAATCTACGTAATGGTTACCGTCAACGTCCTCAAGCCATGCTCCACTACCTTTTTTCATTACTATTGGATATGGAGCAAAATGTTTTATATTGGCTGTAACGCCTCCAGGTAAATATTTTTCAGCTTTTTTCATTTCATCATAGGAATGTTTCGTTTTCGCCCCATATTGAACATACGGATGATTCACTTTTTCAATGGCCATGTTTCTATTTATCCCCTTTCCTTCTTCACTTCATTTTTTTGAAGGATTTATTTCATTTTATGCTATTAAAGCTTGTATGTGAAGGTTTATTCCGTAGTTTTTTGAGAAAATTTGAAATTTCTAACTATACCTATTAGGGAGGAGAATAATGGAGGAAATCCTTCATTTTTATTTAAAAATAGATGTTTTACTCCGTTTTTGACCAAATATAAATACTGTGTTTATAATAGGAAATGGATAGTGTAGTGTCTCATAGATCAATTCGGAATAAATCATAGACGTAGTTGTACATTCACTTTCACTTTTAAAAAAATTTACTACCTATGAGTTAACACACTTATACAATCATCTAGATTTAGTATTCCAAGCATTTATTAATCTATTAATTTAACATATGGAGGTTGATATGAAATGGCACAGCCAAAGTACATTATGAACATCGATAAAATTACACAAATTCCTGAAGAAGAACGTGCGAGACTAAAGAAAATTACTGAAAAGTTTGTCTTTCGTGTAAACGATTACTATTTGAATTTAATTGATTGGAATAATCCGAACGACCCGATTAAAAAACTTATCATTCCTAATGAAGGTGAGTTAGAAGAATATGGTCGCTGGGATGCTTCCGATGAAGACACGAACTATGCTGCACCTGGGTGTCAGCATAAATATGGAACTACTGCACTACTTATCGTATCTGAGGTTTGTGGGGCTTACTGTCGTTATTGCTTCCGAAAGCGTTTATTTAGAAACGATATTAAAGAAGCAATGGCAGATGTTCAACCAGGAATTGAATACATTAAAAACCATCCAGAAATTAATAATGTATTACTTACAGGTGGGGATTCTCTTATTCTTGCAACGAAGAAATTACGCTTAATTATTGAGCAACTTCGAGAAATTCCACATGTAAAGATTATTCGTTTAGGGTCAAAAATGCCTGTCTTTAATCCGATGAGAATATATGAAGATGAAGAACTTCTTGAACTAATCAAGGAATACTCAACTCCAGAACAAAGAATTTACGTGATGGCTCATATTAATCATCCAGTTGAAATTACAGAAGAAGCAAAAAGAGGCTTCGATGCATTACATCAAGCAGGTGCCATTGTTGTTAATCAAACTCCAGTATTAAGAGGAATTAATGACGATCCTGAAGTATTAGCTGAGTTATTAGATAAGCTTTCATGGGCTGGTGTAACACCTTACTACTTCTTTATTAACCGCCCTGTAGCTGGTAATAACGATTTCGTTTTATCCCTTGAAGAAGCATATAATGCTGTAGAAAAAGCGAAAGCGAAAACATCTGGACTAGGAAAACGTGTACGTTTATCAATGAGTCATACATCTGGTAAAATTGAAGTACTTGCCATTGATAATGGGAAAGCTTATTTAAAATATCATCAATCTCGTGATAATGAATACGGAAAATTTATGGTACTTGACTGTCCAAAGGATGCAGCATGGTTTGACGATCTTCCAGGTAATGAGCAATATTGGACTCCGCCGAAGAAAAAGTTAGATACCTTCGTTGGTGCAAATGAAAAAATTGCTCAAAAAAACGAAGAACCAGTAGGATAATATTATTAGAATAGTAACCTAAATACAAAAGAAGATGTCCCTAATGTTCATTCATTGAAATGACATTTGGACACCTTCTTTTTTTACTTTTTCTTATTCAAAATCGTCGTCATCCATTGGCATATACCCATGTGGTGGTAATGCACTTGGTCCTTGAGAAGGAGCCGGTGGTCTAGGTGGTGTCATCTGTTGCGGCATTGTATGTGACGGATATGCTGGGCTAGTTGGACCTCCACCCGTTGATGGATGTTCTACGTGACCATAATGATGGTGTGGACCCATTTCACCATGTTGCTGTGGCATTGGTGCAGTATAGTTAGGTCCCATTTGACTCATTTGTGGATGTCCCATATATTCTGGCTGTCCTGCTGGTACTCCAGTATGACCAGTTTGCATTTCAGGATGTGTTCCTGGCGCTAGTGGCATCCCCATATGCGGACCTGGCATTCCTGGATAACCTCCTGGCATATGACCCATAGGAGGATGACCCATATGTCCTTGTGGCATTGGCATTCCATACCCGTGTCCTGGAGCATAACCATGATGAGGTACCGGTCCATAAGGTAATTGTTGCTGTGGTAATGGGTGACCATGATGCGGAACGCCTGGTACTCCCTGTAGAGTATGCTCATGTTCGTGTCCCATTGGACCAGTCATTTTATTTTGGTGCCCTTTTGGTGAATTACAATTGCAAGTCATTCTTTTTCCCCTTTCATTCATACTATTTAATACCATGTATCAAATCCACTATTCATAATATGAACGGATAGGAAAATTGTGACTTTACCCTAAGTGAAATGCCGTTACGGGACATTGTCCATTATTGTAAAAAATCTTAATCATTAAAATAATTCTTTAATTTTCCAATGCCATCAATTTCTATTTCAACTACATCACCTTTTTGCAATAATTTGGGAGGATTAAAGCCTTTTCCAACTCCTTTAGGGGTTCCTGTAGCAATTATATCACCAGCTTCTAGCGTCATTCCTTTACTTAACGTTTCAATAATGTCTGGAATTGAAAAAACCATCAAATTAAATGTAGCTCGTTGTCGTTCCTCTCCGTTTACTACTGTTATTAATTGTTTTTTCTCTATCGGTAAAAAACTATCACGATCTACAACATAAGGACCTATAGGACAAAATGAATCCAAGCCTTTTCCTAAGAGAAACTGCTGATGTTGTCGCTGTAAATCCCTCGCCGTCACATCGTTAATTATTGTAAAACCAAACACATACTCCCAAGCATCCTCTTTCGAAATATGAAAAGCCTTTTTTCCAATAATAACGCCTAATTCCCCTTCATAATCCACTTCCTTTGTAACATGTTTATGTAGCAGTACTTCTGATTGATGAGCTGTGACTGTTGTTGGTACCTTTGAAAAAATAACTAGATAGGATGGAGCTTCCGTTCCTCCCATTTCCATTGCATGTTCAACATAATTTTTCCCAACAGCAAATATATTCTTTAATGGTTTAGGAATTGGTGCCTCCCATTGAAATAATGGATCATTAACAAAAATGATTTCATCCGTAATTATTTGTTCACTAAGCCAATTTCGTTCTAACTGTTTAGCTTCCTCGAGGTGTTTCTCCCGTTGAACAAATTCTAGAAATGTCTTTGGACCATTCCAATCCTTTGTTTTTGTTAAATTAAGGATTTTTTGTTCTTCAGGATGTACAATCCCATATCCTTGAACTCCATCATATGAAAAACTTGCAAATTTCATAATTTCACCTCACTTTTCTTTCTATCATACAATGAAGCCTTAAATATGAGAAATAAAAAACGCCATTCATCACTCCATCCTCATAGGAACTTGACCCTTCTATGCTTTAAACGAACTTACTCCAGAAATACTGAACTATTTAATAGCTTCGTACATAAATATAAAATGGAGTTTCATTTCGTGATGGTATTACATCATTATTTGAAAGGGATTATTGTTCCTTTCTTAATTTGGAGGTAAAAAAATGGCATATGTCTCCCCCATTGAAAGAAAAACAAATGATAATCACACCATATTGATAAGAACAGCAGATGTGAATGATGGTTTGTCTATGCATGAATTGACAAAGGAAGTAATAAATGAGGAAGATGGTTTGATTATGGTTCATCAGGATTTCACCATGACTGTGGAGGATCAAAGAATTAAGAATGATTGGTATTTACAATTACCTCAAACATTGACATTACTAGCTGAGCATGAAAAGAAGCTAATAGGGATTTTAACCATAGAACCTGGAATATTCGTAAAAACTGCACATCGTGGCAACTTAGGACTGATCATTCGTAAAGATTATAGATCTAAGGGGATAGGGAGAATAATGATGCATGATGCACTTGCATGGGCTAAAAAGAATAATGTGTTTGAGAAAATCGAATTAGAAGTGTTAGAAACAAACAAAAAAGCTATAGCCCTTTACGAAAAACTTAATTTTAAAGTAGAAGGCATTATTAAAAATGCAGTAAAGCAATCAAATAATAACTATGTGAATTTATATCAAATGGGTTTACCTATTAAGTGATCTACCCTGAAAATAAAAACGGGTCAATAGTGGAATGCGGTGACTCCAGCGAAAAAGGACCAATTATTTATTCCATGGTATGAATTATGATATGATTAGCGTTGACATTTATGTGATTGGAGGAAAGGTATAGATGAACATCGTCGTTACAACGCTAAATGCAAAATATATTCATACTTGTCTTGCTCTAAGGCTTTTAAAATCTTACTCTGCACCAGAGTTTGATGTTGATATGGTTGAATATACAATCAAAGATCCTGAACTAAATGTTGTCTCTGATTTATTTAATCGCCAACCAGATGTTATTGGGTTCAGCTGTTATATATGGAATGTGGAGAAAACCATTCAAATTGTAAAAATGCTTAAAAAAGTTTTACCAAACACGAAAATTATACTCGGAGGACCTGAGGTTTCCTATGATACAGAGGAATGGATAAATCGCGTGCCTGGGGTTGATTTTATCGTACGCGGTGAAGGAGAAGAAACATTTAAACAGCTTCTTCACCAAATCGAAGGTGGACAAGACTATGAAACCATCGCTGGTCTTGCTTTTCGAGATAATGGTGAAGTAAAAATGACTCCAAGTCGACCAAATTTAGACATACTAACCATCCCTTCCCCTTATCGCTTTGAGGAAGATAAAAAGGATTTAGGTAAACGGATCGTATACTTTGAGACAAGCAGAGGATGTCCGTTCCAATGTCAATTTTGTCTCTCCTCTATAGAAGTAGGGGTACGATACTTTGAGATAGATAAAGTAAAATCAGATTTACTCTATCTGATTCATAATGGTGCAAAAATGATTAAGTTTATCGATCGGACATTTAATATTAAACGAGACTATGCAATGGAAATTTTCCAATTTCTGATCGACAATCATGGTGGTTGTGAATTCCAGTTTGAAATAACCGCTGATATTATGCGACCTGAAGTTTTGGAATTCTTAAACGATAAGGCTCCTAAAGGAGTTTTCCGATTTGAAATTGGTGTTCAGTCTACAAATGATCATACAAATGACCTAGTTAAGCGCCGTCAAAATTTCAAAAAATTAAGTAGAACTGTCACGTTAATCAAGGAAGGTGGAAAAATCGATCAACATTTAGATTTAATTGCGGGTCTTCCAGATGAAAATTATAATTCCTTTAAGAAAACTTTTAATGATGTTTTTGCTTTACGACCAGAGGAACTTCAGTTAGGATTTTTAAAGATGCTTCGCGGTACTGGTATGCGTGCAATGGCGGATCAATTTAATTATCAATATATGGATCATGCTCCTTACGAAATTCTTTCGAACAATGTTATTAGCTTCGCTGAAATTACTAGAATAAAAAGAGCTGAAGATATTTTAGAAAAATATTGGAATGATCATCGTTTAGACAATACTGTTGAATATTTAATCGAACATGTTTTTGAAACACCATTTGATTTTTTCCAAAGGTTTGGAGATTATTGGGATGAGAAAGGCTGGGGGAAAATAGGTCATCAATTTGAAGATTTATTTTATCGTCTTCAATCGTTCTTAGTGTATGAAAAGACAAAGAATATGAAGCTTATTGAAGGATTTATGAAGGTTGACTATTTACTACATTATAAACAAAAGCCTAGAAAAAAATGGTGGGACCCTTCATTTTCTAAAGGAGATTTAAATACACTGAAAGAAGGTTCACTAAACGATTTAATTCCCTCTGCGACTTTAAATTTAAATGATAAAGGGATACAAAAACACTTAGTAATAGAAGAGGTTCCTTTTGATGTAACAAAATGGATAAATAATCGTTCTCTTCAACTAGGAGATTATTTGTTTATTGTGTATTACCATCCAAAGAATAATGCCAATGAATTCTTCACGTCATTAATGGATCAAGAAATATCTAACTAATTTTAACAGAATAGCAGGAAGTGGGGAGAAAACAAAATGAACAAGGTAGCTTTTTTATTTATTATCATTGGAGCAGCCTTATGGGGTACAATTGGACTTTTCGTTCAGCGACTATATGAATTTGGCTTCTCCCCCATTGAAGTCGTAACGTTACGAGTGTCTATCGCATTCATTGCTTTATTCGCATTTGTATTAGTAACGAACAGACAAACCCTATTAATAAAAATTAAAGATATTCCAATATTCCTAGGTACTGGTATAGGAAGCATCGTTTTTTTCAATTGGGCATATTTCACAGCTATTCAAGAGATGAATTTATCTATCGCAGCAGTCCTTCTTTATACTGGTCCTGCCTTCGTTACAGTATTATCGCGAATTATTTTTAAAGAAAGCTTAACCCCACAAAAGTTCCTTGCCTTAACAGGAACCTTTGTAGGATGCATTTTAGTTATCGGATTATTCCCGTTAAACTTAGGACAGTTTTCGTCAAATGGTATTCTCTTTGGTCTCGGGTCAGGCTTTGGATATGCTCTTTATAGTATTTTTGGAAAAATTGCTCTAAATAAAAACTATTCATCTTTAACAACAACCACCTACACCTTTCTCTTTGCCTCATTATCCCTTCTACCTACTAGTGGACTTATAACAAAGGGAAGTGTATTTTGGAGTGTAGATGCAGTACTTTACAGTGTGAGTTTAGGAATAATACCTACGGTTCTCGCTTACCTATTATACACTCGTGGTCTCCAACTTGTTGAATCTAGTAAAGCGTCCATAGCCACAACCATTGAACCAGTTGTTGCTGCTTTAATTGGAGTATTTATTTTTCAAGATGTTCTAACCCCTTGGCAACTAATTGGAATGCTCCTTATTCTATCTGCAGTGCTCTTTATTCATATGAAAAAAGGAGCACCTAGAAATGTAGCTAGTGAAGAAATAAAGAAAGTACGAAAACAAGGAGCCTCTTAATTAGCAGGCTCCTTTACAAATTTTATTTTTATGGTAGACCGCCAGTGCAAGTGAAAATTTGTACCATGGAGGATGAAAATGTTCTTTCTAAAGTATACTACCTTCCCGCAATTCCAATCTTATACCGTTTGCGGGAAGAATATCGGCTTCATTCATCCCGCATTTGCTTTTTTCACTGTTTTCCGGGCTTCTAGAACGCTTCTTGGATACCGCATTTGTGTTTTTCATTGCTTTCCGGGCTTCTAGAACGCTTCTTATTTTCAGGGTAGACCTCACATGCAAGTAAACTTCCACCATGGGGGATGAAAATATTCTAACTAAGAGGAGTTCATCCGTTGCAGGCGTAATCCTGCCATCCTGGCTGCACGGGCAACGCCTCAGCCTCTTTGGCAATTAGCATACTCTTAAAGTACTTTGTCCTGTCTCTTCCTCTGCTAGTAATTCATAGAAGTTGCATGCGTCAAGATAACTCGAAGTTTATTCGTAAACATATGCTCGTCGCTGGAGTCGCCGACCTTCACTACTGAACCTTCTTTATTTTCAGGATAAATTATTTATTCTGCCTTGTTGGCAAGTTGCTCCACTTTATGTAGCATTTCTTTCCTTCTCTCGTCCCCACATTGAAGAACATCACCAAAATAAAGGACATCAGTAAGCTTGAGACCACAAAAAGAGAATATACTCTTTTCTGTAAGGTCTACAAAATGTGTATACATTTTTGAGTTTCTCATTTCCTCTTCAGGAGTTCCAGATGTAAAGATCATTCTTACTTCTCGCCCTGTAAGAAGGGGAATTGGTGATTCACCTTTTAATCGATAGGCAAAACCATATGAAAATATTCGATCAATATATCCTTTTCCTACTGCAGGAAATCCCCCCCACCATAGTGGAAAAATAAAAGAGATTACATCCGCTTCTTCTATGTAGCTCTGCTCCTTCTTCACGTCTAACTTATAGGTATTTGCCAGTGTATTCTTATATTCCTGTTGAGATAGAAGTGGCTGAAGCTCTTGTTCATACAACGATCTAATAATGACAGTATCACCGTTACTCCTTAATCCATCTACATACGTATCTAAGATTGCTCCATTAAAGCTCTTTTTTGTTGGGTGCATAAAAACGATTAGATGCTTCATATATGAGTACACTCCGCTTCCTTTGTTTCAATCTATTTCATCAGCGTGATAGTCTTGCATATATTTCATTACCATATCTCCTTCAGCAAAAACATGAAAGGGGATCTCTCGTTCCTCTCCCTCATGACGAACATTCACCAACACATACCACTCCCCTGCCATTGCCAGTGGTAAATCAATTTCATATATTCCATCCCTTACTTTCTCCATTTTACCTTCCATAGGATGATTCATGTGCTCCATATTCATGTATAAATAAACGTCATCTACTGAAACTTGTTCCTCTTGTTGACTCTTCAAGGATACTTCATATGTTGTAAATTCTCCTTTTTGAAAAGTCTCCCCCTCTTGTTTCAAATTAACGATTAATGTATCTAGTTCCGACTTATTACACCCAGTCATTGTCACTATTATCACAGTACAAATTGTCATAAAATAGACTATTTTTTTCATCTTAACCCCTCCCCAATTAGCTATCATTGTACTATACCAATATAAATTATGATTCTATATAAAGCACTAACGTTTTGTAAAAAGGAGGTTATATCATGGTAAATAAGATTGGTATTATACTTGTCATTTTTATTTTAGCTGGAATGGGATATACCACTTATTCTTTCTTTTTTGACCAAAGTACAGGAGACATATCTACTGTTGAGAGAATAAATGGAGAAGAGCCAATTTTTTTAGATGATTATATTGGTTCGAAGAAAACAATCCTTCAATTTGTTATCGTACCGTGTGATTGCTGTAGCTATTCTATGCCTTTTATTCAAGAGTTTATTGAACACCAAGATGAAATTGAAGTTATAACTATTGTTTTTTACGGAAGAGAACGGGAGATTTTAGATAAATTTGAAAATGAATATGAAGCTACACATTTATGGGGAGTAGATCTTAATCGGGATATAGCAAATTATTATAATGTTTCCGTATCACCTACGTATGTCTTTTTTGACGAAGACGGAAATTTTCTAGGTACGCATCCTTACATCATAGGTACAAGCGAGGAATTAGGTCGTCGTTATGAAGAAGCTTATGAGGCTTTCCATGAAAATGAGGCAACAGAATGACTATTTGGTTTGCCTTTACAGCAGGATTTTTATCCTTTGCTTCTGCTTGTATTTTACCACTTATTCCTAGCTATATTGCCATTATTACTGGCCTTTCCATAAGTGAATTAGAAAATAACCATATAAAACGATTCATTGTACTTCCAAGGATGATTGCTTTTGTTGTAGGATTAATTATTCCACTTATTATTATTGGAATGAGTGCTACAGCATTAGGTTCCATCTTCACACCAGAAACTTTTACTTATTTATCGCAGTTATTCGGCTTTCTTGTTATATTGTTTGGTTTTCATTTAATGGGACTATTAAAGATAAATCTTTTTCAAAGGGAAGTTCGTTTTCATAAGGTGTTTCAACAAAAAGGTGGATTCTTTACAGTTGGGTTGATGGGTATGGCCTTCGGATTTGGCTGGACACCTTGTATTGGCCCTATGCTTAGTTCTATTCTTATTCTCGCAGCAGATTTAGATACCATTTGGCAAGGTGGGGGATTATTAGTAGTTTACGGTATGGGCTTAGGTCTTCCATTTATTTTAATCGGCATTATGAGTACTTCTAGTTTAAAGTTTTTACACTTTCTCAAGCGTCATATAAAACTACTATCTATTATTAGTGGGCTATTATTAGTAATTTTAGGTCTGTTGCTTATTACTGGAAATATGAATGTAATAACCCCTTCCTTTTAAAAAGCATTACTAGTTTTTTAAAGGTAGTTTAAAGGAGCTTTGGAAAAGGCTTAATCACCTCGTCCAAAAGCTCCTATACTTTTCTTTCAGTGGGATTCTTTTGACATTAATAGCCCCTATCCCTCTCATATAACCCAATTTTCACGAAAACCCAAGGGGCAAACCATAACCCCCACAGCCCTAAGATCATATATCTTAACCCATCATATATAGCTAAGTCTGGTAATATCTCCTTAAGACCCGTTTGTAAACCGAATAAAACTAATATACCAATTATATAAGCAATAATTCTCTTAAACCAAGACACTGGTATAGCCATACGTACATAATGCTTTTCTACAAAATACCCTATACCTGCCCCCAATAAAAATCCACTGTAACTAAACCCTTCAGGATCAGTAAAAAGAAAAACCATCACAATTGGCAGAACAACTGCTAAGACAATTTTCCCTCCATCTGTAATGGACTGTAAAAACTTCTCAACAAAATGACATACTGTAATAATGATAATGGCGATCGCAATTCCACCGATAATATCGGATGGCCAATGAACACCAGTATATACTCTTGCAATAGAAATAAGTAAGATAAGTACTAAAGCAATAATCCATGTAATTGGCTGATTTACTCGGTAAGCAATATATCCCCATAGTGTCGTTGAACCTTGGGCATGTCCACTTGGAAAACTATCATGTGGAAAGCGAGAACCTACTTCTGCAGACTCAACATATAAGGAGTTTATTCCAAGGCCTTCATAGCCAACTGGCCTCGTTACTGCAAAGAGAGTTTTCAGCCATGCGTTTACATAAACAGATACTACAAAGACGTATAATAACCGAATTCCAAACCCTTTTGATACACACCAAAAAACAAATGGTAAAATAATAAAATAAAAGGTTTCATCCCCTAAAAATGTAAGTACCCAGGCAATTTGATCTAGAACTGGCTGCTGTAGATTCGTAAAAAAACGGAGAATTTCAATTTCTATCTCTCGCAACACTTTCTCTCCTTTCTATTTTTAACTTATTAAATTCCTTTTAACTCTATATTATTATACGTTGTTTTTTACACCAATGCATATTTTTTAATAGAATCCCGCTTCAAGCCCTCTATTATTGAAACCATCTTTCACTTAGACTTTTCCAAGAACAAATCGTTCTTTCAATAAATCCCTCATTTAAAAAGTAATGATATTTTGACAGGCTATAATACCTTATCTTTTTCTACACTTTCCTATATAATAATAGGAGAAAATATACTATAGAATAGAGGTAGCATTTTTATGGGGAAAAAACTTCAAAAGAATACCTTTTTTATTGTTTTGTTTCTACTACTTGTGGTTGGATGTAGTTCAGACAATGAATTAGCTAACAACGGAGAAGACTCCTTTAAAGAGAATTCCTTCGACGAATATAACTTTCCGAATTTTGTATTCGAATCATTTCATAGTGGTTCGGTAAGAGCATATCAATATGCAACAAATAATAGAGAGATTCTACGGTACATCCCTTGTTATTGCAATTGTTATATTGAACCATTCAACCATGAGAGTGTGAAAGATTGTTTCATTAACAATGTACATAGTACAGAAGAAACAATCGTTTACGATCCTCATGGTGCTGGCTGAGGAATCTGTATAGAGATTGTACTGGATGTACAACAAATGAAAGAGGATGGAAAACCTTTAACTGAGATTCGTGATTATATTGACAATGAATATTCTAGATTTTCAGAACCAACTGATACACCTTATCCTTATGAAGGATTGTAAAATTGCTTTAACACCGTTAAACCATCCTCTTAATTAAGCGGATGGTTTTCTAGACTAAATGAATATATATCATCTTATAGATTAAAATAATACATGTTAAAGGTAGATGTCCAACTTATACCCTCTTTTAAAGCGAAGTAAGATATAACGAATGATTAATCTTAGCTTTATTTGTTAATGCAATTAATTTAATAACAGCTATTTTCAGGGTAGACGTTATTCTTCTTTTTTGATTTATAATGATAAAATGTTCTTTAACTTTATTTTGGCTTAACTTATAGGAAGGTTCGGTGGAAAAATGCTCTGGTTATATTTATTTTTAGGAACGATCTTCGCAGTTATTTCTTTATATCATCTCTTTGCCCATAAACAAAGAAAAACAACAAGTGATCATATTCTTTATACACTGAAAGACTCAAAAAAAATTAACTCAACATCAAAGCTATATAAATTATCCATTTACTTTTCCTATGTTGTCATCCTTTTAACTATTCTATTATACGTAGAGGTTTTTCGGAATTATGTAGCTGCAACGATCCTGTTTATTATCTTAATGCCATTCGGTATCTTTACATTAGTAGTATTGGATAGATTGTTTGAAATTCGAGGTGATGCCATAGTCTTTTCTGGGTATCATGCAAGATGGGGGAAAATCCGTCACATTACATGGGGAAAAAAGTATAAGAATCGTAGAAAATTGATAATGGAATTAGATAAAGGTACGAAAATTACTACAGCTATTCCAAATGAAGAACAAGATGAACTAGAAGATGTTTTATCAAATTATGTTCACTTTGAAAAGAATGAGTAAAGTATATATGTAAATCCCCTTTAGGAAAAGAGGGAGTCAGTGCCTATTCGTTAGCCACATTTCTCTCAAATGATAAATGTTCTCTGAACCCTCTCGCTTCACTTTTATTAGGTGACTATCACATTTGCAATCTGAAGATCCAAACCTAGGAACAACAACTTCACCAAGCAGTTCATTCTGTAAAAACTCTTTTAGTTGACACTCACCACCATGAACAGGAAAAGTTATGACATGTTGAATAGTAACAAATGGACGAAAATAATCTAAATGCCATCTTTTCACCTTTTCTATCGTTACGTGTCGGTTTATTCTTGAACCAATATTTCGTTTAGCACTTCCTATATAAATATAAGAACCCTTCTGAAAGTCACATTCTCCTAGTCTACCTACTTCTATTTTTATATTTCTATCTAACACCATTTTAATTGCATAGAGCTGGTCTCCCACATTAGTGTTTATACTATCCAAGTGATTTTCCATATTTAATACAATATTCCGCTATTAAGCGTATCCCCTTTTCTTGAAGATCGATGGTCATGCTTGGTACGTTCGGCTGTTTACACACCATATTTGGTGTAGCAGGCACATGAATAAAACCTGCCCTAATAGGAAGCTGATTCTTTTTAATATAATGTAGAACACTATACAATGTATTATTGCAAATATACGTTCCAGCAGTATTTGATATGGTTGCTGGTATCTCGTTTTCTATTAACTTTTCAGTTATTTGTCGTATTGGCAATGTGGAAAATAGTCCATCCGGACCTCCCTCAACTATTAAACGATCTTTTGGACGTAAACCTTCATTATCTCCCAACTTTCCTTCACCAACTGTATCTTGTATATTAATCCCAATTCTTTCAGGTGTAATAGTACTTCTCCCTACTGCCACTCCAAGTGCTAGGACATAATCAGGCTGTATATCCTCTATTTTTTTAATTAGTTCCTTTGCACATTTGTCATATATGACAGGCAGAATGGTAGAATACAGCTGACCACCATCCATTATCCATTCTTTTGATCTAGAGATAATTTCCATCGTTGGGTTACTAGTAAGTTCTCCAAAGGCTTCAAACCCACTTAATAAGATTTTCGTCAATTTGATTTCCTCCTAAAAAAATAAAATTAAGCAATAGTGACTGAACTTATATTATCATTTTGCGTTATTACTTCACAGTATTTCGAATAATCTCTCCAAGACATCTATTTTTCATACGAAAAATTTGTTTACCAAAAAATATTATAGAAATCCTCCTCCTTTTTCCTTTAAAAACGATACATATATAGTGAAAGGAGGTGATAAAAAATGGGAGATATCACTTTCAGTAGATTATCATTATTGTTCATAACAGGCTACAACGACGAAGGAGAACCTGTTATGAAAGCAAAGCACTTCAATAACATTATTCCCCAAGCAGATAGTGAAAAATTATTTCAAACGGCCCTAGCACTAGCTTCTTTACAAAAGCACGATCTTGATATTGTAGAACGAAGTAACACATATGAGCTAGGCAACTAATCACTTCAGAATGGAAAAATTAGTGTGAAAGGAGGTAGATCATAATGACAAAAAGATTAGAGCTATTATTTACTAATGAATCTGGTAGAAGCGTAACCTTATCGTTAGATGATCCAATTGAGCCAGTTGATAATCTTTTAGTATCAGCTGTAATGGACGAAATTATTGATCATAATGTTTTTACAACATTTGATGGTGCATTAGTTCAAAAACGAGGTGCACGTATTGTAGAACGTACAGTTCAGGATATTGAATTGTAATTACTTTAACGATAGCCATCTAAAAAAGCAGTCGGTGTTAAACCGATTGCTTTTTTTATAAGTATTGATGGTGCGAATTGTGACTATAGAAAAGTAATTAATGATTGGAGGTGTACAGAATGGAGCTATGGATGAACATGATCGGTGAATATGGGTTTCCTATTGCTGTTACGTTTTACTTGCTGTATAGAATTGAAAAAAAATTAGATCAGCTAAACCAATCGGTAATTCATTTATCAAAACTCTTGCAACTGAACTCTATTAAGGTTCCACTTTCTCATCCATCATCTCATCATGATATGAACCCTACATTGAAGGAAAAAACAAATAAGGCAAAGTAAATAAGAAAAGCGCAAGGCGCCCTCTCATCACCGATATGCAAATGTTCTGGCCGTTTAAAAGTGCTTTTTACTTTTTATGCGGACAGGTTATTTGACACGAGGTGATGGCGCATGGAGCTAGACAACTTTCAAAGTGAAAATTTTATCTTTCTTTATCTTTTGAAAAAGCATGTATGCTTTTATTATTAAAAAGTTTACAAATTGTTCTAGATTACGTAAGCCAACCTAAATTATCCTATGCTATGCTGATATTAGTAATCATAACCTGAGATATTTAAATATTTTTCTTTGTTTCTAAGGATAAGGGGGGATTAAATGAATACTACAATAGAAAAGAGACATGATTACAACTTTTTTGATAAGCTCACATCTGAGACAAAATATTTATTTGAATCCTATGGTAATGAGATTGAAGTAAAAAAAGGAAGTTTCATATTTCATGAGAGTGAAAAACCAGAACATATTTATCTACTCAAAAGTGGTAAAGTAAGGTTAAGTAAAACTTCTGTTGAAGGGAAAGTATTTTTCTTACAGATGAAAAATTCTCATGAATTATTAGGTGAATTGAGCTTATTCAACGGCTTAAATTATCATTTTAATGCTGAAGTGATACACGATTCCGTTCTTTTAAGATATAATCGTTTAGAAATTGAGCAGCTATTGATGAGAAATAGTGAGCTATCAGTGAATTTTATGAAGTGGTTATCTAATGAAAACCACACACTTCTTGCACAATTTCGAGACTTAATTTTTTGTGGTAAAGAAGGGGCAGTCCATTCCATTCTTATTCGTTTATGTAATGAGTATGGTATGGATGTTAGTACTGGAACGCTAATTAATAAAAAGATTACTAACCAAGAACTAGCTAATTATGTAGGAGCTACGAGAGAAAGTATCAATCGAATACTAAAGAGACTAATAAATGAAAATGTCATTTCTGTAAATACGAAGTATATAACCATTCACAATAAAGAGTATTTAAAGAAGCAACTCCGTTGTAATTATTGCCCCTTTAAGGAATGCACCATATAAAATTAATAATATTGAATACAGAATAAAGCATTTGGATTTTTTCCGATTGCTTATTTTTTTTTTTGCATATATTCTCTCTAGCAAGCATAAAGTTGACTATAGCTATCATGGACAAGCTATTGATATAAGTCTAGGGAGGAAATAAGATGAAAACAATGATTACTTATTCTCCATATTTAGAGAGGTACAGAAGCTCAAGGAAATTGAACGAGGTTCAAACAATAGAAGTGAAAAAGGATAGCAATCATAAATCCTACGAAGTTGATGATTATGTTAATTTATTGGACAAGTTTTTGAAAAAGGTTGTCCCTTATGTTTTTCTATTAACTATTCCATACTTATTGTACCTTATCCTTCAGATGGTAACCATGATGAATATGTGATAACTAGCTTTCACTTTAAACAAAAGCAATTAATCCTTTATTATAATATAGATGGCAGACTATCTTCTTAATAGTCTGCCATAAAACCAACTTACTCTACTATTAATACAATGAATATACTTCTTCTTTACAAATCCCCCGGACAAATGTTTTTACACTTTCTTCTATAAAAATAGATTCTGGAATAACAGCAACTTTATCTCCAGAAATAAATGACGCCATAAAATACCCTAAATTCAACCACAAAAAATTCATTGCTAAAATTTCTGGATCCTGAGAAAGTATTTTATCTTGTCGTTGCATCTCTTTAAAATACTCAATTAGATATTCCTTCAACTTTTTAGGATTTTCAGCAGTTTTCTCTCCAATTGATGGATTAGTGTTTCTTTCCTGAAAAGCTAAAATAACAATCTTCTGATTGTGCTTCAAATAATGATGATATGTTTTACTAACCATAGTCAAATCAGTTATCAAATCATAGGTTACATTAGTTTTTAAAATATTGTTCATATCTACAATGTAAGAATACCTTTCAACAGCAGCATCTAACAGTCTTCTTTTCGTCCCAAAATGACGAAAAAGTGTCATTTCACTAAATCCGGCCTTTGTAGCAATTTCTTTCGTCGTTACTGCTTTATAGCCTTTTTGCTCCATAAGGTCGATTGCAGCAAGTAATATTTTGTCTTCTGTAGAAAAATGTTTTTCATTCTGGTATTGTTCCATCATTGCATCCCACCTTCTATAAGGATACTTCACATTCCCCCTATATACTATTCTATATTTTTGTGAAAGATCGAACAAGAACAATTGGAATACATTTACACATTGTCATAAAACGTTCAAAGGATATACATAATTTTGTTTTAATATACTAAATAGTCCAATATGTAAGATAAGTGTTACCTCATATTTTAAATACAAAACCGTAACTAATCTTCCAATCTAAACCAAAAATTACGTCCTAGAGCCTATTCAGCTTTCGTAGATTATAAATTGATGAAAATATTCTTTTCAAGGGTGGTTCATTCGTTACTGGCGAATCAATTACGCCTAAGGGCAGCCCACGTCCTGTGGGCAACGGCGTAATCCTGCCATCCTGGCTGCGCGGGCACGGCCTCAACTTCCTAAAACTAACACAGTAAGCTTTTAGGGGATTTTCGTCTCGCGCCGATCCCACTGGAGTCGCTACCCTTCACTACTGAACTACTTAAGGTACAATAACTTATTTTTCTAATATTGCACAGTCGTATTTCCAGGGTAGCCACAAATAAA
>NZ_JARUKY010000018.1 GCF_029688925.1 Evansella sp. AB-P1
AGTCTAGAACTGAAAAAATACGAAAAAACATCAAATGCACAGTCCAATGAGCCTGCAAATAGGAAAAGAAGAATTGCAGTCATATAGAAGGCGTGCCATGAGCCTGCAAAAGGGAAAAGAGGATTTGCAGTCATATAGAAGGCGTCCAATGAACCTGCAAATGGGAAAAGAAGAATTGCAGTCATATAGAAGGCGTGCCATGAGCCTGCAAAAGGGAAAAGAGGATTTGCAGTCATATAGAAGGCGTGCCATGAGCCTGCAAAAGGGAAAAGAAGGTTTGCAGTCGTATAGAAGGCGTCCAATGAGACTGCAAATGGGAAAAAGAGGATTTGCAGTCGTATAGAAGGCCGCTAATAAGCCTGCAAAAGGGGAAAAGAAGAATTGCAGTCATATAGAAGGCCGCTAATAAGCCTGCAAAAGGGAAAAGGAGATTTGCAGTAAGATAGAAGGCGTCCAATGAGACTGCAAATGGGAAAAAGAGGATTTGCAGTCGTATAGAAGGCCGCTAATAAGCTTGCAAAAGGAGGAAAGAAGAATTGCAGTCATATAGAAGGCGTCCAATGATACTGCAAAAGGGAAAAGAGGATTTGCAGTCATATAGAAGCGCGCCAATGCTATAGGAAGACAACAAAACAACATTTGCTTGGTTTAAGCTGGTATCTGGAACTGTAGAGAGATGAGAGATCAACAATATTTGCAAGTTTAAGAAAACGCCAGGAACTACAAGAGAGAGGAAAAAACAACATTTGCTTGGTTTAAGCTGGTATCTGGAACTGCAGAGAGATGGGAGATCAACAATAATTGCAAGTTTAAGAAAGCGCTGGAACCGGAGAAAGCTAAAAAGCAAATTTGCCCGGTGGTACATAAGGCTACAGAAAGAAAAAGCCCATTTGCTAGGTTTGAGCAAGCGCCTGGACTGAAGAAAGTCGAAAAACTCCAAGTGGTTAAGTCAAAGGTAGCTGGCTTTTCGGAAATTGGTTGATATCGTTCGTTGGGGGGGAGGTGCAGGCGCATTCGTCAATTTCCGTGAACGGAACGGAAGTAATAGAGATTTCGGACTTTGAATCGATAGTCGATCCACTGGCCGGCGGCATCACGGGTATCTATGGTCGTGACCTTTTGCTTAATGCTATCTAATAGAAAGTCAGGAAACTCTCGGTGCCAATCGTCCGATGCAAAGTAGTCCACTACATCAATTGTAAATAACGGGATGTTACAAGCATAGCCGATCTCCTGTGGGGGAATGTGGCGCTGGAATAATCGGACAATGGTCTTATGTATTGCCCCGTTAATAGATGTGACAGCACCAACAATTTCCTCTTCAGCGTAATTGACTTTTGTTTTTACAGTTAATAGAAATTTATCGTATTTCGTCTCAGGGTGATTATAATAATTAGTGGTTTCGAGAATGATGGACATTTCCCCAAACAGCTCTTCAAAAATCTTTCCTTTTTTATGGAGAACTTCGATTGCTGCCATTTCATATTAACCTCCCAGCTAAAAAACTAGTTGTTAGCATAATATGAAATAGACTTATTGATTATCACTATAATTCTTGTTTCCTTAGTAGTTCATTCAGATACGGAATTCCGTCTAGCCATTCTTCTTTTTAATAGCTTTTCAACGATGTGTCCTACGAAGCCTAATGAAATTCCTAGTGAAAGTCCAGAAAAAACCGGTGATTCTAGAAAAAAATTATCTAAATTATAAATCACAGGGACGTGCCAATAAATACCCAAATTCATCCCTACTACAGCACCGAAAAAGAATCCTGTTAGCCGGACCTCTTTATTTTTTTCACCCTTTAAAGCAGCATTAATAGAGATAGCGTGATTATAGGAATGCCACATAGCAAAAGCCCATATAGAAGGGTAATACATTCCCCAATCATAATCCACCACCTTGTGAGCACTCTCAAATTCGCCATGAAAGGAAGTCATAATGGCATAATTCAGCCTGGACAAACTATTTCCGATCAGTTCCCACACCATTAAAATGATAGCGATGATAATTTGCCCATTATATAGATGCCCCAAACCTGGTAAAACGAAAGACATTAATAAAGCGGAAATTGGCGATTTATATTCTAATGTACTATTGTTAAAGGTTGATGAAATTCCACTCATTGCCACATACCCCTCAATCGATCACTCTGTTAAATACAGTTTTTCCCAAATTGATCGTTGAATACGTTCCAGGAGCTGATATATCAAGTGAATGATACTTTAGTCGCATAAAGTGAAATTTCAATTTTTCTTAACCTAACCCATCACACTAAAAATATCGAATGGACATAAAGAAGAAGCAGAATTAAAGCGATGTGCCAAAATGATCTGGAACGGTCTACTCATGGAAAAGCAACTCCTTTTACCGCAATAATTCCTGCTTTTCCTCTATTCTTCTTACGCCACCAATCCATAGTCTCGTCAATAATGATTTTATATTAAGACTAATAAAAGAATGGTACCATTTCCATCCGTTACGAAACTTAATGAGCCTTGTGTTTCGTTCAGCCCAAACTTCTATTAGAATCATAGGAATCGTGAAACATAATAACTTTACAACCATCTTCATTGGCTTGTCCTTCTTAGTTAGTTGGTTATAAGTAACGGTTATAATCGGATACAACAAATAATCAAACAAAATATTTATTCTAAATCGTTTTGGTAACAAGCGAACGGGATATTGAATAATATTGTATGATACAACAAGCCGATCAATGATTCCGTTTGTGGCACTATTCCACAAAAAAACCAACAACCAGTCCTTTATAGGTGGCTTTCGAAAGATTATTGGCAAAAGTAATAACCCTAAAACTAGTGAGAATCGCAAAAATAGCTTTTCAAACACTATATTCCTTTTCATAAAAAAGCCTCCTTTTATTGATTAGGATGCACGACCTATGTATAAATATGTTTCCATGGACGATAAACGTTGTTTTAGTTTTACCTATAAAAAAGGACACCTGGAAAATAGTGACGACTCCAGCGGGAAAAGCAATAGCAGAAGACGCGACAATTCGGCACGATAGTGCGAAGTGGGGAGGCTGAGGCATTGTCCGCGCAGCCAGGATGGCAGGATTACGCCGTTGCCCACAGGACGTGGGCTGACCTTAGGCGTAATTGATTCACCAGTAACGGATGAACCAACTTATTTAGTATTTTCTTCTTCCATGGTGCACGTATTGCTTGCATGAGAGGTCTACCCTGAAAATACGAAAGTTCTCGCATATAGTGGGAAAGTGGATTTGCGGGAAGAAGACTCGATATTGTTCCCGCAAACGGTGGAAATACAAAAATGCGGGATGAATGAAGCCGATATTCTTCCCGCAAACGGTGGAAAAACATAAATGCGGGATGAATGAAGCCTATATTGTTCCCGCAAACGGTGGAAAAACATAAATGCGGGATGAATGAAGTCTATATTCTTCCCGCAATCGGTGGAAAATCACAAATGCGGGATGAATGAAGCCGATATTGTTCCCGCAAACGGTGGAAATACAAAAATGCGGGATGAATGAAGCCGATATTGTTCCCGCAAACGGTGGAAAAACATAAATGCGGGATGAATGAAGCCGATATTGTTCCCGCAAACGGTATGAGATTGGAATTGCGGGAAGATAGTATACTTTAGAAAGAACATTTTCATCCTCCATTTTTTTGTTTTTTCAGAAAAAAATCATCTAGCGTCCTCCACTTTAGCTACTCCAAGTGCAAGGTGCTCCCATAGAACCTCTTCCACTTTTTCCACTAGTTCAGAAGGACAATCAACAACTAACACCACATCAGACTTTTTGCCTCTAACAACTCTTTTTCTTTTGTGAACCACTTTAAAAATTATGTAGTCAATAATAAATCCAACAAGAAACCCAGTAGCAGCACCAATTAACCCCCAATAAATAGGCCCCCACTCTAAAATAAAGCCAACACTGGCCCCAATGACTGAGAAAGCTGTTCCAATTGCAGCACCTTTATCAAATAAACTAATACCGTCTGCTCTATGTAACGTGTCAAACAAACGCCTTTCCTCTACTCTGCTAATGAGAGGGACTGCAAGTATTCTTTCATCCTTTATTCCTACTTTCTCTAAGGAAGTAATTGCCAATTCAAGGTAAGTGGAGTGCTCAAAAGTTGAGAAGATTTGCATTTATTTCACCTCGTTAACGGAAGCTGGAATTTTAACACGATAGTGCTGATACTTTGCTTGTAAAAATTTTCTTTGCTCGCTTTCAAATAGCTTATTATTTTCAACTGTATTCACGTAAGAACCATAAATAGAAAAGCCAACATGAGAAGGAATAAATAACAACCATTGTGGATCAAGAACTTCAGTGGCTTGATTGATATCTCCTAAAAAAAGGTGATGAAAAGCTACAAGAAACTTTGAATTGTATACAAATGCAATCATAAAGCCCATCGTAAATATGGCTGTAGCAACGCGATGAATATAAAGCTGTCCTAGCCCTGGAGTGAACAATGACCATAAGATTGCCATAATAGGTCTTCGTTTGTCTAAATAATTAATCTCGAAAGCCCCAATACTATAGGAATTAAAATTAGCATTTTCCCGTTCAGTCAAAATGAAAACTTTGTTCATATCAACAGATGTACGATAACTATCCCATATGGCGAAAATATAGACAGGGATATACAAAAGGACCCATCTTGGCTCTAGCACTTCCTTTGCCATATGAATATTTCCAGTAAAGGAATGCACTATCGCAAGATTAAGGTTTGCCATATTATTAACTAAAATTTCCCAAATAAATAATGCATAGCCTCTAAGGTATTTAGATAATAGAAGATGGCCAAAACCAGGAAATGCTGCCGACCACCAAGCAATGATATATGGATTTCGTAGATGAAGCTGCGTCGTTCCAAAAGCACTAACGTATGCTTTGAACCGACGTTCCGAATTTGTTGGTTGAAAGTTATTCATGCTGTTCCCCTCAATTTTCCTACTAATATATATTTTATTATTTACAAATTTATAGGAACTATGTAATACCATTACTGCACCTTTAGGTAGTATTCTTGTTACGCTGAATCTTTCGAAAATAAGGAAATTAGAGTAAAAGGGATAAAGCCCTATAAAAAGGAATTTGCTTTATTTTTTACGAAAAAAAGAACTATCCCATACGAAACACCCGTGCCAAATGCGCTACAAAAGCGCTTAGTTTTAAAAAAGTATAAAAAGTCGTTTTACTACTCTGAACTAAATAAATAGGTGATTAAAATGTCGGATTAATTGATTAATTGTCGTCTACAAATGGAACAGAGATGTTTATAAAAAGGTATAAAGAGAATAACAAAATAAGAATTTATGCATAAGTCTACCCTGAAAATAACACCTGAGAAATACTAGAGAGATGCAGGAATAAGTAAAATCGTCTGTCTGTAACAGATGAACCACTGTACGAGAAAATCAAACCTTAAACTACAAAATGGGAAAATATAAAGGAGTTGACTAATTCGGTGCATCAATTAAGTAACAAATTGTTAATAGATACATATGAAAGAGCAGTTAAATTGAATTTAAAGAAAGACTTTCTAAGATTATTAGAGGAAGAGATAGATAGGAGAGGATTAAGGCAAAGAAGGTATTACAATAGTTAATACATAAATACAATTGTAAATTTATGGGTTAATATAAGGATTATTTCCTATTTAATTAGAACGACGAAAATTCTAAAAAAAAATGATACAATAGTGAACAAGAATTGATAGAATAGATTGATTATTATGGAACTATCATTTTTCATGTAAAAAAACTAAAAGCAAAAAATGTGAAAGCGTTTTCGAAACAGATCTTAATTTGAAATTTCTTAACCTATATATCATCTTAATGTCCATGAAAAAATCCTTCCACAGATAGTAAGAATGATGCCATTAGGAACATGGAGGTAATTTGATTTGGATAGAGAAATAGATGTCATTATAGCAGAAGATAGTCCAGATGCTCAAGATATTATTTTGAGTTTTATAAAACCACTTGAAGACTTTAAAGTAATTGGCGTAGTCGATAATGGGGAAAGCTTACTGGAGTTAAACTTAAATAAAAAACCACAGTTAATCATTGCTGATATTAACATGCCAAAGCTAAACGGAATTGAAGCAATTACCTCCTGTGTAAAAGTAAACAAAGATTTAAAGTTTATTTTCACGACAGCCCATGATGAATATGCTGTGAAGGCTTTTGAATTAAGTGCTGTTGACTATGTTATGAAGCCAATAAAAAAGGAACGACTATATGTAGCTTTAGAAAAAGTAAAAAACCTAATAAATGCTAAAGATCAGGATGCAGAAGAGCAGAAAAAAATTTTAACAATTAAAATGGATAGAATCTCTTATTTTATTCCTTTTGATAACATTATTTTTATAGAAAAAGCGAATCGAAAAACAGTGATTCATACGGATGAACAAAATTTTGAAACGAATGAAACATTAGATAGTATTCATAATAGGCTAGACAGTCATTTTTTTCGAACGCATCGTTCATTTATTGCCAACCTTCACCACATTTCCCATATCATTTTAGAAGGGGAGACCTATTTGGCTCACTTTAGAAACTATTCCCATTATGCACATGTTTCGAAGCTGAGAATAAACGAACTTTATAAAGAAATATCTTACAATGAGTAAAACTCTAAGTAACGCTACGTGCGTTGTTTAGAGTTTTTTATACTTTATAAACAGTAAGGTTTCAAGCATAAATAGAGGCGATTTTATCAATTTAGACCAAATCCACCTATTCCCATCAAAACTAGCTTTTAGAATAGAGAAATTTTTATTAAAATAAGAGTATTAAAGTTTTTTAGGAGGTTACTTCGTGATTAATGAAAAGACATCAATAGAACAACAGTGTCATACGCTACAGCATGTAACAAATAATCTTCTAATCGACGAAGGAGCTCATATTGTATATGTGTTTAATGAACATGAGAAATATGTGGGAAATTCCCTTACCTTTCTATCTGAAGGGTTAGATAATAGAGAACATATCATTTTGGTTGAAGATGAAAATTTCTATATTACTATAAAGAGACTGCTGAAATTACAGGGATATTCAGAAGAAGAGATTCAATTAATTTCATATTATCGTAACTCTGATTACTATCTACCTAAAAAAGATTTTAATATAGATATAATGATGGCTAAACTTGAGGAACTATTGAAAGGGATTAATGAAACTCCTTCAAAGAGAACAAGAATTTGGGGCCAGGTACTAGTTCTAGATTCATCGATTAGTGAAATTAAAAAATACGAAAAAGCTTACGATAACTTAATGTACGGAAAAAATATAATTTCTGTTTGCTCCTATAATGGGCTTACGATGCCTGCATTTTTTCAAAATGAATTATTAAAGATACACCAATACATTATGCTAGATGACCAAATTGAAAAGTCCCCGTTTTATAATAGAAAAAATGTGTCAGATACTTCAAATTCCGAGATTGAAAGATTGCAACTTTTACAACAGGAAAACACGATCTTAAAAGAGAAATACGAAACACTTTTAATAAATTCTGCTACTCAAAAAGAACGAGAGAAGTTCCTTAAAATGGAAAAAATAAATGCTGAAAAAGAGAATAGTGCAAAAAATCTCTTTCTTTCACAAATGAGTCATGATTTACGGACCCCGTTGAACACGATTCAAGGGTACGCACAAATCATATTAATGAATGAATATAAACGAGAGCATCTCAATGAAAAAATAAAGAAAATTTATAACGCATCCGAGCATTTACTAAAGCTAATTGAGGAAATTTTGGACTTTACATCCATTGATACGGGCAGTGTGAAAATTAACAAAGAAGCTGTTCAGCTTAAGCCTTTCCTAGAAGAGTGTGTTAGTTCCTTAATGGACATCACCACATCAAATATAACAATTGAATTAGAAGACATTGATGATACTATTTGGATTGAAGTAGATCCACTACGATTCAACCAAATTATGACGAATCTATTAGACAATGCCATTAAATATAATAATGCAAAAGGAATAGTAAAGATTTATTGCGATTATGATGAAAAAAATAAAGACATAACTATAAATGTAAAAGACACTGGAATTGGCATAGGAAATGAAGACCTCCACTTAATTTTTGACCCCTTTTATCGCACGAAAAAAAGTGAAAGAAAATCTGTAGGAACAGGGCTAGGGTTAGCTATTGTTGCACAGCTAACAAAAAGAATGGACGGAAAATATGGTATTTTTACAGAAGAAGGAATCGGTTCAACCTTTTGGGTGTCATTTAAAAGATCGAAGAGAAAGGAATTATCTGACAAATGCAAAAAGAATGGAAAAATAGCAAGCACATCATTAAATAAAGCTACCTCCGTCCTCTATATTGAAGACAATTTGGATAATATTGAAGTCATGAAAGGCATGTTGCATGAAATAGGAAATGTTGATTTGACGTCTGTCACAACGGGAGAAAAGGGAATAAAACAAGCTTTTGATATTCACCCAGCTATCATTCTGCTAGATTTGAGTTTACCAGATATTCATGGATACGAAGTTTTAAACAAACTAAAATCCAACCCAATTACGAAAAATATCCCAATTGTTGCTGTCAGTGCAGATGCCCTCCAATCAACGATAAAACAGGCATTAGTAGCTGGCTGCTCCGCTTACATTACAAAGCCAATTAACTTTGAAGAACTAACTAGAGTCATTGAAAGAATACTCGAACCTTCGAAGCAATTGACTTGATTTGATAAAACACCGGACGACCGACTAACGGCACTAGAAGGAGGAGAGGTCACCGTGAAAAGAAGTAAAGAAGAATCTAAAAGACTTGCCCTTATCGTATCAGGCGGGTGGACCATCATGAACATCCTATATCTATCCATCATATTTGCAAATTTGCTAGGAGGCATCATCGGCGGTATTTTAGGGGGCGTTGTGTTTTTTGCCATATGGTATTCAGCCGATCGAATCATGCAAAAGAAGAAAGAACGGAACTAAATGCATGCAACTGAACCGACCAGTGATTTCTCAACAAGGAGACCGAAACAGTAGAAACCATACACCTGCCATGGACGTATAGAAAGAATCAATGTCAGTAAAGGAGAGACCACTATGTATATCCTTCTATTTATCATCATCCTATTTTTCATACTCGCAATAATTCTGTACAACGGAAAAGGAGCCTTCCTCATTGCCGGCTACAACACCCTCCCAAAGGAGGAGAAGGAAAAGTACGACACCGCAGCCCTGGCCAAATTCATGGGCAAATCCATGTTTGTACTAACCTTCTGTATCACCCTATGGTTTCTCAGCCAACTATTTGTGGTGGCCTGGCTCTTTTCCCTCGGCCTCGTCGGCTTTATCGTCACCATCCTATTTATTCTCATCTACGCCAACACAGGCAATCGATTTAGGAAATAGACGTGATGTGAACCCTTTTTGGGAAAAATAAAAGAATCTAGGTGTTTGAATGATGATTTTCCTTGATATTGACGGAACGTTACTTGATCATGAGGGTGGAGAAGCATTGGGGGGAATAGCGTTCTTTGATGCATATCGCCACGAATTAAAAGGGAGTTCAGCTGAATTTTTGCAGCAATGGTATATGCTCTCTGAAAAATATTTCGAAAAATTTTTAGCCAAACAGTTATCCTTCCAAGAACAAAGGCGGATGCGCATAAAAGAACTGTTCGGACATCAACTAAGCGACGAACAGGCAGATGCTAGATTTAATGCGTATTTGTACTTTTACAAAGAAAATTGGTCCGCCTTTGACGACGTCATCCCTTGCCTAAAGGAATTAAAACGAAACGGCTTCCGACTCGGCATTATTAGCAATGGTGACCTGGAGCAGCAGCGGGAAAAACTTGAAAAGATAGGGGTGCTGGATTATGTTGAATGCATCTTCACATCAAGTGAAATCGGAGTGGCAAAGCCTAATGCTGCCATTTTTCAAAAGGCATGTGAATCTGCCAAGGTTAGCACGGAGGAATGCTATTACGTCGGCGATCGATTGGACACAGATGCAATAGGGAGCACCCGGGCAGGGATGAAGGGAATATGGCTAAACCGCCACAAAGAAGCATCCCCCAACCAAGCGGCAGAGGAAGCTACATCAGGAGCTGTAAAACATGGTCAATCGGGTGGTACTTCAGGTGCTGTAACAAATGGTCAACCGGGTGGTACTTCAGGCGACGAATTCGGTGGTGCATCCGTTCCTAAATCAATCCCTGTCATTCGCAGCCTAAAGGAACTGCTCCCTATCGTGTCGGAAAACCAATGAAGAGTCAGTGGGCAGAAGAGAAATGCTCATAGAACGTGTAAAGTTGCTCATAGGACGGTGGAAGCTGCTCATAGGAGTCGGAAATGTGCTCATAGAATGGTGAAACCTGCTCATAGAACAGCCAAACCTGCTCATAGAAATGCGGAAACCGATCATAGAAAGTGGAAATGCTCATAGAACGGTGGAAGCTGCTCATAGGAGTGGAAAATGTGCTCATAGAATTGCCAAACCTGCTCATAGAAATGTGGAAACCGATCATAGAAAGTGGAAATGCTCATAGGACGGTGGAAGTAGCTCATAGTAGCAGTCTGAAAACTAAGGAACAGACGGAAAATAGCAGAAGGAAAACTCATAAATAACCGACTAAGATGGAGTCTATCTTTGTAGTCGGTTTTGCTATTTCATTGCAACAAGCTATTTTTTAAAAGGTATTAAACTAGAATGAAATTTAGATTGGCTAAACATTTTCTGAAACCATTCGGGCAGGCTTTTCGTAAAATAACTTAATAAACAAATATGTTAGTTTAATTTTTAGCAGAAAGGTTGGATTCAAATGGAATTGATATTACCAATTGTTTTCGGACTCTTATTTATGATCTTAGGTTATTTTATCTATAAACATAAAGCACTCTTTTTAATAAACTTGTTTCTGTGGAACGGACTAGACGGTAACAGGGACCTAATTGCAAAGGTCTTCGGAACAATCATGTTCGTCATCGGAATCGTTATCATCCTGTTACCATTTATACTAGGAACGGACAGCATGAACTTTTAGGATAAGAGTAAAAGAGATGGCAGTGTTACCAGGGGAAAACGTCGGAAATGGGTTTGCTGTAATGGGGAAAGCGCCAATGCTCCTGCAAAAGGAAAAAGAAAGGTTAGTGGTAATAAAGCAGTCTTCTATGTTCCAGCAAATAGGAAAAAATTAATTTGCTTGGTTTAAGCAGGAATTTGGAGCTGCAGAAAGCTGTTTAAACAGCGAATACATAGTTCAGTGTTACTGTAAAAGGACAAAAGGGAGTTTGAGGAAACGGGGAAGGCAGCCAGCGAGCCTGCAAAAGGGAAAAAAGATTTGCAGGAGGATAGGAAGCGTCCAATAAGCCTGCAAAAGGGAAAAGAAGATTTGTAGGAATATAGAAGCCATCCAATAAACCTGCAAATGGAGAAAAGTAGGTTTGCGGTAACATAGAAGCCCGCCACTGAACCTGCAAAAGGGGAAAAGCGGTTTGCAGGCGTATAGAGAGTAGCCAATAAGCCTGCAAAAGGGAAAAAGTGATTTGCAGGAGAATAGGAAGGGTCCAATGAACCTGCAAATGAGAAAAAGAGATTTGCAGTAAGATAGAAGGAGTCCAATAAGCCTGCAAAAGGGAAAAAGAGATTTGCAGGAGTATAGGAAGTGTCCAATGAGCCTGCAAAAGGAAAAAAGAAGGTTTGCAGGAGTATAGGAAGTGTCCAATAAGCCTGCAAAAGGGAAAAGAAGATTTGTAGGAATATAGAAGCCATCCAACAAGCCTGCAAATGAGAAAAAGAGATTTGCAGTAAGATAGAAGGGCGCCAATAAGCCTGCAAATGGGAAAAAGAGATTTGCAGTAAGATAGAAGGGCGCCAATAAGCCTGCAAAAGGGAAAAAGAGGTTTGCAGTAAGATAGAAGGGCGCCAATGAGCCTGCAAATGGGAAAAGAAGGTTTGCAGGAACATAGAAGTCGCCATTTTTCCCACAACAATAAAAGATTAAATTTCCTAGGTTTAAGCATGCACCTATCCCTTCAGAAAGTTGCAAAAATAAGAAGAACCTCAAACCATGATGGAGAATAGATCCCCCAATGATCTATCAAAACAACGAAGGGCGTTGATACCTGATGTTAGTTCCAACACTCATGACCATAATCACGGTGGTACTCGTAACAACAGCAGTCATTATTATTTATAAAAAGCGAAAAAACCTCCCGAACGAGCATGGGATCAAAGGATACATAACGCCAGTGTGCTTTTTAATGGCACCAATTATCACGCTAATAGCATACCTTACGAATTCATTTGCCGGCATAATAAACTGGGGCATACTTATCTTATTATTTCTAATTGGTGCTTATTTCACAAAATATTTGCCAAAAGCGTGAATCTATTACTCTCACACTTAAAGGAGACATGCGAAACAAATTGCTATTGTCCGAATGAGCTAGATCCTGATACTCCCACACCAAGAGGAGACGGCCCTTATCGTTCAAAAAGTTCGATAACGTTAATCACCCCTGTCATTCCGACCTGACAACTTGCTTAAACAATCACAAATCAAATATTCACTAATACATCAGGAGGTCCACATTCACATGGGTTTTATTGTTTTGATAGCTATCATTGTATTAGGATTTTACACAAGAACAGTGCTTGTAAAAAAACTGAATATCATAAAAAACAGCTGGGGATACAAGCACAAAAGAAAAAGTTTTGCTGCTTTATTTTATATTATTATTCTCGGTAGCACCCTGTATATCGTTATGTACCAAGATACAAACTTTTTTCTTCTCTTCCCCTTTGTCGGGTCCATTGTAAATATAACCTTCAGCATCGAACAATATCTTTTTAAAAAAGAAGAAAAAGGGCATATATTATATCTGTTTGATGCAACAGTATGGCTCCTACCAGGAATAACGGTGTATCTATTATTCTACTAATGGATCCAAACCACCAACATGTTTCAAACAAAAAATAAATGATGAATACAAAAATTACATTTTTTCACACGAAAAAAGGAAATTAATGCTAAAATCTAATTAATATACATCTACACTTTCAAAATTAAATCTTGGAATTTCCAACATCAATGTTGAATCACGAAATCTATAGCACTGTAATCCAATCACGTATTTCGAACCATCGATGTTCAAACAAAGAATTCACACATCATTATCCTGTCACAGAAACGAAGCAATTCAAATGAGGAGGGAAGCAAGATGACCGAAACGGACGTAGTCATGACCATCTATGTGGTGCTAATTACAGTAGCATTTGTCATCAGCTTAAAATTTGCATCCACGACGATTCAAAAAACGGGCACCTTTCTACCGCAAGCAATCATCGCAGGGACCCTAAACCTAGTCTTCATGATCGCTATCCTTATTGGCTGGTACCTCTACGCATGGGGCATCAACGAATTTCTCTTTTTTGGAGGCATCGTCTTAGGAGTAGGTCTACTAATACTAAGCCAAATCACCCTATACATTGTCCTTTTCCTAAAACGAAAACAGTGGATCCAAACATACAACAATGGAAGTTAAACAAACGTTTATTTAACTACCAATAACGCCAAATAATAGCAACCTAGTTTTCCAAACAACGGTCTACATAAGAATAAACACCCAAAAAGGAGGACCAACCAATGCCAAAATACATCAAACCAATCATCTTCATCACACTTTTCGCCATATCCATCACCTACTTCATCACACTCAGACACGACATGACACCAGTAGGAGAAGGCCTAATAAGCACATTCATCCTTTTCATCATCCTATGGCCACTGAACCTCCTTATCACATGGTCCTTCACCAGAGGATCAAATCCAACATGGCAACAAACAATCACACGAACCACCTACCAAACCATTGGAATATTCATCGGCGTAGCCCTGATCCACGCCATTACATCCATCTTCATTGACGTACCACACCTCATCTAGAAAACCAAAATCAGGAGGAAAACCATGATAAAATCACTAAAAGGCCAATTCATCCTAGCCATCATCACCGCCACCCTCTTTGTGGTAGGCTCCTTTTTTTACATCCAATTCAACGGCGACGACACCTACATCATCCCAAGAATTCTCATGTACATCGCCATGATCGCAGCAATCTTTAACGCCGGAATGCTCACCCAGAAATTTTTGGACAAACAGAAGTAGCCATACACTCTAAAACGTTTTTCGTGAAGGAAGTACCTTTCAAAGGAGGAGCAACGTTGCGAATCTCAGGACAAGAAGCAGCAAGGAAATTCGTTTCTGAACATCACGAAAAAGCAGACATCGTCCTTTTAGCAGGAAGCGCAGCAAAAGGACAAGAAACAGAGACCTCTGATTTAGATATGGTCATCATAAATGACTCAGAAGAACCAGCTTATCGAGAAAGCTATCTATTATACGACTGGAAAATAGAAACCTTCGTACATAGTCCCAACTCCGTTTTAAACCAGTACGAAACAGACAAACAAACAGGGCGCCCCATTCTAGCAAACATGATCGCCGAAGGAATCGTCCTCAAAGACAAGAGGGGAAAAGCGCCGACCATGAAAAACAATGCTAAAGCTTTTCTCGATAAAGGGCCAGCCCCATTGACAGAAAGCTTTATCCAAGCATCGAGATACTTCATGTTCGATCTTCTAGAGGATTTTCAAGATGCAAAAAACCGCCAAGAAGCACTCATTAGTTTAAACACCATCACGATCCAATTCATAGACTTCATGCTTCGAGTAAACGATCAATGGTCAGGAAGGGGCAAAGGTCTATCAAGAGCATTAAAGAAATTCGATGAAAAGCTGTACCACCAATTTTTTACCGCAATAGACGATTTCTATAAGAATGGAAACAAACAGCCTGTCATCCAATTCGTCCACGACTTTTACGAACCACTGGGAGGCCAATTGTTTCATGGCTTTCGTCAAGACGGCTAACCAGCCACAATATCAATACGTAAAAGGGGAGAGATAGATGGAAATAGCAGACATATACGGCGATCTGCCAACCCTAGAAACAGACCGACTCGTACTTAGAAAAGTAACGATGGAGGACGTATCAACCATTTTCAAATACGGGTCCGATGAAGAGGTTTCTCGTTACGTCACATGGGATATCCACCGTACTATCGCAGATTCAGAGGAATTTGTGAAATTCGTTCTAAACCAATATGAAAATAAGAAAATAGCACCGTGGGCCATGGAACTGAAAGAAAACGGTAAATTGATCGGAACGGTTGACTTCGTTTCCTGGCAGACGAAGCACCACACAGCAGAAATAGGCTATGTCATCGCCAAAGAATTCTGGGGGAACGGCTACACGACAGAAGCCGCGAAGGCGATCATCACATTCGGTTTTGAAAAAATGGACCTCGTCCGTATCCAAGCAAGATGTTTTACAGAAAACGTGGCCTCCCAGCGCGTCATGGAAAAGGTAGGCATGACCTACGAAGGCTTACACCGAAAAGCCATGCTCATTAAAGGGAAGCACCGGGACCTGAAGATGTTTGCGGTTTTAAAAGAAGATCAATAATGGTGAAAAATGTTGTTCTAGATGAAAATCACTAATGGTGAAAAAAATGATGAAACGTCCTTCACCAATTGGAATTCATTGCTGTTAACGAACGTTTATGTTGTGTTGGCAGCAAGACCCTGATAAACAGCTACGATACTAATTTTTTTCGGCAAAAAACAACCACGGTAGTTTAAATTAAAGACAAAATGAGATAAAGAAGGCATGCGACTGCTAAAAAGGATACGGGGAGAAATAACGGTGAAACTTTCTTTCCGTGCTCCACACGGTTTGGTAGTGCCTCTCCTTCTTCATATGCCTTTTCCAGGCTAGGCACGCCCACTTTTGTTTTATGAGAACCAAATAAGATTAATACTAGAAAAAATAAGGCATGCAAAATAAAAGATCCAACGATTGCTAGAACAAACATCATGTGTCTCCTTTCCTCCATTGGTAGGATTAGATATATTATTGTAGTCTACTGAACTGATGAATTGTCACTTGCTTCAAATCATATTTTAACATATATAACCATATTCGTATGGGGAAAAATAAAAGCTATGTTGAAAACAGAAGGAAGCAAGATTATAACTATAGTGATACATTAGCGTTGCTGATTATGGTAGAGTGGTGCTATCGAGAAGTTAAAATAAAGGAAGAAGAAACGATCGAAGAAAAATTAAGGATAATTAGAACAATAGAAGAAGGAAATTAGTCATAAGAATAAGAACCTTAACAGTAAGGAGAACGAACATGCTACTAAACATAGGCGTTGCAAGCTTCATTTTCATCATAATCATGCTAGCACTACTCATTTTTGTCAATCACCGGACTAAAAACAAATAAATTGTATCATCACCAAGTAGGGGATTGTGGCATTAATAGAAGGTGCCAATCTCAAAACCCTGGAAGGTGAGAAAGAAATTATTTGCCAGGTTTAAGCAGGCTTCAAAAGCTCTGGAAAATTGGAAATGATCATTTCTTACAAAATCGGACGCTGTCTAGACGTTCGGAAAGCTGCAATAATAGCAATTGTGGACGTTAAGCAACCGCCACTGAGCCTGCAAAAGGAAAAAAGCAGGTTTGCGGTAACGCGGGAGGTCGCCAGTGAGCCTGCAAAAGGGAAAAAGAAGGTTTGCGGTAACACGGGAGCCCGCCAGCGTTCCTGCAAAAGGAAAAAGAAGATTTGCGGTAACGCGGGAGTCCGCCAATGAGCCTGCAAAAGGAAAAAGAAGATTTGCGGTAACGCGGGAGCCCGCCAATGAGCCTGCAAAGGGAAAAAGAAGGTTGTGGTAGCGCAGGAGTCTGCCAGCGTTCCTGCAAAAGGAAAAAGAAGATTTGCGGTAACACGGGAGTCCGCCAGCGTTCCTGCAAAAGGAAAAAGAAGATTTGCGGTAACGCGGGAGCCCGCCAATGAGCCTGCAAAAGGAAAAAGCAGGTTTGCGGTAATATAGTAGTCTTTTATATTCCTTAAAAGGGGAAAGAATTAATTTGCTAGGTTTAAGCAGGCTTCAAAAGCTCTGGAACGTTGGGATTGAGCATTTTTACAAATCCGGACGACGTTTTGGCGTTCGGAAAGCTGCAATAATAGCAATTGTGGACGTTAAGCAACCGCCACTGAGCCTGCAAAAGGAAAAAAGCAGGTTTGCGGTAACGCGGGAGCCCGCCAGCGTTCCTGCAAAAGGAAAAAGAAGATTTGCGGTAACGCGGGAGTCCGCCAATAAGCCTGCAAAAGGAAAAAGAAGATTTGCGGTAACACGGGAGTCCGCCAGTGAGCCTGCAAAGGGAAAAAGAAGGTTTGCGGTAACACGGGAGCCCGCCAGCGTTCCTGCAAAAGGGAAAAAGCAGGTTTGCGGTAACGGGGGAGCCCGCTAATGAGCCTGCAAAGGGAAAAAGCAGGTTTGCGGTAATATAGTAGTCTTTTATATTCCTTAAAAGGGGAAAGAATTAATTTGCTAGGTTTAAGCAGGCTTCAAAAGCTCTGGAACGTTGGGATTGAGCATTTTTACAAATCCGGACGACGTTTTGGCGTTTGGAAAGCTGCAATAATAGCAATTGTGGACGTTAAGCAACCGCCACTGAGCCTGCAAAAGGAAAAAAGCAGGTTTGCGGTAACGCGGGAGTCCGCCAATGAGCCTGCAAAAGAGAAAAAGAGGTTTGCGGTAACGCGGTAGCCGGCCAGTGTTCCTGCAAAAAGGAAAAAGAAGGATTGCGGTAACGCGGTAGCCGGCCAGCGTTCCTGCAAAAGGGAAAAAGAAGATATGCGGTAACGCGGTAGCCGGCTAGCGTTCCTGCCAATGAACCCGCAAAGTCTGAAGAAATAAAATGCAGTAAGAAAGCAGCCGCCAGAACCCGTAAAAAGCCAAAAATCAATTTACAGTCCCATAGAATCGCCCTAACACGCCCAGACACCGACACCACCCTGACTGCTATTTTCATATCTCCCTAGAATTCACTTACCATCAAAACAAAAAGAGCTAATTTGCTTGTTTATTTTAGTAACAATAAAGTCACTATCACTTATCATGCAACACAACGCAACATTAAATTACATAATGAACAAAAAACGAGGTGAAAACAAAATGAGACCAATATTGGAATATATTCGTGTCCTACTCATTATCTTCATAGTCTCAGCCTTACTAGGAACCATCGTACAACGAACCTACGCATTCATAGGCGTCAACACAGAAACATACGGCATGATCGGATTTCCAGCCGTATTAATCATCATTTTCATCCTATACAGAAATAAACTCCAATTCAGCGGCTGGTACAAAGGAGCAGAACGACAAAAACTCCCGAAAAAAGTAACCCAAGTACTCATGAGCTGCATCGCTGTTCTATTAGTCACACCAATCATCATCATGCTCATGTCATCTTAATAAGCACAACAGTTACACCCTATTTTTACCCAAACAAAACCCAAACGAAAGGAGTTCCACCACAATGAAACTAGAAAAATCAGCAACAGACAAATCTCTATTCGGCGTCTGCGGCGGAATCGCAGAATTCTTCGGCATCTCATCATTAAGCGTCAGACTCATATTCCTCCTAACACCAGGACTATTCATCCCATACTTCATCCTAGCATCAACCCTACCAGCAAAACCAACACCGCCCAAATCCCTATATTAACTCACTTCCTCTGCCTCTACAGGATAATGGTAAAAATTAACAACAGCATCACACCTAATATCTACCAAAAAAGGAGCAACCAACATGAACTATTATAAAATCACAGGCACCATCCTCATCATCCTATCCGCCATCATCTACACCATCGAAAGAGCCGCATCCATGATCGCAAGCAACACCTTTATAGCCGGCTGGCACGCAGGAGGCCGAACAGGCGAAATCCCCCTACCAGAAATCAACACCTTCACCGACAACATCTTCGCCCCAGCCTTCCTGATTCTCGGCATAGCCCTACTAATCTACTATTATGTAAATAAATCAGAAGACACAACAGTAGCGGGTAAACAAAAGCCCCCTGCACCAAACCAAGCTGACAAGTGAACAACAGCCTTTCAAATACAGCAACCTGCACCTATACCACGAACAAAACAAACGAAAAACTTGACTTTCGCCTACGGCCTCAAGCCAAGTTTTTCTAAGATAGGAGGATAAAATGATGAAAAACTACCTATCCAAAGCATCCCTCACTTCCATCATGCTAACCATCATCGTTCTCGGTTTCGTAGATGTTCACGGACAATCAGGCACCATCATCTTATTTACTGGTCTCGCCATTTCCCTCATAACAGCATTAGTAGGGGAGAAAGGACAACTACGAACCTTTTCCATCAGCATTATCAGCCTAGTAGCGGCCGTCTACACCATCCTTTTTATCGGAAACTATATAATTCTATCATCCTACTAACTGGAACACTCACGAAAAGTATCATCCTAAGAATACTTCCGAAAAATTATTACCCTACTAGAAATACTTCCGACAAATTATCATCCTACTAACTAGATCCATAGCGAAAAGCTATCATCCTACTAACTAGATCCATAACGAAAAGCTATCATTCAACTAACTAGATCCATGACGAAAACCAATCATCCTATTAACTATTTTCCATCTCTTTCTCATAATCAATCGTTGCCCCAATGGACTGCAATGCAATACCGAACACCTGGATCCACGGTCCAATAACGCGAAGCACTTCGCCCTTTTCCTTTTTGGTGGCCAAAATAAAGACAACACCAATTGACTGTAGAATGTTCCCAAGGGACTGAATAATATTTCCTGAAATTCGAACAGGATGACTACCCTTGTTTTCCTTGCCGATAGCGGAAACATTGGCACCAAGAGCTTGTAAAGTAGACCCTAGGAATTCATTATTGAAGCTCTCCAGCTCTTCACCAATTAACCGCTTAAAAGCAGCATAGGACGTAGTTCCAGCACCAGTTGCTTGAATCCAGTTCCCGATCTCAACGAAGGGTTCTTCCGTTTCCCCTAACGCTTGGAGAGCATTCCCAGACCCTTGAATTCCTCGTCCAATCAAACGAAGCTCCGTATTCAATTCCTCATTATTCGTTAACCTTTTTGTATGTCCAATTGCAGCAACGATCACCCCAATCAAAGCAACCCATTGCCCAATTAACTGCTGAAGCTCATTAGACATCCTTCCCAGTCCTTAACTAACGCAAGATTTTTGTGCAAAAAGAAGCTACATACGTACACCACAGAAATAACCATCAAACCAACAAAAAAAGCACTTCTATCTTACATTTTATTCGTGAACTTTCCAACTGTGTATAGCCTTTCTCACCGTATTTATGTATCCTTCCATTTTGGGAATAAAATTAGCTAGTTTTATACCGAGCATTACATGATTTCATAGCATTGCAGTCGTCTAGACGGCATCCTATGAGCAAGTTTCGCTGTTCTATGAGCATTTCCCCATTCTATGATCGGCTTCCGCAGTTCTATGAGCAAGTTTCGCTGTTCTATGAGCAACTTCCCCATGTCTATGATCATTTCCCCATCCATTCCATGGAAAGTACAGTGCAAAGTAATTCGCAAGCAAATTTGCAATCAATGAACGAGCTAGTACGCAATCAATTAATAATCCCAAATTCAACAATTTCCACTTCCATGTTAACGGTAAATTGAACGTTTTGATAAATTTCCTTCCATTTATAGTTTTTCCAAAAGTCTTGGTGATGGGCATAAACGTGGCGACCAATACCAAGTCCGTCAAAGTTTGCAGCTTGGATTTTATCTAAAATGTTTTCTGAATAGGTGGTTAGGTTTTCTGAGATTGTAGATGTTAATTCATCAATTTTTTCCTCCTCCTGAAGTTCATCCACAGGATATTCCGATACGGCTATTTTCACATGTAGATCCAACGTTGTAGCTACTTCACCATTATCCTTTGGTTCAACATGTAGCTTTCTTGAAAGCTCATTGATTCGAAAGGTAATGTAATTGTTTTGGTCAGGGGTTTTCTCGTCGTGGACCTTCTGGGTGATGGATGTTATTTTTCCTAATTCATCTGCTAGCATTAAATAAACCATTGCTTCGTTTGAATCTAGTTTTCCTGTCATTTTGGTACCGTCAAACAATGCTAGTCCAGCAGAGTCAATGGTGTTTTTACCTGGCCTCAATAAGGGAACGGAAAAATCGTGACCAGGATCAAACATAAGTGGACAAATAATCTGGAGATTCTGCACGGGTGCAAGAGACTCTCTTTCCACACCTTCTATTAACTCAGTAATAAATTGACTAATTTCCGGTTGGTTAGTCAAAGGAATAGTTAATAATTCATTTACGTTTCCTTCAGAAACAGCGATTTTCGCAATAAGTGAGCTTCGCGGGTCACGATAAAATTTATCCAACAAAGAATATATATCTTGTTTTGCCAGGTCCTCACTCAAAATAATCACCCTATTTCTAGAAGGGTCTAACGTTTTTTGAGTGGAACGTTCAATGCTTCTTCTCGCATTTCTAGCAGAAGTCCCCACATGTGAATAGACAAGCTCATTTATTTTCTCTTTATCAATAATAGGAATGGCAACGGACATTAGTAACTGACCATTTTCCTCACTCTTGTCAAAGCCAATTGCCGTGATGAGTGATTGATCCTTGAGAAATGTCTGATCCCAGCACCCTGTACAAAAAACAATAATACAAATGAACAAACATGGGATTCGATTCCGTCGCATGGCTATCCTCCAGCATGATTTTTTCTAAAAAATGAGAACATGAAAAGAATGACAGGGAAGACGAAGATAAAAAGAAAAGAAATATTACTAAATAGTTTTACCCACTCTTGAATGGATTGGTCATTTTTTGGAATAGAACCTACAACAACTGTAGTAGCTGCAACGAGGGGGATGATCCACTCTATTTTTTTGGTATTCATTAACGATGCTAACCCAATGGAAGATGCGTAAAGATAGCTACTGTAAGTTGCCCCAACAAAAAAGATAACAAAGCATAAGAAAAACAAATCAACTCGTTCAATCATAATAAATGTAAACTCTTTTATCATATAAAGGACTGGCTCTGGTACTAACAGAAATTCCTGTGGACTGAAATAGACGATACTCGTAAACGTGACAAAGGTATAGACGGTAGTTACGAATATGTTAGATAGTGTCATCATTTTTAGCTTATCCTTTGCTTGTCCTTGGATAAAAGGGTAAATAACGATCAGTAATTCATACCCTGTCATAGCGTAAATACCTTCTTTTGCACCAAGAACAATGGCCTCTAATCCTTCGTTTCCAATAGGTAAGACAAATAAATAATGGGCATTTTTATGAGCTATAGCTAGAAAAATGACCATAAGGATATTTAGTGGAAACAAGATTGAATATAAGCTAGCAATAGATTTTATCCCACCTCTCACAAGGTAGGAACAGATAAATATAAACAAAAGGAGTAGGATCCAATTAGGCGTATATGGAAGAATCCACTCTTTCAATAAACTAGTGTAAATAACTAACGTTGTAATTGCGGTAGTAATAAAAAAAGCAATATAGGAAGTGTTTAGGAAATTACCTACTATTTTTCCTAACAATTTTTTCGTAATTTCAAACAAAGTGTTTGTAGGGTACTTTCGACAAATAAACCATAATAGGAAAATATTCGATTGAATAAACAGTCCAGAAAGTATAACAGAAATCCATCCATCACTTCCTGAAACGGTAAACACATTGAATGGAAGTGACAGTCCTCTTGCACCCATTTGCGTCACGACCATGAATGTGAAAAGCTGATAAGGGGGAACGATAGCTTGATTTTTACGCAAAATCATCCCACTCCTTAAAAGCTGATTTACGTTTTTTATTCCCAGGACGACGGAAGTTTTTAAGGGACCACGTAGGGAATCGAATAAAGGAATCCTTTAGCTTTTCTAATTTTAATGGAACAAGAGGGGACAAATAGGAAGTTCCAAAGGATTCTAATCGACATAAATGGATGATTAAGAGTAAGTAAAAATAAACGATCCCTACAAACCCAAAGATGGCAGCGGAAAACATCATGGGAAATCGAAGCAACCGGATGGACGAGCTCATCTCATGGGAAGGAACAACAAATGAAGAGATGGCAGTAATGGCAACAATAATGATCATAATATTGGAAACGAGTCCAGCTCTTACAATAGCGTCTCCAATGACCAACCCGCCAACAATACCAATCGTCTGGCCAATAGGATTAGGTAGTCGGATACTAGCTTCTCGCAATAACTCAAGCGTCATTTCCATAATAAATGCCTCAACAATATGAGGATAAGGAATATCATCTACAGCCTGCTTTACAATTAATATTAAGCCCGATGGAATAACCTCGGGATGAAAGGATACTACGGCAATATAGAAAGCTGGGAATGTAACGGCAATAAAGAAACTAGCAAGTCGAATTGCACGATAAAAGGACCCCATTATCCATCGTGTATTATAATCATCCGGAGACTGAAAAAAGGTGAACAATGACACGGGCAGAATTAAGACACTAGGAGAACCATCAAACATTAAAACAATTCGACCTTCCATTAAATTTGCAGCAGCCCGATCGGGTCGTTCTGTATTCAACATTTGTGGAAATGGGGAAAAACTATGCTCCTCTATCAACTGCATGACAGCGCCACTACTTTCCACACTACTAATAGAAAGAGAATCTAGTTCATTCCATATTTTCTTCACGACTTTGGAGTCGGCCAGACCCTCCACATAAATAATAGAAACAGACGTATTCGTTTTTGTCCCAATAGTCATATTTTTAATAATCAAATCAGTATGGATTATTCTCTTCCGAAGTAATTGCTGGTTCACCTTTAAGCTTTCCACGAAACCTTCATGCTGCCCAATAACAATCCGTTCATTAATAGGTTCATCAACACCTCGATGAAAAGAAGAACGAACATTCACAACAAATAGCTGTGGTACCCCTTCATAAAGAATGACGCATTTTCCATCCAATAGTTTCTGAATAGCATAATCTAATGTGGGACAAACATCAAAACTCTTTTTTAGCTGGTCCGTCATCGCAGCTTCGTTATCATGGGAAAGGAGAGAAATAGCTTTCTGATAGAGATCTTTATCTAAATAGGGATCAAGGTAAATCGTGACAAGCTTTTTTTCATGAAAAAGCTTGTTATTGATGATTAAATCGTCTGTAGTTGAAAAGGAATCTTTTATGTAAGTAATGCCCTGCTCAAGACCAATATAATTCGTTTTTTCATTGGACATTGATCCAGCATGAACAGGTACACGAGTATCATCTGTTGTAGTTCCTTTTCTATGAAAGAAATTGAGCCATTTCATCGCCATCCTATCCTCCTAAAACAAGATAATAGTTAGTATGTCTTTAATTATTTGCGGATATGTATGAAAGCCTAATGAAGCCTTTATATTGCGGGAAATTCGGATTAATGTTTGTGATCAGTTGGGGATATGCTTCAGAAATCTATCTTAATGGTTTGGTGAAAATTAGAAACGTATTGCTAAAGAAGATTAACAGTCATATGAAGTACCTATCACTAAAGTTTTTTGCAACTATTAAAGTAATGATAGAATGAATATTAGATAGAGGGAGGGGATTTAATTGATGCTAAAAAACGAAAAAGACGTCATTGAAATTATAGAGGAAGACGAAGAGATGATGGAGATTCTCCGTGCTGCTAAGACACTAAACCTTCCCGATTGGTGGGTATGTGCTGGTTTCGTCCGTTCAAAAATTTGGGACACGTTGCACGGTTTTCCAACTCGCACTCCCTTACCAGACGTCGATGTCATCTATTTTGATCCTGAAAATATAGACGAACAACATGAAAAGGAGTTGGAAGCTAAGCTATGTTCTATCCTCCCTGAAACCCCTTGGTCTGTAAAAAATCAAGCGCGAATGCACAAAAGAAATAACCTCCCTCCTTACAAAGACTCCGTTGATGCCATGTCTAAATTTCCAGAGACAGCAACGGCTCTTGGCGCAAAGCTTAATGAGGAAGGGGAGGTCATTTTAGCAGCGCCTTGTGGAATAGAAGACGCCATTCAACTACAAGTAAAGCCAACAACATTTTTTACAGAAACCACAGAACGGACAGAAATATATGAACAACGGATTCATAAAAAAAACTGGAAGGCGATTTGGCACAAGCTAGAGATTCACCACCCATAACATAACATGTGAAGGAAGATGGAGGATGAGCATGAATGTTTGAAGTGCGTCAGTGTCCAAAGATCACAGAGCATATACCAAAGACCAAAGACCAAAGACCAAAAACACACGTTCAGAGGAATGGCGTCCTTTCTCTAATCTTCCTTCGCGAGTTTCTTATGGTTCGGAATTTGCGGCGGCTGCTCAATCCACTTATTTTTGACCATGATATCAGCTCCGTCCTTTCCAAACTGGGCAGATTCAGCAGATAGACGAACATAGTTCGCAATAATATCTGATCTTAAACTAACTGCAGAAGCAGTAGCATAGTTCGAAATGCTCGATGAAATAATTAAAGCAGAATGGAACATGATTAATTTATCTGAAAAAGTGTATTCAGTAGAATCGGTCACTTGAAGGTCCCACGGCATCGGGGATGGAATATCATCATCCGTTAACATTTTAGAAAAGACTCGAATATGCTTTTTCGCAATCTCTTTTCCAGTAGTACAGTACTCTCGAACCTTTTTAGATTGTGCCACTTGTGCAAACCCTGTAAGTAAGGCACTTCCAATGGCATTTGCCTCCACATTTGACCCAATATGTGTTATCTCTACCACATTCAACGGTCTATTATTATTCCCTAAATTGAGAATCCCACCTAAATAGCTTTTGTCGTCAATAAAATCTACATTATTGGATGTTGAAACATACGGTGGTCTAATGAACAACCCCTTGCTTAACAATACATCTGCAGTTTTATTATAAAGGTCCAATGAATCTTGAATAGCTTTACTTAAAAAATCCCGAACATGACCCTGGGCAGAGGTTGCCAATGCTACTCCATACACCGATAACCCTACCTTCGCCATATTCTTTAGGTAATACAAATAAAAGGCATCGGAATACAAGCGGGGAGCATTACCACTAACATCTTCTCCCATAAATCCAACTGGTAAAGGCTGACCATCATTTTTTAAAATAGTAATTGATTTTTGCAAACTTTGTTCGGATATAGTAAGTGCTAACTTTAATATTTCTTTAATATCTTGATCCTCTACATGTTGTAAAAATTGGTTCAATACGCAAATAGACATACTGTTGTTTTGATAGCTACTCCAAACAACGGCTAGTTCAGAAGCTGTCAAACGGATATCTTTCATTTCCGGCATAGGGTATCCTCTCCTAGTCCTAGTATCTTAATGATAATAATATCTACCAAAAATAAAATTGTATTCAAAATGATATAGTGCCTTAAACGAAAGGTGCATATTTATACAATGCTTCTAATACATAGTTCCTGTGGTTTTGTCTTAGAGTTTGGAGGAATTTCGAACAAATTTAGTTGAAAATTATATTGGATACATTTTTATTTACCAACGAATAATAAAAAGAAAAAGGAGCCTGTTATGAATGAAGATTCCAGCTATTGTACGACTATGCTTTTTTACGATCTCTATAATCTCACTGATTTTTTTGCCTAAAACATCACTAAAAAAATATTTACCTGTTTCTATTTTTACATCAACACTTGTCTTATTCGTCTGTGCATTGGCTATTCCTTACAAATTTTGGTCAATAAAAGGTGGCCTCTGGGAAAGAGTATGGAATGATTTTAGCTTTGTTTTCGGACCATTTTTTGCCGGAACACTCTGGATCTTTCATCTGACCTATGGAAAATTCATTCGTTATATTGGGATTAATTCGTTCATGAATTTGCTGCTAGCCTACCCATTAAGTACGATCATGCAAAAGTATAACGTATACAAGCTAAAGAACTTCAACAATCATCTCGTATTCCTAACATACTTTGCTTTTTCCTTTATCATTTATGGCTACCAAATGCTAATCGATCGTTCTGTAAAAATTGGTGTGGATCGGTGATCGATGAGGAAGTCCTTCCTTGATCTTTCTGGAATTGCCGAATTGCCAGCAAATTAGGATTTGTGGGAATAAATGTGGTGCCAGTGTTCCTGCAAATAGGGGAGAAGGGGATTTGCGGTAAGGGAGAAGTGGTTTTTATTAACAAGGAAGTCAACAAGACAATATTTGCTAGGTTTAAGCAGGAACCTAGAGCCTCAGAAAGCCTTAGAATCAGCAAATGCATAGCCAATAAGCCTGCAAAAGGAAAAAGGAGGTTTGCAGGCATATAGAGTGCAGCCAATAAGCCTGCAAACGGAAAAAGGAGGTTTGCAGGCATATAGAAGGGTGCCAATAAGCCTGCAAACGTTGCTAAAGCCCATTTGCAGGCATATAGAAGGTAGCCAATAAGCCTGCAAAAGGAGAAAAGGCGAATTGCAGGCATATAGAGTGCAGCCAATAAGCCTACAAACGTTGCAAAAGCCCATTTGCAGTAAGATAGAAAACTAAATGAGCCCCCACAAAACATATTTTTTCTCCTTTCCGAAGCTCAATAGTTGTTGTAGGTGTTCTGGACCATGAGAAAAAAACAATATTTGCTGGTTTTGCGTAGCAAAACTTTCAATTTCCAACATTAGAAAAGAAGGAATGAATGATCGCAATATAGAATTGTAAATCAATGGCATGGAATAGAATGACAAAATATCGTATTTCCAATACAAAACAGCCTCCTGTCCAGCTGACCTACTAATCCATAATAATGTTAGACCGATTAAACGATCGTTTAAACCAAGAGTCGCAGCATCTATTAATTTTTCACCGGAATGGAATATAAACCTTCACAAAACTCATGGAGGAGAAAAATGAAAAAACTAGAATTCAAAGTAGAGTACATTCCAGGAATTATTGCCTTCTTAGTAACCATCGTCTTATTTACTGGAATAATGTTTCAGCTTTTTTCACAAACAGATATCCTCACGTTTTCATTAATAATTGGTTTCCTCGTCGTCCTAACCATTGATATTAAAAAAGGTAATTTCAAAAAGAAAGAAAAGACAATTCCAATAAGATATGGCACCATGATAGGCTTGTTTTGTCTTTTAACCTTTCTTTGAAACTAATAAAATTTTTTTCGGAAATCTAGGGGTGTTAAAAAGAGGGGTAAAATAAAACAGAAAAGAGAGATGTAAGATGAACATCGAATTATTTTTACCAGTTATTTTTCTATTAGTCATTGCAATTTTTATTACCTTCTTCCTATTAACCAAAATGAACGATAAAGCTAAAAAGCGAATTTTTATATTTATTCCAATCGTACTCCTACTGGCGTTTGCCATGACATATATTCCTCACAGTGTCGTGAGCATGGAGCCTAATAAAGTATCTAAAATAACAATTTTTGACGGAAATACTGGCTACGATATTGAGATTACTGATGAAGACCAGATCGATCACATCATAACGAACTTAAATGCCGTAACCTTTCAAAAGGGGAAATCCTCCTTCGGCTACATGGGCTATAGTTTCCGAACGACCATTTACAACCAAAAAAGGAAGCGACTGAAAGATTTTATCATTAATTCGAACGATACAATCAGATACAAAGGTTTTTTCTACACCGACAAAGCACAGTCCATCGACTATGATTACATCAAGGATCTCATTAGTGAAAAAATAAAAAGCGAGACGAATTAGCACGTTCACTATTACTCATTTAATTGGGAAATAAGCTTTCCGGTCCAGAACGCAATACTGTCAAAAAAAATTTAATGAAATGCCCTATATTGACGAATACTAACCCTAATCCATTTACGGAATAGGGGTTTTTTTATGTTTATTCGTAGAAAAAAATGGAACAAATATCCGTATATCATTTTGTTTATCTTCCACTCCGCAATGCTCATTTTCACTTTCTATAAAAAGAAGGATAGAAAATCACTATCTGTGTTACTCTTCTCCATTATGGGTATGGCTTTTATTTTTGACTATTTTGTACTTTCATTTTTCCGAGGGTATACGTATAGACCGAAATTTTTAAGAAACAAGCACCTAGATAGTGTATTGGGGGCTACTCTGTCCCAAGCGATTTATGTTCCGTTCACAGCACTATTTATTACAGCCTTTCAGCTAGGATGGAAAGTGAAATGGCTTTTTACCCTTTATTTTGTTGCCGTAGAAAGCATATTTGAATTTTTAGGAATTTACAAACGTAAGTGGTGGAAAAAAACATATACATTTCTTCTAATCCCAGTATATTTTTTCATCACCGATAAATGGTGGCAGCTGTTAAAAAGCGATAATCCACCTATTAAAATTATATCCTTATATAATATTTTCCACTTCATATGTATCAATGGAATTTTTATATTAGAGGTTCTAGGAAAAATACGATTCGGTTACTCCATGAAAAAACAAATAAAAATTATCCCAACATATGTTAGCATTCTTGCCTTTATTCGAACATGGACCATAATAAAGTGCAGTCAGTGGGCAAGGGTTTTATGGATGATAGCAGTATTAGGAGTGGATAGAATTCTATTTAGATTAGGAGTAATAAGAGCAAAATCCATGTACCCATTAACATTTATTCATATAGTAACGCTTATCTTAGGTAACATATTTAAGAAATGGATCGAAGAAAGTGGCAAAACTACCGAAGACCATCACCAACAAAAAGCATAAATATTTGTTAAAAAATAGGATATGTTATGTAAAAGAAATTTAGAGAAAATACATTTATAAAGCTTAAATCACATTAAAGTCGTAAAGAAAAAGGGCGGACATCATGATCCACTTATCAATAAAACTATTGTTTGTACTAGCAGCATGGAAGTGGGGAGATTGGAGAAATTGGCAGAAATATTATCCAACAATACTATTCTTCATCCTCGGAGACCTAGCGTACAATTACATCTTTTACGATTACACACTATGGGAGTTCGACGAAAGAATCCCTTTATTAAAGTATGATACATTTTTAGTTTTTTCGTTTATGCTGTTGCGATACCCGGCAACAGTGCTCATTTTCCTCGGAAAATTTCCAAAAGGTATGGCTAAGGGAACTGCCTGGATTTCACTTTGGGTCATCATTTACATCGGATTAGAGATGTTTGATCTAAAAATGGGTCTAATCGAGCATCACAACGGCTGGAACTTATTGTGGTCTTTCGTATTCGACATTATGTTATTTGTTATTATAAAAATCCATCATCACCGCCCAATCATAGCCTGGGCCCTTACAATTATCTGCAGCATCATATTATGGAACCTACTAAACGTACCAATAGATATCTTAAAATAGCGCATCCGTTTAGTGGGGAGGGGAGGACTCTGTCAATGATGGGGTAGTTTGTTTGCTCATAGAAAGCGGAAACCTGCTCATAGAACGAGGAAACAGGATCACAGAAAATGGAAATGCTCATAGAAAGTGGAAAAACTGATCATGGATTTTGAAAATTTGCTCATAGAACTCCCACTCTTGCTCATAGTGCAGTATAAAGAAGCCACCAATATTCCCGCAAACGGTGAAAATGGTATTTGAGGTAAGGTAGACGTGGTTTTTATTAAAAAGGAAGTCAACAAAACAATATTTGCTAAGTTTAAGCAGGAACCTAGAGCTATAGCAAGCCTTAGAATCAGCAAATGCATAGCCAATAAGCCTGCAAAAGGGAAAGAGCAGGTTTGCAGGAAGATAGAAGGCGTCCAATAAGCCTGCAAAAGGGTAAAAGAGGATTTGCAGGAAGATAGAAGCCCGCCAATGAGCCTGCAAACGGGAAAAAGAAGATTTGCAGGAAGATAGAGGGTAGCCAATAAGCCTGCAAAAGGGAAAAAGCAGGTTTGCAGTAAAATAGAAGCAATCAATGTCCCTTCAAAAGGGTAAAGTCCAAATTTGCTAATTTTAAGCAGGAACCTAGAGCCGCAGAAAGCCATAGAAACAAAAACCTACAAACACAGAAAAGCAGGTTTGCAGTAACATAAGAAGCCCCCAATGTTCCTGCCAAAAACCAAACCCGATCATAGAACTTCGACTCTTGCTCATAGACCTAAAATCCATCCCCAAATCCCCAAATCCCCAAATCCGATCATAGAACACCAAAACCGGCTCATAGACCCAAAAATCTCACCATACATAATCCCACTCAACCCCGGGCACCTTAAACAAAAAAGGAAAATGACAATGATCGGACTCATACTAGCAATCATAATATTCAACACCATCGCCTTCAAAACAAACAAACGCCTAACAGGCAACCAAATCCTACACATCTGGATGTTCACCATCGCACTTATCCAAACCTTCGACATCATCGTCGACTACAAATATCACGGCTACTGGTACTTCACCAAAAACATCGACTGGGCAGGCCTACTCCCAAACACACTACTCATCGCCCCAGTCAACATGATGTTCCTAAACTGGTACCCACTCAAACAACCCATCACCAAACACATCCAATACATCACCATCTGGGTCCTAGCCATCCTCATCTACGAACTAATCGCCCTCCTCCCACACCCATGGGGCTACTTCCACTACGGCTGGTGGAAATTCACCTACTCCATCCTATTCGACCCAATCCTCTTCCTCACCATCCTCGGCTACTACAAATTCGTACAAAAGCTCGAAACCCAACCCCAATAACCATTTGTGTAAACATAGACACAGCCACAAAAGGGAAGATAGAGACCCATACTCTATCTCCCGTCACCCACCCCTTCAGCAACAATCCTCATCCGGAAACTACTAATTTAATAATAAAGTCTACCCTGAAAATACACGGTATGAAAGCAAAATGAAGTATCGACAAAAATAATTATTTTCATCCTCCATGGTGAAAGTTTTTCTTACATAGGCGGTCTACCCTGAAAATACGATAGAAGGTCGCCAATAAGCCTGCAAAAGGGAAAAGGAAGGTTTGCGGTAATATAGAAGGTCGCCAATAAGCCTGCAAATCGGAAAAAGAAGGTTTGCAGGAATATAGAAGGTCGCCAATAAGCCTGCAAAAGGGAAAAGGAGATTTGCAGGCGTATAGAAGCGATCCAATAAGCCCGCAAATCGGAAAAAGAAGGTTTGCAGGAATATAGAAGGTCGCCAATAAGCCTGCAAAAGGGAAAAGGAGATTTGCAGGCGTATAGAAGCGATCCAATAAGCCTGCAAAAGGGAAAAGGAGATTTGCAGGCGTATAGAAGCGATCCAATAAGCCTGCAAAAGGGAAAAGGAGATTTGCAAGGCGTATAGAAGCGATCCAATAAGCCTGCAAAAGGAAAAAAGAGATTTGCAGGCGTATAGAAGGTCGCCAATAAGCCTGCAAAAGGGAAAAGGAGATTTGCAGGCGTATAGAAGCGATCCAATAAGCCTGCAAAAGGAAAAAAGGAGATTTGCAGGCGTATAGAAGGTCGCCAATAAGCTTGCAAAAGGGAAAAGGAGATTTGCAGGCGTATAGAAGGTCGCCATTGTTACCGCAAATGATGGAAAAACAAAAATACGGTAAGAATGAAGCCGCTAGATAGAAAATTTTCATCCCCCATGGTGCAAATCTCCACTTGCATGGGGAGTCTACTCTAAGAAAAGAAGTGAAACCTTTGAACCAGAATTAACGACTACTATAGAAACAGGAATCGAAAGGGGAATAATATGCGAAAACTGTTATTTGTTTTTACAACGTTGATCCTTCTCAGCGCGTGTAATTCAACAGCAAATGTCTTTCCTAAAGAAAAACCGGATGACTTTGCCTTTTCCTTAAAATATGGGATAACAGCAGCAAATGAGTTAAATACGTATGACAACACGTTCACCAAAGATTTAATCCAAGATGGAACCGCAACAACAGACATGGAACTTTCCAATGAAGAAATGGAGGCAATTTACGAAAAATTTAGAAGTGTGGACGTTCTAAGCTTGCCAGAAGAAGAAAGTGGCTCCCCATGCATGGACCCGTATAACCGATACGAACTCACCATGACCGTAGATGGTGAGCAGTACAATTTAGAGTGGGACACATCTTGCACATCGAGAGCCCTCAATAAATGGGAAGACACAATGGAATATATCATTCTAGACATTATTTTTACAAAAGAAGAGTACCGTGCACTACCAGAAGCCACTGGCGGCTACGATTGATAAACAACTCATAGACCCACACCCCGCACCGCAAACGCTAGCACCAATCTAGCGTTTGCGGTGTTATAACCTGTGCAGCATTCACGAATGCTCCAGTGGAAATGAGGATGCAGCTTTATTTTTTCCCGCGTTCGCTTTTGGCAATGCTGTGATACAGTCCGTTCTTAATATTGCTAAACGTGACCTCCACAATTTCCTTGCCAGTGTCACCGTACTCCATGTACATAGTCGATAAAAAGTTAATGACCTGCGCTGCATTTTTTTCAAAATTCCAGGAAACATGATGGAAGCTGCAGTCCTCCATGTGGAAGTAGCCCTCACCTTTATACACTAACGTACATTTATCAAAATGACAGCTACGAAATTCCTTGTTGTCGATGTTGATGACCTTATTTGTAAATGTTTGATTATGGAATGACTCAATTTTTTCCTCATCAGCTCCTTGTTTTTCATTCGCGTAAGGATCCACTTTAATCCGATTCAACGTTTTTACAAAAAGCCGTTCGTCCTCATAATCGCTAGGGGCGTAGAGCACCTTAGGGTTGAAATTCAGCGTCAAAAAAAACAGGACGACGAGCAAAATAGGAAAGCCGATGACAAACAGAATGAAAATCGGCTGCAAACTCTCGTCAACAATAGCAAGCGCTGACAGCATCGCCACCTCAGCAAGGCCAGCGAACAAACCAATCACGGTCAACGGATTGCCAATTCTCCCAGAAGTCTTCGTCATAATCCAATTCCTCCCCGAACGTTTGCAAACGCCCTTTATACCTATCCATAAGCAGGGGAGAGGAAAACATGACAAGAAATAATGCAGGGAAAAATGGACACCAGCCATTCACCGAACTAAGTTTAAGGTAGGGAAACTAGTTGGAACCAGGGGGGAGTTTACTCATCGGATCGGCGAACATGCATAAAGGAACGTGGAACCTGCTCATAGAACCGTGGAACTTGCTCATAGGAGGCGGAAACCTGCTCATAGAAAGTGGAAACCGGATCATAGTACGTTGAAACTTGATCATAGAAAGCGGAAACTTGCTCATAGAAAGCGGAAATGCTCATAGAACCGTGGAACTTGCTCATAGGAGGCGGAAACCTGCTCATAGAACGAGGAAATTCGATCATAGATCACCCACGTTCATCCCCAGCAACATTCTCATCTATTTTTGGAAGGACTACCCGTTTGATTACTTCGAGAATGCTACGAGTTAAAATTTTTACGATGAACACAGCGAATGCAGAGTGAACCCAATCCCAATTACCCTGAAATTTAAGCAATTTTGTCTTTCTTTCGCCCCAGATTTCATATGTAGACTGGGGGAGACCGAACAGCAATAGCTTGCCAACGATTCCCGGAAGTCGCGAATTATACGTAGCTTGCCCGTACCAGACGGATAAAAAAGCGCAAATAATATAATCATAAACAAAATTAATTTTAAATTTTCTTGGAAGAAAGCGCACAGGATATTTCAACTTCCCTGTTTTAACTAAAATGGCATCAAACAAATGATTCAAAACGCCATTTAGTAAAAAATATGGGACCCATAGTTTCCAAGAAGGCTTACGAAATAAGGTTGGTATTGCTAGGATTCCAAAAACGATTGCAAACCGTATAACAAAACGTTCCAACATTTTTTCCACACTCCTTATGAAGATAGTATGAGAAAAAACAAATAGTTTTATGCACAAACTATTTTTTAAAAAATAATTTTTGAGCATGCTTTGAGCAAACTACAAAGTCCATATTCAGAGGTGGACCTCCATGTAAGTGATTGCACCATGTAGTATGAAAATCTCCTATCAAGGGTGTTCATCCGTTCCATACGGACGCTTTCACCACAGGCATAAGTGCGACATCTGTTCATGCTTCACAGTGTCTTCTTTACCGCGGGCAACGCCTCAGCCCCGACACTTCGCACTTACGTGCCGAAGTGTCGGGGCTTCCCCTGTTGCTTTCCCGCTGGAGTCACCGCATTTCACTCCTGCACCGTCTTCACGGTATACACTAGAAAGTTGCCATGTATTGAAACCTTTTAACCCCTATGAACGTCTTATATAAAGAGGTATACTAATGTTAGAGGAAATAACAGTCATTTTTCAGTACGAAAGTAACTAAATATACATAGGCCTTTTATTAGTTAGTGCGGATTTTGTTAGATCCTTTTATTGCCGTAGTACAAACCTCCCCCGTTAAGGGAGTGGTATTAGAAAGTACCTTTTAGGGTAGTTAAACAAAAAGAGAGAAACATAGCTTCATAGGGGAGTCAACTTCAATTTCAATGATTAAATTGAGGTGAGAATATTGAAGAAGGTTGTTATCACACTGGTATCTGTCAGTTGTTTATTTATAGTACTGCTCTTATTTTTAGGGCATTCGACCCAATCTCCACATCAGCAAATTGAAGATGATGTGGTCGTCTTTGTGTTTGGTCATGGAATTGAAAACGGAGGAAATTCATGGCGTCCTACAACAGATGAAGAGAGAAACGATATTATTACATGGTTTAATACTGCAACGAATATCCGACAATCAACCGAAGCCAATCACCCCATTATGAACGAAGGGATCATCATTGAAATACCACCAGAAGAATCAAATGGATCCTCCTCACAGCACATCGGCATAAAGGGAGGAGAAAGAATTTGGATTGCCAATAAAGGGGAAGATGTGTTCATTTCCAGAGGCGACGAATTCTATTTGGCCGAGCACCCAAACCTCCACCAATTCATCCAAGAGCTAAGTATGTATTAATTCGGCTCATGGGGACGGTTCTCCCGAGTCGGCGGCCGACTCGGGAGAACCGTCCCCATGAATTTTTATTTGGAGTGGTTGCAAATTGAGTTTATTGGAGAAATTGTATTCCTTTGTCATTTTTCTTGCAGTGGTTATTGGGATTAGTATAGGGCAAGTGGAGGTTATTCGAACAAATGCCGAAAGCCTTATCGTCCCATTATTAGTAGCCATGCTCTATATTACATTCTTACAAATTCCTATTGAGGAAATAAGAAACGCGTTTAGAAACACTACATTTACATATACGTCTGTTCTCATCAATTTTGTTTGGACACCTATTTTTGCGTGGCTACTTGCAATGATTTTTTTAGGAGACAATCCAGCCCTTTATATAGGATTTATCATGTTAATGGTTACTCCTTGTACAGACTGGTACTTAATTTTTACAGGCATAGCAAGAGGAAATGTTGCTTTATCGACCGCTATCTTACCATTAAATCTAGTATTACAAATTATGTTACTTCCTGTGTATCTGCTCATCTTTGGGGGCACTACTGGAGTTATCGACCTTGGATTTCTTCTGGAAAGCATTCTAATCGTTTTATTTATACCATTCGTGCTGGCCTTGCTGACAAAACTTAGCTTGAGAAGTAAACAGGTGTTAAGGGAGAATCTCATCAATAGATTAAGTGTCTTGCCAATTGTTTTTCTAAGCCTTGCAATTGTTGCGATGTTTGCCTCTCAAGGGCAAATAGTAATCAACAACTTAGAGATCATATGGCAAATGATGATACCTCTCCTTTTATTTTTTGTTATAAATTATATGGTTGGTCAAAAGATCGGACAAGTCATGAAATTTCCGTACGCTGACCGAACTAGCCTCAGTTTAACGACACTAGCGAGGAATTCGCCGATCGCCTTAGCAATCGCAATGACCGCATTCCCTGATCAACCACTCATTGCCTTAGCGCTGGTCATCGGACCACTATTGGAATTGCCCATTTTAGCAGTCATTTCCCAGGTTTTATTGTTAAAAAATAGACGGCGCCATTTATAAAAATAGAAGCCTCCCAAATGCGTTAATTTGGAAGGCTTTTTATATATTGTGTAACATTTCCTAAGCAGCAGCTTCCTTGAGGGTTGTTTACTTCACAACCACAACGGTTTGCTTTCGTATTTTCCTTAATATGCTCAAGGGGCTTCGTTCCTTGTCCTAGCTCTGTGTATTCTATTATTTTTTCCTTTGTCCAATTGAAGCAATAGCAAACAGGGACAGTCCTTGAATTTTCCTTTTGAAAAACAGGGACTTTCACGTCTGACTTCACATATGTTTTATTATTTGTGTCAAAGTAAACGACATCACATTTTTCATTTGAGCAAAAAGAATGATTAGCATTTCCATTCAAGTTTTCTAAAGAAAGTGGTTTAAGCATTGCTTTCACCGTAATTATCTTAACAGCTTTTCCAATTCCTTCACAGGACGGGCACTCCCGCACCATCTCCTTCGCTGTCACTAAACCATTACTACAACAATCTACCATCAGACTCACTCCTTTGACTCATAGGGACGGTTCTCATGAGTCGGCGGTGTACCACAACACAGGTTCATAAAGTTACATTCACTAGACAATCCTCTATAATGGCCTAATGCTTTGAATCAAAAGAACCGTCCCCATGCCCCAACTACTTAAACCATCGATGAATAAGGTACAAAAATAGGATTGTAACGAGACTTAAGATAATAACCATGACGTGAGCATCCATCATTCTGTCTGCCTGTACTGCATCGTAAATGGCGATAGATAATGTCTGTGTTCTACCAGGAATGTTTCCAGCAACCATTAATGTTGCACCGAATTCTCCCATTGCTCGTGCGAATCCAAGGACCAGTCCAGCTAAAATTCCTTTGTATGCTAGGGGGATAATGATGTGCCGTAGCAATTGAACCTTACCAGCCCCGTCCAGCTCTGCTGCTTGGATCGTTTCTTTGTTGATTGTCTCGAATGACGCTTGAATTGGCCTAATTAATAATGGCAAAGCGGCAATGCTTGCAGCAATAACGGCAGCTTTCCATGTAAAAACAATGGGTTGTCCTGTGATACTTTCAACCATTTGACCTAACGTGCTGCTCCTTCCCAGTAGGAGGAGTAAATAATATCCTAATACGGTTGGAGGAATAATCAATGGTACAGTAACGACTATAGAAAGAAAGCTCGTTAATTTATTATTATTAAAAGCAAACCACCATGAAAGAAGAATTCCCATAACAAAAGCGATAATCGTTGCAATCGTTGCAACTTTTAGGGATAACCATAAAGGAGTAACAATCGTATCCATTACGGAATATCAAATCCATACTCTAGCAATATTTCCTGTCCTCTTTCACTTAGGACAAATTGCATGAAGCTCTTTGCTAAATCTTTTTTCCCAGTCTGTACAGGTATCCCTAACGCCTGTAAGATTGGTTCATGGGCTTCTTCCTCAATTAATTCATAGTGAAATTCGGTTCTGTTCATTAGAGCAAGTGCGATAATCCCCACATCTGCATTCCCAGACTCCACATATTGATATGACTGTCTGATGTTTTCTCCTAACACTAGCTTAGGCTGAATTTCTTCCCAAATTCCCCACGATTCCAACGTCTCTTTTGCTGCTTTCCCATAAGGTGCATGCTCTGGATTGGCAATCGTAATATGTTGGACCTCAGGACTTAATAAATAGTCTTTATCCAATGGAACATTTTCCTCGCTAGAAGACATGGTAACAATCCTACCAATGGCATAATATTCTTTTGAATCCTCAAATACAGCTTCTCTTTCAATTAGTCGATCAATGTACGATTCATGAGCCGCCAAAAACAAATCAAAGGGTGCTCCTTCCTGAATCTGTTGCGTTAACAAGCCAGTTGATCCATATGTAAACTCAATATTAATATCACTATTCTCGGAAAACTCATCTCCTATTTCTGTTAAAGCATGATATAAGTCAGAGGCCGATGCCACATAAATTGTTTGCTCATCACTTTGTTCATTGCCACAACCAATTAATAAAATTATTGTAAAAAATAAAAGTAGTAAATGTTTCATAATCATTCTTGATCCCTTCCATACATATCGATGTTTAATTAACAAGTTAAATTATATCATAAGAATCATGGGGACGGTTCTCATGATGCGGAGTCTATCTTCCCAGAAAAGAGTGATTTACATGTTTGCGGTAACATAGAAGGCTTCTATCTTCCCGGAAAAGAGTAATATACATGTTTGCGGTAACATAGGAGAAGCCTATCTTCCCAGAAACCAGCAATTTAATAGTTTGCAGGAGTATAGGAGTCGTCTTTCTTCCCGGAACCGAGTAATTGTATAATATGAGGTAAAAAAGGAGTCTTCAATTTTCCCAGAAACATACATTGTTACTGTTTGCAGGAGCAAAGGAGTTATACTTATTTGTTTTGGTTTAAGCAAGCATCCCTCTATGCATTTCAACAGGATCTAAAAAAATGTTACCATTAATTCCCTATGATTTAATGGTGAAATGTAATGTAAAATAGCGTCTCTGCTTTTACAGAAACGCATAACATCACTTAAATAAATCATGTACTATTGATTAATCAAGTTTTCTCTGTCAGCTGAATGCGGTGGATATTCTGACTCGTAGGGACGGTTCTCGTGATGCGGTGTTACGAGTACCCTGGTGGATTACGATGTAAACCATTCAAGTGCTCTACACTTTGACTCAAAAGAACCGTCCCCATGAATTGCCCATGAATTCACACACGGCAAAAACCTACGAACGGGCCAATGCTGGTACGCGGAAGGCAGGGGGGAGGGTGGTTGTCGTCGATCGGAAGAAGAGAATATCATCTTCAGCTGGGCGCACCTGTTGATCTGGGTATATATCAGCAAAATCAGGCGTGAAATGAAAGACCACTTCACGAACGTATAGACTCACCTTAGTAGAAATCAATCTAACGACATCGGCAAACAGCACCTTCTCTTTACTAATCACATCATATAAATGACACGTGCCGTGCGGATCCATGCGAAAAATTAAGATAAGATCTTTATTCTCAGTGACGTATACCTTATTTTTATGGACTGACAAACAATAAAAAGCCATAAGATGCTCCCCGTTTTGAACAGAAAAGGAAGTTGAAAGGGGACGACGTTCGGCGCAGAAACGAAGGAGAAATTGAATATCCTCTTCGTTATCCATATTTAATCGATGGAGGGTGGTTCCAAATCGTTCACTATTATTTTTAACAGGAGCCATGCTTGCTTCACTTTTTATGTATTGATTAGGAACAATTGAATCTGAGAACTCTACTTTTTTTTCATAATTGGACCTTACCATTTCTTCCCCGTCTACTTTTACCGAAAAAAATGTCTCCTCCACCTGTTTGAAGTCAAATTTTGGATAAAAATGTAAAACACTGCTGTTGGCAAATAGGAAAATAAAATCAACCGTTTTTTCGTAATCTGCAATCACCTTATTCATTAAGCTAGCAGCAAGGCCACGGTTCCGGTAAGCAGGGTGGGTCATGACTGTTCCAATTTGAATGGCCTTTCGCTTTACGCCTTCCAACAAAACATCCATTATATTCACTGACACATTTGCGATCACGTTCTTTTCATCAGGATCCAAATAAGAGTAACAAATATAATGTTCATTCCAGCAACCCCGTTCAAACCATGGTGAAAAATGGATACCGAACGTTTCAATAGCAAGGTCGAAAAAGCTAGTACGATAACGATCTTCATTTTTGTAGTCACAAATAAATGGAAAATTAATTGTTGTCACCTTTTTCTTATCCCCTTTATCCTATTTTATCTACTTCAAGAATAGCCGAAATTACCTATTTTTTCTAGCGTTATTTCGAACAAAGCCAGTTCTAAATAATGCACGCGTGGGTCACGAGCAGGTCATGGGGACGGTTCTAATGAGTCTAATGCCACTACACCGCACAGAAAATCCAACAATTCTGTGCTTTTTCTGCTACCCATTCACCAGGTGCCACAGGCACCTGGTGAATGGGCTCACCGTACCTGAATACTCTCAGAACCCATGGTATTTTATGCTGCGACTCATGAGAACCGTCCCGCCGAATCCCGCCGAATCCAACAGCACACAACAAAATCCATCGGCCCCAACAACCCCCGCGAATGGAATTAAAACGTATAGAAAACGTTATTTTGGAAAAATTATGTACAACAATGTTTTTGGGGGGCGCGAAATGAGTGCATCACAAAATGTAAGAATAAACGCATCGGAAATGGCATCTTTGTGGAATGGGTACATGAGCCAAACTCACAATATTTGTATGCTAAAATATTTTATTGAACAGACAGAGGATCCTGATACGAAGGATTTTCTTCAACGGACGAACGCTACTTCAATGGAACTGGTTAATGAATGCAAGTCCCTATTAGAAAAGGAAAATGTTCCTGTACCAACTGGTTTTACAGATGAAGACGTGAACATACATGCACCACGTTTGTTTTCAGACTCCTTCTTTTTGATGTATGTAAAAAATATGTTGCGAGCTAAAATTGCAGTATTCGGTTTTATGAATACTGCCTGTAAAGAAAAGGAGCTCAGAAACTATTTTAAAAAAGGATTAGATGAAGGAGTAGCTAGCTATGATGAGGTTACTGACCTCATGCTAGAAAAAGGCATCTACATGAAACCTCCATTCATCGAACCGCCAGAAGAGGTTGATTTTGTGGAGGATAAAGAGTACTTAGACAGACAGATGTTGTTAAAAGAGAATAGGGATTTAAATGCCATAGAAATTTCTCATGTTTTTGGAAATATTGAAGCAAATATGGTTGGAAAACTAATAACGAAAGGCTTCAAGCAAACTGCTGATATTAAAGAAGTAAGAGAATTCATGGAGCAGGGAGAGGAAATGACAGAAAAAAGGCTAAAAGCCATGTCAAAATTATTATCGGAACATGACCTTCCAATACCCATGGCTTCGGAACCAATCGTATACAGGTCTACAGAAGCGCCATTTTCAGACAAACTCATGATGTTTCAAATGACACTTCTTACAGCTGCAGCCATATCGGAATACGCTACCTCACTGGCAGCCAGTATGAGAAGCGATTTAGTCTCTACGTATATGAATGCAATAAAAGACACATCAAAGCTAGCCCTTAAAGGATCCGCACTCATGATAGAAAACAATTGGCTAGAGCAACCACCACAGTGACTCGTGGGTCATGGGGACGGTTCTTGTGATGCGTCCATCGAAATACCCACCTGTCTAGAAGATAGCTAGCCCCTCCCGGAAATTGTTGAGATTTCCGGGAGGGGTTTGACTTTATGACTCAAAAGAACCGTCCCGCCGAGTCACAGCAAATTCGAATCAAAAGAACCGTCCCGCCGAACCACCCAGAACCACCACGCCCCTCACCTCACAATTTTATTTTATTTTGTCAGATTATATAACAGTGAAAACATTCTAACTATATTGACAACTAATGTTTGTTTTGTTAGTTTATATCTAACCGGTTACATATTAATAAAAGCAAGATAATAAAGGGTTTATGAAAAGTCTATGTAACGGCTTTCATAAAACCTAATTGATTATAATCTATTAGAAGTGAAGGTGCGAGATGGCAACTATTAGAGATGTTAGTAAATTGGCTGGAGTATCCGTTGCAACGGTTTCGAGAGTAATAAATAAAAATGGATATGTAAACGAAACAACAAAAAATAGCGTGTTAAATGCAATAAAAGCTTTGAATTATAAACCGAGTTCAATCGCTAGAAGTTTAGCTGGAATGAAGACATCTACAATCGCTTTACTAGTGTCGGATATATTAAATCCGTTTTTTCCAGAAATATCTCACGCCATAGAATCGGAGGCTATTAAACAAGGCTATTCCGTTATCCTGTGTAACTCGGATAATAATGCTGAGAAAGAAGCAGAGTACATTAAGATTCTCAAAGAAAAAAGAATCGATGGAATTATGATTGCCTCCTATACAATACAGGCTGAACAAATAAAAAAACTACAAGAGGAAGGCATTCCTGTCGTAGTTTTGGATAGAGAATTTCCAGGACATAACGTTCTAACGCTTATGTGCAAAAACCGTGAAGGTGCATCGATGGCAGTTCAACATTTAATAGATCAAGGATGTAAAAAAATAGGTCATATTTCAGGCCCATTAGATGTGTATGCAGCAAGAGAAAGAGCAATAGGATACGAAGAAGTAACAAATAAAAATAACATATATACTCCAGGACTTATCGTTCCGGGAGGGTTTAGTATAGATGGAGGCTACCGCGCATTATTGGAGTTGTATGCTAAGTATCCGGACATTGATGGCGTATTTGCTGGAAATGATTTGATGGGGATTGGTGCTATCAAAGCGTTGTATGATTCCAATTTATACGTGCCAAAAAATATAAAAGTAATTGGATTTGATGATATTGATCTTTCAAAAACGTTTATGCCAGAGCTATCAACAATAAAACAACCTATATATGAAATGAGCAAAATGGCACTGCATTATTTGATGAAGCAAATTAATAATGAAGACATTGTACTAACATCTTACGCTTATGAGGTTGAACTACTACCAAGAGAATCAACAAAAAAACTTGAAAAGGAGGCTTAAGCTTAAAAAAAGGTTAGTATTATCAAATCAAAATAAAAAAGGGGTTTTTATAGTGAAGAAATACTTATTATTTATAATTGTCATTAGTTTTCTTTTTATCGCAGCTGCATGTGGTAGTAATTCATCATCTTCAGATGAACCAACACAACTAGTTATTTCCACATGGGGATATAATGAAGATCTTGAACGAAAAAATATCATTGAACCGTTTGAAGAAGAACATAACGTTGAAATCATTCTTGATACTGGAAACAACTCTGACCGCTTAAACAGAGTGAGGTTAGACAGTTCACAAATCGATATTATTTATTTATCAGACTACTTTGCTATGCAAGCCATAGAAGAAGGTTTATTTGAAACAATTGATAGATCGAATGTTCCGAATATTGAAGATATGTACGAAATTCTACAAGCACCATTGGGAGAAGAGTATGGCCCAGCATATACAGTTGGTATGTTTGGTTTAGCATATGATACTGCAGCAGCGGAAACTCCTGTAACATCTTGGGGTGATTTATGGAGAGATGAATTTAGTAACAGACTGGCTATGCCTGAAATTACAACTACTTCTGGACCGATGGTAGTGGATTTTGCAGCAAAACAAGCTGGAGCAGATCCATTTGATGCCGATTTAGCTTTTGAAAAATTACAAGAATTAAGTCCTAATGTTTTAAGATTTTATGGTGGTTCAGCTGACTTAGTAAATATGTTTAGTCAAGGTGAAATAATAATTGGACCAACAATGGACTTTGCTTTCGACGGTATAGTTGATGCGGTCCCTACTGCAGAATTAATCATACCTGATGAAGGTGCCTACGCTTATATGAATACTATTAATATAGTAAAAGGGACAGAAAATAAAGAACTAGCTGAGAAATTTATTAACTGGGCTTTAAGTGAAGAACTACAAACACAGAATGCGATAGATGGTTTGAATTCACCAGGTAACACACTTGTTGAATTAACAGAAGAACAAGCAGAAGGGTTGTTGTATGACTCAGACGTGATTGAGAGCTTAATCGTGTTAGATTGGGAGCTAGTTAATAATGAGTTAGAAGCTTGGACTGATAGATGGAATCGTGAAATTGTAGAATAAATAAAAGGATACAGTGTCATCAATACGTATTGATGGCACTGCTCCTTTATTTAAAGATAAAGATAAATTTTGGCCACTTGCCTTTATCTTAAAAGGTACACCAGAATGTATAAATTTTTCCAAACGATGTCTAGGAGTCAGGAGACGATGATTTAGCCGTTTCAACAAAAGCTATGATTTATGAAATTCATTCAGTTTAGGAAAAATATAAACGCCGGAATGACAGTCAGCTTGTAGGGTTAAAAATGAAAAAGGAGAACGGTATGAAAAACGTTATTCTAGATGTGGATACAGGAATTGATGATGCCTTAGGTATTATTCTTGCTATAAAAAGCAAAAAATTGAATGTTTTAGGTATTACCACCACAAGTGGGAATGTTTCTTTAGATAAAGCGACGATAAATACGAAAAAAGTACTAAGTCTATTAAAGAAGGATAAAGAGATTAGTGTTCATAGAGGGGCTTCAAAGCCGTTAGCTAGAGAGAGTATTTACGAACATAATGTCCATGGAATCGATGGGTTAGGGGGAGCATTAACAAATATACAGGTAAAGGAGGATACTCATCGAGAATATGCTCCTGATTTCATTATTAAAACAATATTAAATAACAAACATCATGTTTCCTTAGTTATGACTGCACCTCTTACAAACTTAGCCTTGGCAATGAAGAAAGAACCAGAAATTATCCAATATGTTGATGAGGTTATTGTTATGGGGGGAGTTGTTAAACAATATGGAAATATAACTCCTGTTGCAGAATATAATATGTACGTTGATCCAGAGGCAGCTAAAGCTGTTTTTCATTCAGGGTTGCCAATAACGCTAGTAACGCTTGATGTTACAAGGCAAGCATTATTACGAGAAAAACATATAAATCAAATAGAAGATAAAGACATACATGAATTTGTTCAGACGAGCACGTCCCATTATATAGACAGATACTATAAAAGGAATGGGGTAAAAGCGTGTGCATTACACGATCCTTTGGCTGTAGCCGTTGCAATCGATCATGGATTAATAGAAACAGAAAAATATTACATTGATATAGAGACGAAAAGTGAAATCTGTGATGGACAAACGGTATGTGATTTTCAAAACAGATTAAATAAAGAGCCCAATATTCATGTTAGTGTAAAGGTTGATCATGAAAGGTTTATGGATATGTTTATAGATACATTAAATCAAAATTAAAAAGTAGGGGAAGTTTATGGGGAACGGAAATGTATTAGTGGTAGGAAGTCTTAATATGGATTTGACTGTTCGTGTAGATAAAACACCTCAAATCGGGGAAACCCGTGTAGGGAAAACATTTAAACAGCTACCGGGAGGCAAAGGGGCAAACCAAGCGATTGCAGCAGCAAGGTTAGGATCAAGTGTCTCCATGATTGGTTGCGTTGGAGAAGATGATTATGGAGAGGAACTTCAAACAGCTCTCCGCAAAGAAACGATTAATATAGAAGGAATAACAAAGACGCGTTTATCTTCTACAGGAATCGCATTAATTACCGTTGATGATAGAGGAAATAATTCCATTGTTATCGTTAGTGGAGCTAATGAAAAACTAGATTCAGTACATATTGACAAGCATATTTCATTATTTGACCAATCGGATGTCATCGTTTTTCAGCTAGAAGTACCTACATCTACCATTTACCATTCCATTGATATATGCAAAAAAATGGGGAAGAAGGTTATTGTAAATCTTGCTCCTTATCATGAATTGAAAAGTAGTATATATAAAAAGATCGATTACTTAATTCTAAATAAAATTGAGGCACAATGCTTTTTAAAGCTTCCAGACAGTACGGTTGATACGTTAGAAGAAAAATTAAAAGAAATCAAAGATCAACACATTATTTTAACCTTAGGTGAAGATGGCGTCATGTATGTTTATAATGGACAATCCTTTAAATACAATGCTTATAAAATTCGTGCACGGGATACAACAGGTGCAGGAGATGCATTTACTGGAGCTTTTGCTAGTGAAATTAGTAGAGGAAAAGGAATAATAGAAGCGATTGAATTTGCTATAAAAGCCTCAGCTATAAGCGTTTCTCGTGAAGGTGCACAGAATTCTCTCCCTTTTCTAAAGGATTTGCAGAAATTTAAGGGAAATAGGAGGATTTTCATTGAATAAAAAATATTTTTATCTACTTCTCTTACCTTGTTTTCTATTTCTATTAATCTTTATGGTTATACCAATTTTAGTCACTACTCTTTCAAGTTTTTATTTAGACGGAAGAATTACGCTGGAAGGGTATAGATCATTTTTAACAGATCATTATTTTTTAAATATTTTATTTCGAACATTAAGAATTAGCTTATTAACAACCACTATTTGTATAATATTAGGTTTTCCAGTAGCGTATTATGTTTCAAAATTAAATGTAAAATTAAAGTTTATTTTTATTGCAGCCGCTGTATTTCCTTTGTTGATTAGTCCAGTAGTAAGATCCTTTAGTTGGATGGCTATTTTAGGAAGAGAAGGTATCTTTAATACCTTGCTAAAAAAAATAGGTATTATTAATGAACCTATTCAGTTTTTATATACCGAATTAGCTATTGTGATTGGGTTGGTACACTTATTTTTACCGTTAATGATTATTGCCCTAATAGGAGTAATGGAAAATATAGATTATGACTTAGTGAAAGCGGCACAAAGTTTAGGTGCATCTAGATTTACGTCATTTATAAAAATCGTATTTCCATTAAGTGTTCCTGGTTTAGTTGTTGGTAGTGTACTAGTTTTTGTAGGAAGTTTAACTGCCTATACAACGCCACAGTTATTAGGTGGGTCGAGGCGAGTGATGTCCACGTTGTTATATCAACAATCTCTCACGTTAAATAATTGGTATACTGCTTCTATTATTGCAACAATTATGATTGTAGCCACCTTTATCATAATAGGAATAATGAATAAAATAGCACAAAAACTCAATCCAAAGGGGTAAATATTTGTGAAAAATGAAAGAAATTATTTGTTAACATTGATGACATTCCTTGTATATTTTTTCTTATTAGGACCCTTGTTGATCATTATTGTCGTTTCATTTGGTCCTGATAGATATTTAGCCTTTCCACCTAATGGTTTCTCTTTAAAGTGGTACAGCAATATATTTGAAGTCAGTATGTTTATGACAACATTTAAAATTAGTATCACGATCGCACTATTAGGGAATTTTATAGCCCTTTTATTAGGCTTACCAGCAGCATATGCATTAAGCCGATATAATTTTAGGTTTAAAAACACATTAAATGCCATTTTCATTTCACCGATTTTGATTCCAGGTATTGTATTAGGTTTTACTTTATTAAAATTTTTAATTATTTCTTATAATATTCCAATGTTTACTGGTTTACTAATAGGTCACATCATTTTGATGATACCTTACATTGTTAGAGTAATTTCATCTAGTTTAGCTAATCTTGATTTTTCCATAGAAGAAGCTGCGATGAGTCTAGGAGCTAATCGTTTCAAGACTTTTTTTATTATCGTTTTGCCAAATATACACTCCGGTATTATTGCAGGTGTTCTTCTTTCATTCTTAGAGTCATTTAATACTGTAGATGTTTCCCTTTTCTTAAGTGGACCAGGGATAAGTACATTACCTATTCAAATGTTGAATTATGTGGAGTATAATTTCGATCCGACAATAGCGGCAATGTCCGTTTTATTAATGGTATTTACCGTTATATTTATGTTTGTCATTGAACGGACATTAGGACTAACATTTTTTACGAAATCAAGATAAATTAATTAACTGGAGGGCATTACATTATGTCACTTATTTCTTTAGAGGATGTAACAGTTGCGTATGATAATAAAATTAATATTTTAGAAAAATTTAATTTGAATGTAGAAAAAGGGAAATTAATTTCTTTATTAGGTCCAAGTGGATGTGGAAAAACCACAACGTTACGTTTAATTGCAGGATTTTTAGAAGCGAAAGCAGGGAAATTCACTTTTAAAGATAAAAATTATACGAACATTCCGGTTTATAGACGAAATTTTGGATTTGTATTTCAAAATTATGCTCTATTTCCTCACCTCAATGTTTTTGAGAACGTCGCTTTTGGTTTGAAACAAAGAAAAGTCCCCAAAAGTGAAATCAGAAAACGTGTTCCAGAAATGTTGGAGTTAGTTGACCTTAATGGGTTTGAAGACAGATTTGTCACAGAATTATCAGGGGGACAGAGGCAGCGGGTTGCCATTGCGAGAGCACTTGTAATCAATCCGGATTTATTACTGTTTGATGAACCATTAAGTAATTTGGATGCTAATTTGAGAATTGCCATGCGTGTAGAAATTAGACGAATTCAACAAGAATTAGGAATTACATCCATCTATGTATCACACGATCAGGAGGAGTGCTTTTCCATATCCGATGAGGTTGCGATTATGAACAAGGGTGTTATTGAGCAGTTAGATAGCCCTTCCGTAATCTATAAGTATCCGAAAACAGAATTTGTCGCCCGTTTTATTGGCTTTACTAACTTTATTGATTTCGAAGTAGAATCATCGGAAAATGGAAAGCTATTACTTAATAGTAATCATTCGAAATTTAGAGCTTTAAAAACAAATGATGTGAAAGTAAATAAAAGCTATAAAGGAGTAATTAGGCCGGAAAGCATTAAAATGAAATCCTATATAGAAAATGAAAAACAGAGTGAAAATAGTATCAAAGGGAGCATAAAAATTAGTACATTTTTAGGTGGTCTTCACCAATACGTAGTGAATACAGAATTAGGTGAAATAACGGTTAATAGTGATAGAGAGCCTCCTTATGATGCTGGGGAAAATGTCATTTTAAGCTTACCAGAAGATAAACTTGTATTAGTAGAAAAGGGGTGATCATATGCATATTGATAGTTTTATAAGGAATGTTCAAATTTATAACAGCTATTTCAAAACATTCATTCCTGGAAATGCTGCCATAAATGAAGGGAAATTCGTTTATATTGGGGAAGATGATGCCCTTTCTTTAGAAGCGGCAGAGGTTGTTGATGGTGAGAACCAATTCATGATTCCTGGATTAACAGACATTCATTTGCATATTGAAAGCTCTATGATTACACCTGCCACATTTTCATCAGCTGTATTACAAAACGGTGTTACGACAATTGTAGCAGAACCCCATGAACTAGCGAACGTCTTTGGATTAAAAGGGGTTCAGGAAATGGTGAAAGCTAGTAAAGAGTGTATTGTTGATATTTTTACAGGGATACCGAGCTCCGTTCCGTCTACCCAATTGGAAACTTCAGGTGGGAGCATTGATTATGAAGATATTGATTTATTAATGAAGGAAAACTCAGAAGATATCGCATGTTTAGGGGAGGTAATGGATTTTAAATCTGTTATTTCTGAACCAGATGGAGTAACCAATCAATTATTAAAAAAAATAAGAGAAAAGTATCCAAAACTAGTTATTGAAGGTCATTTCCCAAGGTTAGTGGGTTTAGATTTATGTAAATTTATGAACGCTGGTATTGGATCTGATCATACACAACAGACCATTGCTGGAATGGAAGAGAGAATGAAGCAAGGGATGTTTATTGAAATTCAAGAAAAATCAATGACACCAGAAATTATGGAATATCTTATAACGAATAATGTGAAGGAACATTTTTGTTTTATTACGGATGACGTCATGCCGGATTCATTTGTCAAACATGGTCATTTGAACCATATCGTAAAAAAAGCAATAGGAATGGGAATGAAACCAGAAGATGCTATTTATGCAGCAACCTTTACACCGAATAGACACATGCAATTACATGATAGAGGAAGTATAGCACCGAATAAAATAGCAGACTTTCTATTGGTTAGTGATTTACAAGAATTTACGATAGAGGAAGTTTATAAATATGGAGTAAAGGTTTACGATTCTCAAGTGGGACATACTTTTCAACAAAAGCCATTTAAATTCCCGAATGAGTTTTATAGTAGTGTCAAAATCTCTGAATTAAGTAAATCAGATTTCCAGATTCATGCTCCAAACGAAAATGGTACTGTTCAAGTTAGGGCTATGATGGTATCAGATGGAACCACATTTACAAAAGAAAAAATCGATGAATTGTCATGCGAATCTAATCTCGTAAACTATGAGGAATCTGCCTATTGCTTTATTGGAATATTTGAAAGGTATGGAAAGAATGGAAATAGATCAGTAGGGCTAGTAGGTGGCGATACAATAAAGAGAGGTGCGATAGCAACAACCTATGCACACGATCATCATAACTTATTAGTCATAGGAAAAAATGAAGAGGATATGGCTATCGCTGCAAATGAGGTTATTCATAATCAAGGAGGATATTGTAGTGTAGTAGACGGAAAAATCCTTTCGTCACTGAAATTACCAATTGGTGGTATATTATCTGATGAACCGTTGGAGGAAGTAGCAAAAGAAGTTAAACGGTTAAGGGAAAGTATGCATGACTTAGGTTACAAGCATTACAATCCAATTATGTCATTGAGTACAATAGCGCTTCCTGTTAGTCCAGAATTAAAGATTACAGATTTAGGACTAGTGAACGTAAATGAAGGTAAAATCGTGGATTTGTTCGTGTGAAAACATGAGGGGATTTTGGACGGAGAAGGTGCTAAATGGTAGACCTCGATGCAAGTGGAGATTGCAGCATGGGGTATGAAAATTTTCATTCAATGCTACCACATCTTATGGTCTTGCTGCTTCGCGGTCGTCTAGAAGGGTCCTATTCTACCGCAAATAGCAAAAACGCAGCTTTCCGGGAAGATAGAGGCTCTCTATTCTACCACAAGTAGCATAAACACTGCTTTCCGGGAAGATAGAAGAGGAGTAGGAGCAATGGATCAAAAAGTATATTTGGCAGGCTTTGATGTTTTTTATCCGAATGCAAAAGAACTCGGAGACGAAATGAAGAAAATATGTAGAGCAAATGGCTTTATTGGTATGTTTCCTATGGATAATTCCATTTCGATTAATAGAAAGCTTCCTAAAAGTGAGATTGCAAAACAAATTTTTCAAAAAAATATCGAATTAATTAATGAAGCAGATATTGTTGTTGCAAATTTGAATGTGTTTCGTGGAGCAGAACCAGACTCTGGAACAAGTTTTGAAATTGGTTATGCGTATGCATTAAAGAAAAAAATTTATGGTTATATGGATGATTCGTCCTCTTTACCAGTAAAGGTTTCAAACTATTATAGTGAAGTAAAAGAATTAGAGGATGGAATATTCATTGATAAAGACGGAATAAAAATCGAAAATCTAGATAACCCAGTTAATTTAATGTTATCTGTACCCACCACTATCATTTTTGGATCCTTTGAAGACTGTATAAAGAAACTAGCAGATTCACGGGGACGGTTCTTGTGATGCGTCCATCCATATACCCACCTGTGTTGAAACATAGCAGGCAGACCCCTCCCGGAAATTGTTGAGATTTCCGGGAGGGGTTTGACTTTATTTATGACTCACACGAACCGTCCCGGCTAGTCCTCCTGCAAATTGCCTAAACGCTGCTTACAGGAACAGAGGAAGGATCCACCGTTCTTGCAAAGAGTGAAAAAGAGGTTTGCAGGAACAGAGGAAGGATCCACCGTTCCTGCAAAGAGTGAAAAAAAGGTTTGCAGGTATAGAGGAAGGATCCACCGTTCCTGCAAAGAGTGAAAAAGAGGTTTGCAGGAACAGAGGAAGGATCCACCGTTCCTGCAAAGAGTGAAAAAGAGATTTGCAGGAACAGAGGAAGGATCCACCGTTCCTGCAAAGAGTGAAAAAGAGATTTGCAGGAACAGAGGAAGGATCCACCGTTCCTGCAAAGGGAGCAAAGGATTAGCGGAAAGCTTATTAGCTACCGCATTTCATGATTTTTCTGCTTTCCGGTAGTTAAGGCGTTTCTAAGTGCAGCATTTGCTTATTTCCCTGCTTTATTGTCCTTTAGAACGCTTCTTGAAGGATCAGGTCTTCGTCTATTGCTTTTCCCGTTAAAGTCGTCGCCCTTCACTACTGAACCGTTTCTATTTTCTTGATAGACTCTGCATGCAAGCAAACTTCTACCATGGGGAATGAAAATTTTATATCTAATGTATACTACCTTACCGCATTTCAGTATTACCACCAATTGCGGTAACAATGACGACTTCATTCTTCCCGCAAATCCACTTTCACACTATATGCGAGACTTTCGTATTTTCGAGAGTAGACCGCCCATGCTAGTTAAAATTTGCACCATGTGGAATGAATGAAAATTATTTTTCATCCAATTGGAATGAAATGAAAACCCCCGAACCACCCAATCCAACATGACTCAAGAGAACCGTCCCGCAGAGTCCGATCCATTGCGACTCAAAAGAACCGTCCCGCCGAATCTCCCACGAATACGTCTCGAGGAATGGGGAGAGGATAATGATGGAATGGGAGTGAGTTGTATGGTAAATGATCAAAAGATGTATGATCTAATTGGAATTGGCGTGGGGCCCTTTAATTTAAGCTTGGCTGCCCTTTTGGACGGTGTTCCTGAAGTGGAGGGCATATTCTTTGAGCAGCGGGAGAAGTTTGATTGGCATCCAGGGATGTTAATTGAGGGGACAAAAATGCAGGTACCCTTTTTAGCTGACCTAGTGACAATGGCTGATCCAACGAATCCATATAGCTTTTTGAACTACATAACGGAACACAATCGCATGTACCACTTTTATTTTTTACAGCGATTAGAAATTCCTCGTCGAGAATATAATGACTATTGCCAATGGGCCGTCAATAAATTGCCGTCCTGTCAGTTTGGGAAGCGTGTGGTCGATGTGAAGCATGTAAGAGAGAAGGACCCTTATTTTGAAGTGGAAGTACTTGAAGTAGCTTCGGGAAAAAAAGAGAAATACCGTGGAAAAAATTTAGTCATCGGCTCTGGAAGTCACCCAGCCATGCCAATGAGCTTTCAAGGGTTACCTAATGAAGATGTCTTTCATACAGCAGAATTTCTCGATCATCAAGAACGATGCAGATCAGCCAAATCGATCACAGTCGTTGGGTCGGGACAAAGCGCAGCAGAGGTATTTCGAGAGCTTTTGAAGGAACAGCCTGATTTCGGGTACCGACTAGATTGGCTCACCCGTTCATCTGGTTTTTTATCGATGGAGGATACAAAGTTAAACTTAGAGCACTTTTCACCGGACTATGTAAATTATTTTTACAGCTTGCCAGAAGAAGAGAAGGAACAGATTTTTTCTAGTCAGGATTTGCTGTATAAAGGGATTAGTGCCCACACGATAACGGATATATATAATCTCTTGTATGAGTATTCCGTTGGAGCGCAGCCGTTAAACGTTGGGCTCCAGGTGTTAACGGAAGTGCATGATATTGTGAAGAAGGCTGGGGGAGAAGGGTACGAATTGAAATGCGAACAATGGCAGCAAGAGAAGCCCTTTACCCATGAAAGTGATGTGGTGATTGTTGGTACGGGTTACCGGCCTTTTGTACCGGATTTTATTCATCACTTGGACGATATCATTAAGTGGGATGAAAACGATCAATATAAGGTTCGACCTGATTATCGATTATACAAAAAAGAGGACATTCCGAACGAAATTTATGTTCATAGTGCCATCTCCAAGTCTCACGGAGTAGGATCAACGAACTTAGGGCTAGCAGTTCACCGAAATAAAGTTATTATCAACCATTTGGCAAAAAAAGAAGTATATCCTCTGTCCAATCATAATGTCTTTCAGAACTTTGGCATTCCACAAAGTGAGGCTGATGAGAGCACTGGAAATGAATAATGACCGTATTTTAAAAACAAGGTAAAAGCTATGTAACGTTGAAGGACCTCCCGGAAATTGTTGAGATTTCCGGGAGGTTCTTTACATTACGATTCAGTAGAACCGTCCCCACGACCCACTAATAAGTTTAAAAAATATAATAAAGGGTATTTATTAGAAAGGGTACTTACTAGTAGTGACAAATTTGTGTGATAGATGGTAAAAATTTAATTTTTTGTATCTGTATGAAAGAGATCGGTCTAAATTCAACTATGTTATTTAAATAGGCCCATGTTAAAAATAACTAGAAGGAGGATCATGAATATGGATGAAAAACGGCTACCTAAGGAATGGGTGCAATTAGTGAAGCAAGCGATGGAATCCGATGTAACGAAGGAAGAATTTAAGAAGTATTTAGATAATCAAAAAGTGAAGAAAAGATAGTTTGCTATAAATTGAAAGTAATTTTAGGTAATGTTGCAGCACCTCCCAGAAATAGGTGATATTTCTGGGAGGTGCTTTTGCATTTCGACTCACGAGAACCGTCCCTATGATTTTCAACTCATGAGAACCGTCCCCACGAGTTCTGGTTTTAGGGGTGGGTGGTAATAGTAGCCTTGGGCGAGTTTACAGCCGCTTTCGATGAGGAAGTTGGCTTGTTGTTCGGTTTCGACTCCTTCTGCGATGATGTGGAAGTCGAGGTTCTTGCCCATTTCGATCATCGTCTTTACTAATGATGCAGTGTTCGAGTTTGTGATCACGTCTTTGATGAAGGATTTATCGATTTTTACTAGATCAATAGGTAGGTTGTTTAGGATACCTAGTGATGAGTAGCCTGTTCCGAAGTCGTCGATAGAGACCTTCACACCGACATCCTTTAGCTCCTTAATAATGGAGGAAGACTTTTGGATGTTTTGCATGACGCTTTCTGTTATTTCTAGTCCTAAATAGTGAGGATCTAGCTCACTTGCAGTTAGTGCACCTCTGACTTTTTCAATAAAACGATCGTCGTCAAACTGAATGACAGATACGTTGACGGCTACCTTAATCCATATTCCGTCCTGTTGCCACTGCTTATTTTGTCTGCATGCTTCCTCAAGAACCCACTGTCCAATGGGGATGATCATTCCCGTTTCTTCAGCGATTGGGATAAATTCCGCCGGGGACACTTGTCCTAATTCAGGATGATTCCACCGTATTAATGCTTCCACACCGTATATGTTTTTTGTAAGCATGTTGAGCTTCGGCTGGTACACTAACGTAAATTGGTTTTTGTTTAAGGCTATTTTTAAGCCTCTTTCTATTTTTGTTTTTCTTGTCAAAATATTTTTATCTTCGTGTACAAAAAATTGGTAGTTATTTTTCCCGCGTTTTTTCGCTAAGTACATGGCAGTATCTGCATTAATAGTAAGGGTCTCTTTATCTACTCCATCATCTGGGAAGATACTAATGCCGATACTAGGAGAGATATAGACTTCCTCCTCGTCCAAGGTAAAAGGTTCATTGAAATTATTTAGTATTCGTTCCGCAATGGTCCTAAGCTCTGGTCTGTCCGTTTCTTCCGTCAGAATGAGGAATTCATCTCCACTTTGACGGGCAACAATATCTTCTTCTCGGATACTGTTTGTAAGTCTTTCTCCCACAAGATTTAGGAGTTTATCTCCAATGTTATGACCCATCGTATCATTAATAAATTTAAAGCGATCTAAGTCGATGAACATAATGGCTAGCTTTTGATCGTGTCGTTGGCATCTAGCTAATGCCTTCTGTAAGTAAATATTAAACATTTCTCTATTTGGGAGCCCTGTTAGGTTATCATAATAGGCCATGTATTTTACTTGTTCTTCTACAAGCTTACGACTAGTTATGTCGATGACCACCCCGTGGAAGCCAGTAATTCGGGATTCATCATCAAAAATAGGGCTGCAACGATCCTCAATCCATCTTGTGTCATTCGTTTTTGGACGGATAATCCGGTAATCCATACGAACGGTTTGTCCCTTTAACAGCTCCGTGAAGTGGAACTGAACTTTTTCCACATCTTCAGGATGAATGATTCGTTGCATAATGGTTGGCGTTTCAACAAATTCCCTTTGTGAAATTCCGAAAATTCTTTCCACATTATTTGATCCATAAGTATTGTTTAATTTCTCATCTGTTTTGTATAAACATACATCAATGCTTTCGATGATTTGCTGATATTCTTCTTTTGTTTCCTTAAGTTCAATCTCCAGCATCTTTTGATCCGTAATATCATGGACGAAGCCATCTGCACGAATATATTGGCCATTTGGTCCGTATACAGGAAAACAATGCTGAGATACCCAGCGGATTTCCCCATCCAAGCGAATAATACGGTATTGAAGTTGTATAGGATTTCCATTGATTATTGCTTGTTCCAGCAATTCTACATTCTCTTTATCTTCAGGGTGAATCCGTTCCTTCCACAAGTTTTGGTTTGATTTGATGGTCTTTGGTGAATAACCATAAATCTTTTCTAGACCTGATAAATTCCACGAATCACCTGTTTTCGTATTTACTGACCATAAATATAAGTGTACGGTATTGATAATATCATTTAGCTTTTTATTGTTTTCTTCTAATTCCTGTTTATAGTATACAGCCTTGTCATATTGTTTTCCTAAGCCCCATGCAAATAGTGCATAAAGAAAGGTAAATATAATCTGAGTAGGAGTAAGTAGATTTAAAGCCAAGTTCCAAAAAAATGATATAGCTATTACAAATGTTGTAATGGTAATTCTCCCTGTATACTTCATTCTAACCTCACAAATAGTATTATTTAAAGCTTTTTTAAGCTCTTCTGAAAAAGGGCACTTTCCATAGGTGCAAATCCGTTTTGCTTTACTAATCTTACAAACTAAAAATAGTATGAATTGTACAACGATGGAATAATTATTCAAATTTTACCTTATTTTGAATACAATTACTAGTTATTTTTTCCTAAGACTTTTAGTATACGGAGGGATTAGCGTAAGAAACAATTTGTACCATGGAGGATGAAAATTAAATTTTATCTAATTGGAATGAGTGGAAACCCACGAGACTCCTGCGGAAGAACGAGCTAGACGAGACACCGCAGGGAGTGGAACGATCGAGGAGGCTTGGCAAATGAAAAAACCAGACTCTCCTGTGGTGGTGGAGAATCTGGTTTTAAAGGGGTATCTAATTTTCACCTGCGATGGTGAATGGATAATGAGTAAGGTTGTCTTGCTTTTAGCTTGTCCTCGGTACGGATATGTTATTCCGTTTCTTCGGACTTGTTTTTGGATGCTGCCATTTGTTCTAGAGCTGTATATGTCTTTTGGATTGTTTCGTTAAGAGAAACGTTGCTTTTCATTTGTTCTTCTACGCTAGACGAGATTTGCTGTAAGGATGCTGTTGACTGTTGAAGAACAGCAGCGAACTCGTTTACAGACTTTTCGATACCTGTTGTATCGGCGCCAATTTCATTTGCTACACCTACGAAGCTATCAACTTTAGATGAAAGAGAGTCAATGGCTTCATCAATATAATTAAAGGATTCTCTTGTTTTTTGTGTTAGGTCAATATTTGTTGTCATTTCATTTGCAATTGTTGACATAAGATTCTGTGTTTGTTGATTTGTTTCATCAATGTTTACGAGATTTTCAGATATTTCAACTGCTGTATTTTCTGTCATTTCTGCAAGCTTACGAATTTCAGAGGCTACCACGGAAAAACCGCGACCGTGCTCTCCTGCTCGAGCTGCTTCAATGGATGCATTCAATGCTAATAGGTTCGTTTGTGCTGTAATGTCTTGAATGGAAGTCAATGATTCAACAGATTGCTTGATTGTTTCACTTAGTGAATTCATATCGTTAGACATAGATTGAATAAGCTGTTGGAAATGCGTAACCTGCTCTTCGAGCTTACCAACATACTCTGATCCAGTAGAGGAGTTTTCATCAGCACTACGAGAATACTCCTTTAGTTCGTCTACTTGCTGTAGCATCACTTGTACTTGTGAATTCGTTCTTTCAACAGCATCTAAGATCACATTGACGGATTCTGACTGAGACTGTGTACCAGAAGCAACCTCTTGTACGGCAGTGCTCATTTCATCGAATGAGGTAACATTTTCTTCTGATAGCTTTTGAATTGTATTTAAATCAGCTGAAATGGCAGCTCCATTTTTTTCGAGATGCTCTCGTTCGCTTTTTTCGGTTGTTAACGTTGTTGCCATTTGTTGTTGCATCGCTTGCATATTTTTCGTCATGCGATCAGCAATAAAGATCATAAGGAGAAGAATAACAAAAACAAAGGCATAAACAAATGCAAAACCAATTAATTCTTCAAATACAAAATTATTTAAAACAAATGCGTATACTGCAACTATGGCAGTTGTGATTCCAGCATTGATGAAATAAAATGTTTTGTCTAAGTAAAAAGCAGAAAGTACTAGCAAGTAAAAGAATACTTCTAACAGACTTCCTTCACCTAAAATTAGCATGGATAAGGATCCAATTACTCCCATGAACACGATATATGGAATAAGGGTAATTAACTTTTTTGTTTTATGTAAAAAGAAAACTAAACCTAAAATAACAAAGATAATGGCTGTACTAATCCAGTTGCTACCACCTTCAGCTATAATGGTAGCAGGAATACTCGCTACAGCAAGGAAAGCTAGAAGGAAAAGCATATACTTGTTTTTGTTATGAAAACTTTGTTGACGAAAATTCATTTCTGACATTGAATTACCTCCTGTTATATGTGTTTGTGATTCCTTCTAGTTAGAAGGGTGTATAATATGGTGGAATGTACTGATGAAGACTAGTCATGAGGTAATGAATTCCACTATTTTGAACGTTCAGACTACTAGAAATCTAGTAATCTTAAGTTAAAGACAATTAGACAGTCGTGTGATACTAAATAACGACCTTTTGCTTGCAAATTCGACATCTTAGTATCATTTTAAGCTATGCCAAAAGCATTAGCAACCGCTTTCAAAACAGGGTATAAAAGTCCTATGAGGAGGTTGGGGTGGTGTAGGGGGAATTGCAGCTCATAGGGAGGAGACTTTATAGCTCATAGAACATACAGACCAGCTCATAGAAGGCAAATTTCTGCTCATATAAGATGGATGGTATCATAGAAATCACAAATCGTTACATAGACACAAGAAGGGCTAAAAATCCACATAATTGATAGGTGGTTAAACGCTTACAAAGAAGGGTGATATATCAACGACATATATAATAGAAGAAACTCGATTAAAAATGGATTTAATTCCCTAAAAAAATAGATATAAATGATCAGGAAACATAACCTCCCATCCAGACAATTGTCCAATTAAAAAAGTGCTAGTCTCCTAACACTATTAGGAAACGTAGCACTTTCGTTTCATTAAAAAAGATCAATTAATTAATACTTAATCGTCTGCTTTTACTAACGATCCTTCATCGTCATCATCTAAATTCAGATGATCCCGTAATTCTTCCGATACTCGTAATCGTTCGTTTTCATCAATAAAGTAATACCAGATACGATCAATAAATCCTCCTGATCCTGAGAGGGAAAGAGTGTCTACAGATCGGCGAGCTTCGCTGTAATTAGACATAACACTGATCATTTCATCGAAGGTAAGGTTAGTCGTTACGTTGTTTCCTAGCGATTGGAGGATTGGACCAGTTCGCGTGATGCTCGAAATTTGTGCACCCTCTTCAATAATAGCGTTAACGACTTGACGCTGGCGATCGTTACGACCGAAGTCCCCACGACTATCTTGCTTTCTCATACGTGAGTAGGCGAGTGCTTGATCACCGTCTAAGTTAATTTCACCTTCATCAAAATTGTAGCCACTTTGTCTAAAGGCAAAGGCGTTATCAACTGTTACTCCACCAACAGCATCTACGATTTCCTTAAATCCTTCCATATTTACAGAAACGAAATAGTCGATTGGAATGTTTAAGAAATTCTCCACTGTATTAATTGTCATTTCTGGACCACCGAAAGCATATGCATGATTGATCTTATCTTGGAAGCCACGTCCTACGATTTCTGTGTACGTGTCCCGAGGGATGCTAAGCTGCTTCATTGATTTATCTTCAGGGTTAACGGTAATGACCATAATGGTATCTGTACGACCACTGTCTGAGGATCTAGCATCAATTCCCAGTAGTAAGAATGATAGTGGGTCTTTTTCTTGGAAATCTACTTCAATTGGACGCTTCTCAGATTTTTGTCGATCGATTGTTTGATGCATGCTGTTTACCGTTGATTCTACGTTTTTGTACATATAATACCCGTATCCACCGATTGCTAAAATGACAGTAAGGACAGAAATTCCAGCAATAATTAAGGCTTTTTTCATGTTTACATTTCTCCTATGAAATAATATTAAAAATCATATGTATAGTATAGTAAGTTAAAGCCAATGTAGCAATAAAATTTTTGTAGCTTTTCCAAATAATGTAGATGTATGTCCTTGGTGTGAATTAGTAAGGGAGTATATTTAATGACAAAACCTGCAGTAGGAGGTGCTCTTTCGTGTAAATGTTAATAGTATCTACCATGATTATGCAAATTTCATTAAATATTATACCTTTGGGTAATACTCACCCTACTATTAGACATGGTATGATTCGTTTTCATCTTTAATAGAAAAATGTAGCAAATATAAATTTTGCAATTTGTTGCATTCTCTATAGTTAATTTATGTAAGAAATGTAAATCAATAATATACCAGTCTTCTAGGGGATTGTTCGTAAAAAATAGTACATTTCCTTCTATGGAATAAAGTAACATTCGGATTTTATATTGAATTAGTAGGGGTATGGGTGTAATATACAGAGTATAATCTGAAAATAAATTTGGTTCATTTATTCAAATATTGGAAGTTTAAAATTGGAATGAAATAAGGTTATTTTTTTAATGTTACATTTTCCGATAGTCTATTTACAATATCTACAAAATCAGTTAGCATGTTATATAGTTTAATTCGACTATCTAAGGAAAAATGTAATAATTTGTCACATGTTTTAACAACATAATAGCTTACTAGCTTTATTAGGAGGAAACAATGGAAGAGACGATTAGCTTAAAAGAAATATTTCAAACGATTAAGAAACGTTTAGGGTTAATTATACTATTAACAGTTGTTGCTGTAGCTGCTGCTGCTATCATATCTTATTTTTATTTAACACCAATGTACCAATCTTCGACACAGGTACTCGTTAACCAGTCAAAGGAAGAGGGACAAGCATATACACAAGGTGACATTCGTACGAATTTAGAACTTATAAATACATACAATGTTATTATCAAGTCCCCAGCTATATTAGAACCAGTAAGAGAGGAGCTTGGACTTAATAGAGGCTCTGGAAGTTTAGGAAATCAAATTACAGTTGGAAGTGAAGGGAATTCCCAAGTCATTTACATTCGAGTGCAAGATGAAAATCCAGCAATGGCTGTTCAAATCGCAAATACAGTGGCATCTGTATTCCAACGGGAAATTGTAAACATTATGAATGTAAATATGAACGACGTTTCTATTCTTTCATCTGCTGTATTGTCAGATAATCCATCACCAGTAAGTCCGAATCCACCATTAAATATAGCAATTGCACTAGTAGTAGGCTTAATGGCAGGAGTAGGTTTAGCGTTCTTACTAGAATTCCTAGATAATACATTAAAATCAGAGGATCAACTAGAGAAAGCATTAGGTATTCCTGTACTTGGGGCTATCTCTACAATAGATGATAAGAATGTGGAATTAAAAAAACTAACCGTTACGAAACGAGCTAGAACAGGACGTGAAAACATTGGCGCGTAGAAATAGAAACTCAAAACTATCCGATAAGCAAAGGAGCTTAGTAGCTCACTTTGATCAAAAATCTCCAATAGCAGAGCAATTTCGTACGTTACGAACGAATATTCAATTTGCAGGAGTCGATAAAAAAATTCGAACAATGATGGTTACCTCCTCTACACCTGGTGAAGGGAAATCAACGACCATTGCCAATCTGGGTACAGTCTTGGCACAACAGCAAAAAAGAGTCCTAATCATAGATGGGGACTTAAGAAAGCCAACAGCACATTTCACCTTTCAATTACCAAATCAAACAGGATTGACGAACGTGTTAACACGTCAATCGTCCTTTGATGATGCCGTGAAAGAAACAATGGTGCCATATTTAGAAGTGTTAACTTCTGGTCCGCTACCTCCTAACCCTAGTGAATTATTAGGATCAAAGGCTATGAGAGATCTCGTAAAAGAACTAGAAATGGTTTATGACTATATTTTGTTTGATGCACCACCAGTAAATGCAGTTACAGATCCACAAATTCTATCTAAGCTTACGGACGGCGTTATCCTTGTGGTTCGTAGTGGCAAGACAGAAGAGGATGCTGCGAAGAAAGCGGTAGAATCATTAAAGAAGGTTGATGCTACCATTTTAGGGGCAGTATTAAATGATCAAAAGATGAAGGATTCCCAATACTATTACTACTACGGAGAAAAATAATTGTATTTTTCTCCAAAATATAACAAATAATTCCCTTTTTTTATCAATTTCATAGTATAATAGTATCTACTGAATTCGATACTATTCTACAAAACTTATTAAGGAAGTGGGATAATATGATTGATCTTCATTGTCATATATTACCGAACGTTGATGATGGTTCCCAATCAGTAGAGGATACATTGAATATGGCTACTGTTGCAGTGGAGGAAGGCATCACAACGATTGTGGCCACTCCCCATCATAAAAATGGACGTTATGAAAACAATAAAGCTACTATCGAGACTCGTGTAAATGAAGTAAATAAATTATTAAAGAAGAATAATATAGATGTGAATGTACTAGTAGGACAAGAGTGCCGGTTATACGGTGAAGTCTTACAAGATTATGAGGCTGGTAAGATTGCTACTCTAGCTAATAGTAATTATCTGTTTATAGAATTTCCGTCAAACCACGTTCCAAAATATACGAAGGATCTCTTTTATGACATTCAGTTATCAGGACTAACCCCGATTATTGTCCATCCTGAAAGAAATAGTGAATTAATGGAACGACCAGAAAAGCTGTATGAATTCGTGAAAAACGGTGCTTTAACCCAAATTACAGCAGGAAGCGTTATTGGAGGTTTCGGTAAAAAAATTAAAAGTTTCACAGAAGAAATAATTGAAGCAAACCTATCTCATTTTCTAGCATCTGACGCACACAATACAACTAACCGTACTTTTCATTTAAAAGCAGCCTATGACACAATACACCAGGAATACGGGGAAGCTATGGTTTATTTTTATTCAGAAAATGCAGAATTAGTGTTAGAGAATAATCATGTAATGGTAGAACAACCATCCACAATAAAACGACGTAAGAAATTGTTTGGAATATTTTAATCAACGGAATGCGAACGTTCGTTATATAGGTTTATTTTGTTTTATGGTAATGTCTCCTCACCTTTATCAACGGAGGCACTCGGCTTTGCTGTGGGAGGTATCCTCCTTAGGTGTTTGTTACCAGTGGTGCGGCGTGAGGAGAGGTTAGATGCCTTTTGTTTAGATGTTAGAAGTGGGAGGTTGGAAGTGGGTTATTGGTGGTAATGCCAATTCCTTCTATCTGACTCCTGCTCAAAACATCAAACGACTAGTAGCGACATCGTTCGACAAAATTATAACATTTGTTCTATTTATGCACAATAGATTTGCCTGAAAGTACATTTATAATGGGTATTTTGAGAAATGTATTGTCTTTATTTAAGTGGAATTTGTTTAGTTATGCGTTGAATACGTGTGTATACAATTTATAACTAAATGAATTCGAAATTCTAATAGATTGATAGGGGTTGAAAAGTGTGGGGGTTGAGGAGTTGAAAAGATTAATGAAAGAAATTCAACTGTATGGGGACAATTCGGAAGTGGAAGCAAAACAGATGTTGACTATGATCGAAGGACGGTTATTGGATTTTTATCAAGTGGAAGATAGTATGCCAATAGATGGGGATGACTCATAGGTAAGAGGTTCATAAAAGGAGGAGTTACAGCTTGAAAGTATTTGATAAGATGCCTAAGTCAATTAAAAAGACAATTAGATACATTCATCAAGATGTGAATTCCTTGGAGAAGTTGGTGGAGATTGAAAGAGAACTGATGTTACATATGAATAAAAGAAAAGAAATGCTAAAAGGGGATACATAAGGAGTTTTTCTTATTATGAAAGGAGGAGATTAAGTGAGTTATCGATTGCGTTTATCATTATTAATGTTAGTAGATTCTGTCATTGTTTTATGTTCTATCTTTATCGGATACTGGCTAATTGGGTCTACTAGTACAACGTTACCTACTGCACTTATCGTTAGTTCTATCGTATTGTTTGTTAGTCATCACGTCTTTGCTCACTTTTTTAAATTATATAAACGGGTTTGGCAGTATGCTAGCATTCAAGAATTACTGTCTATCTTTATTGGAGTTACGTTATCCATTGTATCTGTTGCCCTTATTCAATTAATTTTGTTTCAAACAGTATATACGAGAACATTAGTAATAACATGGATGTTACATATATTATTCATTGGGGCATCTAGATTTTCGTGGAGGATGTATCGTGATTTCATTATGGCGTCGAATAAAGGGAAGAAAAGAACATTGATAATTGGTGCTGGTGCAGCTGGATCCATGGTGGCGAGACAGCTATTAAACAGTGAAAAATCAGAATTATATCCTGTGGCCTTTATTGATGATGATAACACAAAGCAAAACTTAGAAATCATGGGTTGTCCAGTTTTAGGACAGACGAAGGATATTAAAAGTATTGTGGATGAAAAGAGCATTGAGCATATCATTATCGCTATGCCTTCCTTTAAAAAGTCGCAAATCAATCATATTTTTAAAGAAACGACAGATACAAAAATAAAAACACAAATCTTACCTTCGGTAGAAGACATTATGTCAGGGAAGGTGTCTGTAAGTGAAATGAGAGACGTACAAGTAGAGGATTTACTAGGACGTGATCCTGTGGAGCTAGATACAGAAGCGATTACAGATAAACTTACAGGTAAAACAGTCCTCGTTACTGGTGCTGGAGGTTCTATCGGCTCAGAGGTATGTCGTCAAGTTTGTGGATTTAACCCAGAAAAAATTGTCCTCCTTGGTCATGGGGAAAATAGTATCTACGCCATAGATATGGAACTGAAAAACGCTTTTGCCCATGTGGTAGTAGTAACAGAGATTGCCGATGTACAGGACGAAGATAGAATGAAATCGGTCATGAAATATCATGAACCAGATGTAGTCTATCACGCAGCAGCACATAAGCACGTTCCCCTTATGGAACGGAACCCACATGAGGCAGTGAAAAACAATGTGATCGGAACGAAAAACGTGGCAGAAGCTGCAGACGAAGCAGGGGTAAAAACCTTTGTCATGGTTTCTACAGATAAAGCAGTAAACCCAACGAGTGTCATGGGAGCAACGAAACGAATTGCTGAAATGATCGTGCAGCATATGGACCTAGTAAGTGATACAAAGTTTGTTGCAGTTCGATTCGGAAATGTTCTTGGAAGCAGAGGAAGCGTTATCCCACTATTCAAAAAGCAAATTGCGGCAGGTGGACCTGTTACCGTTACGCATCCAGATATGGTTCGGTATTTTATGACAATACCAGAAGCATCTAGGCTAGTTATCCAAGCTGGGGCTATAGCTAAAGGTGGAGAAGTGTTTGTCCTTGATATGGGAGAACCGGTGAAGATTGTAGATCTTGCGAGAAACTTAATTCGATTATCTGGATTTACGGAAGACGAGATTGAGATTAAGTATTCAGGAATTAGACCTGGAGAGAAGATGTTTGAGGAGCTCCTTGGAAAAGATGAAGTGCATGACGAGCAGATTTATCCGATGATATATAGAGGGAAGACACCACCGGTGAATGTGGAGGTTATCTTTGAACTAATAAGACATTTTGAAGATGTAGCAAATGATAGGTTGCGAGAGAATGTCCTTGATATTGCCCACTTTAGGGTGGAGAGTTTGAAGAGGTTGACGGTGGTGAAGTAGTTGGTTAGATGGTTAGTGATTAGTTGGTTGGGGTGGCTTCAAAACCTTCGGTTTTTGTGTTTTGATAGATCTTAGATATTGATCTTCCTAACCAACTAAAAACTAAAAGCTAACCAACAAAGGAGCTTTATTATGTATAATGATACTAGTAAGCTTATTGTTTGGCAGAGGTCACATGAGTTGGTATTGAATGTATATGCGTTAACCAAAGGCTTTCCGAGAGAAGAACAGTATGGTTTGACCTCTCAGATTAGAAGAGCTGTTGTATCAATTCCGAGTAATATAGTAGAAGGTAAGGCTAGAGGATCTAGAGTTGAATATAAGAGATTCTTATTAATAGCTAGAGGTTCGTTAGAGGAAGTGAAGTACCAACTGTTGTTAGCGAAGGATTTAAATTATATTGATGAAAAAAGTTATAGTAATAGTTTAGGGATCGCTGATGAGGTTGGGAAAATGATTAATGGATTGGTGAATAAGTTGGGTAGGGATTAGTTGGTTAGAGGTTAGGATGAATAAGCTCAAAACCTTCGGTTTTGATAGATCGAAGATCAAGATGTTTTCCTAACCAACTAAACACTAAGGGCTAACTAACTAAATGGATATAGCTCATTTTAGGGTTGAGAGATTGAGGAAGTTGACAGTTGTAAAGTAGAGGATTTAGTTGGATAGTGGTTAGTTGTTAGGAGGGGCACAAAACCTTCGGTTTTGATAGATCGAAGATCAAGATGTTTTCCTAACCAACTAAAAACTAAGGGCTAACAAACTAACATATGATTTATCGAGGGAAGACGCCGCAAGTTAATGTAGAAGTGATTCATGATTTAATCAATGAGTTTCATGATTCGCATATCGATAGGTTAAGAGAGCAAGTGTTGGATATAGCTCATTTTAGAGTGGATAGGTTGAGGAAGTTAAGTGTGGTGAAGTAGGGACAAATTTAATTTTAGTTAATAGACTGTTAGTTAGTAATGTGAGGCTAGATGCTTAAGACACATTAAACTATGAACTAAGGAGTGCTTTTGGGAATGTATTTAAAAATAAAGAGAATGATAGATATTGTGTTATCTTTTATTGGCATGGTTGTTCTTACTCCAATATTTATAATATTAATTATTGTAATTAAATTAGACACAAAGGGACCGGTATTATTTAAACAAAAGAGAGTTGGTATTAAAAAGACTCACTTTCATATATTGAAATTTCGAACAATGAGAATTGATACACCGAAAGATACGCCAACCCATTTATTAGGGAATCCTGATCAATACATTACGAAAGTAGGTAAATTTCTTCGAAAGACATCATTAGATGAACTTCCACAAATTTGGAATATTTTTCTAGGGCATATGAGTATTATCGGGCCAAGACCAGCATTGTGGAATCAGTATGATTTAATAGCCGAACGTGATAACTTCGGAGCTAATGATATCCCTCCTGGATTAACCGGATGGGCACAAATCAATGGTAGAGATGAACTTCCTATTGAAGTCAAGGCAAAGCTTGATGGGGAATATGTTAATAGAATTGGCATAATGATGGATATGAAATGTTTTTTTGGAACAATTATAAATGTTGTAAAAAGAGACGGAATAGTAGAAGGTGGAACTGGAACTAAAGCATCTACAGATTCAGTTAAAAGCAAGGAGACTGTATAAGATGAAGAAAATTCTTATAACCGGAAAGAACAGTTATATCGGTAATAGCTTTAAAAAGTATATAGAAAGAAATTATAGTAGTAATTATTCGATTGAAAAAATTTCCGTTCGTGATGATTCGTGGAAGGAACATGATTTTTCAACCTATGATTGTATATTACATGTAGCTGGGATTGCACATGTTTCTTCTGATCCTAAAATGGAAAATTTGTATTATAAAATAAATAGAGATTTAACGGTGAAATTAGCTAAAAAAGCAAAAGCAGCCGGTGTTAAACAATTTATTTTTTTGAGCAGTATCATTGTATATGGAGATAGTAGTTCTATTAATGAGAAAAGAGTTATTACAAGGAACACTTATCCTCGACCAAGTAATTTTTATGGTAGAAGCAAATTACAAGCAGAAGATGGAATTAATCATTTACAAAGTGATGAGTTTAATATAGTTATTATTAGACTACCAATGATTTATGGTAAAGGATCAAAAGGAAATTATCAAAAACTGGCAAAGTCAGCAAAAACATTACCTATATTTCCAGATATAGACAATGAACGAAGTATGATTCATATCGATAATTTATGTGAGTTTATACGATTGATGATTAAAAATGATGAAAGTGGTTTGTTTTTTCCACAAAATAGTGAGTATATAAAGACTACTGATTTAGTGATTCAAATAAAGAGGGTACACAATAAAAATATAAAGGTAACTAAAATATTTAACCCTTTTATAAAAGTGATGAGTAGTAAAGTTAATGTTATTAATAAGGTTTTTGGCAGTTTAGTTTATGAGAAGAAAATGAGTGAATATAAAGAAAAATATCATGTCAAAGAATTTAAAGAAACAGTTGAAGCCACAGAGAGTTGGAAGCATTATGACGTATAAAAAATACAGTGTTTTAATGTCTGTTTATAAAAATGAAAAGCCAGAATTTTTAAGAACAAGCATAGAAAGCATGATTAATCAATCCTTAAAACCAAATGAAATTGTTATAGTTAAGGATGGTAGACTATCAGATGATTTAGATTATGTAATAGACAATTATAAAACTCAATACCCAGACCAATTTAACATCATCCCACTTGAAAAGAATGTTGGATTAGGGAAAGCCTTAGATAAAGGATTAATAGAATGTAGAAATGAATTAGTAGCAAGGATGGATAGTGATGATATATCTTTACCTAATAGATGTGAAAAACAAGTTAAGGTTTTTGAATCAGATAGAGGTGTCAGTATAGTTGGAACAAATATTGATGAATTTTATGATGAGCCATCAAATATAGTTTCTTCTCGGGTTGTTCCAACAAAACAAGAAGATATTGAAAAATTTATAAAGAGACGAAGTCCATTTAATCACCCAACTGTAATGTTCAAAAAAACGGATGTAATACAATGCGGAGGTTATGGAAAACTGAGAAGGAAACAGGATCTAGACTTATTTTCTAGAATGATAAATAAGGGTTGTAAAGCTTCTAACATTAATGAATCATTATTGTTATTTAGATCAAATGAAGATAATTTCAAAAGGCGAAAAAGTTGGTCGTATTGTATTAGCTATATTAAGGCACAGTTTACTATATGGAAAAGAGGTCACTGTAATGTGATTGATCTTTTGTATGTTGTATTAGGACAAATGGTTATGTTCTTATCTCCAATGTGGATGTTAAAATGGATATCTAGTAATTATTTACGGAAGACATAATGAAAAGGTGAGAAATAATGAATATATTATACATTTCAAAGCTTGCTGGACATAAATGGCAAGGGCCTAATCAAAGCGTTCCTAACCAAATTGGGGCACAATCGAGATATGACAATGTATTTTGGTATAATTTAAATTACGTACTAAAAAATGAATGGCTAGAAAAAAGTAATTGTTATAATCTTAATGATTATCCAGAATTAAAAATCTCAAAACTCCCCCCCCCCTTTAACAAACCTGATTTGGTAATATTTGAAGGGGTCTATGAATACCCGTTTTGTAAGTTAATTTTTGAGATATGGAAAAGGAAATTACCTTATATAATAATTCCTAGAAGTGCTTTAACTGTTCAAGCTAGGAACAAAAAAAAATTAAAAAAAATAATTGGAAATAGCTTGTTTTTTAATAAATTTATTCGAAAAGCAAAAGCAATACAATATTTAACTCAAGATGAGTACATTAACTCTGGTTCTAGCTGGAATAAAAAGGCCTTTATTATCCCAAATGGAGTAGATACTAAAAAAAATGTTAAACAAGTAAATAAATCAGAAAAACTTATAGGTGTATTTATTGGTAGAATAGATACGTATCAAAAGGGATTAGATCTGTTAATTGATGCATGTTCGAAACTTCGTGTGGAATTACTACGATCAAATTGTGTAATTAATTTATATGGTCCAGACAGGTACAATTCCAAAGATGGTTTAAATTCAAAACTAAAGGAGAATAATTTAGAAGAATTAATTTCAATACATGATGCTGTATTTGATGGAGAAAAAGAAAAAATTCTGTTGGAAGCTGACTTTTTTATTATGACATCACGTTTTGAAGGTCATCCTATGGGGCTTATAGAGGCATTATCGTATGGACTACCTTGCTTAGTAACAGACGGTACTAACATGGCAAAAGAAATTAAAGAATCAGATGCTGGTTGGATAGCAGAAATAAGCGTAGAAAGTATCACACTAGAATTTAAAAAACTATTAAATAATATAGATACATTACAAGATAAAGGGAAAAATGCTATAACTTTATCTAGACTATATGATTGGGATACTATAGCAGAGTTATCTAGTCAAAAGTATTTAGAATTGATAAAGTGACCGTTACCAATTTTTTGAAATTTATAAGTGGATAGAGATATTTAGTTGTAAATTTAAGAACGATTTTATATTGGAAATTTTAAATAAGAAATCAACACACTGTTGGGAATGAGTTAATTAATATGATTATAAATAATAATAAATTTGTATTAATAAACGTTCTAATTATAATTACAGCAGTTACTACATTTGATAAAACATTTTTCCTTCTATCATCAACATATATAATGGTAATTTTATTAAGTGTATTAATTGTTAATGGAGTCTTTAAAAGATCAGAGGAATTATTATATATTAAATATAGAGAAGTTCCTACATTGACTTTTATTTTTATTATTTTGGCTTTACTTTTGGTTCAACTTTCTTATACTAGATTTCAACAATTAAATATAGAGTTTATGAAATATTTTGTTATTGGTTTATTAACAATATTAGTATTTAAATTTCTGTTTGTTGATAATAAAAAAATTGTTTTGTTTTGTAAAATTTTGATTTTCTCTGGTTTTTTTATATCACTTTTTACATTAATATCTCACTTTTTATATTTGTCAGTTGGCATTGATACAGACTTTATTAGAGTATTCAGATCCTATAATATACCAAGAGGTGTAGGATTATATGAAAATCCAAACTATTATGCTCTTACACATGTGTTAACTGTTGGTATAATCTTAGGATTATCAAAATTAAATCAAATTAAGTTAAATAAATTTTATTTAATGATAATTTTAGTTGTTTCTTCAGATTTAATACTAACTTTTTCTAGAGGTGCATTGATTGCATTAGTAGCAATTTTTTTCTTATATTTAATTTCAAATATAAGTCAAAATAAATATACCATTAAAAACCTATTATATATTGTAACAACTATGTTGATTGTAATATTAGTTTTCTATGTACTAGGACCAGAGTTTTTACAAACTATATTTTATACTCAATTCTTAGAGAGGTTAGTAGATGGCTTCACTCGTGGTAGCGGTAGATATGATTTATGGATAAATGGATGGTATCTATATACTAATTCAATAATTCATGTTGTATTAGGTGTTGGAGGGAATAATTTTCACATGTTTTCCGAATATGGAATAACTGAAGCTGTACATAACAGTTATTTAAGATACTTATACGAAATGGGGATTATTGGTTTTTTATCAATGGTAACATATATTATATATCTTATCAAAAGAACTGTTGGAAGATTTTTTGAAATTTTGAGTCCGTTTTTCTTTCCTCTGATTGGTGTACTAATTTTTGCAATTACAAACGACATAATATATATATATGAATTCTGGATTTTAGTCGCTTGCATTATCTACTGGAAATAATGTTTATTTTTAATGGGCAGATATGTTGATAATAATCAAAAAAAGTTAGGGATCAACAATATAATAGTATTGAAGTTATCAAATTATCAAGACATAAAAGGCTAACAGGAACCTTCGGAATCAGTGAAGAAGTACTTTAATTTAGATAATGGAGCATTAAATATAAGATTATTTGAATAGAGGTTGATGAAAAATGTGCAAACTCGCTTACCGAGAATAAGGCTACAAATCGTTTCGACTTTGCCCTATATGGTCTTATATGTCTCCTCATCCGTCATAGCCACCCTTTCTACGGTCATTTCAAATGTCTCTTTTATTAACCGTTTTGAAAATTGATAAAAAAAATAAAGATTTTCACATTTTGAGTGGCCTCGAACTTTTCAGGTTTATCTAAAAAATCACATAATAAGTCGAGGTAATTTAAAGTAATAATTTTATGTACGGAAAAAAAGATGATAAGGGGATTATAATGTTAGTTTCAATTGTAACAGTATATTTTAATCGTGAGGATAAGGTAATTAATTCGATAAGAAGCCTTCTAAATCAAACGTATCAGAATATTGAGGTTATAGCAATTGATGATGGTTCGACCGATGATACATTAAAAGTATTAAATTCAATAAAAGATCCACGGCTAAAAGTATTTCATCATAAAAATAAAGGTTTTACTAAATCTATAATTAGCGCTTTAAATTTGGCTAAAGGAGATATAATAGCAATTCATGGTTCAGGTGATATTTCACATATCAATAGGATAGAAAAACAGCTAAATTTATTACTAAAAAACGATGATGTTGGAGTTGTGGGGTGTTTTGTGGAAAAAATAAACAGAACTACAAGTGAAAAGGAAATTTATAAACCCAAACTACCTAACAATCAAAGTGATTTATTAAAGTTTTTAAAGGTTAATAATCCTTTTACTCATGGTGAGGTGATGTTTAAGAAGGTGATTTATAGTCGAATCGGTGGATATCGAGAATTTTTTAAATATGCTCAGGACAGGGACCTTTGGTTAAGAATGTCGTTAGAAACAAAATTCGCTATCGTGCCAGAAATTTTATATACAAGATTTAATTTACAAGATGGGGTTAGTGCGTCTCCAGATAAAGTTATTCTTCAAAAGTATTTTAATGAAGTTACTAGACAATGTATTGAATTAAAACTTAAGAATAAAAAGGATTTAATTGAAAATCATGGTATTTATGCTCCTTTTTTTATGAATAGAAGTAAAAAACTTAGTAATGATTTAGCTAGAAGGGCTGCTGCCTATTTTGTATCAGACGAATTAAATAATGCAAAAGAGTTTATAAGATTAAGTAGGGTGGAAAAGAAAACAGTAACAAATTTAATTCTATTAATTATAATTAAAATATCAGTAAAAAGTTTAATTATAAAAAAACTCAGCAAATCATTTTTTAACATAGTAAAAAAATTAAAATAAACGATGTTAATATAACTATCATATTAATGATTGTTATATTTTGATAATTATATGAATTTCTAATCAAGTTATTCGCTTTTGATACAAAATGAAAATAAAATTAAACGAGAAGGTGAAAGTAATATGTATTCAATGGGAGTCTCAACAAAACAAAAAAATGAAATTATAATAAAAGGTGGTAATAAATTATTTGGTGAAGTTCAATTATCGGGAGCTAAGAATGCAGCATTACCTATGATTGCTGCAGCATGTCTTGGTGAGGAATTCACTGTACTAAAAAATGTTCCGACAATCCTACGTGATGTAAATATTTTGGTTGATATTTTACAAGAATTAGGGGCAACTATTGAAATTGATCATACAACTGTATCGTGTAAGCGAGGAAATTTTCCTAACCAAAAAATTGCCCCAAAAAGAGCAAGTGAAATTAGATATTCGTTATTACTGTTAGGGTTATCAGCTGCTTTTGGAGAAGAATTAGAGTTACCTCTTCCAGGAGGTTGTAAAATAGGAGATCGGAAATATGACCTTCATATCCTTGGAATGCAAAAACTAGGTGCAATGGTAGAAGAGAATCAATCAGGTTTAAAACTCAAGTCTCATAAGTTACAAGGAAATAATATTGAGTTTTATCTCCCTACGACCTCAGGGACAGAAAATGTAATGATAGCTGCTACTTTAGCTGAAGGAAGTACAACACTATTAAATGCAAATACACGTCCAGAAGTAGTCCAGTTAGCAGATCTTCTAAATGCAATGGGGGCTGAAGTCACATGTAGTAATAGAGTTGTAACAGTGAATGGAAAGTCAACGATACCAGGTGGTGTGGAAGTCTCAGTAATGCCTGGATGGGACGAAGCTGTCACATATGCAGTTGCTGCAGGTATTACAGGTGGGGAGATATGCATCCCTAACTTTAATGCGTCTTTCATTAAAGAAGATGTGAGATACTTACAAAACGCAGGTGTTCAGGTTTTTGAATGGGGATCTTCTCTTTATGTTTCTGGTAAAGGGATTAAAAACACATTCGATTTATTTACGGCACCTTACCCTGGTATTAATTCAGATATGCAGCCTATTTTTGCTACATTAGCTTTAACAGCTCCTGGAACGAGCACAATTGCCGATTTGAGATTTACAGATCGCTTTCAGTACGTAGAAGAATTAAAGAAATTTGACGCAGACATTAATGCATTTGGAAACACTGCAATTATAAATGGTGGAAAGACTTTAAAAGGTGCAAATGTCAGAGCAACAGACCTTCGTGGTGGTGCTGCGTGTATCTTAACAGGCCTAATCGCAGATGGTGAGACAGTTATTTCTAACATTGATCAAATCCACCGTGGATACGAAAATATTCATGAGAAATTAAAGAATTTAGGTGCGAGTATCGATGTTCAATAGTATTCAAGGTGAAGTGTTTGATAACGAGCCTGTAGCACCTTATACATCATGGAATGTAGGTGGTGCATGCAGATATATGATTTTTCCTAAAGACGTTGATGATCTATCTGAAACACTAAAAATTATTAATAAAAACAACTTACCTTTTGTTGTAATCGGTAAAGGGACAAACATATTAAAATCCGACGACTTTTTTGATGGAGTCGTCATTAATCTTTCCAAGTCGTTTAACGAAATAGAAATTAAAGATAATAGGATCAGTGTTGGCAGTAGTTTTATGTTACCTAAGCTCGCTTTTTATCTTGCCAAAAATTCAATTGGAGGATTTGATTTTTACGCTGGTATTCCTGGTACAGTTGGTGGAGCAGTGGTAATGAATGCTGGATCAGCAGGGAAAGAAACTAAAGATGTTATGTTGTCTGTCACTTATCTCAATCTCAACTTGGAGATCGTTACTGAAACTGTAGACCAAGTTGAATTTGCATTTCGGAACAGTAAGTTTTTACTATCTGATAGCATCATAATTTCTGTGGATTTCAAAAAAGAATATTGTCCAAGTGAGAGGGCTATGAAATCAACAAAAGAAATAGCAGATCGCAGAAGGAAAAAATTCCCTTTGAATGTTCCTACTGCAGGAAGCACATTTAAGAGTCCACCGGAAGGTCCTCATCCTGGAAAACTAATTGATGAGTTAGGCTTGAAAGGATATCAAATTGGCGGAGCTAGAATCAGTCCTCTCCATGGGAATTGGATTGAAAATATAGGTGGTGCAAAAGCCAGCGATATTCAGGCATTAATAAATGACATTCACTCAAAAGTAAAAGAAATAAAAGATGTAGAAATGGAAACGGAAGTTTTATTGATACCATAACGAGGATGGAAATATCATGGGGATGAAAGAAAGAAGTACAATATTTAACATAATCTCAACATTATCTACTAAGTTCATTTTACTATTTGGTGGATTTATCATATCTATTATTTTAGCGAGATTACTTGGCCCTGAAGGTAAAGGGATCATTACTGCAATATTTGTTTTCCCATTATTAATTGTAAGCTTAGCAGATATGGGAATAAGACAAGCATCAGCTTATTTTATTGGCAAAAAGAAATATGAACCAAGTGATATTGTTTCATCAATAGCGTTTCTCTGGTTGATTACATCTTTGTTTTCCATGCTGATGGTTTTCGTATATTTTTTGATTGGTCCAAGTAACAATTATCATTGGATCATACTGATGATTGCTATAGGTTCGGTTCCAATTAAGTTGATCAATCAATATTCTAAAGGTGTTATGCAGGGATTTAATCAGATCAGCACAATTAATTTATCGCAGATCATTCAGCTATTATCCAATTTTAGCGGTGTACTTCTCTTGGTATGGCTCTTTGACTTAGGTATACTAGGTGCGGCATTAACACAAATTGCTATGGCATTTTCAGTGGCTGTTTACTATCTATTCAAAATATCTAAACACTTTAAGATACGAATTAAAGCTGTTGGTGATATTCCCAAATCATTATTTATGAAGGGGGTAGGGTTTGCAGCAGCTTTGTTTATAATCAATCTTAATTATAAAGTTGATATCATGATTTTAGACTTTATGGTTAATCCTGATGAAATTGGATTATATGCTGTAGGTGTTAGTTTTGCAGAGCTGTTATGGCAAGTTCCATCAGCAGTTGGTATGGTACTGTTCGCAAAAAGTGCAACCACTAAAAATACAGTGGATTCAGTTACTAGGTCGACCACTATTTTAAGAATGGTATTACCAATCATGGCTCTAGCATCAATTATTATTGGGTTGTTTGCCCCATACTTAATCAGCCTTCTTTATGGTATAGAATTTGCGGGATCGGGTAGTGTATTGAGAATATTGTTACCTGGAGTCATTTTAATAACAGTTTCAAAGATATTGCATCCTGACCTTGCTGCAAGAGGATATCCTTTGTATGCATTGAGAGTGTTTATTATCACTTTAGTAATAAATTTGATATTAAATTTCATTCTGATTCCGAAGTATGGTATTAATGGAGCGGCGTTGGCTTCCACTCTTAGTTATTTCTTTGCGGGTATTGGCTTTGGTTTTGTATATTCCAGGAGAGAAAAAATCTCAATGAAAGAATTATTCTTTATAAAAAAACAGGATATCACTCATGTTAAGGATATAGTAAAGAAGAAGTTAAATAGAAAAAGATAGCGGCAAATTGGGATGATTTCTGTTTCCCAGTAATCCCCCTCAGATAAAGTGTTAAGCAGTAAAATGAAAAAGAATTACATGAAATCGCGGGCAAGGGGACATCCGTGCTTTATACCTTTCAGTGAAATGTACACATCTTTTTGATTAAAATTATTCTTTGTATTTTCATTTTTTAGTTATTTTCAAGTTATAATAAGCAGCTAAAAATACCTATCTAGATGGTAGGCTTTTTTAGCTGCTTTTTTGAATAACAACATTATTGTATTAAATCATAAAAAGTTAGGATGATTTGTATGAAAGATATCTTTAAGTTTTTTCAAAACAACTACGATGAAAAAGATGTTCGTATGGTTAAGTCTCCCCTTCGTATTTGTCCGTTAGGTGCTCATGTTGATCATCAGGGTGGTGTAGTTACTGGTATGGCTTTAGATTCCAATGTTGAGATGATGTATGTACCTAGGAATGATGGATATATAAGAGTCCAAAGTTTAGACTTTCCTGATGAGGAATATTTTCATATGGATCGTGTTCCAGAAATGCTTCCTGGTTTTTGGGGGAATTATTTAAGAGGAGCTGTTTTATCGCTACAGCAAGATCAAATATTGAAGAATGGATTTCATGCTGTTATTAGTGGCAAGATTCCTATTGGTGGGTTAAGCTCATCCGCTGCTGTTACGACTGCATATTTAATGGCGTTATGTGATGTAAATAATTTAATTGTCACTAAAACAGATCTCGTTCAATTCAGTCATTGGGTGGAGACAGAGTTTATCGGTTTGAAGAATGGTATTCTTGATCAATCAGCCAATATACTAAGTGAAAACAATCATTTAATGGCAATGGACTGTAAGACTGGGGAACATCAGTTGATTAAAAAATCTCCTTCTATGCCAGAGTTTGAAGTGGTTGTTGTCTATTCAGGGGTAAGTAAAGCTTTAATAGGGACGGACTATAATAATAGAGTAGAAGAATGTAAAGTAGGTGGCTGGATTTTACAGGAATTAGCTGGTAAAGAGATTGTTCCATTTAATGAGGTTCAATTAAGTGATATTCCTGTAGATATCTACAATCAATATAGAGAACAAGTTCCAGGTCGTTTTAAAAGACGTTTAGATCATTATTTTACAGAACAGGATCGTGTGCAACAAGGTATGGAGGCTTGGGCAAATGGGGACCTTGAACGTTTTGGTCAACTTATGTTCGAATCAGGTGATAGCTCCGTATATCAATATGAATCTGGCTGTCCAGAATTAATTACTATTTTTGAAACGCTGAAAGAATGTGAAGGTGTATATGGTGCTAGGTTTAGTGGAGCAGGCTATCGTGGTTGCTGTATTGGATTAATTGATCCAAGATATAAAGAAGAGATAAAGAGTAGAATGGATAGTGTATATCCAATCATGCATCCAAAGTATAAGGATGACTACAAAGTACACTTCTGTAAAACAAATGACGGAGCAAGAATAGTAAGTAACGTAAAGGAGAGTTTAGTCTTATGAAATGTATTATCCTAGCAGCAGGCTACGCAACCCGTTTATACCCATTAACAAAAAACACAGCCAAACCACTACTAGATGTAGCAGGTAAATCTATTTTAGATCATATCGTTGAAAAGGTAGAAAAAGTAGAGACGATCGATGAATTATACATTGTAACGAATGAAAAGTTTTCTACTAGTTTTGAAGATTGGGCTCAGAACTATACCGGAACGAAAGCAGTGAAAGTAATCAACGATAAAACGACAACCAACGATAATCGTCTAGGTGCTATTGCCGACATTCAATATGTAATCGACCATGCTAAAGTAAACAATGACATCATGGTCTTAGCCGGCGACAATCTATTCGACTTTGAATTAACAGACTTTGTTGATTTCTTTAATCAGGCAAAAGCCGATTGTATTACAACACATGAAATTAATGATGTGGAACGAATCAAGCGCACAGGGGTAATCGAAATTGATGACGAAGGGAAAGTCACTTCCTTCGAAGAAAAGCCACAACAACCGAAGTCCAACCTAGCCGTACCACCGTTCTATATTTACCAGCAAGAATCATTACCACTAATCAATCAATACCTAGCAGAAGGCAATAACCCAGATGCACCAGGAAACTTTGTGCCGTGGTTGATAAATCAAAAAGCCGTTTACGCCTATAAATTCGAAGGCACACGCTACGACATAGGCACATTAGAAAGCTACAAAGAAGTACAAGAACTATTTAAGTAACTCGTGGGGACGGTTCTCGTGAGTCGTTTAGTACAATATTGTGTGTTGTTATTGGTATGAAATAGGGGAAGAGACTTGCTCCTACTTAGTCAGATGCTAAAAAAAGAGCCAGCCTAGTTGCAAAACTGCTTACGCAGCTTCACAACTAGGCTGGCTAATTATTGTACGTATAGAAGAACCGAAGGTTCAAGGTTTGTTCTCTTTGAGAATTGTTGATGTAGGATAAGGCTGTCTTTTTTACAAAAGTTGTGAGGAGACAGGATATTTTGTCCCCCACTGGGCTATAGAGTAAATCGTTTAAGTGATGGATTATGTTTTTTAATTAAGTGGAACGAGGGGCATGATCTTGTCTAACAAATGGGTTTTTATTATGAATGTATTGTTTTTCACTGAGCACTCTTAACTTCGCCTTTGTAAGCGCTTACTTAATGGTTACTTTAAAATATTGTAATCTTTTATTTGCTGTACTGTAAATATCCCCCATCGCTGAGAGAATAATAGAATACTGAAGGATGTTCGGTGCATCTGTTTTTCGATGACTGTTTTGGACGAATGGATGGTGATGTGTTTGCAGTTTTTAAAGGTGATGGTGCACAGAGATTGGTGTCAGACCCCCACTCGTCAACTTACAAAAAACCTAGCTTCGTTGTGAAACTGCTCATGCAATATTGCATCTAGTACCAAATAGATTCTAGGGTTCCTTTTATGGGTGTTGGTGTAGGGTACGGTGTGTTTTATGAAAAAAGAGAAACAGATATGGAAATTGGGGAGGATGTAATTTTCCCTGGTTGACTTCACTATATATCTCAATTTTTTGAACAATTAAAATAAAGTTCACTAAAATATATATAAGTATAGTAAAATATAACTATGAAAAATATACCAGTTAGAATAAGGGGTGACAAAATTGGAGGAATATACTAATGATGAAAAAAATATTCTACTAGCTGAAATAAGTTACTATAAAAAGCTTGTTGATGAATATGTTTCATTAAATAGTGAATTAAATGAATATTATGTTAGACCAATTGACATGAGTTTATGGAAAAGAATATTAATATTTTTCGTTTCGTATGTTTTAATTGTTAATATTTTTAGAATCTTTGGACTAATACTTATCGTTATTTTGTTCTATCTGTTTTTTATTTGGCCTTCACAGAATGTTAGAGGTAAGTTAAAAAAGAATATGTCAAGAATTGATGAAATTCACATTAAATTGAAAAATATTGAAAACAAAATTAACCCTGAATTAATACCGGATAATTATATAAATCAGTATGCTCTGTCTAAATTAGAGTCATATTTAGTTAATAAAAGAGCAGATACTTTGAAAGAAGCTCTTAATTTGTTTGAACAAGAGAAACGTCATGATGAGCAAATGAATGAATTGAGTATTATACATCAAATACAAGAAAGCACTAATAGAAAAGCTTCTGAAGCAGTTACTCTAGGGTGGATTAATTTATTTAAAAGGTAAGTGTTGTATTGAAGTCAAAGTTTTGGTGTCAGACCCACACTCTTTTGAATTGTAAAGTGTTAAGGTGATTGAGTTGTTCAATTTAAGTGGAACGAGGGCAAATACCTTATCCCACAAAAAACGTATTATTAAGAATGTTATTTTATGCGTTGATTATTCATAATCCTAGTATCGCAAGAGCTTTCTTTTGTCATTTTTATCTAATTCATTTGCAGTAAAGAAATCATCTTCCTCTGCTGTGAGAATAATAGAATGCTGAAGGCTGGTTTTAGATTAATTTGTTTTTCATGATAGTTTTGGAGGCGTGGTTAGCAATTTGTTTGCGGTTTATTAAGGTGATGGTGCAGATGTTGGGGTTTTTAGGAACAGTTCGTCTGAATCGTTTTTGAAACTCTTAGTTGTCTAATAGTAGAAGAGACAGCATTTTCTTCTCTAAATTACTAAATATAATGGCGGTCTTCCTGTGTTAATTGATATATAACAATCTAAGCTGTATTTGATAAATTAGATTTGAGCCACTTTTCAAGAGTTTGATCACGTAAAAAATGAGCCACACAATTCCCAATTTCACTATCCTCTCTTATGATAGAAAGTGACCAAACTATCTACATCAAGAGGGGAAGAAAACAAAGGATGATTGAAATGGCTCAATATTATCGTATCAAATATTTAAAAGAGGTTGAAGAGTTATCTCAAAGACAAATAGCCAAAAAGCTTGGTATTTCTAGGAATACAGTTAGTAAGTACCTTAAAGAAGCTCAACCACCAACAACCATTAACAGACAAACAATCTATGGTACTAAACAGCATTCTGATGAAACCAAACGAATATTACCTATTATTGATCAATGGATCGAAGATGATTTAAAACGGTGGGGAAAACAAAAGCACACAGCTGTAAGAATTTATGACAGATTAGTAGACGAATATGAATTTAAAGGATCAGCATCAAACATTAGAAAAATTGTCGCCAAACGTAGGAAAAAGCTACAAGAAGTCTTCATTCCTCTAGAATTTCAACTCGGCCAACAATTCCAATTCGACTGGGGAGAGGCCGACATTATACTACAAGGTCGAACTCGTAGGGTTTATCTCTTCTGCATCCAGCTTTCCGCGAGTCGTGTAAGATTTGTGAGATCGTACCTCCATGAAAAACAAGAAGCTTTCTTAGACGGCTTTGTTCATGCATTTGAGTTCTTTGGCGGAGTCCCAACAGAGGGGCTTTATGACAATTTAAAAACAGCTGTTCAAAAGATTCTTGAAGGGAGAGATCGTTTAGAGCAAGAAGCTTTCTTAGCTTTACAAGCAAGCTATTGGGGTCTGACCCCAATAGCAGTACCTTTAAGATAAGGGTTATCCAATTTGATTTTAAATGATTGGTCATTATGAGGTGCAATACTTTTTTATGCTTTTTTTGGATCATTAAATTTGTAAAACTCAGTGATTAAGCCTTTCAACGTGTCTACGTCTAATTCAATATCATTTTCATATGCATACTTTACCGCATGTCCAAGAGCAATTGTCATTGAACTTGCTATGGCTCCTGCTGCTGCAGGGCCTGCGATTGGTACTGCACCAACTACTTGCCTAAATAAAGTTTTGCCTAAATTACCTACGAGGGTAGCAACAGCTAGTTCTTTAGCTCTTTCTTTAGATAATTCTTTATCATAAATTTTCGCTAACTGAATCATTAACCCAATTTGGATTCCAGTAATAGGAACAATATCAGATCCTGGTATTGGTGAAAGACCAATTGCTCCAGCTGCTGAACCAGCACTATATATCCACTTGTTTGCAATTGAAGTCTTCTCATTTAATGAACGAACGAAGAGTATATCTTTACCGTTTTTTTTTAGTATGTTTAGAATCTCCTCGCGTAAATTATCTATATTGATATTATTTTTTGATGAAATAGGAACGATAACTTGCTTACTTCCAGTATTCTTTTTAATAAACCTCACTAGTTTTGGAATAGTATCTTCCTCTACAGCATCTATTTTATTTAAAACTAGTATGACATTCTCATTTTTCTTTTTAATTTTGTCGTAAACCTTTTTTTCGCTTTCGGAAAATACTGTTCCAGCTGCATTTAGGAAAAATAAAATGATATCGACTTTTTTTATTAATTTCATTGTTTGGTCAGAATTCTTTTTAGAGATATCATCAAGTCCTGGTGTATCTATAAAAATTACTTTCTCCGTAAAGTTATACTCATCCAGTTCAAATGTTTCTCCTGGTTCTGGAGCTACTGGAGCCTTTTCTTCACCCATTAGCCTATTTATAGTAGTTGATTTACCTGTGTTTACTTCTCCAACCAAGGCGAATAGTATCTCTTGTTCTAATTGTTCGTCTATTTTTTTCATTTCTTCATCAAAAATTCTTTCAACTTCCTCATCTATTTTTTCTATATCTTCATCAAAAGCTCTCTCATCTTCTTTATTAATTTCTTCATCATATCCTGTTTTCATAATATCTCCCCCTCATAAAGAATTTTAACCTATCTTCCAACAATGAATACTAGATTATATTCGACATGATTGTAGATATTTCCTTTAATGGGATCCGAGTGGGGTGCACCTCAGGACCTTGTCCCGTTTTGTGTTGTGGTAACTTTGGTGTTGATCAGGAGAGTGATTTTATATTTTCAAAGGGTCTTTTACTCTTTTGGGTAATGTTGCATTAAGGTACGATGTCTTTCTTTGAAAGCGGGAAGGGAACGATAGGTTATCTATGTGTAAAAGATTTCCCCGACCTCAATAGATATGAAAGGGATAGTGATGTTTTACCAAAGGATCTGGATAGAATGATTCGTAAATTCTAACGAATGTGGTCAACCGAGGCGACTACATCTATCGCTAGATACATTAGATGAAAGGTTGCAGCTAATCAAGGGGAGTTACCTTTATACTATATCGAAGGTCATCATGAGGCCATCTTTGAACCGAAAGAATGGGAAGCTGTGCAAGCCAACATCCAAGAGTGTTCGGCAGCCTTTAAGTATCTATCATAATTACATCAAAGTATTTGGAAAACAAACATAAAAATGATGCGTTCATTGATAATCATCAATGTGGAGAATGTGAAAGTGAGTTTGGCTTCAGTTGATTGAAAAATCCCCTTGGATGCCAGAATTTGAAGTGATTGTTGTCTATTCAGGTGTAAGTAAATCTTTAGAGAGCAAGTTCCAGGTCGTTTTAAAAGACGTTTAGATCATTATTTTACAGAACAGGATCGTGTGCAACAAGGTATGGAGGCTTGGGCAAATGGAGACCTTGAACGTTTTTGTCAACTTATGTTGAAATCTGGTGATAGTTCCGAACATCAATATGAATCTGGCTGTGCAGAATTAATTACTATTTTTGAAACGTTGAAAGAATGTGAAGGAGTCGATGGTGCTAGATTTAGTGGAGCTGGCTATCGTGGGTACTGAATTGGATTAATTGATCCAAGATATAAAGAAGAGATAAAGAGTAGAATCGATAGTGTATATCCAAACATGCATCCAAAGTATAAAGATGACTACAAAGTACACTTCTGTAAAACAAATGACGATTTAAAGATTAAAACGGAGATAATTAAACGATATATCTGAACACCGGATGAAGAGTGGTAAACAGTATAACACAGACATAGTTCTGGAAACTGTTATAATTATAATTTTTAAATTATGGATATATTTATATTCCACAAAATGGTATTCAGAATACATCGTTCTTAATAACTATGAAGATTTTATAAAAATGATTTAAAGTTTATGTAAGTTGTTCCGTTCGTTAAAGAGTTTATTTTTCTATTCTTCATAATCTAAAACCCAAAATAATTTAAAATCGTTCTCGCCTTCTGGAATTACAAATTGTTCGGTGTAAGTAAATGGAGGTTGAAGAATTTCTGTATTACCATCTAAGTAAGTAGCGTAGACGGTTGTGGTGCTTTTAAATACAAAGCTTTCTTCGTCGAACTCCAGTATCTCTTCATTTTCAAATTTGGTGACTAGTTCTGCAATTTCATTATACACATCGGGTCTGTTGGGGTTGAAATTCATACTGTAATTTGAACGAACTTCTATATACTCTTCTTTATCCTCTATTAGCATTGAATCTTGTATAGATTGGTGGATGCTCTTTGCTATTTCAATTAACTCTTCTTCAGTATATTCTTGATTTTTATCGGTAGATGTTTCTGCGGTTACATCTCGAGATAAACTAGATTGACTATCGCTTTCATCATTTGTCGAACACCCCATTGCAAGTAAAAATAAGATTGTTGTTACAATAAAAAATAAATTCTTCATTCGGCAAAACTCCTTCAGTGATTTTATATACCTTTCATATTCTAATATACTTTGTAATTTTTTTGCAAAAAAAAAGGGACATAAGGGACAGGAACCTCAGGTGCACCCCAGGCAAATAGGGACGGTTCCTATTTGCCAGAGTGATTTGTTTAAGTTAAGTGGGACAAAGAGGCAGAACCTTGTCCCACAACGTTTTCTTAGCTTGATTGTATTGATATGGGATGTTCACTTTGATAGCCTATAATTGTAAGCGCTTGAGGTAAACGGTGACGGTTCTCATTTGCTAGTTTTATAGTATTATGTAGTGGTTTTAGGTGAAAGTCACCACCATGATATTGAAAGATTTTATTGAAAGAATCGAAGATTCAGAGTGAATATATTTGGTGTGAAATTGTTTAAATTGTTAATAAACCGAAGGTTCTATTTCCTTTAAAATTTTTGAAGCATTACTAGGACACTAGGACAATCGTTAAAAAGATAAGATAGAAAAAAAGTCTTCACTTTAGAAGTTTTATCTCCATTCCTCAAAATTCAATCCCTCTTTCAGGTGTTTTACCCAACAAAAACAAAGACATTTTGATAATTTAACGCAATATTAATTATTGCGGATTAATAGAGCCATAATTTGCGATGTTGAGAGCCATTGATAGTAAATATCTTTTTAAAGAGTAGAAACAGAGACACAACGGAGCTGCATTTATACCATTGACTGTGGAAGCAAGGGGACGGTTATCACACTTCCTTCGAGTGACTAATTATTGTTGAGTTGACTTTCAGGGACAAACAGGGACGGTTCCTATTTGCCAGAGTGATTTGTTTAAGTTAAGTGGGACGAGGAACGGAACCTTGTCCCACAACGTTTTCTTAGCTTGAACGTATTGTATGGGATGTTCACTTTATATCCTATAATTGTAAGCGTTTACTTTGTGTTGTGTTAGAATATCTTTAGTCTATTTCATTTGCTGTACCGTAATCATCCTCCCACCGCTGTGAGAATAATAGAATGCTGAAGGCTGTTCGGTGCATCTGTTTTTCGATGACGGTTTTGGACGCATGGATGGTAATTTGTTTGCAGTTTTTAAAGGTGATGTTGCACATGTTGGGGTTTTTAGGTACTGGTGTAACGCAGAGGATGTGTTGGTAGAAAATCCAGTTACACTGGAAGTTTTTCGGTGAATGGGTCGGAAAGGTGTACATGCTTTCGTGTGTATTAATGGCAATGGGGACTTTTCGGTGTATATTCATCTCGTGCACGGCGGCATCTCGTCTACCATTGTAGGAGGCGCCACCTTTCATACACGCCCGCTTTATTAACTGCATCGGTGTTTTTCTTACATAAATGACTCTTTCTCCTTCCATGACGATCGTCTCGCACAGCATGTTCAGAGCTGGAAGTAGGGCCATCGTCCGTTTGTTAATGACATAATCATTTTCTACATTCATTACTTGTTCGTTCATTCACATACACTCCTTGTAGGTTATATTGTTTATTGATATTTATAAAATAGCGTGCAGAAGCACAGCTACTATATTCTTGGGATTAATATATTTTAAAATGAGGTATAGGTGTTGCTGCATAGAAGAATGGTGTGCACAAAATTAGTTGTGGGAGATGGTAGAGCAATTAAGGAGGTTTTTCAGTTTTGTACTTGTGACAGGACTAGTTTTTTGGATAATGGAACGAAAATTCACGTGAAGATGACCTATGGTAGGGGATAATTATAAAGTTTCTCTTCCAATTTATCTAGGATTGGCGTGGAGGTTGTTGTTTTCTGCTATACATCGATCTTAGTGGAAAAAAAGAAGCATAACTGTAGCGGTGCGATTAGAAAATCTAGTTGTTAAAAGTATGGAAGGAGTAAAAGGAGAATTTACTCCTTCGTTCTGTCTAAAGAATTGTTTTCAAGTTCTTCTGCTATTAAGAGTAACTTTGAAGGTGAAATTTTTAATCCATAGCTAATTTCCGTTAATGTTGATAGAGTAACATTTTTATTCACTCCACGTTCAATTCTACCTATGAATTTATCATCTTTTCCAGAATGTGTTGATAATTCTTCCTGTGTATAACCTAATTCTTTTCTCATATATTTAATTGCTGGTCCTATGAATTCTGTTAACTCATATCTTCTTTCAGCCATTTCTATATCGAGTCCCTTCAAATCCAATTATCAAACGGATTTAAAGAATGCACCACGCCATATATGTCCCCTTTTTCATTTTTTTTTTTGAAGCATGGGGGCGGTTCTCCTGAGTCGTTTGTCGTTGTATTGATGGTGATTTACTCTTGTTGAATAGGAGAGTAGACTTCATCTTATGGAAACAATTGCAATAGAAAAAGCCCGTCTAGTTGCGAATCTGTTCATGCAGCTTCACAACTAGACGGGCTAAGTATATGTGGTCTTACCGAGATGTAATTATTATTTTATGTTTTCAGTGATTTTTTTCCAATTTTAGTATATGATAGACACATTAATAGATTAAATAATAGCAAAGGATGATGCCGTGTTGTCTAGAAAGCTTAGAGTTTGGTATCCTGGTGCAAGCTTCCATATTTATGCTCGAGGAAACCGAAGAACTGCTCTTTTTGAAAGTCGTGAAGATTATCTTATGTATTTGTCTATACTAGAAGACGTTAGAAATATGTACCCCTTTATTCTCCACTCCTATTGTTTGATGACGAATCACATTCATCTTCAATTACAAACAACTACTTTCCATACAAAACATATCATGAAGGACTTACATGGTCGTTATGCAGTTTATTTCAATAGAAAATATAACTTAGTTGGACATTTGTTTCAAGGTCGATATGGTAGTGAGATCATAGAGACTGATGCTTATTTTCTAGAAGTAAGTCGCTATATACATTTAAATCCACTAGAAGCAAAGATGGTCGTAAGACCACAAGACTATCCCTGGAGCAGCTATCCTTCTTATCTCTTTTCTACGAATAATCCTCATGTAACAACTACGAAAGTACTCTCCTATTTCCAAAACCCGAAACAACATCAATACCAATTATTTGTGGAGGGAAGAAACAAACAAATATTGGAGGAATTGAAAAATGTCCATAAAAGTGAATAGTATTGGTCTTAAAGGCTTGGAAGGGTATACTGTACAAGTTGAGGTGCAAGTAAAAGAAGGAATAGAATCCATCGTTGTCGTAGGATTACCCGATGCATCTGTGAAGGAATCAAAAGAAAGAGTATCTGCTGCATTACATAGTATGGGTTATTCATTAGTGGATAGGAAAGTAATTATTAATTTGTCACCAGCGGAGCAAAAGAAGAATGGTCCATTATTTGACCTTGCGATTGCCCTAGGAATCTTAAAAAGTGGAGACTTCATACAGGAAAAGATCCCAAACGAAGCAGGATTTATCGGAGCATTATCATTAGATGGAACGGTTCTTCCTGTGGAAGGCATGATCGCAGCAGTACTAGCAGCAAAGAAACTGAACCTCAAAAAGCTTTTCCTACCATATGATCCAACAATACCAAAAGTAGACATTGCAAATATGGAACTAATCTACATTACCATGATTCAAGATGTCATCGACCATTTAGCTGGCCGTAAGCCTTTCCCCTTTATTCAACCAACCATCGTCCCCATGGAAGAGAAAATAATAGAAAGAAATTTTAATCAAATTATTGGTCACGAATGTGCAAAGCGGGCTCTTGAGATTGCAGCTGCTGGTGAGCACTATGTATTAATGGATGGTCCACCAGGTTGCGGGAAAAGTCTATTAGCAGAAACTTTCTCTTCCATTTTACCACCCCTATCAAAGGAAGCTCAGCTAGAAAAGATTAGCCTTTATCAACTTGCAGGTACGTCTTACCAATCACTTTCACAGCCACCATATAGGCATCCACATCATTCTGCATCCGCCGTGTCACTCATCGGTGGAGGAACAAATCCTAAGCCCGGTGAAGTCTCTCTAGCCCATCGTGGAGTACTATTTTTAGACGAGTTAGCAGAGTTCTCAAAGAAAACATTAGATATGCTCCGACAACCGTTAGAAAACGAAAAGGTCACGATTAGTCGTATTCACTCCACTGTTACCTATCCAGCTAAATTCATATTTATCGCCGCTATGAACCCTTGCCCCTGTGGTTATTTAGGCTCCAACACTCAGTACTGTACATGTTCCGAAAAACAAATAAAGTCATATCAAAACCGCGTCTCCGGACCCATATTAGATCGTATCGACATATTATTGTCCTTAAAACCAGTTAACCTTGAAGGCCATAGTTTTAAAGAAATGGAATCTTCAAAAGCAGTGATGAATCGGGTAAAAGCAGCTAGAGAACGGCAGTATGAACGATACGGTAAAGAAGTATGTAATGGAAGTGTCCTATTTGAGCAGTTAATTACCCATTCCCCATTGACCAACATCCAGCAACAACTTTTACAAAAGGTATGTATACAAGAAGGCTTAAGTAACCGAGTACAAATCAAAATCATCCGTCTAGCACGAACAATAGCTGACCTAAAGGGAGAAAAGGCCATCAGTAATGATTGTCTACTAGAAGCAATGAAACTAAGAAAAGTGGAACACACCTCATTGCCAAATCAAGGTATATTAACAGGAGAAGAGCAAGGCTCTCATTATCTAAATACAATCAAAGGATGAACCAATTACGAAATTTAAAAAGTTATCGTTGACGGGACATGA
>NZ_JARUKY010000019.1 GCF_029688925.1 Evansella sp. AB-P1
CTTTATAGTATAATTTACATATTCATAGAATACAAAAGTGAAAATCAGTAATCCAGCAAATATAATCCATGCACTCTTTAATGAAAGGACTCTATCTCATGAGAATTACTAAAATCCATAAAATTTTTATCTTTTTAATCATTATTGGTTTAGGTGTAGCCACTTACTTTTCCATTGCGCAATATCAAAGTAGTCCAGAATTAGACGTACCATCGTTTACCGTTTCTTTTCTATCACTTTCCATCGCACTACTAGCATTTTATATTGCACTGGAAACCTTTAGCTCTATAGATAGTGTAAACAAGATTACGAAAATGGAAGGAAACATCCTTGAAAATGAGAGTTATGTCATCTCTCTCCCTAGTTTAATTAAAGACTTCGATGATAAAGACCTTAACAAAACAGAAGAAAAAATATTTTCTGATTTAGAAAAACGATTTAAAAGGAAATCAAAAACTGCCGTTGAGTTTGCTGATAATCTACAGCACTTTATTGACTTAATTGTGTTATTTCCTGCTCTTTTTAATGTTAATAGAAAAGATCATCATGAATACCAGAAAAAAATGGATAACATATTAAGATTAATACGTAAGCGTGAAAAAGAATTACTCTTCATAAACACAGGAAATCTCATTTTAATCCAAGAAACTGTAAAACTAATTCATGCAATCATGTCGTATCAAAAATTAACGCATGAACAAACCTTAAAGCACGATTCAGATTTATTTGAAGTTAGAGGTATGATTTTAAAAAATTCTGTTACAAGAACTGTTTATTATAATTACTTAGGATTACTATATAACAAAAAAGCAATGGCGGTTTTAAAGAAGAATTTGCAGTTACCTGATGCAGACTTACTACAAATTGACCAACTAAAGGAAATTATTGCTCAGAAGGACAAATTAATAGGAAAAGAACGTGAAATAGCCATCTTATTTTTACAAGAATCCAAGAATGCATTTCAAAAGGCATTGTCAACTAGTCAGGAAGATGTAATGTGGTTAGGATTTATTCTATACAATGATGCGAGAACAACTTTTTTCCTCCAATTATTAACAGAAGATACATCGGATACAAGTGATAGTAATAACACGTGGCTAACAATCATGAAAAAAGCCATCGATTCACGAACAAAATTAAATATTATTATTTCTGAGGTAGTTAAGAGTAATGGAGGATCAACTTGTCTTCAATCACATTTTTTATATCAAGAAGAAATGGCAAGATTAGTACAAGTAAATATCCTTATTGCCGAATATGGTTCTAATAGTGAATCCACATCTATGAAAGAGATTATCTATAGAGGGATGGATATAACGAAAATTAGTAATCCAGTATCACTAGAAAAGCTCTTTTTTACAGAAATCAACGTGGATAAAATTGCAAAATACCAACAAACGATACAAGGACATCTATTTAATAAGGAAAAGGACGGATGAAAATGGCAACCCCTTTTAATATTCAAAAACCAAAAATCCCAGCAACGTTATCACAGGGGGACTTTTCTCCACTTGAGGATGGATATTTAAGCATGTGTGAGATACGAGACTGTGAAATAAGTGGTGATGAACTACAACGTTTAGGTATGGGTGAAGGGCTCCGCTTCGACCAAGTCCTATTTAAGAATGTGACATTTACAGATACTACCTTTCCTAATATTGAACTTACAGATGTTATTTTTCATAAATGTGACCTATCAAATGGAGATTTAAGTGACAGCATTATCCATCGTGTGGAATTCAAAGATTCAAAATTATTGGGATTAAACCTTTCAGGTGCAACACTAGGTAACATAATCTTTGAAAATTGCAAAGCTAACTTAGTTTCATTTGGTTATGGCAAACTTAAGAACGTAAAATTCGATTCTTGCTCTTTATCAACCGCTGACTACGTGGAATGTCTTTTTAAAAAAGTTGCTTTTCAACATTGCCAATTACACGACGGAAACTTTCATGGAACCTCTCTAGCTGGGGTGGATTTGAGCACGTGTAGCTTTGAAAGGCTGAATGTATCTATGGAAAACCTTGAGGACTGCGTGGTAACTCCCTCACAAGCCATTGGTTTCGCCCAACTTCTTGGTCTAAAAATCAAGGATTAGAAGAAAACGGGCATAATACCCACGGCCGTACATTTGAATTAATTATAGTCCAACGAAAGCTCCCGAATTTTCGATTTTTCACTATTTGTAGGATCATTGGCGGCCTTCTATATGACTGCAAACCTCTTTTTTCCATTTGCAGGCTTATTGGCAAGCTTCTATACGCCTGCAAACCTGCTTTTCTCCATTTGCAGGCTTATTGGCCGGCTCCTATCGGACTGCAAACCTCTTTTTTTCATTTGCAGGCTTATTGGCTCGCTTCTATACGCCTGCAAACCTTCTTTTTCCCTTTTGCAGGCTTATTGGCGCCTTCCTATACGCCTACAAACCTTCTTTTTTCCATTTGCAGGCTTATTGGCTCGCTTCTATACGCCTGCAAACCTTCTTTTTCCCTTTTGCAGGCTTATTGGCCGGCTCCTATCGGACTGCAAACCTCTTTTTTTCATTTGCAGGCTTATTGGCCGGCTCCTATCGGACTGCAATCTTCTTTTTCCCTTTTGCAGGCTTATTGGCGAACTTCTATATTCCTGCAAACCTTCTTTTTCCCTTTTGCAGGAAGAATGTCCCCTTTTTCCTTACCAAATATTTACTCCCTCATTGTTTATAGAAGCTTACACACAAGGAATAAGAAAAGCACAAGGCGCCCCAATTCTGCCTAAGTACAGCCTACGTCCTTTAGGTAACGGCGTAATATCGACATCCTGTCTCCCACCGATATGCAGATATTCCGGCCGTTAAAAAGTGCTTTTTACTTTTTATGCGGACAGGTTATTTGATACGAGGTGATGGCGCCTAGAGCTAGACAACTTTCAAAGTAAGAATTTATACTTTCTTTTAAAAAGGAAGAAGCGTAGGATTACGATTAAACCCACTCTTCTTCCTTTAACAGCTCATTCACTTCAGCTACTGGCAGAGGCTTACTAAAATAAAAGCCTTGCATCTCTAAGCAATTCATTTTTTTTAGTTTTTCATATTGCCCCTTTGTTTCTACTCCTTCCGCAACTACATCTAAATTCAATGATTCTGCTAGATAAATAATAGAAGAAACAATTCCTTCGCTTCGATTGTCCTTTTCAAGATTCCAAATAAACGATCCATCAATTTTCAAAGTATCTGCCATAAATTTTTGAATGTACATTAAAGAGGAGTAGCCTGTCCCAAAATCATCAATAGAAATACGAATTCCTAAGTTTTTAATTTTTATAAGATTATCTTGAAGACCCAATTCTTTATCAATCATTGCTGTTTCAGTAATTTCTAACTCCAATCTTTTCGGATCTACCTCGTATCGTTCAACTATTTCCTTTAGTCGTTCGTATAAATCCACCTGCATCAATTGTAATGTAGAAATATTTATGGACATTGTAAAAAAATCATATCCCATACTATCCCATGTTACTAACTGCTTACATGCTGCTTCAAAAACCCAGTTTCCTAACTCAATAATCTGTCCTGTTCCTTCTGCAATAGAAATAAACTCCGTAGGTGGTATTAATCCTAACGTTGGATGCTCCCAACGAATTAATGCTTCAAAGCCAACTACTTTTTCATTTTGTGCAGAAATACGTGGTTGAAAATACAATAAAAACTCTTCATTTTTTATAGCTTCCTTCAGTCCATTTTGTAATTGAAAGCTCCTCTTACTCATGGCCATTGCTTTGTCGTAAACCTTATATATGTTTTTTCCAGAACGTTTTGCACTGTACATTGCAATATCTGCATTTTTTAATAACGTATCAAGTTCCTCTCCTCCAACAGGATACAACACAATACCGATACTGCTCGTAATATTTAATTTATATTGCTTCACTGGAATCGGGGTGCGAAACATGTGAAGAATGTCATTAGCTACTTTCACAGCTTCTACTTCCACTGTATTTTTTAAAACAATAACAAATTCATCTCCACCGAATCGAGCAATCTCTCCATTCGTGATTAACTTTTCGAATTTAGATGCAATTTCCTTTAATAAGGCATCACCAATTTCATGACCTAACGTATCGTTTACATCTTTAAATCCATCTAAATCTAGAAAAAGAATAGAAAAGGTATCCTTACACATTCGAACCTTTTGGATCTCTTCTGTTAATAATTTCGTTATTCCTCTCTTGTTCAAGAGCTGTGTTACTGAATCGTGGAAAGCCATATACTCAATTTTTTGGGCGAACTCTTTATGTTCACTTATATCACGAATATTTACTACTATCCCTCTAATATTTTCATTATTGAGTAGATTGGTAAAAATTACATCGCAATATACCCACTCCCCATTTTTATGGCGGAGTCTTAATTCTTCCTTCACAGGCTTTTCAGGGTACTTTAGTGCCTTTTTATATAATTTAAATGCTTTCAGTCGATCCTCTGGATGATTATACCTAGAACTATCTAATCCTCGAACCTCGCTTGTACTATAACCAAAAATCCTTTCACAGGATGGACTATTATAGGAAATCACCCCATTCTCATCCACGATTCCAAGAACATCATAGGCATTCTGAACTAACGCCCGAAACCGTTCTTCATTTCTTTCTAGTTCATACTCCACTTTTCTTTTTTCCGTAATATCTTGGATGGAGCCAATCATATGAGTGGCTTTCCCATCTTGATCATAAGTAATTTGTGCTTGCTCTTTTACAATTCTTTCTTCCCCATCAGCCCGTAAAATTGTATGTTCAACATCGTATTTTTCTCCATTAAACGCCTTATCAATTTCTTGTTGAATATACTGTTGTTCCTTGGGTGGAATGAAGCTCAAAAATTTGTTATGGGTTGGATGGAACTCTTTCGGGGAGACCCCAAAAATATGATACGTTTCTTTCGACCAGTATAATTCACCTTTAACCAAATCAGCTTCCCAACTACCAACTTGAGCTAAGCGTTGCGTTTCAGCCAACAGCTTTTCACTTTTTCTTAAACTAACCTCTGCCTTTTTTCGTTTTGTAATATACACATAAATTAATAAGGCAAGTGCAAAGGATACTATTGTAAAACCAAAATGGTTTAGTATTCGATTCATTGTTAAAGGGGTAAACAAATATGGCACAAACACTGTTCCCCATATAAAATGTACTAAATTAACTAAAAAAGTTCCGATTATCAAGTTTTTCAACGTAAAAAAAAGAGAGAATACAACAATCGGAATTAAAAACAAAAGAAAAATGGTTAATGGCGTATTTGGGTACAAATAATAATCTGCTAACAAAGGAATGGAAATACTCATAAAAACAATGACCCACAACTTTAGAGGAATGGTTGTGTTTGTTGTGTTAGTGAAATCAGTTTTTAAAGATGTTTTAAACAATTTATTAAAGCCTCCTCAAAATGCGGTCGATGTCGTAGTCGTAGTTACTTTATTATAAATAATTTTAATTTTTATATACTATTTTCTATTGGCGAATCATGCTGTGTCAGTGCGTTTTTTCAGGTAATAGGGGGGATGGATGGGTGGGCATTGGATCATGACGATAAGATTTCTCTATACTCATAGAACGATCAAATATGCTCATAGAAATGTAGAATCGGCTCATAGGAAACCAATAATAGCCCATAGAAACACCAAACTAGCTCATTGAACCACAAAACTCATCCAACCCCTTATCCAAACAAAATCAAATTCACTGCTGCCACTGCCACCACTACGGCTGCAAGCTTTTTAATCCGTTGTTGGGAAAGCTTTGCAAAAAAAAGTACGCCGATCCTTGATCCAACTAGAACACTGACAATCCCCACAGCAAAGTAACTTAAAAACTCTAAAGTAAAATCACCGTTTAAGCCGTGCAGTGACACTGTCAAAATGGCTGTAATGGCAAATGTCACTTGAAGATTTGCGCTATATGCATACTTATCATCATGAAAGATCAATAGAAAATAAAAAACAAAAAATGGACCTCCAACAGCAAAAACACCACTAATGAGTCCACCTACAAAACCAAGAACAACAGGAAGCCACGTTCTATTAACAACCGCACCTGGTTGGGGACCTTTACTGCGGAACAAATAAATGACAACACCAATCAAAAACACACCGAGAAACACCTTCAGTACATCTAGTTCCCCATATTCCCGTAAAACTAAAAAGCCAGCGAATCGCCCAACTAAACCAGCACCTAGCAGAACAAACAACGACTTCCATTGAATGTGCTTGTACATTTGCAAGGCAATACTTGTGGCTAGTATGAGTGCTAATGACACAACAAGTAATGTGCTTTCCTTTACTGTAAATAGAAACGGTAACAAACTCATGGCAACTAAGCCAAAGCCAAAACCGCTAACCCCCTGTACAAAACTCCCAAAAAACAATATGAAAAACACAAGCAATAACTCTATTACCATTTTCCACAGAACCTTTCATCTCTAACATATTTTATTTTTATCCATATCCATATTTACAAGACAAAACCTGATTTAGTTTCGCTTTTAACTCTTATGGAACATTTACTGGAAACTCTCTATAAAACCTTTTACCCTTACTATGAAAGAGTAGCATAAACCAATTGAATGAAACACCTTGAAAGAATATTTTTATACCACATAGTATAAAGTGTAACTTACTTTAGAGGTCTCCTGAAAATTATTGGTTATGGATTCGACTTTGGCGACTCCTACGATGATAATTTATTTTATGAATCAACTTGCTATTTGCAGTAGAATAGATCTTCCCCTTTTTACCGGAATACGTCATTTATGCTATTTGCCGTAGTCATGGAAAAAGGAAATGCGACAGCCAGGCTCATTGGCGACCTTCTATGTGCCCGCAAATTTACTTTCCCCCCATGTTCCTGTAAATGTCGTTTTTCCTATTGCGGGAACATTGGCCGACTCTTACTTTCGTCTACCCTGAAAATAGCTGTTATCGAACTTATCAGAGTTAACAAATACAGGTCAGATTAATCATTCGTTTCATCCCACTTCGCTTTCACCACAAGGGTATAAGCGCGACATCTATTCTTGTGCTTCACTCCGTTCTCAATCACAGTGTCTTCTTTACCGCGGGCAACGCCTCAGCTACACACTTCGCACACTGTGCCGAAGTGTGGGATCTTCACCTGTTGCTGTTCCCACAGGAGTCTCGTGGGATTCCACTCATTCCAATTGGATTTAAATTATTTTCATGCGCCATGGTGCAAATCTTCACTTGCATGGGTGGTCTACCCTGAAAATAGAAACGGTTCAGTAGTGGAAGGCAGCGACTCCAGTGGGATTAGCACGAGTCCTCAACTCCCCTAGCACTTACTGTGTAAGTGCTAGGGGAGTTGAGGACGTGCCCCAAGGAAAGCGTCCGCAAGAAATGGATGAACTCCTCGATGAGTAATTTTCATCCTCCATGGTGATAGTTTTGCTTGCATAAGCGGTCTACCATGAAAACTTCCTTTAATGGAGCCTTTCCTGCCAACAACCACAATCATACTTTCGGATAATATTAATTCTATTCGTTCGTATGCTACCATTGGCATAGTATTAAATTTAAATGAGAAAGGACTTCAGCCTATGTTACGTAAACTCCCCCTCGCTGCTATGTTCCTTGCTTCTGTTTTTCTATTTCTAGGGTGTAATGACGATGAAAATAACAACCATTCTGTGGCCGTTGAAACAAACAATGGAGATAGTTCAAATACTGTTTCTTCCAGCACCAACAACATTGATGGGCATGACAGCAACGAAGCTTCAGAAAAGGATGAAAACGAAGAAAGTACCGCTACAATTGGATTTGAAACTAACGTAAATAACTCAGAGGAAAGGGAAGAAGTAGAGGAACTAATAGAAGCAATTATCGAACTAGATGGTACCGACCTTCCTAATGATTTCTTAACCTTTGTCCCCTTCCCAACAGACTACGAAATTCAAGCCATTAAATACGTTTCCAATAACGAATACATTAGTGAAGGCTATCTCGTTGTTTTTTCAACAGGGAAACAACTGCACGAAATAATGACCTTCTATGAAGATTTTAGAAATGGATATAACTTCTTTAGTTCAGGGTATGTACAGTACGGCACCACTTTTCAAAGCGACGGAAAAAATAATGAAGAAGCCTATCAACTTGATGCCAATGCGGATGAAAATAATAATGTACTAGTAGAGTTAATGGTAGGTCGACCAGCAGAGTAAAACTAATAAAATGACACATTAATTTCGTAGAAATATAAAATCAACATTGGGAGAATACCCTCATTAGTAATTATTCTCCCAGTTTACATTTCTATAAAATCCAACATCTCACTACTATCCAATATAACCGTTCCTGCCAACTCTCCTTTTATCCTTATAACATAACCGACAACTACCTACTTCACTGGGAACATATGCAGTTTATCCGCTGTTACTCGTGATAATGGCTTTATAGTTTCCCACGTATTATAAAAGTAAATCCAATTACGAAAGATCGTGATCGATTCGCCAGATTCGTTACTTATTTTCGTACTTTTCTTCCTTTTCATATTATAGGAATAAATAGCGTAATAGGATCGCTGACTCTTTGTATATTTACTAACATAATAAAGAATCCCTTCCTCATTTGGCGCAGAGAATTCCACTATATTTTTTCCAGACAAAAATGTATCTTCCATCTCTCCATCAAGTCTATAGTGACTAATCCCTTTATCGGTTAACAAAAATATCCCGTCCTTGTTGCATTTAAAATCCAAAATGTTCATCCGTTCCTCTCCTTTATTATCAAGCACCACATTCACTTTCTCAGTTGAAATGTCGTACGACCACACTATACCTTTCGTATGGGTAAAATAAAGCTTTTTATCCCACAGTGAAAGATAAACCTTTTCCTTCGAATCGATGGAAAAAGCATCACAGTAGTTGTTTGGCAACGATATATTCCGCCCACACCAAATCAATTCCAACTTAAGTGAATCAGTCAATTTATCTATATGTACCTTTTTCTCACTACCATCAATCCCGATCGAAAGGAGCTGCTTTCGGGTAAAATAATAAATTCGATCATTATATAGAAAAAAGTGATCGTAAGAAAAAGCTTTCACTAGTTCCTTCGTTTCTGTTCCATCCAAATGACAACGAAACAGGCTAGGAGTCTTACTTCTTTGCTTGTATGCCGTAAAATAAATCCATCTCTTATTAACCTTAAAACTTAGTACTCGTAATGAGCAAATCTTCCATTCCTTCGAACCTTCATTATGGATTTCATGAGGTATTTTAAAGAGGGGACCTCCCTCCCCTTTTTGAATAAAATAAATACCATCCTCTAAGGCCTCCAAGTTTGAGGATACACCGTCACCATTTTGCACTTCCCCTTCATCTAACTGCAAAAGATCAAGATGGTAACTAAATTTTTCCCATTTAGAAATAAGACCGAAGTTTTTCCCATAGGAGAATGCTTCGTATGCCTTTCCCTTCTCACCTGATCCAACCGCTTCACATAATAAGGAGATGAAATGCTGCTCCCTTAAGGTCATATGGAATAAGTCCATGTACAGCTTTCTTACATCTTCCTTGTAAGCTGCACTAATACGAATCTCTGTAAACAACCGTTCCAAATCTAGCAAAAACAAATATTTCTGATACGGAAAGTCAAAGGTAGTGGAAACCTCCTCAATCATCTCTTCCGTTGGCTGGTCAATTTTACGAATGTCCCATAGCTGATTAGGAAGTAAATTCAAGCTATTGGCCAAATCCTCCACAAAAGCAATCGACTTCTTTGTTTTATAATTTTTTTCGTTCAACAGAAGCCAAAGATACGTCACATAGGAAAGTCGAATCATAACGTCCTCTTCTCTCATTGGATGTGGTTTCTTAGAACGATTACGCTTAACAGCCTGTAATTTATCTATAAATGACACACTACCAGCCTCCTTTCTACATAAATTTTTGGGTTGCAAATTCAATCTACCCAAAAATCTCCCATTTCCCGGGAAATTATGACAAATCCTGATAGTCTCCGCTACTTTTGTTGAAACTTTTTAAATTCCTCCATTTTTACTTAATGCACTGACAATACCGGATATTGAATGAACAGCTTTAGAAATTGCTCTATCTAGATCGCCTTTCCCAATCATCGCAGTATCATTCATGTATAAACCACCACTAAAAATTCTAGCCAGTTTCGGTTTACTTTGTTTTTCGTCAAAAAAGTAAAGAAAAGGTTCATGTGGCTGAAGGTCCACGCCCCCTTCATGTCCCATGATTTTTACATCCTTACCATTTGTCTTTCCTCTATAAATCTCATATGTACCCTTCGTTTGATCTACCGCTGTGAAATAAAGAGACTCTTCATCCAATGTAAAGCTTACAATCTTATCGTCCCTATTGATAATCTCCTTGAGCTCTCCAGTTGAACGGTTTAGCTTATGGATACTATGTTTTTCACAATAAAACACACCATTTCTATTCGTCTGTAAGCTCACCACATTTACTGCCCCATAGTTTACTGCGTAATTATTGATGAGCTTTTCTACATGTTTTGTAATGTCAGATTCTTTCTTACTAATGTCGCAGGAGCACAAGCTTCCATAATTACTAATAAAATAAACAAGGTCATCGTGAATCGAAAAAAATTCACCCTTATTATAAAGTGCAATTTTTCTATTTACTTCCTTAGTATTAGCACCGTTTCTATCCATCGTAAATAACCGATTCCCTTTCGGATAAAAAATACGATCAAGATAAAGGGAAAAATGCTCCGTCCCAAAGTCCTCACAAATGACACGGCGATCCAATCCATCCATCGTTGTTTTCCACAAACTTTCAGACTTACTATTACTAAAATAAGTAGTGTAAAAAATGTTGTCCTTATATAGTTTAAAGGTACGAACCTTTGACTCTACTAAAACCTCCCGCTTCGTTTTATCATGTGTCATGCGACAGAGGAAGCAGTTATTCTCGTAATCAATAAAATAGATCCATTGTTCTGTTCCTTCAATCTTTCTTGAAGCTCCTTCATATCTTTTTTCATCCCCATTATCCCAATTTTCATCATGAAAAAAATAATAGAAGTCCCTGCGTTCTACATAAATAGCCTGCTCATAGGCGTACGTAAATGCTTTGTTTAAAGCTTCCGTCCCATTCTCTTCTAGACCATTCAATAATAGTTGTAAAAAATGCTGCTCTGTGGGTGTAAAGCGTAGAAATTGTTTAAAGTAAGCAACGATTTTTTTCATTTCTTCCTTTTCCGTTCCCTCTCGATCTTCCATTCCCATCACGATCCGATGACAATCTAGCAAAAATGCATACTTCATTCGATCCTCTTGTAAATTGGCAACGATCTCTTCAATTAGCGCTGTTGACGGGTCTTGACCAACCTTTTTCACGTTGACCAATTGTTCAGTAGGAATGTGGAGCTCTTCACTGATGGTCTTCATTAGCTCTTCCCTCACGTTATCCTCTTTCTCCTCTACACCGTAAACTAAAATAGACAAGCCAGAAATATACATGATACGAAAAGATAAATCAGCATCTACTAATGGATGCTCCTTTACAAACAAATTCTTCTTCACCGCTTCAAATTTATTTAAAACAGACATGCCATTCTCCTCCATTATTTAAAATATGGAATTCCATAAAGGCAAAGACGGCTCCTGCTATCTATACCATTATCGTTAATTTTCGCCCCTCTGCTAATTCCATCACAGAAACCAGCTCTCCATACTCTTTTAAACTTTTCTCTTTGTTTTTGATTTCCCCTTGAAGCTGTTGTAGGTCTTCCTCTATGTCAGACAGAATGGAACGAACAAAGTCCTGCTGAGCTCTTTCAAGGATTCCTGAAATCTCTTTCGTTTTTTTCAAAATGGATGCTTGCATATCCTTCAGAACTTCCTTTATGGCTTGCCTCTGGGCATTTTCCAGCTTCATAATGGCATCGTTTCTTATTTCTCTTTCGTTAAAGTGCTTTGTGATTATCCCTGTATAGTCTTTGTTTCCAAAATCTATCTCTGGTAGATTCAAACGGTTTATTGTTTTTTCAACAGGAATAACCACGTCCTCCACCTCAAAGGATTCATCACTTAAATCAAACAAACTAAGGGCTGCCTGACGTAGCTCCCCCTTCATTTTATCCTTATTCACAATCCCTAATAGAAGCTCCTTTAACCGCCGTTCTGTTTCGGTGGCGAACTCCTCCACTTGATCAATAGAATCATAAACATTGGCATAGTCATATGGGATGGCACGATATTCTGTTTTCTTTTTAAACCACGTCTTCGGCTTAAATAGTTCAAAGGCACTTACCTCATAAGACTCCATTTCACTACCCGTCTTAATATTCACCGTTTGAAATTCCCGTGCCATTCCTTTCATGTCTGTTTCTAGCATGGAAAAATCACTTTTCACCTTTAGCACACACGATTCGAAAACGGTCTCTAGTCGATAACGACCTTTTTGAATTTTTCCAACAATCGCCTTTTCTTTTTCCTGAAGAAGGTCTACATCACCAGATCGAATCTGCTCCATTCGCTGCTCCGCTGCCTCTTTCATTTTTCGTAATAGCTGATCAAAGCCCTCACTTGCACCTTCAGTAATGCTCTGTATGCGACTTGCAATAATATCGTCCTTTTTTCTACGTTGCTCTTCCAGTTTTTCATGGGCCAGCTCTAAATTAGACAATTCGTACAGAAGCTCTCGATCAAAGGACGGTTCATGAGGATACATGGCATTGTAGCTATTTAAATGGTAAGCCTCCTCCTTTGATAGACTCCCCCAATTCGTAGCAATATTGAAGGCCATGGAAGAGATGAAAATAGGGGGTAACGATTGAATCACCCGATCAATAATCTGCTTCTCCCCTTCATGGTCACATTGATCGGCAAGATGGTGAAACGTTCTTTCTGCTAGTCGTTCAAGCTTATCCTCCTGCGTATCCAACAGCTCCCCAATAGACGGAAACTTCCTGAACTCTTGACGTAACACAGCATCTAGCTTCGTCCCGATTAGTATAATTTCATTAATCCCATTGGAAGGAATGTATTGAGCAAGGAGCTGAACATCCACTTTATCAATAAAGGAACCAGCATAGCTTAAGACAAAAACCACGTCACATATCCCTAAGTTGTCCTTCGTTCGACGGCCTCTCGATAGGACAGGATCGTTTAGCCCTGGCGTATCAATAATTTCAATGTCCTTCAGTAACGGATCATTGTAATAGACCGTACTATTACGAACGATAGGGGTAAATTCTCCTTCTGCACCAACGTATTTCTCCAGTTTCCCAATGAGCTCATCTACTGTTATCCCTTTAATCACCTTTGGTGGGGCACCTAAATAATTTTCAAGCTTAAGGCCACTTTTTTTCACCATTTGAACGATCGTTTTCGCAGCCTTCACGTGTTCAGGAATAATGGCAGCACGCTTCACCTGCTCCTCCGTTATAGGCTTCTCCACCTCTGACCGACCAAAACGACCTCCATTCCCACTACGATCGCGCTGTTCACGTGCGAGACGTTCCTTCGTTTCTACTAAAATCTCATCATAATGTTGCCCATCCTCTTCAATCCGCTGCCATTCCTCTTTATTGTAAAACTCCAGCTCTGCCTTTAGCTCATCAGAATAAGTAAGGACAGTAAGAGCAGCTGTCATTGGAGTGGCCGCCTTTGGCAATACGCCCTTCCCTTGAAAGACAAGAGTATTAATAAAGGATGATTTCCCTGCATTCACTTGTCCAACAATACCAATACGTAAGCACCTATTTTTTTCCTTCGCATCTTTCACGTTCTCCTTCGTCCGTTTCACGTGCGAAACTAGCTCCTCATAATGCCCTGGAAGCATGTGACCATATTTTTTAAGCCCCTTCACCACCTGCTCCATTTCCTTCATTGATCTCATCAGATGACCTCCCCTTCTCCTCCATCTTCATCACTAGAAGTTTTTTCACGCGATCCACTGTTACGATCTCTCCGTACACAACCTGCCCGTTGGAAAAAATATCCTCCACTTCATTCGTAAATGCTTCACCAATATCATGCATGGAAATGACTGCACTGTCGTTAAAGCCAAAATCAATAAAGACACCAAAGAAATTCCGTTTCAAAACCGTTCCTTTTAAAGAATCACCAACTGAAAGGCCGTCAAACAAGTCTGCCTTTCTTCCTTGTAAATAGGCTAATACCCCTCCATCACCTATTGTTTGCTCCTTTAATTCAAGGAGCTTCATGACGTGGTCTAGCGTTATGTAAAGCTTTTCCTCCAATTGATCAAGCTTCTTCATCATTCCCTTTTGCCTGCTGATCTCCTCTTTACTTTCATTTGTAAGGAACGTGATTCGATCCTTTACCTCCTGAGACGCATCCCCCACCTCAAAGTAAAAACCATTCATGATCTGGAGCATGTCCTTCCCCTTCTTTGTTTCTTGGAAGCTATATTTTTTCACCTCATCAAGGACCTTTCCAAAGCTCTCCTTCACCGTCGTGAACTTCATCCGTTTATTCACACGACAGAAGAAATCTCGTAAATAATTCCCATCCCGTTCATTTCCCTCCTGTGCAGTGGAGTCATACATAATGACACGTTCATATGGAATGTTCGCATCTGCCAATCTCTCTTTTCCCTCTTGGACAATTTGAAGTGCTGTTTCCTCATCTACTAAATCCACTTTGTTAAAAATAACAAACAATGGCTTTGTGAAATGAAGGCTTAACAGAAATTGAATATCTGTGTCATTGATCGTCCCTTTCGTTATATCCACGAGCCATATGAGATAATCCGCATGCATCAGGTGCTCCCTTGCAATCCGTTCGTCCGTGTTATCTCCCTTTTCCATAAACGTATCGGACTTACTATAGCCAGGCGTATCCAAAAAGGTAATGGTTTCATATGGGATGGACGGCTTTTCGATAGTCAGCACCTTAATAATATGACTGAAGCTCACATTGTACCGTTCATGAAATTCATGACTAATAGCCTTCACCGCCTCCCGATCAAGAGGCACGCTTAAATGAAACGTGTTTAAAGCAGTGATTTTTTCTTCCCTTCCTTTAAAAATATAGGTAGGGATAGCTGTCGTTGGTGTTAATTCTGTAGGAAGAATATTGTCCTGCAAAATGGAATTTAAAAACTGGGATTTTCCTGCACTAAATCCCCCACCAATTGCTACCACGTTCTTATTGGCTAAGGCTGAAAACTGACACATATCCTCTACATCCTGCACCAATTTTTTTAAACTGGAAAACATCATGGCCTCATTTGGCAGGTGACCGAGCTTACAAATTTCAAGAAACTCCTCATGTACATATTTATTTAACGTTTCTACATGCTGCTGGAGCTCCTCCTTTTGCTTCGGCATGGAAATTAAATTCGATATTAAGGCCATCCCCTCCTGAGGGTTGTCCAAAAATCGATTTTCCTCCTGCACAATTCTTCGCTTTCCACGTTCAGATCTTAATCTTGCCATGGTGAACTCTCCTCTTCCCTGTCATCTAGCTCATGAGCTGCTGTAAATCTGCCTCTATCTCTTGACGTTTGACAGCAATCTCTTCCTCGCTTTTACGAATTTGATCCTCTAGTAGCACAATCGTTTGCTCCATTTCCTTTATGACGTCCCCTATCTTTTCTTCTAAGTGGTGAAAAAAACGTTCCCCCATCTCCTGCAGCTGCTTTACTGCCTGATCACGAACATTTTCTGACCCTTGGCGAATGAGTTCATCCAACTGCCGTTCCAGCTCCTTTTCTCTTTCCTGCTTATATAAATAAGAAAGAAACAGAACAACTAAGCTAGCTATAATACCTGCTGGCAAAACAACAGCCGGCAGTACGATTTTCCCAATACCAACTCCTGTCAGCGACGTTAATGCACCTAAGCTCGCCAACGTTCCGGACCCTTTCATTACGAAGCTTGAAACGCCCACTTCATTTTTTACAGCAGCTGAAGATGACACTTCTGTCCCCGTCACATTTGCATCGACCATGATCTCGTCCATGACGGCATACACTCTTTCCTCCACATACTGGGATACTTCTTGTCCGATTTCACGAAAAACGGCACGACTTCTTTCTAAAACAGAAACCTTAAAGGTGTTCTGAATTAAGCCCTCCAGCCTTGATCGAAGTTGATCCTCATCCTTCATTGCCTCTTTTATGCTTGACCTGCTTTGCAGAAGGACCCCGTACACATCGTCCACTACACCAGAAGCCATCCTTCCTTCACAAAGCTCTAGCACTCTTTTTTTCCGGCGCTGTATAAATGCCTTTAAGTCTTGTTCCTTTTTCTTGAGCTCTCGTTTCTTTTCCTCTAAATCATAAAGGGACAAATGCTCCTCTTTACTCAAAAGGACGAGGCCAGCCTGCACCTTCCTTTTCAACTCCTCCACCGAAGCATGGAACGTCCTTTCCAGCAGCACTTCCTTCCGATCATCAATGCTTCTAATCACGTGATTCCACGCCTGCAATTTATTTTCTCCTGCAGAAACGGTTCCAACGAACAGCTCTCGCCCAACCATTTGCTCCGTTAATCCTTTATGCTGCTCCACAATTCCTGGAACATCCTCCGGTACGATTAACTCCTCTTTCGTGAGCAAAATGCTAATATCCATAGGACGATTTCCATCATCAAACACCGCTAAATCATAAAGAAATTCCTTCGTGCTTTCTTTAAAACCGATGGACATATCCACACAGACAATGAAGGTCGTCCCTACATCAATGTAGCTTTGGATCGCCTTATTATGAGCTTCAATGTTGGAGTCAAGCCCAGGCATATCCACTAAAATAACATCCTCGTGGTCAAACAGTTTCCGGTTATTTAGGTGTATTTCGCAATAAGCCATTTCCTGATGGTCCTGCCTTTTCACCAGGTTCCGTTCCGATAATGGGAGCTCCCGCGTCTCCCCAGACTCCATATGAATGACAAACTTCTCCTGATCAGACGGTCGAATCTCCGTTGCAACAGCCGTTTCCGGTGTTAAATCGGCATCAAGAAGATTCTCCCCTAAGTAACTATTCAAAATAGTCGACTTCCCTGCACTAAATGCCCCAATGACAGGGACAATGATTTCAAAGCGAACAATTCTCTGTTCCAACTTCCCAATATCCTTCTGAAGAACCTGAGACAAATCGTGCTTCTTACAAAGCCTACTAAGCTCCCTCAGCTCCTCCACATACCTCTCCTTAGCAACAGAAAGCTTCTTCCTCTCCCGCTTCCCATAACCACCACGCTGCAAATGAAATAACAACTCAATCATAAACGAAAAAACACCAAAGCTAGCGCGTGGGTTGGGGCATAGGGACGGTTCTGATGAGTCATCCAGTGCAGTCCAATGGAACAAATCCGATGAGTCACCCGTTGCAGTCGCAAGAAACTGACCCGATGTTTCATCCAAATTTGACTTGCAAGCTGAGTTACCCAATCCACCTTGACCTCCCGTTGACGATGGCGATTGCTGCAAATTCTCCAACACTTGAAGAATGGACACCGCGCCATGTCCAAACCCATATTCCAATATGTTGTGCCGCCCAAATCCGTCCTGTCCGAGTCCGTCATTACGTCCACCTGCCGCTTCCAAGCCTCGAAACAGACGATCCACTAAGTGCCGCTTCTCAGAAATTTCGACAAAAAAATTCTCTAAATGGATAGAGACCTGGTTCATGTCTAATTTGTGACAGACTACCTTCAGCTTTTCTAGCTCCTTTTCATTCCATTCTCCATTCGTCAACGTGTAGAAGTCATTTGTTACACAAACAACCTTCTCCACTACGGAAAGGTGCCGATACTCCCGCCCTTGATACGATTTCACAATAACAGAATCGGACCAATCTAATATACTCACCCGATTTTCCAAACTCGCAATCCGTTCCTCCTGGCTCTTTAACTCCTGCCTCACCTTCACATACACATTGGCAATCGTTTTATACATTTGAACGGCCTGCTCATTCAGTTCGTCACTTAATTGATCCACCTCAGAAAAAAGCCAGTTTGCCCTGTTTTGCAGCACAGTAGCAAACTCAAAAGTAAGCAAATGCTTCTCCTGCATAAGGGAAATGAGCTTCAGACCCGCAAACTGCCCCTTAGCCAACTGAAGCTGACTTTCAGCTAATACACTTTCGTTTTTTCCCGAAACAAAAGACCAGAGCTTGGCGAAAAATCCTTGCTCTTGAATGTGTTTCGTTCTCCCTTCCTGCGCCGACAGGACCGACACCGCCTCAAGGGCAGCCTGCTCCAAATTGTGGCGATTATCCGTGTTTTGCGAAACAAAGTCGTTCACCCGCCTTGAAATCTGCCCCAATTCATTCCGATCAATTTGCCGCAAGAGGGCGTAGTTTCCCGTATCCAACAAATTTTCCAATCGACTAGGTAAAAAGGCCATGTCCCCCTCAAAATCGTCCTCCCGAATGACGCGCTGAAGCTGGCCGATCGACTGTTTAATTAGCAGCCGATCCCCTTCCTTATCATTAATATCCTGAATCGCCTTTTGGAAGGGCACCTCCTGCTGAACAGCCCTCTCCCACAGCTCCTCGTAACGATCCTCCTGCTGAACGAACACCTCCAGCTGCTGCAGAATAGCCGAAGCATCCGCATAGCCTTGAGAAATTCTCCGCTGAACACCTTCTTGGGAAAAATCCAGTGTCCCTTTCACAAAATTACCAAGATCCGTCGTTGGCACAATTGGGATAATCTTTGCATGAGGATAGTCCTGATACATCAAGAGTTCTGCCTGACTCAACGCCACCACTACAATCACGTCACAGCCCATTTTATAAAGTGGCTCGATTGGCGTATTGTCTATTAATCCCCCATCCCGGTAGCGTTTCCCGTCAATGGTTTCCGAATTAAAGACAACAGGAAGGGAGGAGGATGCAAGCAATATCGTCCGAAGCTTTTCTTCCTCCAGTCCGTTTAGCTGAAAGTATTCTGCTTTTTTCCCCATAAAAAAGTTTTTCATCAGGAGCTTCGATTTATCAATTGCCCGATCAAAGGTGGATTTACCGAAAGCCTTTTCTATGTCGTCCTCTATCTCCACACACGTAGCAAACAACGGAATGGGCGAGCTAGAAAGGGTCGAGAAATTCACCTTTTCATCCATTAATTCAATTAGTCCATCACGGGAAAGGACACCAGTTCCCTCCAGCATTTGGAGCCACTTAAGGACTTTTGGAGGAATGACAGCTCTTCGTCCGACATTTGCCGCCCATTTCACTACTTGCTCCGGCTTCACACCGATAATTTTTTCGGGACTGATGGACATCCAAAGGTTTTCCGCAAGAGCTAGGTCTCCTTGGCAAAAAAGAGCTCCATTCAAAGCCCCGACGGATGTTCCGGAAACGGCCTTCACTTGGTTATGTAATCCAAACTCCTCCATTGCCTTCCAAACGCCAATTTGATAGCTTCCTTTCCCTCCACCTCCAGCAAAAACGAGACCGATGCTCTGATTTATCATGATTGTTGTCCTCCTCCACTGTATACGTGATGCATGTCTAATATGGTCGTTTCCATTCGTTCTCTGAAGTGCGCCGGTTTTACAACCTCAAGATGCGGGCCTTGAGACAGGAGCCACATTTTTATTCCTTCGCCAAACACTTCTGCTTCCACCAGGAATTTGTCACCTGTTTTGGTAAGGATCTTCGCAGTAGGTAATCGATCCAACACTGCTTCGATGGAGGGGCCTTGGAAGTAAAAATGAATTCGCATGATTTCCCCAGGGGTCATGAACTGAATTTTTTTACGAAATTCTCCCTCTTCAAATCGATCCTTTTCTGGAATCTTAAAATGCTCTTGTTGGATTGTGTAGCTCTGGATCCGATCCAGTCGGTATATGATAGGGAACGGCATGTCTTCCTTTTCTTTATAAGCGATTAAATAAAAGTAGTATTCGGAAAAAACAAGTCCAACTGGCAGTACGACCGCGTCCTTGGACACGATCGCCTTTTCTCTCTTATAGTTAATCGTTAGTTTTCGATGCGTCCGTATAGCCGTGGTCACATCCCAAATCAAGTGTAATAAATTTTTGTCGTGCTGAAGTGGAATATAATGAAAGGCTTCATTTCTCACAACCTCTTTTATGTGCTTTCGATTTCCTGCTGTAGATTGAAGCGTTAGCTTATGTATGAGATTGGCCATTTCATTTTTCGGAAAGGCCCGGCTCTCTAACAGCACTTTGCCAATGGCCAAAATTTCTTCGTTCGTGAGGGCATGTTCCTGTTGTTTATTTAGGACGTAACCCTTCTTTTTTCTATCATATTGTAAATAAGGGGTGGGATGGGTCCCGTGGTCGGGGATCTGGGAATCGGGATGGGTGTGCTCCTGATCAGGAACAAATTCCGTTTCGTAATCAGGTCCGATTGCCCCCTCAGTGCGCTTCCCCTCCCCTAAATAGCGGCGAATATCCTCAAGATCTCGCTGAATTGTCTTCTTATCTACGGCAAACCGTTTCGCCTCTTCTTCTTTGGAGATCACATCTCCCTTTTGCAAGCGTTCATAGATGGATAGAATTCTATTGGTCTTCGATTGGTCGTTCCTCTGATTTCTTCTCTGCTGCTGACTGATGGCCTTCCCCTTCTTTCTCTTCCCCTTGGCTTGATGTAGGGGCTCCTTGTCCCATATCTTTTTTACTAGTTTTCTGTTCTCCCTTATCCTCCCATTTTACCATTTCCTTTGAAATTTGTTCCACTTCAAATATCGTTTCTGAAAAAATCTCATCTAGTCCTTCTAACGCTTCTGTAAAAATTTCGTCCAATTCCTCTACCATTCCATCAAAATACCCTTCATCACGAAGCTCCTCAAATGATTTCATACTCATTATTATCTCCTCCTATTTCTTTTGTAAGGCTACTATAACAAAGGGGTGTGGACATATATTGTCCATGCGATGGTCTAGCGAGAAGGAAATTACATTTATGGGGAATTAATTTTAGTAGAGACCTGGACTGGATGTGGAATCATTGACAGCACGTTGGATGGAGATTGTTATTTTCAACTATAAGTGGAGTTTCAGTGAGAATGAGGAATTGTGGTATGAAAGTGTCCGTCATTCCTACCGCAAATAGTGTAGACGATTAAATGCAGTTTGAAAGAAGCCACCATTCTTCCTGCAAATGAGAAAAATTGATTTGCAGTCATATTGGAGCTGTCCAATCAGCCTGCAAATGAGAAAAATTGATTTGCGGTCATATTGGCGCTGTCCAATCAGCCTGCAAATGAGAAAAATAGATTTGCGGTCATATTGGAGCTGTCCAATCAGCCTGCAAACGAGAAAAAAAGATTTGCAGTCATATTGGCGCTGTCCAATCAGCCTGCAAATGAGAAAATAGATTTGCGGTAACATTGGCGCTATCCAATCAGCCTGCAAACGAGAAAAAATGGTTTGCAGTCATATTGGCGCTGTCCAATCAGCCTGCAAATAAGATAAATAGATTTGCGGTAACATTGGCGCTGTCCAATCAGCCTGCAAATAAGATAAATAGATTTGCGGTAACATTGGAGCTGTCCAATCAGCCTGCAAATAAGATAAATAGATTTGCGGTAAGAAAGAAGTCGTTACTATTAACAGGAATACAACAAAATATTTGCTAGGTTTAAGCAAGCGTCTAGTGCTGGAGAAAGCTAGAAAGCATATTTGCTAAATTTAAGCAGGTGTATAGAGCTGAAGAAAGACGAAAAAACATCAAATGCACAGTCCAATGAGTCTGCAAACAGTGAAAAAAATATGCAGAAACATATAAACCATTAATAATACTACAAAAAGTTAAGTCGAAATAAGCCGTACAGTCGACTCATTTTCTTCTTAAAGTTCTTCTAAAAGTTTATTAAACTACAAAATATGAGTATCGATTTTTTCCCACTTTATTAAAATTTTTTTTTAAAACTCTCATTATGACTTTTGGTGACTTAAACACTCCACACCATTGCCAAATTGAAGAAGTCGTCACTTTTCTGTCCGGAAAAAGTAGCTTGTACTCTTTAACGGCGCGTAAAATACTTTCATCTACTTCCTCTACATGACCACAATTATTACAAAAAATCTGATGCATTTTAGTACCACCAATTAAAATAACATGTAATGATCGGCAGGAAGCACACGAAATACCTTTTTTTATCGTTTCAAAACTGTACTTAGGGATATTTTCAAATGAAGGCCTTGAAATATGCATAGACTTCAGTTTTTCTGCTAGCTGCATGTGTCTTTGATTCGGCTTCACAGTTAATTTTTTCCCCAAGTCTTTCATAAACCGATTTAATTGTGTTGGGAAGATAATTGGACTGTCTTTTGAAGAGTTATAGAGAGTAAATTCAGGGTGGATAAAAATGAGGTTAGATTGAATTTGTAGATTGGAGTTAATTCCTTGCTGTTGCAGCAATTGCCGCAGTAATGTTTCACTTCGTTGCATTTGATGTAGTGGATTTGTGATAGCATTATTTGTTTTACAGAAGAACCATTCACCATTTTTAATATAGTAATCTCCTTCGAAAGTCTTTATTTCGAAAACGTAAATGGTGGAGGTTGAGAGGAGAACAGAATCTAGCTGGAATTGTGTATTGTTGTGCTCAAGCAATAAATCATTTAAAACAAGACAATTCTCGTTTGGTACACTTTTGGCTAAAAGCTCATCGAATTGACATTCACCTTCAAACCCTTTTCTCATTTTCCAAAAATATTTCTTTTCTTTTTCTGTAAAGCTTACGCGACAGTTCAGTAAGTGCATTAATGTTAGTTCATGAGACATCATTCGAGATTTTATCTCCATGGCAACACCCGCTTTCGATAAAATAATTCTATATATTACCATTTAATAGTATGCGATAATACAAATATTTACAAGCTGAATTTGTTAAAACCACAAAATAATTATCCTACACCAATCCTGTGCCTCAAAAAAACATGCTTACATCGGAATTTATATCTATCTATCACCGCAACCACTGCAAACGTGAAAAAAAGATTTGCAGTAACATTGGAGCTGTCCCATCAGCCTGCAAAACTTGAAAATGACGTTTGCAGGAACATAGAACACTTCCTATACGCCTGCAAACGTGAAAAAAAGATTTGCAGTCATATTGGAGCTATTCAATCATCCTGCAAACCTTGAAAGTGATGTTTGCAGGACCATAGAACACTTCCTATACGCCTGCAAATGAGAAAAAAAGATTTGCGGTCATATTGGAGCTATCCAATCAGCCTGCAAATGAGAAAAATTGATTTGCGGTAATATTGGCGCTATCCAATCAGCCTGCAAACGAGAAAAATTGATTTGCGGTAACATTGGCGCTGTCCAATCAGCCTGCAAATAAGATAAATAGATTTGCGGTAACATTGGCGCTATCCAATCAGCCTGCAAACGAGAAAAATTGATTTGCGGTAACATAGAAGCACGCCAATCTACCTGCAAACCGTGAAAACGATGAAATCATCGTCATCCAGTCTCCTAGACTTTCAAAGTGGAAATTTTATGCTTTCTTATCATACAAAAAAGGACAAGTTTGAAGTGCAATCTCCCTTGTCCTACTCTTCCATTGTCCCCATCAATACCTCAAATAGTCTTTCCCTTTTTCTTTGCGTCTCCATCCAAACCTGAACCAATGGCTAATCCTATCGCAATTCCAATTGGTAAGCCCATGCCAACATTATCAAAAACAGCAATTCCAAAGACGAGACCGAGACTTGTGCCAAGAGCCATGTAAGTACTCAAATAGTGACCCTCAGCAACTAATTTATGTTGTTTCCGCAAATGTGAAATCATATCATTTACTTTCCTCTTATGCTGTACAATATCTTCTTCATAAAGCTGATTACCCTTTTGTTTTTGACTAATGTCTTTAAGGTGATCTTCTAAAGCAGACAACTGAAGATTACACCCTTCACATTCAGTTGAAAATTCATCCATTTTTTTAATCATTCTTTCACACTTACTTAGAGCAAGTTTATTAGCAACTTTTTTATCAATAGAATGTTGAAGTTTTTTTAAAAGGCCGATGATTCTTTCCTTTCGCTGATTATCCATCACACTTGCACACCTCTCTTGGATACTGGATATAGTTCCCTTAAACCGTTGTGCCGATGAAATAAATACTTATTTGTTATTACGAACGAAGCCATAAATAGTTTCACGGCTTCATACAAAACATCTTTTACGGGAAAAAATCAGCATACATACCTTCCACTTTTTTCACAAAAATCGAATGATGCTTATCCCCCCTGGTACATAAACTCAACATGATTAGCCATCATAATAATTACGTTCGTGTATCCAACTGTATCCAACTGAAATAATTTTAAAGGAAGAATGGATCGTAGGAACACCGTGAATTCACATAATCATAAGAAAAGGGCTAGATTCCTGGAGCTAGACAACTTTCATAGCGTCCAAAATTTTATAAATTCTGCTTGTCTTTCAAACAACACGTCGTCTTTGTAAAGGAAAAATACAAAGACACTATTATGTCCTTTTAAAAAATTCAGTTAGGTATCTACTACCCAACTGAATTTTTGATTCCCTCTTAATAAGATTGTTTTTAAAAAAGTGTAACTATTCAAACAGTTCAGTGCATATGCTCTATACAATATTATATACTTGTTGTTGTATAACCTTATCCTTTAAAGGAGGTGTAGTAGTTTGGACAATCTATTATTAAAGAAGGATTTAACTGCAGAGCAGCTAGCTATGGTTCAAAGCGAATTGGAAAAAAGCCAGAAGAACAAAGTAGTTATGTATCTTTTATGGTGGTTTACCGGTTTTTTAGGTGGACATCGCTTTTATATAGGCGATGTAGGTTATGGTATAGCTTTGTTATTTTTAGGTTGGCTTACATTATTTATTTGGCCTTTTCTTGATGTATTTTTTATTGGGAAGCGTTTAGAACAAAAGACAAATGAACTAGAAAATGAACTAATCAATAAAGTAATCAGATATACTAAAAAATCAGAAACTGTTTATTGATTATGAATTAGATTCTCTTATTATTTTTTTAACTTTTGGAATCATAAATGTTTATCCTTTCCTACCAGAGTACTAGAACTAATTATAGTACTCTTTTTACTTTTTGCATTACTCGGACGTCTCTTGCTCCCCTTTGCTTTAGATATGGGTAGTTTGTTTATCTCCGTCTTCATCCCAATTAGTGTAATTATTATTGGTGCAGATATTGTATCAACGGAGATATCAAACGGGACCATGAAAACATTATTACTTAGACCTCTTGGAAGAATAACCATTATTCTGTCAAAATGGCTTGCATTTTTTATAGCATCTATTGGTGTTATGATTTTCTCTAATGTCTTAACATTTATCACTTCCTCGTTATTCTTAGGAATAGGAAATTGGAATGACCACATCGTTATTGGTTCAGATCAATTTACTAGTGTACCTCTATGGCAATTTATATTAATTAGCTATGGACTTAATTTTTTTATCGTTCTAGTACTAACAAGTGTTATCCTGTTCATCTCTGTACTCTTCCAAAAATCGATTGCTCTGTCCATTAATATGTCGATGGCAATGATTATTTTAGGATTAATCTTTAGTAATCTCCAATCCCAAATTACAAGTTTAAAATACATCTTTGTTTTACATTTGGACCTAATAGCACACCTTCATAATCAATTTGCAATACAAGACGCAACTCTTGTTTTTTCCGTAACGATACTGTTCATAACAGCATGTTTATCTTTAACTACATCATTCATTCTGTTCAAGAAAAGAGATATGTTAGTTTAAGAAAAGACATGCTTCGAGAAGTAAACCATTAGTTTGTATATTCCTACTGAAAGTCATCTCCACTTTTCTAAAGATGGAGATTTTTATTATGGTGCGTCCCCGTTACCTTTTCAATCCAAATATAATAAGAAACACCCCTAGACCAACAATGATAAGTTTACTAAATGGTAATTTGTCTGACACACCAACAAGTCCAATGGTCATGGTAACAATTAAAATTATAGGTCCAACTAGTGCCAATAGGGCATTTACTTGAAGTGCTTTTTCAACATTATTAAATTTCAACATGATAAATGCTGCTGTCATTTCAAACAGTCCAGATAGCAATCGCAATACAACCATTCCGATAATTGCATACTCTAAGGACGCAATCCAATTTTTCATCCAACCACCTCTACTCTGTCCACTTGTTTCTAAACTATATGAATGGACAAGGGGTATGATGATAGTTGATTGAGTAGTACATGAAGAAAATTTTAAGGGCATAAAGTGAATTTGGTAGTTGAAGGTGAGGGGGCGTGGGGTGGTTGTGAGACGGTGGGGGGTGGCAGTGGCGCGTTGGGTGGTTGCACGGCAAGTTGCTCATAGAATGTGGGTTTTTGCTCATAGAACTCCAATTCCTGCTCATAGATTCGAATTTCGTGCTCTTAGAACGATAAAAGCTATGTAAATTAGCAAAATCAATGGCCATACTAGCGCCTTTTAAACGATCGTTTTAAAAGGTTTTATAAAAAACACTCTCAAACTTTGATAAAAAAGGTTGAGAGTGTTTAAGTTTTTAGTTACCCGTAGTTTTTTTAAAAGTATCACATTAATGAGGTTTTATGCATTCAGAAGAAATGTAGCACACCAGATGCAAGTCCTCTCCCCTTTAATCCGGTTTGACGATACCTAACCTTTCGCAACTTCGCCATTAATACGGGAGCCTTCTCCAAAACGTTGAAGCTAAAATTGTTCCCTTCATAGAGATGATTAAAACTAATTAATCCCTTCGATTCTAGCTTTCTGATTTCATTACTTACTTCAGGAAATTGACTTATATGGTCCTTATTTGATGACTTAATTAATTCCCATAAAACATTTTCTCTGACCTTTTAACGTATTCATTACACCATAAATCATCCGGTCCTCTTCAGGTAAACTGTCTACTTTTAATTTCATTTAAACCTCCCCTTTCATTTTCACTCTTTATTTGAAAATTCGATTCTATATAATGAAAATATTCGATATATAGGTACAAATCCCTTCTTTATTTCGAAAAAATATTGTGATTTTTCCTATAAACTGTAAAATAAATCGAAACTATAATACGAAAGGCACGAAAACTGGATAATACTTAAGTCCTTATACAAAATTAAAAGTAGATATTGTTCTATTAATAGAACAAATAAAAAAAGAAGATAATGGGATGAACTAAAAATGTGAAATAAAAAAGAGTAGCTATCACCTGACAGCTACTCAAAACTAATTCCACATATTAAATATATATCAAGTAAACTGGTTGCATTTTCAAGATGCACACCGCATCCACAAACCTTTGGCATCAACTGGCGCTTTAAAGTTGTGCGCAACCTTAGTTAGTCCATTTTATCAATCCACTTTACAAATTTTTCTATCGTTTCCACATCTTCTATATAAGACATCATTAGGGAGTCGCCTTTGTTCAATTCATCAACTACTTTTTTAACGTCAGAAAAACCGCCCGTGTCACAGGAATGCACTCAGCAGTCCCACTACATAGGCGGTGTTTAAATTTTTAAAATCATCAAAGTATTGAGAGATCGACTCTCTATTTCGACACAAACCGAGTGGTGCTTGCTATCTTTTCGTTCGGTGGCAGGGACCTTGCACCACAACTGTGGCTCCTACAGATGAATCACAACGTCGCCACTTTCACGTAGGTTTGCAACTATCGTTTGCAACACTTCATTTTCTTGTTGAGAAACTAATTCAGCTTCCAGATTCGGTCTTATTTCCTCGAATGTAGGTATGTCTAATTCGTCCGTATCCTCTCCGGCCATCATTTGCTCTTGCTGCGCCAAAAGATCATCATAAAATGCTTGTAATTCTTCTTCCGTTACCTGAATCTCACCAGCTTCACGGACAATCAACTGATCTATTTTCACCTGTGTTTCAATTTCGGCCATCACGTCTTCTTCATTCATGCCTTGTGCTTCTACCGCCATCAGAAACTCCTCTGCAGAATCCATCCCATTGTGAGAAGCAATTTCATCTAACTTAGCTGCAATGTCATTCTCTGTAACGTCAAAATCACTACTATTAGCTTCCTGATCGAGCAACTCTGTACCTACCATATTTTCAATAACCCGCTGTTTTAAAGCAGATTGGTCTACCTCTTCTCCTGTCATTTGACCCTGCATAGCCATTTGCTGAAATTGGCCAACGTATGTAGCCTCAAAATCTTCTTTCAATATTTCCTGACCGTTAACCTCTGCCACCACATCAGGAACTCCATCTAAATCAGGCTCTGGCATTTCCATCTCTATTTCTCCCATTGCCTCTTCATTATTTCCGGCAGGATCTCCATCCAAATTGTTACCTTCACCTTCATTTCCATTATTCACACCATTACATGCAGCAGTAATTGATACAACTGCAGCTAAGGATAAACTTACAAACCATTTCTTATTCAAATTCATCAAGCCCCTCTCTTTATATAACTTGGTGGCAATTCTAACATACATTATTTCCTTTTAAAAACCCGTTCTGGCTTTCTCAAGGAAATAAGGAACAATTATTCGATTGAATTGTAGAAAAATATGAAAAACTTCCCATAAACGGCATAACCTTAGTTTTATAAGAAACCCTATCTCATCCCTTTCTGTGAGACAACCTCACATCCTCTTCCACACACTAAAGGTAGAATGTAAAAAAATGTGTAATTTCCTACTGAACAATGGAATTCCACCTAAAGTCATTTACTTAGCACCAACAATATCATTCCGCTTAATTGAATGTTTATCATCTACTTGTGATTGATGGGCTAATATCCTACAAATTTCTTCTACCCATTGCACGAATATAATGTTATACTAATCAAGCGATGAGCTAATTTGCATAAGACGAGATTGACGCGCCTTTAAGGCAATGCACAATGTGGAGTGCTGTCTCTCGCGGCAAAGCGAACAAAAAGACGCCACCAGGAGGCGTCTTTTTTTATTTGTGGGGACGGTTCTACTGAGTCACGGTTAGGTTAAAAACGCTGCTTCGTCAAATTCACTCTCCCCTTGAACGATACTTTTTTCAATCATTTTGAGGGAATACATTACAGCTATCCTGTCGTCCAGGACACATTATCACTACATAAGTTCTTTCTTTATTGACACACTATTTTATTTAATACAACCACCTTCGAAAAATCTTGGAGATACCTAGTATTCGTCGTTCAAAGCGCACCTATGACTCGCAAGAACCGTTACGAAGAAAACCCCTCCGCTACTAGCGAAGGGATTTCCATACATTAGTTTGACATCTTCATTATACCTTCAAGCATTTCCGACTCGCGAGAACCGTCCCTATGTCACACTGCCACTTTGCTATGCCACTTGCTTTCTTCTATAAAGAAGTACTCCTCCTGCTACAAGTAGTAACAGGGCACCGATAAGAAGGTAGTTGTACATTCCTGTTGCTGTATTTGGAAGTTTATCTCCATCTTTATCTGATCCTTTTGATGCTCCATTAGTAGATTCATTTTTATCGTCATCATTGGAAGCACCGTCACCAGCAGTATCGTCTTCGCCTTCACTGTCTCCATTTTCATCTTCCTGAGGAGTTTCACCTTCTTCATTGCTGTCATCTGAGTCCTCTAGACTTGCAACAAGCTCGGCAAATGCAGTCCTAAGGTCATTCAACTGTGCTTCAAGCTCAGCAATTACTTCTAGTAAATCCTCATTTGTTGTTTCTAGTTCAGCAAGTGCTGCTTCAAGCTCTCCTAATCTGTTTTCTAATTCTTCTAACTCCGAACTATCTTCCAGCTCGCTAATTTTTTGTTCTAACTCTGCAATTCTATCTTTTAATTCCTTGATTACTTCTTCTAATTCGTCTGCAGGTGGTGTCTCATCGTCATCGTCTCCTGGTGGTGTAGAAGAATCACTCGAAGGAACAGCACCAACATAGGATCCATTCGTACCAGCTGTGTTAAGGAGACTATCTGAAGTTAACCTTACGAAATCACCTAAAATGATGTTCCCTTCACTATCCCACTCAAACGTTGGAACAGACAGACTTTCAAAGTGAGATGCATCCACAACGACACCAGCACTATTTACTGTTTTTTCCCCATCAAAGAAGAAGTTTGTTGCGTCAATGTCTCCATTGACATGGTCCTCATTTGTAAACTCTGAATTTGTTCTGAAGGAAACGTTATTTCTAAAGACACCTAACTCACTAGAATCAATATAAGGATTTGCTCGGAAAGCAAAATTCATTCCTTTATTATCAAAAGACGTATTGTTTTCCACAGTCATATTTCCAGGGTTAAAGTTATCTGTAAATCCATCCTGATTGTTGTCAAAAGCAATATTATTTTTAATAATATGTGCTACTGGCAGTCCTTCACCACCAACTTTAAATCCACTACCAGAAGTTCCATCTTCTCTATAACCATCACTAAGTTTTCCGTTAGAGTAGGCTATGTTTCCATCCAGGGTAATCGGCATGTTCGGACCTTCGTTGATTCGATTGTAAAAATCCCAGCCATCATCAATATTATTGTGGGCAATATTTCCTCTAAATACGTTCCCTACTCCGACACCAAGTTTTGCCGCAAATCCATCGGCATTAATATCAGATAGATCACGGTTATCATGGGCAACACTACTAATAACAAGGTTATGCTGTGGCCAGTTATCAGGATTTGATCCACTACCTGAAATTTGGAAACCAGAACCACGGTTAAAGCTAAATGTCATGGACTCCACAATGTTATGACTACCATTCATTCTCACACCGTTGTCAGTTGATTGAGTAAGCTCAAACCCAACGAAGTGCCAATAATCTGCATTGTGTGTTAAAGTTGTTCCTCTCTGATACTCTCCATCGAAAATAACTTCTTGTCCATCATACGGAGCAAGAGTTTTCATAGCACCTTCCTGGCCACTATACTCACTATCGATACGAATTTGTTCATGATACGTTCCACCAAGCATAAAGATTGTTTCACCTGGATTCACATATTTTATGGCTGTATGAATATCAAGTGGATCCTCCTTCGTCCCTGCTCCGTCAGACGTTCCATCAGGAGAAACGAAAAGACCGTCGCCACTATCAAAAATTCGCTTATTAACTGTAATTTCTCTCGTAATGGGATCATTAGATGGACCATCTGTAGGCGTATAAATAACTTCAAATTTCGTCGAATCGTTATCTAATGATGCCGTATGGGTGAATGTTTCCATCCCCTTCACTTCAGCATTCTCAACCACTTCTTGATCATCTTTTAAAACTGTAATGGTACCATCATAATTTGCTAATACTTTAAGATCGTACGTATGAGACCCTGAATCAGCTGGTGAAACGATATTCATAAACGGATTCGCAGGTGATGGCTCCACAACTGGTGTAGGTTGTGTATTTGCTTCACTTAGCGTAATGCTAGCATTACTGACCGTTAATGCTATATTCCTTGATGCAAAGAAACCTACTTGCATTTTATCTTCATCAATCACTTGTACTAAATCTGCTCCTTGGACACTTCTTTCATATGTTGGTTGTCCCTCTAAATCAAGGAATGTAGTGGTCATAATAAATTCAGTGTCCGTTCTTTCAAGCTTCAAACGAATTGGCATGTTTAACGAATTCTGCCAACTAGGAACCTCATTAGAAAACCTTGAATTCATCCAACTACTTCCAACAGTACCCCAAGGCTCTGTTACACCTGTACGTGCCATTGCACTCATTCCATCACGCATTAATCCAACTGCAAACAAATTAGATGCTGCAGGAACTTCTTCCATTCCAACAACAAATGGATCTTGACGCGGAGGACCGTTCACGTCACGAACCATAATCCCTCCACCCTGTTGGCTATTTGGCCCTGCATCTGTTTCTGGACCAAATTGTTCAAAAATAAAATCAGCTTCTAGAACAAAATTATATTTATTTGCATCTAACGTTGTATAGTAAAATGTTAACCCATCATGCCCCGGTGCAATCTTTCCACCACGGCTTTCCATAAAGATTTCTCCATCAATCGTACCTGGATACTCAGGTATAGCATGGTTTACCCCCACTTTTTCCGGTAAAACATTTGCAGAAAAATTTAAATCTACTGACTGACCAAATGCAACTTGATTCCATTCCAACTCAGAAGGATCTGGCAAACTACTACTCTCGCTTTGCGCTAACGAAATAAACGGGTTACTACTGATACATAATAAAATGGCAAGCATAACGATCATTATTTTGGTAAATGCTTTCATAACCTCAACTCCTATTCTATTTTTGTAAAAACGAGATAGCTACAGTTCTACTGAAAAAAACAAAAATTTTAGGCCAAACAATATGTACCTAAAACAGGGGCTAACCTCCCTTCTTTCAAGAATCTACTGATTTTATGTACAACAAGACACGAAGTATGTATTAATGTTAAAGCTCCCTTGTTGATACCAAAATATAATGTTGAACTGGCCAACCACACATAGATTATGAGTAATTATTGAATAACCCTTGAAAACATAGTCTATGAATAACCTTTTAGGTAAAAACCAAACTATATATTTTCGAAATATAATTTTTGTCGAAGGGTGTAGATAAACCTAATCCTCTAAAAAGAACGGATTGATTATAAATAATGAAAATGACAAGTAGAATAACCTTGAAGTAAGAAAATGAGAAACTATCAAGAAGTACTCAAGAACGAAGCTAGTTTTAAAGCATTGCAAATGATAGAATTATTGTAAGCGTTTTCCAAATAATATGTCAATAAAATTTACGGTAATTTGTCGTAATTTTTCAAAAATAGTCCTTTTGATCCATCTTTTCCCTTATAGTAAATATATTGATATAATTTTATCAAAACACATAAACACATATATTCACTGGGGCCGTGGTGGGAACGTGCTGGGTCATGGGGACGGTTCTACTGAGTCTCTATTTGGATTCTTTTCTAAAAATTCAGGATATGAGAATGAGTCTTTTGTATCACTCTATAGAAACAGTTCTTACGAAAACTCTTCTTCCCTCGTACATAAGGTAGATATGGAGTTTTTGATAAAATGAACAAAAGTGCAGTAATGTATAATTTTTGAAACATATTATCAGTCTATATCGTCTAACTTTGCAAAGGAGGCAGTGACAATGAGGAGATTAGTTTTCATTCAATATATATTTTTTATTTCGATTTTTGGATTATTTGCGTGTGGAACAGATAATAGTAGTGAATCTAATAGGAACGAAAGGACACAAGATACAGAAGAAACTAAGGAAGCGGATGATTTTGAGGTATCCATAAACGTGGAAAATGATGATGATATCCTTGAAGTTTATGCCACTATTACTTATATAGGCGAAGAAGATAAAGCGGATATTTATCACGGAGGAAGTATATTTTTCTTTAATCTATATGAAATAAATGGGGAGTTCGAATACCTCGGAGGTATGGACCAACCATTATTAACAACAACACTTCAGAAAGATGAAATTCATAAAGTCGAATTTACAGACCCTGTCTTAAATGAGTTAGGACCTGGGGGCTATGAATTTGAAGCAATTGCTCATTTTTCGTTAGATGGTGATAATATTATAGATACAAAAATTGAAATCCCTGTTTCTAAAATTGTGAAAATCGAATGAGACAAATAAATCAAACCGCTAGGAATTCGAAAATTCAAGTGTTTTGTATGCTAATTCTATTATTATTTTATTAGGTATTTAAGTTGTGATTTCACTGTATTCTTGCATGCTTCATTACATTATCTGCATAACATCGACTACTTACGATAAAATGCTCACTTCTCTTTATACTCCACATCGAAAAAGTCCAAGAAATGCCAATCAATCGTGGTTTACGGTAAAGGAAATATTCAATTCAAAATCCCTACGAATCACGAAAAACACCCTGTTATTAGCGCACCAGTTCGACTCACTAGAACCGTCCCCATGAGTCCCATTAGTCCTTTGGTTTTAAATACAAACTAAAGGGGTATATATGAAAATAGTTACTTTTTACACTTCTAAATTCACAAATAGATGCTTACACTATTAGTAGGACAAGAACTAAATAATGAGGGGGCTTGAAGTTTATGATCATGAAAATCTATTATAAGATTTTAAGAGCTTGGCATAACCACAAAGCAAACCTTTATTTAAGAACTGCTAATACGACGAATTGCATTGAGGAAACAAAGAAGATGATGGAGAAATGTAGCTTTCATCACGATAAATACATGGATTACTTGTCCAAATGATTTTTATAATGAAGATTGTGATTATTTAACAAAGTAATTTTTGAAATTTCAATAAACAGAAGAGATACCTAGAATCTAGGGAATCCTTGTGGAAAACTGGATACGCGAATCATTTGAAAACACCTCCTGTGACTCAACACGGGAGGTGTTTTTTTCGGGTGTGGTTCGGGGTGTGGTTCGTGGGGACGGTTCTCCCGAAAACAAAGCAACAAAAATCTAATACAATTCCCATAAGGACACGCACTTTTCCAGAAGAATCAGAAATAAGTGGAAACTGACGTGCTGTTTTAGTTACAGTATAATTTTGTAATGATGGTTGTGTCTTGAAAGCATCCCTACTAAGCCATGGAAAGTCCCTTGGTTCTAAGTTATTTATGGCTCTAAGCACATTAAGACTCACTAGAACCGTCCCCACGCCCCAAAACTCACACCCTCCCTATTAGTGTCTGTGAAACTCCCAGTATCCTTGCTGCTTGTCGTTGCGACACACCTTTAATCTCCTTCACTTTTCGTAGCAATTCATTTCTTTGTGACCTTTCCATACTCTTGACGTGCACAATTTCTATCTCGCCAAGTACTTTTTTAATTTTTCTCCTAGCCTCGTCGTCCGTTAATCTCCTTCTAAAATTAGCTCCCTCAACCTCAACTTCATCGTCATCCGCCATCATTTCATTAAATTCCTTAAACAACTCCCTCGCAGCCAACACATCCTCACATATCATCTCGAAAACATACGCACAATCTAGCATATTCGTTGGATAAATAGTTTTCCCATAGTACCCTAGACAGCTACTCCACCGCCACTCCTCTACCCCTTTCACTATACCCGCCTTCAATGGATTTTGATGAATATACCGAACCGTCGACAATAAAGAACGCTTCGAATCCACAGGATAACTTTTAAATCGATCCTGGAAAAGGGAACCTGTCGTGGCATACTTAAAATTATAGTAGGATACAAAACTAATCCCAATGCGTTTCATCGTAACGGATATGGTTTCCTCCCCTTCTTTAACGAGTAGATGAATATGGTTACCCATCAAACACCAGGCCAACACCCCCAATCCAGAGGCTTCCTGATATTTTTTAACCGTGTTAAGAAACTTGAAACAATCCATGTCATCATGGAATATTTCCTGATAATTCGCCCCTCTCCATATGATATGATATATTCCGCTTCGGCTTTTTCTTCTTGAAGTACGCGGCATCCGATACACCTCCACTTCCTTATATTTTTTTGGAAAACAATAGTAGAAAACTAGTTTAATAAAGGATTGATATTTTTGGGGAAAAATAATGAATCGTTATTTTGGAAAAATGTTATACTACAGCATTCTGGAAGCATGATTAGAGTCTTTACAATAGGACGTAAAGTATTTGGAGGATTGGTTTTGGTTAGAGAAGGTTTTACACTCTTCAGAAGGAAGAGACAAAATTCATTTCCAAGATAAGGTTTTTTTAAAAGTGATGTTATATATAACTGAGGAAAGAAAAAACAATAGAAGATTGATTTAGTAATTAAGGTAGGTAAATACTTGAGGAAACAAAGTATTTGAAAAGATGAATGTGGGATAATTAAAGGGCACTCCTTCTATATTGGTAAAATAAGGAATTTTTAAGTTTCATAGGGGTTTAAATTATTAATTAATCCTCTCGGGAACAGAATTAAAATTGAAGTATCAAAAAGAATTTAGTTATTTAAATGGGCACAGTGAAATTTTAACAACAGAATCGTAAAAACATGTGGAGGAAAAATGAGTTAGATTTTGAATTACAAGACAGGCCAGGCCTATTGAATAAAACTATGAAGAAAATCGAAGTACATACGAAGTGTTCCCTTAAAAGCTCTGATGTTAATTATAATATAACAATTTTTAAGAAAGTGCATCAAAATATTAGATATTTTGTTAAAAAATATAACGATATTGTGAGATAGCATCATGAGAACCGTCCCCACGATGTCCACGATACTATTCGAGGTGAAACTCGCCATCATTTAATTTTTTTCCCATAATTGGTTTTTCACCTAAATCACTAACTAAAGGTTTAAATCCTTTTTCAACGTAGAATCGGTATACTCTCTCATTATATGTATACTCACCATCCTCTTCTAATACAGGAATAAGACCCACATAATCCACATTCATAAAACTTAAATACTTTATTACATCTTGCAAAAAGTAAGTGCCATAACCCTTTCGACGATATTCATCGTTTATTTCAAGATGATCAATAACAGCAATTAATCCGTCTATATCCTCTCTATTATGAACACTTTTTAGTGCACTGACTACTACTTCTACATCTCCACTAATGGAGTCTGCCACATTCCAAATATAGTCCCATGTACAAGTCGAGACATTAAATAAATACAGCTGTCCACTACCAACTGTAATTTCATCATCAGTTTTTTCATCAAACACCTTAATTTCAAGCTCCGCCTCAACATACTCTTCTTCCAAATCCTTATAACAATTAAAATATGTAGTTAACAAACCCTCCACCAACTTCATCTCCTTTCACGGCTCTTTTCATGGGTTTTCATGGGTTTTCATGGGGACGGTTCTTTTGATGCACTCTTCTTAATTCCTAAAATTTCACCAGCATTAACCCATTGTAAAATAAAAATAAGCCCTGTTCCAACGCCCCCCTCTATATCAAATAAATCGAGGGGGATAACTATTCTATACCATAATACTTAAAGATCCGTCTACATACTATTATAAATTATTTCCGAATGAAACAAACGATTACATTTGTAAAGGCTTACTTACAGCAATTAAAGTTCAATTGGACACATTATCTGAATTAGAGGACATGGTGGAAGCTACCACTGTAATTTTTTAAAAAATCCCGATCCCGAACTACCTGTAATAATTTTTCACTATTAATGATTAAGAACTTTTTCTAGAACTATTATTGATTTGGAAAAATGTGAAAGACCCGTTGTTTATGTTTTATCACTGAGAATCTCCTAGTTCAAAAGACCCCTAAACTATGAAGAAAATCCTATATACATAGTTTAAAATTTTTAAGATAATTTTACCAAATCCAAAATCGTACGAAAGGGCAAAGTCATTGAAAAATGGTGACGCAAAGCTATAGGGACTAAAGTTTGTATACTATGTCAGCCAGCTACCGAAACAAACCTCCGTACGGTTTTATCCTAATAGGGAGGAATTCAATTGTTAAAAATACTTTGGCATGAATCCCACATAAGGCACTACCTTCACCTATACAACCAATGTGACGATGGCGAACAGCAAAAACGAGGAAAACTAATTAAAAAAGCATTCTTTCATCAAGATAAATTAATGACAATAAGCATAAGAAAGCAAAGTACCCTGTAGAGGTGCTTTGCTTCTCTTTTGCATATGCGCATATTAGAATATTTGTAGCTTTGCAAATTCAAGTTTCTTCAAATCAGTACTGACACGTCTTTCCCCTTCAATACTTTTTAACAACAAAAAACACCTCCAGTGTTGTAGGAATACAAATGTTTCCACACAAGAATGAGGTGTTTTCTTAAATCGTCTTGAAATCCTTTTGAATGGTTAATCAGATGGACGACACTTCTCACATTAACCTAAAAGTCACAGATAGGTTTTGGAAGACAATGCCTGGCGCATCGGAAGAACCGTCCCCACGAGTCTACGGTTGCAAATACAAGTCTGATTTATTAATAGGCGAAAATCCTTTTATAGAAGATCCATCAAACATTATTTTTCCACTTTTAATGTCCTCAAGCTGATCTGCAGTAACTGTTACGTGCTTGATTATTCCCTCAATATCTACAAACTGCAAGTGTATTAATTCCACATTCTTTTCCTTTATCACATCTTCCGTCACCGCTACACTACTAGTGGACTTCACCGGACTTTGGGTTGCAATGGCCATAAATTTCCAATCCCCTTTCACGTAATAATTGATAAAATCATGTGTCCCCTCATTCTAAACTAATCAGCATTAACAGTGGTAAACCATGTAAGAAAATCTACTAAAGAAATTTTCAGGGGCGTGGGCGTGGGGACGGTTCTACTGATTCATAAAATAGCCACCAACGAAAAGGAAGGTTTTTAACTGAACGTTCCTCTTTATTGGTGGCTAACATTTCTATTTACTGTGTGTCATCCCAATCCTTTTACCGAGGCTAGTTCCAGTGCCGACTCTGAAGAACGTCCCTAGTCAATCACTTTCACTTTTATTGATCCGCTAACTTTACTTACAGATACAACTTTGCCTTTGAAGTTGACTTTATTCCCCTTATTTAAGGATAGTAGATAGTTTAGCACTTCATTATTCCCTTCAAAATTATCGAACTCAAAAAAAACCGTAACAGAAGAACCTTGATTCGTTTTCACTGAAGAAGTTTGGATATACGGCATAGGAACACCTGTTTGAGAGCTAACACTGTATACCGCCCCTTCAAAATCAAACGTTTTTCCTATGTATGGATGATGATCCAACTGCATTTCTGTCATTACCTTAAAGTCTTTAGCTAGCTGGTTAAAATCTAAACTATTGTAATTGGACTCCACTTTTGATGCTTTGTCAATTGTATTATGAGGGGACTCGAATGATTTCTCTTCAGACTCAGCCTTAGTCACTTCCTCAGTTTCATTCCTCTTCTGTTGATTTGCCTTTTTTAACTCATTCTCCAAGAATAAGATCGTACTATGTAGTTTTCTACATTTCATAAAGTAATACAATGCAACTATAGCGAACACAATGCTGATAAATATAAACATTTCACACCTCAATCTTTTAATCTGATATCATACCAACCTATTAATAAAAAAACGGAAGAGCTGCCCCTGGAAAAAATAAGATGTCCTTTCTATCAACTCAAACAATCACAAAATCACTCTACACCGTTCTTCAATAATTTATTTTAACATTATATAAGGTTCAATATTGCAGATTTTGTAGAAAAAAATCACATTCTGGAAAGAATATAAAACGTTAATGTGAAGAAAAAACTCAAGAGAACCGTCCCCACGAACCAGAAAAAGGAATTCAAATTGCTTCGAACGTTGTTACATTTCTTAATGCAATTGGTCTTGATACGACACCATCAGAGATCTTTAAAGAAGCTGAGCAAAACGTACTACAAATGTTCATAAAATGAAGCAGAAAGAAGATAGTTCAAATTAAAACCATTTCTATTCTGGTTTACATCATCCAGTATTAACTACATTGACTAATGAAACACTTTCAGCTTAGATACATATAAGATTTAGGAAGTTTAAACTTTAATTTTTTGAGACTTCATTCCCCTTATAGCATAAACACCACGCACCCTACTATCGCTTGGATTTCGCAACTTCGGTATGCGTGGGGGGCGATTAGAACGTTGAAGTATTTACGTGACCGGCGTATTTCCTGTCACAACCTAATATCTTCAGTTTTCAAAGAACAACCTACATGTATTTTTCACCATAAGAACAAATGTCCCTACGTATAAAAAGGCGATTCATCACCCACTTACTCATTGGGTTTCGCCATTCACATTCCTTGAAGATGGGGGTTTTCTCGCCTATTTTCAGATAAATCTTGAATCACATAGAGTATAGTTTCACCCTATATGTTGATATAAATATCAGAGGAATTTTTATAAAACTATTTATTATTAATCTATTTCTATTTTACTGTTCAATTCCCAAAACCCATCCCTGTATCTTCTATTAAAAGACTCGCATCCCTTATTTGTTTTTGAATATATCCCTTCGTTTCGCTATTGTCTTTTTCATCTTCATTTAAAAGCTTTATCATACAATTTAATAGTAAATTTACTACTTTTAAATAATTCACAGCTAACTTTCCGGTGTTTTTACAACTGCAAAGTGAACAAATATAAGGGATTTCAAATGCAATATAACGTGCATAAGATGTACCATTACTATTCACTAAAACCCTTTCACCGGTCTCTTTATTTATTACTCGAATACACCGAAACTCCCCTTCAACCGTCCACCCACACGTAGCATCTGTAATCCAATCCTGATCCTCTAATAAATTCTCAGAAAAATGGTAGAATACGTCATTTTCTAACAACACTTCTTTCACAACACAATATTTTTCAATTTCACCAAAACCGTCACACACTGTCTTCTTCAGATCTTGTAAGCTATCCATTTTACAGCCAAAGATTGCTAGCATCATAGTTATTTCCTCCTATATAATTTTTGTTGAATCGCTGTAAACATGTAAGGGTGATTACCACGTTACTGTTGCATCGGGAGAACCGTCCCCGCGAAGCTTTTTGATAGCTTGTTTTCGCCATGATTTGACTGTGGTAATGCTGACTTTGTGTCGTTTGGCTATTTCTTGTGGCTTGTAGCCGTAGAAGATTCCTTCTTCTACCCACAACTTTTCCCGTTTACTTAAGGGGGTAGTTTTTATCCATTCTTTTAACAGTAATAACTCTTCTTCAGAAAATGGTGCAGCTGGTGATAACTCCGCTAAAATAAATGGTTCTGTCGTCTGATAATGTTGACTCCACTTATCTTGATTAGCTATAGCCCTCTTGATGCGACCGTGAATATAACTTTGGGCATAAGGTGCAAACGGTCCCGATGCTAGATCGTACTTACACCAGGCATCATAAAGAGCAATCCTGCCAATCTGGACATATTCATCCACTTCGCGTCCCAAATTCCACTTTTTTACTGCAGCAAAAACGATGGGCATATACTTTTCACAGCATGCCTCAAATGTTGCTTCTTTTGTCCAATTTTGTTCCAAGTTCATTACTCCAACTCGGAAGCGCGCTTCCCATATTCCATGGTAAGCACAGTGTATATTGCTTATGGTAAAGTGGCGAATGAAGAAAAATAACGTTTCTCATGACGAAACATCACGTTTCCCATAGAGAAACTGTGGGTCGTGGGGACGGTTCTCTTGATTCACTCTAATTTGCTTTCAGAGATCAGAAGATTCCCTCTGTGGAGAATAATGTGGACGAAAAAAGGGTTGTAGATTTTTACTACTAACCCTTAGAAGTTAACTATTTTGTAAAAGTAAACATTTAATTTTTCTAATATTAACTCATAACAGAAGAAGGTGAACGTCAACTAGTCAACCTACGTCCCCTCCAAAACTCTATTCCCTATCCCCCGAAGAAAAAGTCAATGACATTGGAAGCCGTGGTGGTTTGTCTGTTGTATAATTCGCAATAACCGCAATTGGTGCAGTATACAACAATAAACTTATTATGTTGGACATCAAACATTTTGGACAGCCCAGTGCCTGTTGTAGCAATTTCCTTTGTTTCCGCTTCCTTGTGACCGCACTTGATACACCCTTTTTCCTTCATTAATACACCCCTCCAAGTTTTTTATATAGTATTAAATACGAATTAAATAATAAAAGGTTTCTACTAGATTGCGGCTGGTAACGTAATTGAATAGGGGGTTATTCGAAAAAAAGTTTTTCAAGAGTAGAAACCCGGTGTTGATTTAGAATTTTGATTGCATGTATGGAGAAGAATTAGTCGGTGGGGAAATAAGTAGTTGTGGATTTCATTTAGCAAACTCCCTAGCTCCCTCTGTTCGATCTCTGATGAAGCCTTGGCATGATCTATTTTGACTCACAAGAACCGTCCCCCCGACCCATAACCCCACCTAAAAATTTCTCAGCATATAGACAAAGGCTACAAGGATATATATAGACAGTGATGTTTAAAATTTACTTATATTAGGAGGAGAAATTTTGAAGAAAAACTTCATATTGTTGTTTTTGTCTATAGGGGCTATATTTTTCATTCTGACAGGGTGTTTTTCTGATCCTGTGAAAGATGATTTAGAGGACTATGTCAATAATGGCATCATGCCACTTGCTGAAGACGAGGACGAGATTATCTCTCTATACGAAAGTGTGACGGGTATAAACTATATCGATGACTTTATCCTATACGAAACAATCCATTTAGACATTATTCCAAAATATCAAGTTTTTATCGACGACCTTGAAGCCATTAGGCCAGAAACAAGGGAAGTTAGAGATATACATGAAGTCTACATCCAAGCTCACAATACACAATATAATGCTATGGTAATCATACTCGACGCACTTGACTATCAAGATCACGGGCTCATTAATAATGCAAACGAAAATTTAAATGAAGCAAGAACATTATTCAGGAACTTCCTATATGATTTAGAGGATCTTTTGGACGAACACAACCTTGAAATGGAGTATGTAACCAATTCTATGATGTAAAAATATAGCGCTGATTTAAGCAAGGGCGCATCATGGGGACGGTTCTCACGATGCGCCACTGCCAATCAGAAAGCAAAAAATTTCTTCATCCAAAATTGGCATAAAGCCAGTTTTGATGTAAGACTCCGTTAGCATTCCTCCAACAAGGCTCGTTTTAAAATGCTATTATTTTATTCACATTATTATCCTAATCCTAATATCTCACTTAATAAACGACTCACAAGAACCGTCCCCACGACCCACCCACGACCCACGCACAAACCAGTCACGTCACACACAACCTCAATCATTCCCAAGGTTTCCGTCTTGGCAATAGCCTCGGTACATTTTTCTTATACTCCAAGTATTCTTCGCCGAACTTTTTAGTAAGAAGAGGTTCTTCCCCAAAGATGAAGTAAGTATAGTTGACCACTGTAAAAAAGATAAACCATAAAAGTACTGACATGGAACATAATAGAAGAGATTCTCCTAATAAAACAAAGGCTACTCCGCTAATCATAGGATTTCGAGTATATCGGTACGGTCCACTAACAACCAACTTTTTAGGTGGATCCCATGGAGCCAACGTACCCTTCCCATTTTTGGCAAACTGAGAAACGGTCACGATTACTAAGAGAAAACCAGTTAATGCAATGGCTAATCCTACAATAAAGATAAGTGCACTAATCGGTCCTTCTAGTCCCCATAACAACCTGTTTGGCAGGAAGCTTTTCAATAATACCGGAATAATGATCGTCACATTGAACGGCAAAAGTAAAATTGAAATGATATGTGAAAAAAACGATGATTTCTTTTGATACATCTTTTGAGTCATTACTCTCCTCCTTCAAAACAGCCAGTCACTCTACGCGTAACTTCTCAAGTGTATTTTCTCATGAGGAATGCATCGTGAGAACCGTCCCCACGACCCACGCACCGTTTTATAGTATAATAATCCTATGTAGGAATTTATTGTTAGTAAAAATCGCTTAAGTCAGGAGTGCCCTATGAGTAGTCTAAATAATCCAAATCCTTTGCACGACTTAGATAAAATAAAATATCCGTATAAAGAACTGCTGGAGAACTTTGCTGAGGCCATTTATGTTATTAATCTAGATGGGCGCTTTATTGATTATAACCATGGCTTTAGCTCATTGGTTGGACCTGGGGAGAAATATATAAATACAAGCTTCCTTGATCTTGTTCATCCTGAAGACATTGAACTAGCCAAAAATGGATTTTTTAAAACACTAGAAGGGCAAGTACTAAAAGAAGAAAAACTACGAATCTTTTCTATTGATGGAAAAACAAAGTCAATCGTTACTAGTAAAGTTCCCCTTTTTGATAAAGAAGAAAAGCTCATAGGAATATTAGGCATTGCAAAGGACATGACAAGGGAAATTGAATTACAAAATCAAATTAAACTGCAATATAATCAATACAGATCTTTATTGAAAAACTCAAATAGCGTCAATTGTATTCTTTCCGCAAAGGGTGAAGTAACATATAGAAGCCCTTCTATTGAAAAAGTTCTCGGCTATAAACCAGAGGAGTTAGATGGACCATTTTTCAGTCTTGTCCATCCAGATGATCAGGAAAACGTCATTTCCCGCTTTCAACACTTAGTCGATCAACCAGACGCTGTTCAAACAATTGATGTAAGACTTCAGCATAAAAACGGAGGCTGGAGAATGATTCACGCCATTGCCAATAACCTCATAAAAGACCCTCATGTCAATGGAATCATTGTCAATTATCATGATATAACAGAAATGAGGCAAGCAGAACAAAAGATTCACCATATTGCTTACCATGATTATTTAACTGGCCTACCGAATCGCCGTTTTTTTGAGGAGAAATTACAACAAGAATTAATAGCTGCTAAAAAAAATAATACTAAGCTAGCTGTACTCTTTATTGATATTGACCGCTTTAAATACATAAATGATACGTTAGGACATCCCCTTGGGGACGAAGTGTTGAAAAAAATTGCTCACATGCTACAAAGTCTCTCTTCTGAAAAGGAATTTGTTGCTCGTATGGCTGGAGACGAATTTATGCTTTTATCTTCTAATTTAATTACGGAAGACTATGCGAAAAACATTGCTACTACCATTTTAAAAAAACTTGAAGCCCCTATCGTAGTGGATCAATTTGAAATTTTTGTAACTGGAAGCATCGGAATTACCATCTATCCTGAATCAGGTAATGACCTAGCTATTTTAATGAAAAATGCCGATCTTGCAATGTATCAAGCGAAAGCAACGAAAGAAAATAGCTATAAGCTTTTCACATCAGAAATGGAAAAAGAATCATATAAGAAATTCTCTTTACAAAATGACCTTCGTCGCGCCATTGCGAACAAGGAATTTGAACTATATTATCAGCCAAAGGTTTGTGCAAAAACAGATAAAATCGTTGGTGCAGAAGCACTTATTCGTTGGAACCACCCGAAAAAGGGAGTAGTTTCACCTGGGGAATTTATTCCTCTAGCAGAAGAAACGGGCTTAATTGTTCCAATCGGAGAATGGGTTTTTCAAGCTGTCTGTGAACAAATAAAAGCTTGGCAAAATAAAGGGTTCGCCCCCTTTATCGTTTCCCTTAACTTCTCTTCTTCACAAATGCTCCAAAAAGGGTTGGTCCAAACAGTGGAAAATCTACTTAAAGAAAAGGAAGTAGAGGGAAAGTGGATCGAAATTGAGATAACTGAAAGCATCTTTTTAGAACACGATAACGATATAAAGAATAAATTAGACGGACTCAGAAAACTAGGAATCCAAATCGCCATCGACGACTTTGGGACAGGCTATTCCTCACTGAGCTATTTAAGAAAATACAAATTCAACACAATAAAACTAGACAGATCTTTTATAAACGACATACACACATCAGACGACAACGAAGCCATTATTAACTTTATCATTCAACTTTCCAATCAGTTAAAGATGAAAGTTGTCGCAGAAGGTGTTGAAACAAAAGAACAAAAAAGCCGCTTGCAACAATTAAACTGCGACGAACTGCAAGGCTATTATTTCAGCAAACCAAAACCAATACACCAATTCGAATCCGATGCGTGGGGACGGTTCTCGTGATGCACCCGGGGACACGGGGACAGGGACCTTGTCCCAACCTCTGGGTTCCAACCGCCCCAACGAATCATGCTTTTCGGTGTCCTTTGTCGTTGATTGACAGATAATTAGATGTAAGGAATTTATTTTCCATTTCTCATTTTAATATGAAGAGAGAATGGCTATAATTGAATTAATAACCTAACGATACTTACCGAGAGGAGGGGGGGAGTCGGAATGACTCTTCATGAGAAAAAGAAAACCAAGGCAGAACGGACAAAAGAACGTGAAATTATTGGACAATATCATCAAAAAGTCACGGAAGATGCCCTTGATCCACTTTATCAACGTTTTATCGAATGGAAAAATGGTGAACTACCATACTATGAATTAACAGAACACATCCATGAATTTCATAAGCTCAACCGAAAGATATGGACAAAATTTAATTATAATCCAGATGATAGTTTACTTGTTTTTGAAGAAAAAAAAGAGTTAAGATTACTAACAGAAGAGGAAAAAGAAGAATTCAAGTTTTTTCTGTAAAATCATAGGGACGGTTCTACTGATGCATTTGTCCAACAATAAAGCAACCAGATCTCTTTTTTTCCCCTAATAAATCCAGCCTGGATGAGGGGAACGACTCCGTCTGCAGTTGACATTCGCTAACCGCAGTTCGCAGTTCAACGCTACAATCTGGCGCTATTTGTTTTAACATTACTTCAAGTAAATTTAAATAATTATCTTCTGAAGTTGATTTCTCTCATATGAGGAAGAACAGGGCTCAAAAGAACCTTAATACAAGATAAATCAACACAAAATTTATTGAGCCCCAATGTTATGAAACGGCGTTAGTTAGTTAGCAGATTCATAACATTAGAGGCTAGTTTATACATTTATAGTGGTCGACTTGAATCACGAGAACCGTCCCTATGAATCTAATTGTTAAAAGGTGGGAGTACTTTGAATACATCGGATATTGATAAATTAGTGATGAAACTTCATGGTGAGAAAGTTCGAGCATTACGGAAAGAAAAGGGACTGAGTTTAGAAGAATTAGCTCATCGCGCTTCCATTTCTACTTCTTTTCTAGATGAAGTAGAACGTGGAAAGAAAGATCTAACAATCATAAGCCTGTTATTAATAGCATTTGGACTTGATCTCGATGACCCCTCTATAATCTACTCAGAATCTAAAAAAGTAATATCAGAATACCTAAGTGAAAGTAAAGAAGAAGCAAAGTAAAATCACAGGGACGGTTCTTGCGATGCATCCACACCAATAATTAATGCAACAAACCTTTGCAAATTTGAAGTAAAGCCAGCCTCGATGTAGGACTACGTTAGCATTTCAGTCATACAATCAGGCTGGCTATTTATATGAACATTACTATTTCAAAATTTCAGTCGTTATCCTAAACTTGTTGGTCCTTATATGAATAAATGACTCACTCGAACCGTCCCAATTTTTCCCCAAACATAGGCAAACAGTATAAACAGGGATCCGTCCCCCTTTTCCGTTTGCTTTCGAACCCTGTGTGACATTATAAATATCAGGGTTTATAATATTTGTAAGAACCTTCAGCTATGAAAGACTACATTTGTGACTAAGATATAAATAAAGCGCGGTTTTTCAAATGGCTGAATGGAAAGAAGTTCGTAGGAGACAACGGTTTGCAAATTTCGAGAAGTCCATTTACTGTAAAAAAGATATTAAGCCCAAGAAATAACGAAGAATTGAAGAGAGCTGGAGTTATTTAATTTTTATAAATAACATTTGAACTTGCCTGGAAGGACCTGAAGGATAATAGTGGACAAACCTTCAAAATCTAAACGAAAGAGAGAGAGGAGTTTATTCGATGCAAAAAGACGAATTAGCAGAGAAAAGGTGGTTGGCGTTTCCAAATGAAATAAGAAAGAAATTAGAAGAGAATGTTTTTTGTTCCCGTTGTGGTGTTACGACAATTATTGATTATACTGTCTATTCTTCGGATTTTAACATTCTTCTAAAAGGGCGCTGCAAAGAATGCAACGGAGAAGTTGCTAGACTAATTGACTAATGATCCTTGCTTTTGAGAAAAACTTGAGGTACTACTGAATAATGAGAATCATTGAATTTGGATTTTCCTAAATACGTAATAGCCTCCATTTTAAGTAGTAGCTTAGCAATGGAGGCTATTTTATTCATTAATGGATTCAGAAGAACCGTCCCCACGAGTCCACCTACATCCTCGGGTTTATATGAAAGCCTACTATTTCTTCCCCTTCGTTAAAGGCTACGGTAAAGGTTACTTCATCCGCTTCAAAGAGACCGTCAACAAGTACAACTTCGTATTCGTCCTCTGTTGCTTCTATTCGACTATATTCATACTCAAGCAACTGCCCTAGCTGGTCAACAACCGAAACCCAGATTTCTTCCAACCCTTCTGACGAAAGCTCCATTGTCATCCGTTCATCAAATTTATCCACAGCATCCTCATAATTCCCATCCACTAAATCACCAACAAACTCCTCTGCAATCAATCCGATAGCTGGGACGTCTCCCCCGTTTGCATCACTTCCTTCACTTCCATCATCACCACAAGCTCCCAAAAACAACAGCGTCAACACCGAAACAAGCATTAAAGTTAATTTCCCCATATGATCTACTTCCCTTCTTTCCTTTTTTGAAAAAAGTACCACCAATTACTTAAACCTTTTTTCCCAGCAAAAAAATATAGACTCCATCATGCTACAACAACAAGCAGCAGCCTTTCGGAAAACGACTCGCGAGAACCGTCCCTCCGAACCTTATGGTGTTGCTCGACTCACGAGAACCGTCCCCACGCACCACGCACGAACCACCCAAACCACACATAGCCCACCGCAAATCACCTAATCCAACTTGCTATGTCGTTTATGACGTCCTCGTCCACCAATGCTGGATGTTCGTATTCCTTCAACGTCCCTTTGTCAGGTCCCTCATAGGAAATAAAAAAGTGGTTCAATCCCGGGTAACTTTTTAATGTGGCCTGATCATGATCCGCCAACAGCTCTTCCCACTTGGCAAAATCCGGGTCCGTGTACACTTGAAAATCATCCTCCCCATGTAAAACGAAAATCGGGCGACTATATTCAGTCAAATACTCCTCCATATCAAAACCATCCATGTCCAAAAAATAATATACTGACTGACCAAAAATAGTCTCTTGCAACGCCTCATCCTCGGTCATTTCCGTCAACCGTTGTGCCTTATTCATCTCCTCCTCAACCTGTCTTTCATACTCCGCCTTCGCTACCTCATCAAAATCTTCCATTTCAATAAACGCTATATTCTGATCATAAATAATTTCCCATAACGGACGAGGTGACCCACCAAGAATGATAAGACCTGCGAAATCGCCCCCTGCTGCATCAATCCTTGGAGCAAGCATGCCACCTAAGCTATGACCGGCAACATATATTTTTTCCGAATCAATCCGATCGTCCCCTCTCAACAACTCCGCAGCCAAAACAGCGTCCTCCACCGTCTCCTCCATAACCGTCAGACCCTCCATTAACGCCATCTCACTCCTATACGTGTAGGTCCGTTTATCATAACGAAGAACAGCAATCCCCTGCTCAGCCAGTCCCCACGCAATATCACGAAACGGCCGATAAGCGTACAGCGCCTCATCCCGATCACTCGGACCCGACCCATGCACAAGAACAACGGCCGGAACCTCACCAGTTGCACCCTCAGGCAACGTCAACGTACCACCTAGTTCAAACTCCGACCCTTCACCAATGATCACATCCTCCTCCGAAACATTCGAAGGAAACGACCGATTAGCATAGCCCATCCCCAAATGAAAACCAGCCAATCTATCTCCATCATTGAATGTGAACCTCATCGGAAAAACAACACGATCGTACTCCAAAGTCGCTTCAGCAACATGATAGGAACTACCTTGTTGGAAAAAATCGATGGAACGTACTTTTACAAAGTCCCCTATTCCCCTTGTTTTCTGCTCCCACACAACTTGTATTTCCTCTATAGATAGGCTGTCCTCTAACTCCTCACTAAAATAAGACTCCCGTACCTCTCCATAGTCCCCCTCCACTAATAGGCCGATAATACTCTCCGTAACCACTTCCACACCATCTTCATTCTCATTACTCTCATTAGAACCAGCACAAGCACCCAATACCAAAAATGAGAAAATCAACACAACCAAACTTATACAACGATTACCATAACTCAACATCATGACTCCCTTCTCAGGTGGGACATGGGGGACAGGGACCTTGTCCCACCCGTTCACTCTCACCCAAGGAATATTTCAATAAACACAACTTCATCTTCCGTTAACCGATATTGCTCCATTACTTTCCTTATTTTTTCAGTTGGAGATACGGACTCATCTTCTAATAGAATACACACATAATTTCCGTTAATGACATAATGAGTTTCCGTATTAGGATCATTAAATTCGACACCATCTGCATCACTGTCAAAACAGTAATGATCAGCTATGTAAAAATAGGTTTTTTGCGGTGTAAAATGAATAAGCACATTTATTACTGTATCATCTCCATTTATCTCTAATCCACCACTAAATTCACTGAGCTTCTTAAATAATTTATTTACCATTGATATCCCTCCACCTATCTAAAAATAAATAATTAAAAGAATTTCACTAATACTACCCAAAAATATTTACGTATAACCATCCAAAAGGTTACAGTTCATAGGGAATTCGTGTGTAATTCGTGTGCAATTCGTGGGGACGGTTCTTCCGATGCATTTCACCGTCCAATAATAAAGCAACGAAACTTCATTTGAAATCGAAATAAAGCCAGCCTTAATGTAGGAAGGACTCCGTTAGCATACGCAGTTCAGTCCCTACACTTAGGCTGGCTATTTGTTTTAACATTACTTCTAATAAATGTGCGTAATTATCTTCAGAAGCTGATTTCCCTAATATGTGTAGCAGGACTCAAACGAATCTCAATCTAGGGCACTAAAAAAGTAGCTATTTTGAAAAATGATGTTTTTTAGGAGGTCAAAAATATATCCCTACCATCAAAACGTCGCTTAGAATCGATTCTGGAACCCCGTTTATTAAAATTTTATTTTCCCTTTATAAAAGATAGGCTTTTTCAGTGACCTCACCTCAATCCGTAGGTAAGCCATCAATAATTTCCTAAGCCACCATTGTAATGAAGCTGCGTTAGCAGTTTCGTAACAATGGTGGCTATTTATAACAAATAAATATGTGAGACGACTCGTGAGAACCGTCCCCACGAGTCACCGTGAGGACTCTAAAATCTCCAAAGCATTTGATTCATTTGGTATAAGAAGCTTTCTCCAATAATCAAAAGAACAATAGCTAAAGCTAAGTAAACAATAAATGCTCCATAGATTGGATCGACTCGAGTTGCCTTTTCATCCTTTTTCAAAGAATAAAGGGTTAAAGCTATTGTTACAATAAATGATAATAGTCCAAATGATATGAAATACATACTAAAACTTACTGCCTTTATGATTGCAAAAACAAATGCTCCTAAAAAGAAACAAATCGATACAATATTGTAGGCTCCAAACTTAGCCACCACATCAAAAAATGTTAATGAAGATTGATTAAAGAATTTTGTAACCGCAAAGATAACGAAACTAGTAATAGTAATAAAAATGAGTATGTAAAAGAATGGGCTTACTACTGTATCAAAAAACGATACATTTACAAATTGACCAAATTGCACCTTAATATGAGTGAAAACAATGAGTGGTAAAAATATAGATAACAACACTAAAGTAATACTACCATTTAAAAAATCAGATTTAACAACAGAGTTAACTTTACTAGTAGGAGATTTCAACATCTCCACAAAAAATTTCCAGTAATTCATACTTCCCGTTTTTACCTTCTCAATATACGGGTTAGGTTCCCCACTTTTTTGTTCAGTTTCTTGTGCAGTTGCCGCAACCTCATCTGAACTTTCATTTAAACTACAACCACATTTCAAACAAAAATTTGCACCCTCTTCAACTAAATTTCCACACTTAGGACAATCCATCGTGCATCCTCTCCCTTTCTCTTATAAAATGAAATGTAACAAATCTCTTTTGCGGTGAGTTAGTTATTCTAGTAAAAAGATAGCCATACTCCATAATCAAAAAGTATATCAATAATTCGCCAGTTCAACCTCGTTTTTTCAAAAGTAGCTGGGACAAGAAGAACCCTTGTCCCACGTAAAACTAGAAATTGTACTCTTATCCTTTATTGGAATTCTGGTTTTTCAAAAATTATATTATGTCTTCCTTCTGATCCTCTTCGTTGATTAAATGTGATTGTTAGTTCACGGACACCAGACACATCTAACTCTAACGAATAGGCAGAATGGTCCTCTTCCACATCCAATGTATAAAGGATATCCCCTTCTTCGTTTTTGAACACTATCTCCGTTGACCCATTATCCACTCCATGTGTACCATGTTGAACATGAACGATTGTTTCAAAGGTTTCAAATCTATCCATTAAATCAAACTTATAATCATTGCCACTGTAAAATGCTCCTCTACGAAAAATAACAGATGCAGCATCTACAAGCTCCCCAGATTGATTAATAAGATCTTTTTCATTTCTTGAATCGTAATAAGCTTCATAATCAGAAGAAACATCTTTATTTATATCATTCAAATTTACTGGACCATCACCTGTGTATTTTTCACCAGTAATAAGATTGATCCATCCTAATTGTTCAAACATAGCAAGCCCTATATATGTATGAAACTCTGTCACAGGACTATTTAAATTGTGCACTAACTCAAAGGATCTTGTTGTACCTTCAAACAACTCAATTTCATTTGGACCCCAAAAACCATGACTATTGATACGACTCACCTCACCAGATTTCGGTAAATGAATATAAGAATATTGATTCACAGTCACATCATTGTGAGGTATTATTTCACCAGTGATTTCAATCTTATAATCCTCTACAAAAAAACGATCAATATGAACGTCATAATCATCTGTTTCATATACCCATTCCGGACGGTGAAGAGCTTTAATTGACCTGACTCCAGGTATTGTAACAAGATTTGTTTCATCTATACCATCAAATGATAGATTAAATGGATCCTCTTGTACGGAAGGAATCTCTACATTAATTCTCGAAATATCCTCATAAGTACGATCATTTACTCGAAAACTTATTTTTTGTAATGTTTTGTTATCATATTTCCTAACAGATGAACTTGAAGCACTTGCAGTTTGACCATCGGAAAAAATTAAGTAAGGATTTACATTCATAAGTCCAGCTTGCAGTGCGTAATCATCATTATAAAAAATATACAGATCAAAACCAGAGTCTGTCTTCATAATCCCTTCCGTCTCAATTGTCCCACGTTCACTTTCCAATATAACTTTATTCCAGTTCACAGCTACTTCAGGAAAAAATACATACCTGCTTTTAAGTTCCTCAACTTGGTCCACAAGAGAAACTACCGTATGCTCTGAAACATAGTCAGGCAAAACATTATGGAAGCCATTCAATTGGTCTAAATATTGATCTGCCATAGCAAGATTTTCCTCAGCAATAGCCGTATTGATTTGTTCCGAATAAAAAGTAATGACATTATTATTAATCATATCTTCTACAGATGATTTCATATCAGCTAATTCTTTGTACATGTCCAAATGAGTTAACTCACCAAATTGCGCCATTGTTCCATCTAATTGCTGTAGTAATTGTCGATAAACTTGTGCTTCCACATTTCCATCCATTGTACTGTACAAATGAAGGGATTCATTATACCCTTCCTCTAACACCGAAATTCTCTGTAGCATATTTACAGCTTCCGCACGAAGGCTGTTGGTAATCGCTATTCTACCTGTCTCATAATCATCTCCAGGCAATATTTCATCTATTATTTGATCATAAATCTCTATTGCTTCAGAAAAATTCATGTTATTCATTAACTCGTTACCTTCTGCTAGCTTCTCGTGATATGTAGCTGTTGCACTTGCAGAGCAACCTGCAGCAATTGCTATTATAATGAAGGAATAAAATATAATACTTATTTTTTTACGCACTAATTTCACCCTCTTCCTCTTTTGTCTCTGTGGATGTCTGCTTTTTCTTCATGTAAAAATATCCGCCAGCTCCACCTGCAATTAATATCAATAATCCAATCCATACTATAGCCATAGAAGAATTAGTCTCGTAAACAATAATAATTTCACCTGAATAAGATACTTCTACAACATCTGAATCTGTTAAAACCACATTCGAAGAGTGAGCAATAACATTACCTGGCAAATGAATAATTGTTTCATCAGACTCTAGTAAACCACTAGGTGCTCTTAATGCTAATCCTTCCATTGTTTCAGACCACTCTAGATCTTCATCAACCTGAATCAAGCCATCTAAATTTTGACCAGCTACAACATAGTCTGCCACAGGGACAATATAAGCTCGATCATCCAAGTCACTTATATTAGAAAAAGAAAAGGTTACTTCAATTTCCTCATTATTGGATCTAACCCTTAGTCCATTAACTTCGTCCCCCAGCTCTCTTTCAATCTCTCGTTCAATATCTTCTGCGCTAAAAAAACCTGTTTGTGGTATAACTTGTTTAACCTCTCCAGAACCATCCTTGTTAATATCAATGATCGCCTGACCACAGCCCGATATAACTAACATGGCCACAACCATTACACCAATAAAAATAACCTTTTTAAAATTCAATCTTTCCCACTCCTCCTCAATAAATTTAGTTAGTCCATTTCAAACCATATGTACGTAACTTGCATATTCCTTTATTGCATGTATCTTGGCTAAAAATAAGATGAAAAGGAACTTGGTTCAAATGACCTGATCCAAAGGTTCCTTATTCGACCTTTTTCCGCAACATGTACCATTATAGCATCGGATATTTATATCGAACACGCATTTTTTGTCGAAATCATAGGACTTATGTACTTTCCCACAACACACAGGGAATTCATGGGGACGGTTCTACTGATGCGAATATGAACATACACATCGACACTAAAACAGCAATATGTCGATACTGCAATTCTGTTCCGTCAGGTATACATTTTCTGAATAGTAAAGCCAGCGTTGTTGTGAAGGTGGCGTCAGCAACTTCACAATAACACTGGCTTTTTTTTCACGCTTCATAGATTTATAGAAGCGATCGATAATGAGACTCAAGCGAACCGTCCCTACGAGTCAACAAGAGTCAATGGTCAAGTTGGCAATATCATTCTTTTCAAACTCCTTTTCATACTTCTTCATTGCTTCCATCACTAAATCAACGTATTCCCCATAAGGTAAGTCTGACTCTAATTTATTCACATCCCTTGTTGCCAAACGGGTTCTAAGCGTCTCCCCAAAAACCGCTTATCATTTTCATCAATAATCGGTTGCACAAATTCATCAAATTTAAGTGTTGGCAAATATCTATTTAATGACTTATCGTACTCTATCAAATCATCATATCCAAAATCCTTTGCAAATGAATAAATATAATCACAGAGTTCATCGTACTTCTTATGCCTTTCCTCTATTATTCCAAAAAGAAGCGGCAAAAAAAAGATGGGACAAGATCCATTGTCCCACACTTCCGACTCACGAGAACCGTCCCCACGACACACAGCCACACACACCCGCACGAACCACACATGAACCACACACGGGTCACTGGCCCTTGGTAATAAATTCTCTATCGATGGTTTGGGGTGGGCGTTCGAACCAGCCGTGGTTGATCATGATAGAAGCACCATCCTCTGCAAATAACCCAGCTTCCGATAGCATTTTTAAATAATGAACAGCTATATCGTGTCGGAATGTTTGTGACATGGACCCACCATAATTGGCAATGCCCATAGCAGAGATTCCTCCAGTTATAAACATCATTAATTTTTCCGAAAATGGGGGAATTGTGCTCTCCATTACATCTGTATCCCACATCATCGGTGCAGGTTCACTACTCTCATGTAATATAGAACTCAAAATATCAACGTGCTTTCGAGCAATATCGTGTCCCCTGATAAAATAATCCCGCACCTCTGGAGTTTGTGCTACTTGGCTAAACCCCATTAATAGAGCTTTTCCCAAAGCATTATTGTAGTGGTTAAGATACAAATGGGTAACTTCAGTAGCAGAAAGGGTTCTCCTCTGTCCAAACCATCCTCTTAAATAGCTCTCTTTTGCTACATAATTAGCTCGATGTTTTAAATCCATTGAAGGAGGCTTAATATAAATTCCCTTTTGTAGCATAACATTGGTTACTCTATTATTAATTTCTTGGCACTGATCGATAGCCATATTAAATAAATTTAACATATCCTTCCGTGTTGCTACACCAGCAGCCATCCCATAGGTAGCAAAACCATTTTTCGCTGTATTAAGCAAAAAATACATATAAAATGTATCTGAATATAACCGTGGTGCCTTTATATTCAAATCTGTTTCTTCATTAAAACCAATTGGACTTGGAATTCCTTCTATTTCAAATATCCTTTTTAATTCAACTATGTGCTTTTCTGCAATGTCTAAAGCAAATTCCATTTCGGGCTTAACATCCTGATCGTCTACATTCTGTAAAAAGTGCTTAAATAAACAGATCGACCCTGAATCTGCCATATACATGGACCATAATGCTGCAATTTCCGCTGAAGTGAGTTTAATAATTCTTCCATTATCCACCTAAAAAAACCTCCGAATTCCAATTTCTTGCTTATATGTTTCCCCTTAAAATACTGTAATATCAAAGAAAACCACTTCAAATAACTGGTAATTGTTTTTATAAAATAGAATAATGAATGGTTTTCAAAAACCACGGTGCTGCTATAAATAAAAATTGATTTTTTTCGTAAAATGGTGCGAGACTCCCTAGTCCAAACAAGCAGGGAAAAAGCAGCAGCATAATTTCCACATAACACAGGCTTATTTTTTCACAAAAAATACTGGCCCTAAAAAAGAGCCAGCATACAGGCTTAATCATATAATTACATGTTAGATGTACGCATTCCTAAGCCTGAGGAGGTATAAAAAGCTATTTAAATTGATCCTCATCCTGTTAATCTTTTCCACCAAATTTGGTAAAACTGACTTCAAAATAAGATTTAATAATTGAAGCATTTTATCGCCCCCTTACCATCAGTTTGCACATCCACCTCAAATTTATCAGTCATTTGACTCTTTTTTTTGTTGCCAATTTTTCTTTATCTACTGTTCCCGGCGGTTGCTCTAACCACTGATTTTTTATCATAATATCCGCACCTTCCTTTGCATATTGACCAATTTCTATGGAAAGACGTTCATAATCCACAACTAAATCAGTTCTTTGACTTGCGGCAGCTGCAGTCGCATAATTACCCGTACCAGCTGCACTAAGTAACCCCATATGAAACATCATAAGCTTATCCGAGAATGGAGGAACGATGGAATCCGTAACACATACATCGGAACTAATTGGAGATTGAATATTGTTGTCAAGTAAAGCGGAGGTAAAGACCTTCATATGTTTTTTGGATATCTCATTCCCTCTTAACATAAATTGTTGAACTTCTTTTGTTGGGGATGTTTGAGCAAAACTCAAGCACAGTTTTGTTCCAATTAGATTCGTTTGTGTATTCATATATAAATGAGAAATTTCTACTGCATTAACTGGCCGTTGTTTATTAAACAAATGAAACCCACTCAAATACCCTTTACTATCAATGTAGTCCGGTTCACTAGGAACAGAAATATAGGGAGCCCTCACAAAAACCCCTTTATTCAACGCAATATCAGTCGTTTCATTGTAAATTTTGGAAGTATCGTTTAAAGCTTTTGTAAAAAAACTTCTTATGTCCTTTCTAGCAGACATAGATATAAAGCCACTATTCGCAATCATACCTGCTCTCCCCATATGATTGATATACGTCAGACAGAAAGTATCTGTATAAAGACTAGGAGCATTTACATCCACATCATCATCACCAAACCCAATCGGTATTGCAAAGTTCTCTTCTTTAAAAATTTCAATCAACTGCTCCACCTGCGTCTTCGATACTTTCAATGTCTGTTCCACAGCAGGATAAATTTCTTCATCCACAATATGCTTTATCATAAAACTCAACATACACTTCGACATACAAGCATTCATATATGCAGTCCAAAGGGCAGCAATCTCAGCAGAAGTTAACCTAACATGATTTTCACTTTTATCCATTCTATATAACCCCCGAAAAACATCATAATCAAGTGTAGTCTTTGAGAATAACGAATAATTATTCACGAATCACGGGTGGCAGCGGATCAGCGGGACGGTTCTCCTGAGTCACCCTAGTGGACTTCATGGGCTTCATGGGCTTCATGGGGACGGTTCTAATGATGCAAATGTTTAATAAAACATGGAAATTCGCTGGGACGGTTCTTCCGATGTGAAAGCTAAAGCAAAAGCACCCACTCACCAATTTGGCGGTGCGGTGCGGTGCGGTGCGGTGCGGTGCGGTGCGGTGCGGTGCGGTGCGGTGCGGTGCGGGACGATATGTTTCTGAACGGAATAAATAAAAGGAGACAATTAATTGTCGGATTAGGAAAGCCAGCCTACGTGAGAAGCTACAACTTCTCACGTAGGCTGGCTATTTTTATACGCGATATATTCTCTTCATTAATTTATTGATATCTGCAATCGGACTCATACGAACCGACTTGATCCCCGCCCCCGAGACCAAAGAAATCCGACTCATACGAACCGTCCCTATGAGCCCCATGCAACACTATCCCACATGTTCAACTTACTTGCCTAATAACCTTCCTACCTTTTGAAAGGTTACGCTTCCTTGTTATAAGCTTCTCCAATATTAGAAAAATACCGATTCCGACACTGGATCCTAGACCATCAATGACCACATCCATTACTTCTCCACTTCTACCTGGTACGAATAGCTGGTGAACTTCATCCGATATTGCGTACAGGACACAAATGATTAGTGCGAGACCAACACTACGCTTACCTTTGATGCCACTACTCCGAATAGCGTTCAACACAAGTATACCTAATCCTAAGTAGATAAAAAAATGAGCATTCTTTCTTACGATACTATGAAAGTCTCTAATATTAAGTTCCACATTAGGCGCTACTGTTTCCACTGTTGTGATAATAACCTCTGCGACACCTGAACTGAGTTCACTTGACTCTTCCGCCGGTTGATGCGATAAATAGAAAATAAGTCCCATCCAAGCGAATACTGCTATCCATGATAGTAATTTATACATGATAAAAATCCCTTTTTTTGTTATTTCCTATTAGATTAACATAAACACACTGTGAATAGGTCAGCATAATTATCTTCCATGCGTTTTTTTGAAAAAGTTTATTTTATTGTCGACAGTGGCATCACAGTGGCATCACAGGGACGGTTCTGATGATGCGCCCCTTTGAATCAAAAAAACATCGAAACCTTTCTTTCTAAAATCATAATAAAGCCAGCCTTATTGTAGGTCTCCATTTGAACCTAAAACAAGGCTGGTTTTTTGTTTAAACATTACTTATACTCATGCACCTTAATATTAGCAATATCGGATAAACTATTTATTAATAAACGACTCAATAAGTCGAGTAGAAGGGAGCCTATGTGAATAATAGATTGTGCTACTCTCTCCTCCTAGAACCTTATGTGCGGTACTACCGCATATGTCTCCCCTGTCGTCTCATCCATTGGGTTGCTGCCCATTTTTCCCCAACGATAACAGGTGCTCCACTATGCAACGTTAATTCGTTTAACACTGTATCTTCATAGAAGTATTCAAAATACACGGCCATTCCCTTCTTCGGCGCTACAAAAAAATTCAGCTTTGGAAAATACGTTTCTCCACCACTCTCCACATCATTTAAGTACATGACTAGCGTACTAATTCTAGGATTACTCACCCGCTGATTCGCCTCCGATTGAAAAAAATCAAAGTGAGCCTTATACTCCTGACCAACCTCGTAATTAAGAATTTGAATACCTTCTCCATGATCAACAGATACATTCATAATCTGTGAAACTCTTTTTTCAACTCTAATCACAACATCATTTTCTCCTTCCTGGAAAAACATGCTGTTACTAGTTCGAAGATCATTTTCCGTTTTATTACTAATTTTCGACCGTTGCATTCTATCCTTTGACAAGCAAATTAATTGATCACACTCTTCTTCACTCAACACATTCCCTAATATAACAATGAGAGGCTCTCCCAATCTCGCAATAATGTCAATTTCCCGATCATCCGTTTTTATTTTATTTCCAATATGATTAAAAATAGTAGGTTCCTTCACGGCAAATTCATTCAATGGCAAACCCTTCGTATCCATTGTCAACTTTCATCAACCTCTCAATAATTTTAATTTTCCGAAAAAACAAAAGGCATCGTTCCTGAAAGCGTGTCATGTCATGTTATATCATGTCATTCCATACATCATTGCATCTCAGAATAAAGAAAAATTGATATATAATTTTGCCTGACCCTTCCTCCTCGTATTTTAAATGGATGATTCCTATAGTGATAAGCTCATATTACACCCAGCAACCATTAATATCTAGTTTTTTTAATAGAGTGAAGGCAGTTTTCATGGGGACGGTTCTCCCGATGCAAAAAGAACCTTCTCACAACAACCTTAAACAATATGATGATTCAGCAGATTTCTGAAATGGGTAAATACATGAAGGCTATCAATTTTCCGCTAAATAATTTCAGCCTTGTTGCTGAAGCAGCTTCAGCAACTTCGTAACAGTTGCTGGCTCTTTTTTTTGTAATTGAATGCATAATATGAGGTCACTTCCCCAATTAAACACCTATGTTATCACCAAAAATTCTAAAAACGACTCACACGAACCGTCCCCACGAACCATCCACGATTCCCTGTTTAAAAATGAAGTAGGACGGCTACAGAATATATGTACGTTATTATTAAAGGAGGCAATACTGATGCCACATCAGCAATATGCATCAATAGCTAATGTGTTACATGAATGTATGGAGGCTTGCAGTCACTGTTTTGATTCTTGTTTAGAGGAAAAGGATTTGAATGGGATGGCAGAATGTATTCGATTAGATCGAGAATGTGCCGATATTTGTGGATACTTAGAACAAGCTCTCTTAAGAGGTACACCGTTTGCATCACAACTAGCTAAGGTTTGTGCGGAAATTTGTGAGGCATGTGGAAACGAGTGTAAAAAACATTCTCACGATCACTGCCAAAAATGTGCAGAAGCTTGCTTCCGATGTGCAGAAGAATGTAGAAAGCTTGCAGGTTAAGGGCTCACTGGACTCACCGGGGACTGTTCTCCCGATGCAAAAAAGAACATAAAATTTTTAAAATTTTATATTAAAGCCAGCCTAGTTACGAAGTTGCGCCAGCAACTTCGTAACTAGGCTTCATTGTATCCATCTATCTTTCCGCATAATCCCTTTTTTATTGTTTCTGGAACTATTGGCAGCTTCTATCTGTAAAACCCCCTTAACAAAAGATCATCATCTCCTCCACTCCCCGCTTTCATAAACAATATCGTCCTCTATAGCAATATTACTCAAAGATAACCACCCCTACGAACCTTCGTACTGAAATCTATCAATAAAAAATTGAACATCATGAAGGCTCTTCTCCATTTACATACCTAAACAGAACAAAGTCCCCTTATCCCCATCAAAAACGACTCACACGAACCGTCCCCAAGAGTACGAAGGCAATTATGTCGTTTTTTAAATATATAAGGCAAGAAGGGGTTATCATTGATGATGGTGGAGCTTTGATTCGTCAAGATCAAGTAGAGGCGGGAGATTACTTAAATTATTCGAATTTGTATATCCGAACGGATCAACTTGACTTAGCAGAAATTTTAATAAAAAAAGCTAGACAATATGTAATAGGCTACCATAAAGGAAGTTATAAATGAGTCATGAAATTTATGAAAAAATAAAAGATTTTTTAAGTAAGGAAGGGTACCGTATTTGTGGTGATAGCTATGAAGAATATCTATATGTAATGGATGGGATGAGTTTAAAAATGGAGGATAATTATATTATAAAATAATGATACAAGTAGAAGTAAAGTAAATAAGCTATTATATTTCTTCTACCATTAACTTATACTTCTCATTTTTTACATGAGCCCCTTATTATTTTGTTTGGATTTCCACATTTTAATCGGATTTATGGATCTAAAATAACAACTTAGCTATTTAGGGTTTTAGAAGCTAATGCTCAAACATTGATATCCACTTGAGGAAGTTAAAGTAAAAAACCTCCTCAAACTTTGATTTGAAGAGATTATCCCAAAATCTATTACTGATTAAAATGTGGATGATATTTGACACTTACGCTAAAACTGAACACATATATTTCTTGAATTAAGCAAAACCTTGAAATATCACTTTACTTGCTCAAGGAGGTATTTTATTTGTTTAAAAAAATAATAAACAAAAACTCGCTACCTTTTTGTATATTAACACTCCTCCATCTCTATTTGATTATAAGATTACTTAAACAAAAAAAACATAAAAGTGTTTGGCTTTTATTGCTATCTAATATCGGATTTGCATACGTATTTGAGTACCCAGTCTTAAACTTATTTTATGCATACAGATACAGACCTTCCATATTTAAAAATCGTTATGTAGATGGAATTCTTGGAGCTATTCTGTCTCAAGCCATATATGTACCAATTTCAGCTACATTTCTTACATTAAACAATATGAAATGGAGGTGGAAATGTAGCTTTAGTTTAATCTATTTTCTCATAGAAAATTTATTTATACGCTTAAAAGTGTATAGGGTTTATTGGTGGAAGCCTATTTACACTTTAATTTTACTTAATCTCTATTTTTATATAAGTGATTTCTTTCATAAAGCACTTACAAATAAAAGGAAGTGGGCATTGTCAATCGCACATTACTTATCGATTAATGTGATAACCATTTCCTTAATGTATGTATCTGCTTTACTACGTCACTTTAGATTTGGTACAGGAATCCATCATACTTGGAAAGAACATTTTGTAATAGCACCTATTTACAGTTCCGTTTTCTCATACATTGCTATGAAAAATGCTTCAAAACCAGGAATATTTAATCGTTTTTCAATGTTGATTTATACTGTGGCTATGGAAATATCCTTAAATAGTCTAGGTATTTTAAAATTAAACTTCAAACGAATGTTGGAAACTACCCCCTTTTATATCTTCATGATATTTATTTCTCGTTACCTCTATTTGATCATTTATCAAAAACAACAAGCAACCTGATTGGTGGCTTGTTTATTACACATTACGGATTCTTTAAAATCTTACACCTTCAATTAAACTCGTGGGAAACGGGACGGTTCGTGTGAGTGAGTCCCCCCTACAATACTCCCTTCTTATCCACATACATCCGTTTATCCGCTACGCTATATAATTGGTCCATTGTCTGACCATCAGATGGATAGTGACTAACACCAATACTTGCAGAGAGACGTATTTCATGTTTAGTAGTAAGCTTCAAAGGCTTTGTAAGTTGCTGCTGAATAGTTTTAATAATCACTTCTGTTTCCTTAACCCCAAGCAACAAAACAAATTCATCCCCACCTAACCTAGCAGCATGATGTTTATCTGATATAACTCCTTGTAGTATAGTAGCGACATGCTGAATGGCATGATCCCCAGCTTGATGCCCAAAAGTATCATTTATACTCTTCAATTTATTTAAGTCTAGCAAAAGAAGATTAAACTCAATCTCGTTGTCTAAAAGATAATCTATCTGTTTCTCAAATGCAGCTCGGTTTGGCAAGCCAGTTAAGATATCATGGTAAGCCAAATACTGAACCCTCTCTTCTTTTGTTTTCGCATCTGTAATATCCTTTAACATGACAAACAAAAACCTTTTTCCTTCTACTAAAATAAAATCAGAATCTATTAATATTGTTTTCCTTTCTCCAATTTTATTAACGAATGAAAGCTCTAGATTTTCAACTTTTATTTGCTCTTCAAAAACCATATTGTACTTGTTGTAAAACTTTTCCTTATCTATACCATATAAAAATGATATTACCGGTGATTGAACAACCTTTTCCCTTTCCACACCTAAATATTTCGAGATTTGTGGACTTGCCTCAAGAACTACCCCTTGTTCATCCATAATAAGGATCCCAGAAGGAGATCGCTGAAACAAAATATTATACCGTTTCTCGTACGACGATAAATAATCGAATCGTGACATACTAAGAAAGATAGCAAAAGCCCAAAATAATGATCCATGTGGAATCAAATAGAAGAAGAAATTATAACTAGAACTTTCCAAAACTATGGACGCCATTAACATAAAGGTTGTCCAGATAAAATACAATAAAATCCCTTTAAGCCACAATTTAGCAGCACTATTTCCTTTTTTCATTTCAATAATCGTTAGAATGATGATAATTGCCAAATACGCAAAATCAATACCCCACAACAAATATAACCCTGGCCCAGGGATAAACATTGGATTTAAGGCATTTCCATCACCCCTTATCATCCACGAATCAATCGGAAACGTTAGTAACATCACAATACCTGGAACAAATATAAGCTTTAGGTATTTCCCGTTTTTCTTTTTATAAACATCTCCATTCATGAACCAAAGATGTAGAGATAATAAAGCCCCAATAGTTATGGTTCCATTCACCCAATATAGACTAATTTCATTAAAATATAGTGGATAATTTACAAGAGAAGCAAATACTCCCACAAACCACATAGCCGTACATACATACAACAAACTGCACGTAATATGCCTTGCACTTTGACGATTTCGACTATAAATCATACCTGCCAAATATATAAGTATCCCCGCTGGAATTAAGTACAACATGCAGTAAAATAAAAATATCATCCAATTCACCTACCTACGCAGTTCAACTAACCTACTATATATTTATTCATAGAATGCTAAGAAACCACTTTTTTTAACCACAAAAAAACTGGCTTATACAACAGTTTGAAAAATACACCCCGGCTGACACACCTTATGATTAGACCCGTGGCTTTGCGCCCTATGCTTGTCACACAGTTTGGTCAAAATGATCAAGTCACTATCAGTATAGTCCATAATCACTACGTAAGAAAGGGCTTCCATTAATTATCATTAGTCAGTGAATTCGCCGGGACGGTTCTCCCGATGCAAAAAAAGCCCCCCCTAATTAATTAACGGGTTTACTAGTGAGGTGCAAAACGGCAAAACACAGACAAATTCATACGCTAAATCACACATCTTTCACAACTAAAATCACAGTATAATTCGCATATTAAAATGAAACGAAGAACTGTCTTCGAGCCATTGTTTTCATGTTTGCTTATCGAACTAAGGATCTCCCGTTAGCTTAAGTGAAAAAATTCACATACAAATAGACTTTTTTTTAAACTCATTTTTATGTGTTATAATAGTTATAACAATAATAACGGGGATGTGATCTTTTGGAACAATTCGAAAGAAAAGTTACTAAGATTGGAAATAGTTTTGGAATTACCCTTCCTGCTGAATTGCTTAAACAAGTTGGCTTAGCACAGGGAGATGATGTCCAAGTTGAAGTTAAAGATGGAAAAATCGTGTTGAGAAAAAAAGAACAGATAATACTTCCTGAAGGCGTTGATGCTGAATTCATGGAAATTTTAAATGATGTGATTAAAGAGCATGACAAAGCATTTAAAGGGTTAGTGGACAGATGATGGATGAGGTTGTCTATTTAACAACAAATCAAGTTATCGCTATTAATACCGTTCAAATTCGACTATATTCACCTAATGAGCCAACAGGAGTAAAAGATCCAAAGTTACTTGACTCAGCTCTAAATCGTCCTAAACAATCAGTGTTGGGTAGTGACGCTTACCCTACAATTTACGAAAAAGCAGCTGCACTTTTTGAATCAATTGCAAAGAACCATGCCTTTCATAATGCGAATAAGCGAACAGCTCTTGCTTCATTAATTGTCTTTTTGAAAATAAACCATTACCGTTGGACGATGGGAATTAAAGAAGAACAAGACTTTACAGTTGATGTAGTTAATCATAAATACACATTTGACGAAATTGTTTCAACGATAGAAAGTCATTCCGAAAAGTTATAAATCCATTCTCTGCAATTTGAGAATGGATTTTTATGTTAGATCATATTAAATAAGCTCACCGTTAGCGGAATTGGCATTACGAGAATTTTTCTCATGATGTCTACAAATGCTTATACATTTATTTCTTATGTGCTATAACTAAAAATCGGTGTTCAACGGTTCCGATGTAACCATTTATCCCCATTTGTTCTTGTAACATTAACAACTTATCAAAGCATTTTTCTCGGAGAAGCCTGGAAATATCCATTCAATTATTTTTGCAAAATATACGAGTGCTCCAATGTCAAAGAAACTTTTTTTGGAAAACATTCTTGACCATCTAAAACTTTAAAATTGGATTTTTTTAAATCGTTCAAAAGTGTATGCAAGTTGAAATCCTCTTCAACTATTTCTAACTCATTTTCTTATAAAAACTGTGATAAATCTAAGTTATTTTGGTCACCAACTTGCTGAGTAATAAAGGTTCCATCTGGTTTCAAAATTCGGTATCTTCCCCTTACCCCATCCAGAACGACTCACGAGAACCGTCCCCACGATTACCCATGATTACTGAACGGGGTAGCCCAGGTTTGTGATGATGGTTTCTAGGTCATTGGCACTTACTTGGGTTTCGTCAATGGTTGCCTTTACTTTACTTGAATGAAAGAGTACCTTCGCTTCCTTTACCCCTGTTGTTTTTCTTAAGTTACTTTCAATCTTCTTTACGCAAGATGGACATGTAAGTGTTTCTAACTGGAACTTTACTGTCGTCATCGTTCATCTCTCCTTTATTTTTCTACCTTCATTTTAAAACAGAAGACCCCCCCATTCCTTGACGACGGTCAAGTTTTAAAAAAAGAAAAATCTATTATTCTTGATTACCGTCAATTTTTTTCTTGAACGATAGAGTTACTATGAAACTAAGAAATATTTCAAGGTAGAGAAAGAGAGGTGGCGACTGACGATGAAAAAAATCGTCGTAAATGTATACGGGTTAACTTGCCACATTTGTTTAAAGAAAATAGAAGGAAAACTTCTCAAACTGAACGGTGTCGAAAAAGTAATCGTCTATCGAAGACTTCGGAAAATATTCGTTACATTTGATGAGGGACAAACAGAAGAAAGAAAATTGAGATCGTTGATACCGCGAGAAGATGTGAAGGAACAACAAAGAATAATTCGAATGTAAATTATAATAGAAGGAAGTGGTCATTATGACAAAATGGATTCATCAACAAACAACGAAGCTAACTTTTATATCAGGGGTACTCCTTATAGTCGCTTTCATGTCATACCTTATAGGAAATACAACGTTCCAGACTGGAGCCCTACTTTTAGCCACAGTAGCTGCCGGTGTGCCCATTTCTATTAAAGCGTTTCAGGCACTTCGGATGAAAACTTTTAGCATTGATCTCCTCGTCACAATTGCCGTCATTGCAGCACTTTATATAGGTGAATATGTAGAATCAGCCGTTGTTACTTTCCTATTTCTCTTCGGCGCTTATTTAGAAAAACGAACATTAAATAAAACGAGATCCTCTATAAAAGAACTGATAGATATGGCGCCCCAGGAAGCGGAAGTATTAAGAGAAGGAAAAACGAAGATCGTTTCTGTAGAAGAGGTGGAAAAAGGAGACCACATCATCGTTCGATCTGGGGGAAAAATACCAGTAGACGGAAGTATCCTATCAGGGAAGGCTACTCTAAATGAAGCTGCGGTAACTGGCGAATCCGTTCCTGCCATGAAAAAAGTGAAAGATAAGCTGTTCAGCGGTACAATAGTAGATAACGGATATATTGAAATGGTCGCAGAAAAAGTCGGTGACGATACTACTTTTTCAAAAATTATTGAGCTTGTAGAAGAAGCGCAAGAGGCAAAATCAAAAACACAGAAGTTTCTCGATAAATTTGCTAATATTTACACCCCATCTATTGCGGGAATCTCTTTCCTTGTTTACTTAATCACACGGGACCTACATCTAGCCGTTATTTTTCTAGTCATCGCCTGTCCTGGAGCCCTCGTCATCGGTGCCCCTGTTTCTAACGTTGCTGGCATAGGTAATGGCGCGAAAAAAGGCGTGCTAATTAAGGGTGGCGATGTAATGGAACGCTTCTCCAAAGTAGATACAGTCGTATTCGATAAGACCGGGACATTGACGAAAGGCCAGCCTGAAGTCACCGATGTTCATTCTTTTATGAACATAGATCCAAATGAATTACTCCGACTTGCGGCAGAAGTAGAAACCATTTCTGAACATCACCTCGGCCAGACGATTGTTAAGGAAGCAGTAAATAGAAAGCTCCCTCTTGCGAAAAACTTGGAAAATGGTGAAGTAATTAAAGGAAACGGCATCCGTGCGACAGTCGATGGAAAAACAATCGCAATCGGTAATAGAGCTCTCTTGGAAAAAGAAGGGATCCATCTTTCTACTGAAGTGAGGGAGTATGCCATAGCCCGTGAAAAGGAAGGCTGTACTGCAGTTTTCACAGCGATTGATGGAATGGTTGCTGGAATTATCTCTATCTCCGACCAGATTAGAGAGGATGCCTACGAGGCACTTGCAGAACTCAGAGACAATGGCATCAAGAAATTGATCATGCTTACTGGGGATAATAGGCACACAGCAGAGCTTGTTGCCACACAACTAGGACTTGATGAGTTCCATGCAGAACTCCTCCCGGAAGATAAAGCTGCGTTTGTGAAGAACTTGCAGAATCGAGGTCATAAAGTTGCCATGGCAGGAGACGGTATTAACGATGCACCGGCTATCGCTTCAGCTGAAATCGGCTTGGCAATGGGGGAAGGCGGAACAGATATCTCCATGGAAACAGCAGATGTTGTCCTGATGGCTGATAGATTAAAGCAGTTTTCCCATGCATTCGCTTTATCGAAAGCAACGACCGTGAATATGAAGCAGAACATGTTTTTTGCTGTCGGAACAGTCGTGATTCTCTTAATTGGCGTGCTAATGGGGAATGTGCACCTCGCCTCGGGTATGCTGATCCATGAAGCGAGTGTGTTACTTGTTATCCTGAACGCTATGAGACTCATTCGTTTTAAAATAGAAAAGGGTTTGAAAAAACGAAATTTACAGCCTGCACCTGTTGCTGGATAAAGGGTCGCGGCGCCAAAGCTGAAGGAGGTAAATGTAAACATGAGACATTCAGATAGCGGCTGTAGCGCGCATCATCATTCGTGCGCTGCAGCTGGCTCCGTGCAAGCATGCGTTTCCATCGTCCCCATCTTTAATCATCTTGAACCAGTACAGTTGGAGCAAATTATGGAAACGGTGCAATCTGCCACATATAAAAAAGGAGAAACGATTTATCGCGCCGGAGAGAAATCAGACTCCTTGTATATCGTTCATAAAGGTAGTGTGAAAATTTACCGTCTGTCAGCATCTGGGAAAGAACATATGGTATCCCTTCTGCACCCTGGTGACTTTACTGGTGAATATGCTTTGTTTAGCGAATCTATCCATGAATCCTACGGAGAAGCATTAGAGGAAACACAAATGTGCATCATTCAGCGAGACGATATTCACGCTTTTCTCGAAAAATATCCCGCTATCTCTTTAAAAATCTTACAGGAGTTTTCACAAAAACTGGAACGATCTGAAAAACAAACCGCATACTTCGCGACGGAGAAAGTGGAAACACGGATTGCATTATACCTGGTTGAACTGGCTGACAAACTTTCTTCAGGAAAAACTGTGGTGTTACCGATGAGCAGAAAAGACCTCGCCGCTTATTTAGGAACGACACCAGAAACGATCAGCCGAAAAATTGCTGACCTCGAAGCACAAGGCTTACTAAAACAGCTTTCAAAAAAGAAATTAGAAATCCTTGATGTAGATGGACTGCTGTGAGGGACATAGGGACAGGAACCTTGTCCCACCTTCCACCCCCGGCTGGCTCCGGGCACTCACGGGGAAGGCTTCCCTGATTCAGAATACAAAATAATAGATTACAAAAGTGCAATAACACCATTATACAAGTTTTTCCGACGAACTGGGCACCTCCAATCCAAAAGAAGGTATCGTACCGTGTACCGTGATGCAACATCTTCAAAAGGAAAACATAAATTCTATCAATAAATAAATGAAGCCAACCTAGTTATGAAAGCTGCGTTAGCAGTTTCGCAACTAGACTGGCTCTTGATTTGGCTATTGACAATATAAGATGAAATTTCTTCTCTTTTTTCACATCAATATCACCTTCAAAAAGACTCACGAGAACCGTCCCCACGAGTCCTAAGCTGTAACAAAGCTTTAGGGTGTTTTCTTGGTTTAAAAATATTCTCTATGTGCAAAATACTATTATAATGTCTTAGGAGGAATGTATTTTTATGGAACAATCACTTTATAACAAACTCGGAGGAGAAGAAGCTATTTCCAAAGTTGTGGACTATTTTTATTCCGAGTTGGTCCTTAAGGATGATACGGTAAAGCATTTTTTTGAAAATACCGATATGGAAAAACAACGTCAACATCAAACAAAATTTATTAGTTTTGCATTAGGGGGACCAAACCAATACTCTGGGCAATCCATGGCAAAAGCCCATGAAGGAATGAATTTGCAACCGGAGCATTTTAATGCCATTGCACAACATCTTCATGATGCTCTTGCTCATTTTGGCATAGCGGAAGCAGATATCGATAAAGCCTTAAGCAAAGTAGCATCCCTTAAAGACGATATTTTGTATCAGTAGGTGGGACATAGGGACTGTCCCCCCTGTCCCGTCAGATAACCATCAGTGCAGCTCCAGATATCATGATTAATACATTTACGGCCACCTCAAATTTGATTTGAGTGATTTTTTTGTTCAATAGATTACCAAACACCCCTCCTAAAATAACCAATGGAAGTGAAAACAAAACTAGCCTCCAATATTCAAATTCAAGTGCTCCTAAAGTTATAAAAGAAGACAGTTTTATAAAATCTAGAATGGCTAATAACAGCATTAACGTTCCCATGAATTGACGTTTAGGGAGTTTACATTGATTTAAAATGACTGTAAGAACAATACCACCTGCATTTGCAATTGCACCAATAACCCCTAACATGGCTCCACCAATACGTTGAAACCAACTAATATTCATACTATTAAAATTCCCTTTGAATTTTCCCGATAGTATACTTGTCATTTTCCATGTTGCATAAAATAAAGCTAATGCACCAATAATTTTTTTTATAATATCTCCATCAATAAATGTTAGAACCCCAATACCAAGTAATGTTCCTACTACAGCATATGGAATGATCCTAACAACTATATCTGTGTTCCATTCCTTCCAATAATTTCGTACACCATCAATGTTAGTAACCAATAAAATTGGGGTGATTAATGCCACTGCTACTGTAGGTGAAAGAAAATAAGATAGTACAGGAGTCAAGATTGCCCCTGCACCAATACCAAACCCATTTTTTAAAATGCCAGCAATAGAGGCAGAACATAAAAGAAGGATAAATAGAAGGGTCATATTCGTCATAGTAAATTCACTCCCAAAGGAACCCACTCATTTAACAACGGCTCCTTTGAGCTGTGAACTTGCTCTACCATGAAATGATACCTACTTCCTAAATAATACATCTTCACCATTTCCACAGGCTGCTCTCTCTGATCAAAAATAACACCTTGCGATAACATTAATGGGACTCCAATTTTTACATCAAGCCATTCTGCTTCAAATGAAGTTGCAGGAACAGCTTGAAATGTTTGTTTAGCTCTTTCTGCTACGATATTACAGTCCTTATACAACGTTTCATATAGTGGAACGTCCTCCAAATTTTTATCAAGAAGGGTTGGGTGAACATGGACTGGAATAAACGATTTCCTTATGGCTAACGGCTCATTGTCCCCCAACCGTAATCTCGTTATTTCATATACCTCTGAGTCCACTGGTATATTTAATTGTTCACTGAGAAAATTGGTCGCTTTTATCACATCTTTTTGTATCAAAACTGCTTGATCCTTAATACCTGTTGTTTTCATTTGTTCTGCAAATGTCGTAAGGCTAGAAACATTTGTTTTAATAGGCTGAGAGCAAACAAATGTACCTACCCCACGTTTTATTACTAAAACACCTTCCTGCACTAACTCCCCTATCGCCTGCCTTACCGTCGGCCTACTTATACCGTATTCCTCAGCAAAGAAAAATTCAGAAGGTATTTTTTCACCTATTACATATTTTCCATTCTGAATATCATCTTGAATAATCTCTTTTAATTGCATATACAATGGAATTGCCCCATGCTTTAAGGTCATAAGTATCACCTCAGACCATTCTTTTTTCTGTATACCTAAATACTGAATCAAATATAAAGCCTAAAATACCTGTAATAACCATCCCCGTTATTACAATATCGGATCGAAGAATTTCCATCCCATTAATAATCATATATCCTAGTCCAGACTGTGAAGCTACCATTTCCGCTGCTATAATTGCCATCCAAGCACTCCCGAACGATATCCTTAAACCAGTTGTAATGGTAGGTAATGCTGCAGGTATCACTACTTTTAAAGTCATTTGAATAGGAGAACACCCAAATGACTTAGCAGCTCTAACAAGGATAGAATTTACATTTTGAACACCGGAGATAGTATTTAATAAAATAGGGAAAAAGCTTGCGATAAAAATGATAAATACTTTCCCTGAAAGCCCGATACCAAACCAAAGAATGGCTAATGGAATCCAAGCTAGAGGAGAAATGGGTCTAATCATTTCAATAAAAGGTCGCATCATTCGTTCTAACCATGGAACTGTTCCTAAAACGACACCAATTGGAATTGCCACGACAGCCGCCAATGTCCATGCCAGTAAAATTCTCCCCAAACTTGCAAAAGTATGGTCAATTAATGTACCATTCATCAACATACCTTGAAATGTTTGTGCAACCACTAAGGGGCCAGGTAATAACGTTTCATTTTGATAGATTAGTGCCGCCAGTTGCCACACGATGAGCAGAACAGTAGCTGACCCCAAAAATATCCCTACTGATTTTAAAAGTTTTATTGGAATAAAATTTTTAAGTTTTATATCCTTTATATTTACATCCGAAGAATTACTTAATGTTGAACTCGGGCTTTTCATATGAAATGTCACATCCTTCAAAGAATTTTTTTATCTGTGTCATATCTTTCGTTTGACCTAAAATTGCTATAAGCTTCATTCTAGCTTTCATGCTGTTTAAACCAATCCCCTGAATAGCGCCTTTCTGAATAAGACGACTGCTCGAACCAGGATAACCATATACCATATCAACAAAGCCATTTGGACAACGGGAGGTTATGATCACTGGTTTTCCCAGTTGAACTTGTTCTTCAATCCATTCCTCCATCCAATATTGACCATTTCCCACCCCTGTTCCTTCAATAACATATCCATCCACTAGATCAGGGGGGATCTGCTTAAAAATTTGTCCATCCTCCCCAATGCCAGCTTTTATTATTACAACACGACTTTCTACATGTTTGGCTTTATAGTGATCTTTTTTTTGACGCGGTTCATGAAAGTAAGAAACTACATTTTTCATAATTCGTCCCATCGGCCCTTTCCCAGGGGACTCAAAGGTTTGCAAGTGAGACGTATCCGTTTTTACAGCATCAACGGCGGAATGAATTTCATTTGATAAAACTATAGTTACACCTCTGTCCCATGAATCAGGGCAGTTTGCCACCATTAATGCCTGATGTAAATTTGCAATACCATCGTAGCCCAGTTCACTTGCATTTCTCATCGATCCAGTTATGACAACTGGATGAGGGATATCTAATAGTAAATCTAATAAATATCCAGATTCCTCCATAGCATCCGTCCCTTGAGTTATGACAAAACCTTGATAGTCATTCGTTCGGACAAGGTCTCTAATGGTCTCCGCTATTTTGAAAAAGAGGGTCGTGGTCAGTTGCCCACCACCTACCCTATCCATTTCAACGACATCCACATCACAATCTAGTAAAGGTTCTGGTATTTGCTCCAAGAGCTCTATTCCACTTAGAGTCGGGACTGCTAACCCTGTGATAGAGTCCCTTTTCATTGAAATAGTTCCTCCAGTAGCAAGTAAGGCTATCCGCTTCATCGCACGGAACTTTCTAACTGCTTCGTTTTTAATATTTCTGTATGAAGTAGTCCCTTAATTTCCCTTTCATATTGAACAAACTCAGTGGAGGTTGTATCACGCATACGCCCCAAATCTACATCAATGATGTCTTTTATCTTTCCAGGATTAGCACTCATGACCACTATTTTATCCGCTAAAAAAACAGCCTCATCTATCCCATGAGTAACAAATAGAATCGTTCTTTTTTCCCTTTCCCAGATATCAATGAGTTCTTCCTGCAGCATACCTCTTGTTTGCGCATCAAGAGCACCAAAAGGTTCATCCATTAGAATCACTTCTGTTTCCATCGATAAAGCTCTGGCAATACCAACTCTCTGCTTCATACCTCCAGAGAGCTGGTTTGGTTTCCGATCTCGGAAAGCGAAGAGACCAACCATATCCATGTAATATTCCGATATTTCCTTGATTTTCGTTTTGGACATTCCTTTGACCTCAAGAGGAAATTGAATATTCTTTTCTACTGTTAACCATGGGAACAAGGCATGTTCTTGGAAAACAACACACATTTTCTCGTGTAAAGAGGAAACATGATCAAGCTTTTCCTTATTAAAAGTGATAGACCCTCCTGTAGGTTTTAATTGCTTTCCGATAGAAAACAACAATGTGCTTTTTCCACAACCAGAAGGACCTAGAAGGCAGACAAACTCCCCCTTTTTAATTTCTAAATTTATATCTGACAAAGCTAAAAATGTACCATCTTTTGTTGGAAACTCAACCTTTAAATTCTCTACTTCTATTAACGTGGAATTCGTTGCAGATAGCATCATTACCATTCCTTTCAGTCATTTCTATTCAGCAGAATACTTTCTATCATTATTCAGTAGAATAAATACGTTCCTCTAAGAAACTTTCAACATCATCGATTTGCGTAATTTCAAATTCGTTAAGCATATGAACATATGGCACAAGATCTTCCATATCAGGAGAAATATCCTTTATATAAATCGACATACTATTATCTAAAGAAAAATTGATAATGTCTTCATCCAGCCCGATAGCTTCACTCCAAATAGCAGGCGTTTCAGTTAAATTATCTACAATATAGTCATTCGTTGCCTTCAAAACTTCAATGATATCTTTCGTTAACTCTGGATAATCGTTAGCAAAACTAGACTTAACAACTACACCTTCACCAAGATAATGACCATCCTTTAAAGGCATAATCTCTTCAGCACGAGTCAATACCTTTCCGGCATCACTGTATAATGCACGTGTAGTATGTGGATCCCATGCAATATAAGCTTCTAACTCACCTTGCTCTAAAGCTGTATACATATTAGCAGCATTCATCTGTAATAAGTTAATATCCGACTCTTCTAACCCAGCTTCTTCAAGTGCCTTTAAGATTAACGGGTATTGTTGTGACCCTTTCCCAGGGAATCCAACGTTTTTACCTTCTAAGTCAGCAACCGATTCAATAGATTTGTCACTAATGATAGCCGTTTGCTCTAAAATATTTATTGCTACAAGTAAGGCATCAGCACTGGCCATACCCACCACAGATGGAGCCATTCCATATTGCGCCCAACTTATTTCATTAGCCGCTAGCGCTGTATTTTGAGGTCCCCCAGCATCAAATTGAATTAATTCAAATGTCGTACCATACTTTTCCTCAATGTCATCAAACATCCCATTCGTATAAGCAATGTGTACTGGTTGTAAAGAAGGCTGCACACCAAACTTTATAACATCCGGTGCACTCGGACCACCATCAGCATCGACCTCGCCACTACCTCCTCCACATGCAACTAAAAAAGAAAAAGTGAAACCGATCAACGTTAATAAGATTAATTTTTTCATGAATACTGCCCCCTTTTTGAATTAACTCAATCATAAAGACGTAATGACGTCCTGTCAGGAATCCTGTAAGTAAATGTGACAGAAAACTTTTTGGTGGGACATGGGTGGGACATGGGGACAGGGACCTTGTCCCTGGTTATCGTAGGATTAAAAATTAGCTGATATATGAAATAAGGTCTATTCCCCCGACTAGGAGGAATCGTGTCGGGAAGGGGGCAAAAACTTCTTTTTTGCTGTTTGTAGGGCATTGAGAGCTTCTATATTTCCGCAAAACCTTCTTTTTTTCTATTGCAGGGGGCATTGACGCAATTCTATCTTCCTGCAAATCTTCTATTCCCCATTTACCGGGGCATTGCCGACCTCGGCAACAGGGACGGTTCGGGATCAATGAAAAAGTAGTCATTTTCAAGAAGCACTCTAAAGAAATACATCGTAACCTGAAACAACATTACTCAAAAGTAAAACACAACAAACATATGGTGCTGTGTCTGTATCAATAGAATAAGCCCGCCATAGTTGTAAAACTGCGTTAGCAGTTTCGCAACTATGGCGGGCTCTTGCTTTGACAAATGACAAGATAATTGAAGTCTCTTCTCCTATTAAGCACAATAACATCACAAAAAACTTCACAAAATGACTCACGAGAACCGTCCGGAATCAGTGATAAAGTAGTCATTTTCAAAAAACACCTTTTTTTAAGGAGTACTAAAATGTCTCCCTACATCACAAACGTGGCTTAGAAGCGATTCTAGAGCCTCGTTTTTCTTTTATTATTTTTCATTTTTAAAATGCTGGACTTTTTCACCAGTCTCGAACCGTCCCCACGAGTCACCACCAAAAAACGGGTCAAGGTCCCTGTCCCTACGTCCCTTCAAACCTCAACAAATCACCATAAATAATTCTATCTGAGTAATTTAACTGACGTTGTACCTCTTCAATATACGGTTGGCACGGAGATTCCTCACCATCTTCCAAATCGAAAGGCTCTCCTGTGCTTTTATCATAACAAGTTTCACTAGTATAAATTACATCTTCCGTAATAAATGAGCCATTCCTTAAGATCACAAGCTCTTCACGTTCTTTAGAAAATATATTCCTTCCGAAAGTTGTTTGTTTTTCTATTTTTATACCAAGCAAATGCAATAACGTTGGGCGAATATCAATCTGCCCACTCACATCTGGAATAACTTTACCTTCTTCCCCTGGAATATGAATAATAAAAGGGACTTGCTGAAGCTCTATTTCCACAAACGGCGTGATATCTTTTTCTAAATACTGGGACATAGCTCTGTTATGGAAGCTAGAAATCCCATAATGATCACCAAATATGAGAATGATAGAATCCTCATACAGCCCCTCTTCTTTAAGACGATCAAAAAACACTCGGATAGCTTCGTCTGTATAACGAACAGTAGGGAAATACTGATTCAAAGTCCTACTATTGGAATCATATTGATCGATAAACTGGTCCTCTTCCCCCAAATCAAAAGGATGATGATTTGTTAAAGTAATGAGATTCAAATGAAACGGCTGTGGCATTTCTAACATATGTTCAATGGACTGCTCCATAAAATCAATATCCTTCAGTCCCCAGCCAATACTATTATCAGCAGTAATTTCATAATCTTCATCCGTATAAAACCGATCAAATCCTAACTGTTCATACATAACAGAACGATTCCAAAATGTACCATTATTCGCGTGAAGGGTTGCAGTGAAATAACCATGTTCATTCATGATTTCTGGTAACGCGTAATATTTATTCGTTGGATGTGTAAAAAATACAGCACCTCTCGGCAATGGAAATAGTGCGTTATTAACTAAAAACTCTGAGTCTGAAGTTTTTCCTTGCGCAGTTTGATGATAAAATTCACTAAAGTAATAGCTATCTTCAATTAGTTCATTTAAGAAAGGCGTTATTTCTTCCCCATTCACTTCATTACCAATAACGAAGTTCTGAATGGATTCTGCTGTGATTAAAATAACATTTTTCCCTTCCGCAATACCGAATAAATCATAATCAGCCTCTTCCCGTTTTTCTACCTTCACAGTATACTCGTTAATTTCATTAAATTCGTCTTCATTCGCAAAAACCCGTTGTGCCCGCGTATTCATATGAAGGTAAACATCATAAAAATGAAAATTATATATCCCTATATTTTTTACGATTAATTCACGATCAAATGAACGACTGAGCAATTGAGGCCGTTCAATATTAGCAAATCCAATAGTGAGAACACTGAAGATCATCATTACTGAAAAAAATGGAACAAGTTGCCGAAACCGATATCTACTGTTTTTCATCAGAGCTTGTTTTTTCCAAACAAATAAACCCGCAATAATAATTATATCTATAAAGTAAATAATATCGTGCCATTGCATTAGTGTAAAAACACTAGAGCTTAAATCCGCCATATTGCTTCCAACTAATAAAAGTGGAATCGTGATGTAATCCGTAAATTCTCTATAATACACACTATTTGCGAATAGAACGAATGACGAAACGATCAGAAAAACACAAAGATAAATGGCTTGCCTCGATGGTTTTGCCAATAAAATAAGTCCTAAAAAGAGCATCAGAAAAGGAATAGGATTTAATAGTAAAATAAGAAGCTGCAAAGGGTTCTCTAGTACTATATTAAAATCCCAAAAACCTACAATAATAGTTTTTAACCATAACATACTAAGCCCAATAATAAATATAGGTTTTTCATGTAAAATCTTTAAAACAATCGCTTTCATATTAATCCTCCGTTTAGTCGACGGTGTAAAATCCCGTGTTGTACTTTATTGTTTTATAGATGAGAATATCAGCGTAGCGTACTCGTGCTGAAAAAAGTTATTTAGGTCACAACACAACACAATATATTAGACGTTTCACCATATAAAAATGTTTCAAATTCCGAAAAAATGGGACTTAGGGGACAGGGACCTTGTCCCAGCCCCCCACCTCCATTACTGCGGCCAACAGGGACGGTTCCGATCTGCCGGGTAAACGTGAATTACACGCCTTCATACATCATGACGTCGGGAGAAACCTTTAAAGAAAGATTGTCATATCCTTCCTTCCCTTCCCAAAGAAAGACACCAAACCCTACACCAACATTACTTAAAAGGAAAAACACATGAAACTTCACAATGCTGTATATACATCAATTCATTAAGCCCGCCTAGTTGAAGCTGCGTGAGCAGTTTCGCAACTAGGCGGGCTCTTGCTTTGACAACGGGACAAGGTCCCTGTCCCTTCTGTCCCCTTCTGTCCCTCTCCTCATGTATAAATCTGCCATGAATTACACACCCTAAAATTAATCATTATAGGGAGGGGTAATTATGCCAGAAAAAGCATCAATTACATCATCAGAATTAGGAACGTTATGGCTTACGTATCAAGAAAAAACAATGATTTTACGAATGTTAGAGTATTTTATAGCGAAAGCAGATGATGAAAAGGCTAAGGATATTATGACGAATTTGTATGAAGAAATTGAAATGTATGTTGGTAAAATAGTGCAGATATATGAAGAGGAAGGTGCAGTTATACCAGTTGGATATACAGCACAAGATGTAAATAAGGATGTCCCAAAGCTATACGATAATGGTTTTGACATTATGTTTGTACGCCTTTTAAAAGAAATTAGTATGGGATTACATTCATTAAATATGACAATGACGTTTCGAGAAGATATAAATTTGCTTTTTGAAGACCTTACTGCTATCACCCAAAAGTATTTCAGGATTTGCTCGCAATATTTGCTTGAAAAGGGGTTACTTGTTAGAACACCTTACGTTTCGATGCCAAAATCAGTTGAGTTTATTAAAGATAATAGTTATTTAGGCGGAGTAGCTCTCAATCCATTTAGCCAAAAAAGAACATTGAATACGGTAGAGGTTTCTCACCTTCATAAAGCTATTGAATCAAATCTTACAGGTTTACAATTGATTTTTGGTTTTGGACAGTGTGCAAATGATGTTGAGGTAAAAAAATTCTTTCATGAGGGTGCAGAGCTTGCTAAAGGCATTATAAAAGAATTGAGTGAAGTTATGATTCAAACAAACCTTCCAATTCCTCAAACTCCAGGAGGGAATCCAACTCGTTCAACAGTGGCACCATTTTCTGATAAATTAATGATGTATTGCACAAGTCTTTTTTGTAGTTTTTCTATGGGAAGTAATTCACTTGGTACTGCTTTTAGTTTACGAAACGACTTGCCTGCAAAAAATACGATTTTTATGAAAGATATTTTTGAATATGCTCATAAAGGTGGGAAAATCATGATTAAAAATGGTTGGATGGAAGAACCACCTCAAATGGAGGAACGTGGGACTTAGGGGACAGGGACCTTGTCCCGACTCCCCCCACTTCACTTCAGACGATCGATCACGCTTTTCGAAATACCCGTAATTCTAGAAAGTTGACGAACGGAAACCCCATTTAGCTTTTTAAGATTGGATAAAATAGCATTCCGTTTTTTCCTATCCATCTGCTGCAACATACTATTACTCGTAACGCCTTCTCCACGCAGGAATTCCCTTACCTGATTATCAGTAAGTTTGACTCTTTCCTCTATATTCGAACAATAATCCTCATTTTTTTCTTGCATGTAAACAACAAACCACTCCAAAGCCACTTTTCTATTAGATGAAAAATAATTCAATCCTCCCTCAACATCTGTGAGTGTTTCTTTATTCACATACTCATGGATACTGGTCCACTCATATTCCCAAACACACTTTGTTAACCCAGCCTTTAAAGGATTTTGATGAATATACCTTAGCACCTTAATAAAATACGCAGCGTTTTCTACACTTTCACTCCTAAATCTCTCCTGAAACAAATGTCCACAACGATCATACTTCTTGTTGTACCAGTACACATAGCTGGAACTAAACCTCATCATAATGGTAGAAATTCCTTCTATTTTTTCCATCACTAACAAATGAATATGATTATCCATCAAACAATAACCGTAAAGTTCAAAGCCGCTTACCTCTTTACACTTTGCTAAGGTTTGAAGAAACTTACGCTTATCCTCATCATCTTCAAAAATCGTTTGCTTATTTATACCCCTTAACATCACATGATATATTCCCGTGCTACTCTTTTCTCTTGCTTTTCTAGGCAATCACCATCACCTCACAACAAGTTTTCATGAAATTTTATTTTTTACAGATAAAACATTTGTAGGGAAGTATTTGAAAAAATGAAGCCGACTGAAAGAATAAATTTGCGAATTGAACTTTACTTAAAAAAATAGGAAGGAGTTATCAATGAAAGGAAGAATGTCGTGTAGAAATCAAATCGTAAAATTAAAATTAGGTAGGAAGATGATGGGTTTTTGGGGTAAAAGCAGTATACATAAGTTTAATCAAGGAACCAGAAAGAAGTAGAGTAGAATAGCGTAAGTAGGTATAAGAAGGACATAAAAAGGAGACAGAAGTAAATATAATTTTAATTAGTTGATTGTGATTGTATGTGTAGTAGTTTTCGTTTGGAGATATGAGAGTTGGAGTTTTGTGGATTTTTTTGTGTATAAGTCATTTATTCTACAAAATCAACGAAATTCCTGCAAATCTCAACTAAAATTTCAAATATTTTCTTCTCACCAAAAAACGGGACAAGGTCCCTGTCCCTGTGTCCCAGAAAGTAGGTGGAAAGGTGAAATTCCCATTTTTTAAAAAGCAAGATCACTCACTAAAAATGGAATTACAAGAACTACGTGGGCAGTTTTCAACAACGGGAAAAAGGTTAGAAGAGCTAGAGCAACAGCTTCAAAAGGCAACAAGACTTCAATACAAAACAGGGAAAAGCCTTGATGATAAATTGGGCAAAGTATACTCCTCTATACAGGAGCAACAGCAAACAAACAAAGCTCAGAATATAGATCGCGTAGTCGAAAATCTAATTAATCAAATTGATGATATGGACATTGTGCTCGGAAATTTGCAAGAAGACCACCAATGGGGAGAGCTAGTGAAAAAATGGATTGATTCAACGATCTCAGCCTTACACGAACTAGGAATACAAGACCCAATAAAGATCGGTGACCTATTTGACCCCCGGTTAGCAGAGGCGATCGATACAGTACCTATTTCAGACTCGGGGCAGATTCGCCCACTAGCCATAGCTATAATTTATAAACGAACATTTATAAATGAAAAAGGTGAATTAATAAGAAAAGGCCAAGTGGCCACAGTGAAGGAGGAGTAAACAATGTCAGAAACATCCTATAAAGATAAATCTTTTCGTCCTATCGTTGGTATTGACTTAGGTACAACTAATTCAGCAGCTGCGTATATTTTTAAACAAAAACCAAAAATGATAACACTGGAATACGACCATAATACCATTCCGTCTGTTGTGCTCATCGATCCGAAAGGCCATATTGTAGTTGGAGAAGAAGCAAGAAATGCATTAGTAGCCATGCCAGATAGAACGAAAGCGGCTGTAAAAAGAAGCATGGGAGAGGACGTATCGTTTCCACTTGGAGATCAGTCCTATACACCGGAAGAATTGTCGGCATTTATACTAAAAGAAATAAAGGAATCGGTTGATGAAGTGTTAGGTGAAGGGGAGAAGGAGGCAGTCATTACTGTTCCTGCTTATTTTACGAACACACAACGCCAGGCAACGAAAAAAGCTGGGGAGCTAGCTGGCTTTGTGGTAGAACGAATCATAAATGAACCAACAGCTGCGGCACTAGCCTATGGATTACAGAATTTACATGATGACGGCCACATTCTCGTGTATGACCTGGGTGGAGGTACATTTGACGTTTCGGTAGTGGAAATGATGGGCGGTATCCTTGAAGTGAAAGCATCCGCTGGAAACAACCAGCTAGGTGGAGAGGATTTTGACTGGTTACTTGTAGACTGGCTAGCTGAGAAGGTTCAATCAGAGCATGGAGTGGATCCGCGTCAAGATGTGCGTGGGAAAGCTAGGCTAAAGGAAGAAGCGGAGAAGGTAAAAAAGGAATTATCCTTTGCTGATTCCGTCGATGTTGCTATTCCTGTTATTACGGTGAAAAATAATGTGCCAGTCGGATTAGATGTGACAATAACTCGGGAAGAATTCATTTCTCTAATCAAACCATTACTCCAAGAAACGGAAGAAAAACTTCGACAGGTTCTTGAAGATGCTAATCTACAACCGAATGAAATAGATGAAGTCCTGCTTGTAGGTGGTTCCACAAGAATTCCACAAGTTCACAAGCTAGTCCATCAATTTTTTCAAAAAGAGCCTAGAAGTGATATCAATCCAGACGAAGTGGTTGCTCAAGGAGCAGCTGTTCAAGCTGGGATAAAATCAGGAGCATTGTCCAAAAAAGGGATCATTGTCACCGATGTTGCGCCATTTTCTATGGGCATCGCGGTTCTAAGTGCAAATTTAATGGGAAGGATGGGGAAACCTGGTGCCTTTCACGCTATCATCCCTCGCAACACGACTATCCCTGTAACCCGTACAGAACAATTCTCTACCACTTTTGATGGACAGACGGAAGTGAAGATAGAAATTTTTCAAGGGGAGAACGACTGGGTTAAGAATAACTATTTCCTTAATGAGTTCATTTTAGAAGGGCTAGCCCCAAGACCAGCAGGGGAAGAAGGAGTTGAAGTTACGTTTCGCTATAATTTGAACGGTATTTTGGAAGTGAAGGCAAAGAGTGTTTCGACTGGCGTTGAAATGAAGATTACTGTAGAAGATGCATTAGACCGAAGTTCGGAAACAGCCTTTTATGATAGCTTGGCAAAAATAGAAAGTGCTTACCAACTGGAAGATGAAGCGGATGCTACAGAGTCTGAGTGGACACTTTTGGACGAGCTTGAAGATGGTGATAACATAGAAGGAGAGGACGAAACACTTCAAGAATTGACGGAAGAAGCACACGATTGGCTGACGCGTTTTACAAAGGAATTGGATAACCGGGAAGGGAAATCGAAGCAACAATTGCTTAATGCCATGTCTCAATTAAAAGAAGCATTAGATGGGAAAAATACAACTCAGTTACATGAAGCCATCGAATATTCAGTTGATCTAGCTATTGACTTAGAGTTGTAAGGAAAGGGGAGGTTTTATGAATAGTACTACCAATGGAAGCTATTATAAAGTTTTGGGAACAACGGCGAAAATAAGCCAACAAAGAATTAAGGAAAAGTATATTGAAGCTGTAAGACAACATCCTCCCGAAACGGATCCGGATCAGTTTGAAAAAGTTCGTAAAGCATATGAGGTATTAAAGGATCCAGTGAAGAGAAAAGAATACGATCTTATGCGAAAATATGGCGGAAAAATTGAGAGAATGCTAGAAAAGGCTTCGGAATATGTAGCTAACGACGAAATCTCTAAAGCGAGAGATATCTATGAAGATGTTTTAACCTTAAACTCTACTATTCTTTCTGCAAAAATAGGATTGATGTTTTGTTATGTTATAGAAGACGAATTGGATAAAGCATATAAAGTGTTTCATGAACTAAAGGAAAAGGAAGAAGAGTTAGCGGAAGAAGGTAGCGATTTAGATTTTGTTTATTCTGTTTTTGCAAAAATGTTAATACAGAAGGATCACATAGAAGAGGCCTTCGAGGTTTTGGAAGAGGGATTACAGAAATTCTCTGTAGACAATGCCCTAATTACAGAACCATTAACGGCCGTATGTATCATGCTTGAGAAATATGACCGAGCTATTGAAGTGGCAGAGATGGCTATTCCGACTGTCGAGGAAGAAACGGTGGAAGATGTTCCGTCTTACATTATCTGGATTCATACTATTTCACAAATCGAGAAATGGTCGATGTTATCGAAAATACAGTCCCGTTTCAGGAAATTACTAAAAGGTATTGATGATGAGGAAGATAAAGTTGACGTTTTTTACGCACTAATCGATGAGTATGAAGAGGCATATGACCACCAAAAATATCGATTAGCAGAAATATTCCTCGATTTTGCGAAACTAGTCCAAGGGAATCAATTCGATATAAAAGAAGAAATAAAAGAAGTGAAGAAATTAGTTCGCTTAGAAAAAGACTTCCATCGACTTTTTCATGACGACAAGATATTCCCACTTGTGCTTCGAAATGCCGTACATTGGTACTTCGGAGATGAATTCCATCCCATCGTTCAACAATTGGAATCACAGTTTACACCTGCAGTCATTGCTGATTTAGAAGAAGAAGAGGAATATTACGCAGCTAGTATCCTTTATATACAAAAGAAGTACCCAGCATTATATAACTACTACAAAGAAGATTGGGACGACTTGTTTCAAGATCTAACAAAAGACTTCAATCGAGAAATGAAAAGAGGACTGAAAAAGTTCTTTTAAGCGGGGGCGGGACATAGGGGACAGGGACCTTGTCCCAGCCTACCTCCACCCTTCCATCACTCCGTTCAACAGGGACTGTCCCGATCAGCCCTCTCCCCTTTCCAAAGAAAGACGTCATACCCCCATCTTCAAAGAGCCAAACAAGACACTTTGAATCTAGTATATATACCAATATAGAAAGCCCGCCTCGTTGTGAAACTTCGCGAAAAGTTTCACAACAAGGCGGGCTATTCCCATTGAGCCAAATCCTTCACCTATAACACCAACAAGTATATCAACAACTGACTCATACGAACCGTCCCCACGAGTCCACAATTTCTTCTCGGTTCAACCCCACCAATTCATCACTTATTCTCCATAGTTCTTTTGCTACTTCTTCGTCTTTCGTAGCTCCTTTTGTTTCCACTGGCTTTTTGTTAATGAAATATTTGCCCGTTACTCCCTCCACCTCAGGGGAAGTTGCCAAGTAAATAGCAGTTTCTGCTCCTTTTTCTGGCGTTTTAAAAAAAGGCTTTAACATCGAAACAATTGTTTTGCCAAATCCAGTCTCGCGATCAATACCAAGATTTGTGGAAACAGCCCCAGGGTGTAGACTGTTTGCCGTCACTCCGGTTCCTTCGAGTCGACGCACTAACTCATTTGTAAATAAAATATTTGCCAACTTTGACTGACCGTATACTTTAAACGTTCGATACCTCTTATTCAATGTTTGTAAATCAGAAAAGTCAATTTTTCCAAAACTATGTGCTCCAGAGGATACATTAATAATTCTTGCGGGAGCACTTGCTTTCAATTTTTCTAAAAGCAAATTTGTAAGTAAAAATGGTGCTAGATGGTTCACACCGAATTGTAATTCATACCCTTCAGCCGTTTCTTGACGCCTCGTTGTGATAATTGCAGCGTTATTCACAACAACATCCAGAAAGTCATACTCCTCATTGATTATTCTACCTACCTGACGAACGTCATCCAATTTGGAAAAGTCACAAAGATGAAGATGAACGTCTTGGTTCCCGGATTCTTGTATGATGTCCTTTTGCGCAGCCTCTCCTTTTTGTTTATTACGACAAAGCATTATAACCTTGGCCTTACTTTTTGCAAAATCCATGGCTGTAGCTTTACCCATGCCAGAGTTAGCCCCAGTCACAAGTGTCGTTACTTGTCTGTTTTTCATTACAAGCCTCCCTAGAAAAAAATAGTCTTGAAACTATCATACACGGTTTTTTGGACAAGAGAC
>NZ_JARUKY010000002.1 GCF_029688925.1 Evansella sp. AB-P1
ATATCTTCCAAAAATGTATGGTAGTATATATCAAGTAGTGGTTCAAAGTGTCTTGAGAAGTGATTCTTTTTTATTGGAACATTGAACTTGAAAATAAAATACACCGTTGAACAAAGGGATAGAATTAATGTGAGAATAGGTCGTTTAGTAAATAAAAGACTGTACAAAAACATTTTGGCGTATAATATTCCCGACCAAAAAACATTCCAACCGTGAGCATAAAGTATTAACTGATTTTTTTTAACTACATATTCAACAGCAGTGCTTGCTGCAACCCAACGAATAAAGTGAATAAATTGCTTGAAAAGTGTATTTGGTAGCTTGCTCAAGAATACAAGAACTAATAATGGAGTGATTATCATAATATGAACGACTCTAAGTAACGGCCAGTGTGCCCCAGTTGTAGGAATAAACTCCCAAACAAGATGTCTTCTACATAAAAAATAATATATTACATTAAATAAACTAACAAAGCCCATGTTTTTATAGTACTTTGGAATCTGACGAAAGGAATTGCTGCATAGGGTTAGCAAGAAAATAAGTAATATCAAAACGATATGCCCATTTCTGATTTTTAGATCTTTTCGCATTATAATTCTCCTCTTAATTTATAATCAACATTTTGAACACCTTCGTAAGATAAGAAAATTTTTTCATTAATGTATTTGCCTTCCTTAGTATTAAATGAAAAATATTTTATATACTTGATCTTTCCACCATCCTCCCAATGACAATTTGTTATAACCTTCCGACTTTTTTTGAAATTTTTTGTAAGCTTCTTTTTTACTTTTTTTGTGAAGTATGTTTTCCGTTCATTCGATCAGTCTATTAAGGAGGGGAGGTGTTACTCATGGCAATAGACGTACTTTGCGAAGTAAACAACTGTAAGTTTTGGGAAAAAGGAAATAAGTGTGCAGCGGATCAAATTTACGTTGTAAGCCATAAAGGTAAAAAAGCAGAAAATCAAGAAGAAACAGACTGTAAAACGTTTGATCCACAGCTATAAGTGATATAAGAATAAGTAATAGGCAGTAAAACACTGCCTATTACTCACATACATAAATTGTAAGCTTGAATCAATTTAATACATACGTACTATTATTATCTATATTTACATTATGAATATGAAAAAAAACTTTATTTATTTTAAAACAGTGTTATAATAGTACAGTTATGAAATTGATTCATTTAAGGAGAGAAATTTTTAATGAATATTCGTGAAGATATTAGAAATATTGCTATAATTGCCCACGTTGACCATGGTAAAACGACGTTAGTTGATAAATTGCTTCATCAGTCAGGTACTTTCCGTAGTAATGAGCAGGTAGAAGAAAGAGCAATGGATTCCAATGCTATTGAGAAAGAACGAGGAATCACAATCCTAGCTAAAAATACGGCAATTAATTATGAAGATAAAAGAATTAACATTATGGATACACCAGGACACGCTGACTTCGGTGGCGAAGTAGAACGTATTATGAAAATGGTGGATGGTGTACTTCTTGTTGTAGATGCCTATGAAGGATGTATGCCACAAACTCGCTTTGTACTTAAAAAAGCGTTAGAACAAAAGCTCACTCCAATTGTTGTTGTAAATAAGATTGATCGTGACTTTGCAAGACCATTAGAGGTTGTAGATGAAGTAATCGACCTATTTATCGATTTAGGAGCAGATGAGGATCAGTTAGACTTTCCAGTTGTATACGCATCTGCAATTAATGGTACTGCTAGCTTAGATCCAGACAAGCAAGACGAAAATATGAATTCCTTGTTTGATTCGATTATTGATAATATTCCAGCACCAATTGATAATGCAGATGAATCCCTACAGTTCCAAGTAGCACTACTTGATTACAATGATTATGTAGGAAGAATTGGTATTGGTCGAGTTTTTCGAGGAACAATGAAGGTAGGACAACAAGTTGCTCTTATGAAGAATGACGGTTCTGTCAAACAGTACCGTGTTACGAAAATGTTTGGTTTCTTAGGGTTAAAGCGTATTGAAATCGAAGAAGCAAAGGCTGGAGATCTTATTGCCATATCTGGAATGGAAGCAATCAATGTTGGTGAAACTGTTTGTCCAGTTGATGCACAAGACCCACTTCCAATTTTGCGTATTGATGAACCAACATTACAAATGACATTCTTAGTTAACAACAGTCCATTTGCTGGACGAGAAGGTAAATACCTTACAAGTCGTAAAATTGAAGAACGTCTCCGTTCTCAATTAGAAACAGATGTTAGCTTACGTGTTGAGAACACAGAATCTCCTGACGTATGGATTGTTTCAGGTCGTGGTGAACTACACTTATCGATTCTTATTGAAAATATGAGACGTGAAGGGTATGAGCTTCAAGTTTCTAAGCCAGAGGTAATTGTCCGTGAAATCGATGGGGTTCGCTGTGAACCAGTAGAACGTGTTCAAATTGATGTTCCAGAAGAGTACACAGGTGCTGTAATGGAATCATTAGGAGCACGTAAAGGTGAAATGCTAAATATGTCCAACAATGGTGGGGGCCAAGTTCGACTTGAATTTATGGTTCCAGCTCGTGGTCTTATTGGGTATTCAACTGAGTTCTTAACACAAACAAGAGGATATGGGATCATTAATCATACCTTTGACAGTTATCAACCTATGGTGGAAGGCCAGGTTGGTGGTAGAAGAGCTGGAGTTATGGTATCAATGGAAACTGGTAAAGCAAGCCAATATGGAATTATGCAAGTGGAGGATCGAGGAACAATCTTCGTTGATCCAGGAACTGAAATTTACACTGGAATGATTGTTGGTGAGCACACCCGTGAAAACGATATTACTGTTAATATTACAAAGTTGAAGCAAATGACAAATATGCGTTCCGCAACGAAAGAACAAACCGTTACGATGAAAAAACCAAGAATAATGTCATTAGAAGAAGCTTTGGAATATTTGAATGAAGATGAATTTTGTGAAGTAACACCAGAATCCATTCGTTTACGTAAAAAAATTCTTGATAAAAATGAACGTGAACGTATTGCGAAGAAAAAGAAGTATGCAAATCAAGTTTAATAAAGAAAGAAAAAAGAGGGGGATATATCCTCCTCTTTTTTTTTCATATTATTCAGAAGCATAATCACATTTATTAAGCTAAAAATATGATTATGAAGCTGATTTTTTATTTGTAAGAGAGAGGAAGAAGCTAATAATACGATAAATAGAAAATAAAAGGACACAGGTTAAAAGTGATCCTGCCATATATCCTGCTGTTGCAAACGCCGGCCTAAACCATTCTGTGTTGTTTCCAACAAAGATTCCTACTACGATTGAAATAATAAAAATAGTGCTAATAATTATTCCGTCCGTTTTTTGTTCCTTAGAGAATTTTTTTAACATGTCATTTGTTCCCTCCCTTGCAAAAGTACGTCTATTGTTATTATTATACTTTTTTACTAAAAGTGATGCAATTTGTATTATTATTACTTAATGAATCAATTTTCATAAAAATGCTCTTCATTTAGAGTGAGGTTAATTAAAAATATCTCAATTTTTAAGGCTATCATGAAAATACAACAGTTCAGTAGTGAAGTGTGGCGACTCCAGTGGGATCAGCACGATTCGAAAATCCCCTAGCACTTACCGAGTAAGTGGTAGGAAGTTGAGGCCGTGCCCCACGGTAAAGAAGACACTGTGAAGCATGAACAGATGTCGCACTTATGCCTGTGGTGAAAGCGCCTGCCTGCAACGTATGAACATCCCTTTAAGAATATTTTCATCCTCCATGGTACAAGTTCCACTGAATGGTGGTCTACTATGAAAATAAAGCGAAAATTATCTTTAAAATGAAACCTAAACAAAAAGATTAACGTAGATATATTAATTATAAATGAAATGAGGAGATTGTAATGATATTAGTAAATACGGAAACAGTACCTGGTATGGAAATCGAAAGAGCTTTAGGAATTGTGCAAGGAAATACTGTTCAAGCAAAGCACGTGGGAAAAGATATCGTTGGCGGATTAAGGGGATTAGTTGGAGGGAAAATGGTAGAGTATGAAGAGATGTTTCGTGAATCTAGAGCAATAGCTGAAAAGGAAATGGTTGAGAAAGCGGAAAAGCTAGGAGCCGATGCTATTGTTAATGTTCGATACTCTTCATCCTCTATTATGAATGGAAGCTCAGAAGTAATGGTATATGGAACTGCTGTTACATTTAAATAAGATTAATATGATGGAGAAGGATTGATTTTTTGATCCTTCTCTTTTTGGTGTTAAAATTTATTATAAGGTACTGAATATCTACATTAGACAAATCTAATTTCAGGGAAACCAAATTATTAGCAAAAAGTGAGGAGCTATTGAAAATGGGAAAAATGTTTATACCATTTCCAAGTGGACTTTTACCTGGAATTTTTCTCGAGAGACCAAATCGTTTTATTATAATATGCCAACTGCAATCTGGTGAGATTGTAACTGCACATTTAGCAGATTCCGGTCGATTAAAGGAGCTTTTACTTCCTGGTAAAAAAGTTTATTTAAAGAATGTAAATGATCCAAATCGTAAAACAAATTACTCTGCAGTCATTGTGGAAAGGGAGGACGGAAATGGCTGGGTATCCATAAACACCATGTTGCCAAATAAATTAGCTGAATTAGCTATAAAGGAAAGATTTTTTCCAAGCTTAGAGGAATGGGAATATGTCCGATCTGAGTTTAAAAAGGGAGGCTCTCGCTGGGATTTGTTACTTGAGCATAAAAGTGGTAAAAAAATGGTGGTGGAAGTAAAAGGGGCGTCATTGCTAATGAATGGCAGTGGATTTTTTCCTGATGCTGTGACAGAAAGAGGAGCAAAGCATGTTAGGGAGCTAGGACAAATTGCTAAAGAGGACGGATGGGCTTCAACGCTGATGTTCGTTGCCCAACGAGAGGATATTGTGAATCTTTATCCAGCGAAACATATTGATCCTAACTTTGCAGAAGCCATGAAGGAAGCAAAACAAAATGGAGTAAATATGATTGGCTGCCGCTGTGCAGTTTCAGTAAATGGAATCGAAATTATAGATACTATTCCTGTTGGTGTAGAAATATAGTTTTACTGCGAAAGAGATGATGAAATATGATTGACCAAGTAAATAATAATAAAGAGCTTTTTCATGTTCATTTTGCTGTCCTTTTATTTGGTCTATCAGGATTATTTGCTAAGTGGTTGTCCTTATCAGCATATTTTATCGTTTTAGGGCGGGTGTTCTTTGCGGCTCTATTCCTTCTTATCGTCTTACATATACTAAATCAGTCTGTGAAATTGCCATCAACGAAAGAGTATCTCTATTTCTTAATACTAGGAGCAGTATTGGCCATCCACTGGACAAGCTTTTTTCATTCCATACAATTGTCAACCGTTGCTGTAGGATTAGTTACGTTTGCTACTTTTCCTATTTTTGCTAGTTTTCTAGAACCTCTCTTTTTTAAGGAGAAGTTTCAAAAAATTAATCTTCTTCTCGCCTTACTCACATTTATTGGAATTACATTTATTATACCGGAAATCAGTATGACAAATAGCATTACAAGAGGAGCAATGTGGGGAATTGTATCTGCCTTTACATTTGCTATCCTGTCTATATTAAACAGAGCTTTTGTGCGTCAGCATTCTAGCATTCTTATAGGGTTTTATCAAAATCTATTTGCGTGTCTTTTTCTATTTCCAATTATATTTTTTGTGCAAGTGTCCCCTACATTAAAAGATATTTCACTTCTCCTTTTGCTAGGTGTTGTGTTTACTGGTGTGGCACATGTGGTTTTCATACAAGGGTTAACTAAAATCAATGTCCAAACTGCCAGTATTATTGCCTCGTTAGAACCTGTCTATGGCATCATTGCAGCAGCAATATTTCTATTTGAAATTCCAGTATTCCAAGAGTGGATTGGAATTTTAATTGTATTATCGGTTGTTGTTTTTTCAAGCATGAGAAAACAATAATCATTATAATAAATATAATATTACCTAATTCTACATAGATGGACATGGAAAAAATCGAAAAATAGCGAATCGATAGTGCATTAGGGGAAAATTGCGATAAGAAAAAAAGATTAATCACTATTAATTCAACTAATTGTACTTATAATTTGATAATATTATTTATAGATGAATGGTCATGTAGAATGGGGTGTTATTGGTGAAGAACGAGACGGAAATAAAAGAAAATACTAACAAAATACCAATAATGGGGGATGACTCTGATCAATTAAATCTATTACAATCCATGTTAACATCAATGGATCACCTTGATGAAGGGGTTATGCTTCTAAATCAAGATTGGGAGTTAAAGTTTATTAATTTGTCTGCCTGTAAACTACTGCGATGCACTAGAGAAGAGATGATTGGGAGAAATATGTGGGAAAAGCTTCCTGAAAAAATTAAGAAACCCTTTTCGAACTCCTATAATAATAAAATGATAGAAAATCAACCAATTGAATTGAATGAATATTATTCTCCAACAAAAACATGGTTTTACGTTCAAGCATATACATCAGACAGTGGCTTAACGGTTATTTTTCGTGATACAACAGAAAAACATGCTGCAATGCAAGTGATGGAACAGGCTTATCGAACATTATTTGATGGACACCCTGATGCAGTTTGCTCTGTGGACCTGAAAGGACGTATCCTTTCTATCAATACTGCTTTTAAAGAAATATTTGCAGTAGACGAGAAAAATATTGTGGGAGACTTGTTTATAAAAAATCTTAGTCAAGATAAACAATCCAAATTAACAGATGTTTTTGAATTTGCGAAAAAAGGTTCGCCTAAAACGATAGAAATTAATTTAACTGAAGAAATGGAACGGCCTTTCTACATTATGGTGACAGCAATTCCTATCATTGCTAATTCTCAGATTATAGGAATATTTGGCATTATTAAAGATATTACAAAGGATTATCACAATATTGAAGAAATAAGAAGACTTTTTCATATGAATCAGCTCATCATGGAGTCTGTAGAGGATGGGATATTAGGCATAGATAGAGAATCGAATGTGGTTATGTGGAACGAAGCAGCTGAAAGAATAACAGGCTATCATAGAGAAGAATTAACACACAAAAAGCTGAAGGAAATAGTGAGCTTTTTATCTCCTACAGATAATAAACTAATTAAAAAAGGTTTCTCAAGAACATCTACCATTACGAAGGATACAGTCATTCGAAGGACTGGAGCTACTTTTTATCGAAAAGATGGAACTCCTTTTTTATGTGAATTTACCATAACACCTATGGTATCTTCGGATGAGATTGTAGGGAGTGTTTTCACCTTTAGGGATATAACGGAAAAAAAGAAGTCAGAAGAGCTTCTTCATCAATCTGAAAAATTATCAGCAGTAGGACAATTAGCAGCGGGAATTGCCCATGAAATTCGTAACCCATTAACATCTTTAAAAGGCTTCTTACAATTGATTAAAAATAACAATGGTGGGAAGAAAGAATATTTTGATATAATGATGTCGGAGTTCATGCGAATTGAACAAATTTTAAATGAGCTACTGGTTTTATCAAAGCCTCAGTCAATGAAGAAAGAGAAGAACTCTCTTGATAAATTGTTGAATCATACAGTAACATTATTGAATACGCAGGCAATTATTAAAAATATTGAAATTGAAACAAAAATAACGAAAAAAGATATTAATATAAAATGCTCAGAGCACCAAATAAAACAGGTTTTTGTCAATTTAATAAAGAATGCCATTGAAGCAATGGACAATGGTGGGAAAATAATAGTTTCATTAGAGCAAGAAATGGATGAAGCAACAGTTCGTATTATAGACGAAGGCTGTGGAATACCCGAAGAAAAGTTAAAACGACTAGGTGATCCTTTTTTTACAACGAAGGAAAGTGGTACAGGCTTAGGGTTAATGGTTTCCTATAAAATTATTGAAGATCATGGAGGAGAAATACACATTCATAGTATAGAAGGTAGCGGTACAACATTTACTGTTAAACTACCAACTGTTTAAATGCACTATTTTACTTTTGAAAGGGTTGAACGATGAAAAAGCTATTAATTATACTTCTTATTGTTGGAGCATTAGGTTATGCTGGGTATCGATTTGCACTTTCCTATGCTTCGGATGAGGTAATGAATCAATTATCACAGGAGTTATTAACGGAAGATGTGGTGTCTGAATTAATGGCAGACCCATCAATTAGAGATGTTCTTGAACAATTTCAAGGTAAAAATAACGAAACGAATACAAGAGATAATACTACTGCGGTGGAACAGTATAACCAACTACCATTTACTACAAAAGAGGAAGCAACCAAAACGATTGTAAGTAAATTTTCTGTAGGAGAGATACGAGATTTTACAACAAAGGCAGCGAGAGGATTAACGATAGAAGAACAAGTAGAGTACGAAAAATTAATCATGAATCGATTGTCTGAAGAGGAAATAGAAGCTATCATGCTAATCGGACTTTCTGAATTAAGTGAAGAGTTATTAATAGAGTAAGGGTGTATCTACATGGGTGATAGGAGAGCCTATAGGTAGGTACACCCTTCAATTAATAGAAATAAGGTTAACGCAGTTCTGTAGTGGTTGTTAATAGGCGAGCAGGCAGTCGTTTTTCTAAATAGAAGGTGCTTAAAATGTGGGTAAATGAAGTAGTTATATGGATTTTAGTGGTCTTTATGTGTATTGGTGTTATAGATCGAGTTTGTGGAAATAAGAAAGGATATGGAAAGGCCTTTGAGGAAGGCTTTATGTCGATGGGGCCAATTGCTTTAGCAATGGTCGGTATTATTTCTATATCTCCAGTTTTAGCAAATGGATTACGACCAATCATTACACCTATTTTTTCTGTATTAGGTGCTGATCCAGCAATGTTCCCAGGTATTATTTTAGCGATAGATATGGGAGGATATTCATTAGCCATGGAGTTAGCACAAACGGAAATGGCAGGGCAATTTTCTGGCATTATCGTTGCAACATTAATTGGACCAACATTCGTCTTTACGATCCCTGTGGCTTTAAGCTTAATTGAAAAAGAAGACGAGGCAATTTTCTCAAAGGGTATTTTAATTGGCTTGATCCCAATTCCAATAGGAGCTTTTTTTGCAGGTTACATAGGGAATTTTCCTATTTCATTTATATTAGTGCAACTCATACCATTATTCTTGTTTTCAGCTATCATCGCAACTGGTCTTCTAGTATTTCCTCAGAAAATGATAACATGCTTTTCTTACGTTGGAAAATTTGTTGTAGGATTAATTACAGTTGCTCTGGGAGTAAGTATTATTGAAACCCTTACAGGTTTTGTCATTATTCCAGGAATGACGCCACTATCAGAAGGTATTTATATTGTTGGGATTATTGCAATTACGTTAGCAGGTGCTTTTCCTGCAGTTCATTTTTTGAAACGTGCGTTAGCGTCTGTTTTACCTCCTTTGGCTAAAAAGATGAAGGTCTCTGAGATCGCCTTTATTGGCTTACTTTCATCATTGGCTCACAGCATACCGATGTTTAAGTTATTATCTAAAATGGATGAAAAGGGAAAACTAATGAATATTTCCTTTGCCGTCAGTGGTGCCTTTGTTTTAGGTGGACATCTCGGTTTTACTGCTTCAGTAGAACAGGACCTCATTTTGCCAATGATGACAGGAAAATTAGTTGCAGGTGTTTTATCGGTAATGCTAGCTTTTTATATAGGTAGTAGGAGAGCTAGCAGAAATTACTCTTCCAAAGGCTTGATAGATTAATTTTGATTCAGTTTTTCTTTAACAATTTGAAAATACTTTTTTATTGTGGTCCATAAAGTTATTTCTGTTTTTCTACCATCTAACCACTCTTTTTTCACTTGTTCATGAGCTTCCATTTTCCGTTCATGTCTACTACTTCCATAATAATAAAATTTAGCAAAGTGCCACATGTACCAAAAGTGATGCCAATGGGATATAAACTGTGCTTTTTTTGTTATTAGTGTCATTTTCATTCCTCCTATACAATTTTTTCCTTTGATAGACCTCAATACAAGTGAAACTTGCACCATGGGGTATGAAAATATTCTTTCAAAGGTGTTCATTCGTTGCAGGCAGTCGCTTTCACCACAGGCATAAGTGCGACATCTGTTCTGCTTCACTTTGTTTGCAATCACAGTGTATTCTTTACCAAGGGCAACGCCTCAGTCTCACACTAGACACTTTGTGTACTGCTAAAGTACTTGGTCCTGTCTCTGACTCTGCAAGTGTTGCTCTATTGTTTTATGCGTCGAGACCACTCGGAGTTTATTCGTGAAGCATATGCTCGTCACTGGAGTCACCGCATATCACTACTGAACCGATACTTATTTTCAGGGTAGTCATGATGGATTGCTAAATGCTCTATTAAAAAAATTGTATTTAGTAGGATGCTATTTTAGAACTTACAATGACATTTATTATTTCTTTTCTTTTTTGAAAGAAAAAAGCAAATCCCATTGAAGGAATTTGCTTAATTTTCAGTCATATTTAAACTTTTGAACGTGATTTAGATCGTTCATCTAAATATTTGTTAATAATATTCATTAATGTAATCTCACTAATTGGTTTTTGAATAAAAGAGTAAGCTCCTAATAGCTTTGATTTCTTTAAATGAGCTAACCCACTGGTAGATGAGGCCATGACGACTTTTACATGTGGGAATTGGTGGTGGATCTCCTTTAAAGCAGCTATACCATCTTTTTTAGGCATAATAATATCCATAAAAACTAGATGTGGTTCCTTTTCACGACACACGAAAATAGCTTCTTCACCGTTAGATGCTTCATACACGTTTGTTATTCCGATTGTTCCTAAAGTATCTATCATTTGCTTCCTGATTGTTTCTGAATCATCACAAACAAGTATTGATAGATCTTCCACAAAAAAACCCCCTCATTGAAAGAAACGTCCTTTGTTTTCTACCATTTTATCATATGATTTTAATAGATTTAGCATGTTTTTTTATTTGTCATGTGATCTTAATAATGTCGGATACTGTTGAATATAGAAGGAGTATTATTTTAATAGATTGTATTTTCATGGATATATGCTGTTTGTAGACTGAAACTAATCGTATTAATCTCAAATATTAGTTAAAAAGAATGGACAGAGTACTAATGGAACAGTGTACAATTTTTACCATTACGATAGGTCTTTTTAGTTTAAATATAGGATATTGTATGTAAGTCTTTCAGAAGTAGGTGGAGGTCTTTTATACTAATATAGAAGTATAGTATTAAAAGAAGGTGTTAACATTGAACGATCACATCTCAGCAACCTATGATAAAAAGCAAAAGTGCTCTATGTGTGAGAACGAATTTACTTCAAAAAAATTACGTTCTCGTTTTATACGACCGGATAAAATTGAAAATGATTTTTATACGATCTACAAAGAACCATTAAATAATCCTATCCTGTATGAAGTATATGTATGCCCTAAATGTGGTTTTGCATGTACAGAACAATTTAAAACAAACTTTACTGACAAGCTAAAAGGGGAATTTTTTAATAAAGTTACTAGACAATGGAATGGAAGGAACTACAATGGTGAACGGACTTATGAAGATGCAATCCAAACTTATAAGCTTGCATTAATTTCTGCAGAAGTTACAAATCAACCTCCCGTTGTCATTGGAGGAATTTGTCTACGGCTAAGCTGGCTTTATCGCTATCTTCAAAATGTGGAGGAAGAACAGAGATTTTCAAGTTTTGCCTTAAAAAAATATGAGAAATCCTTTATGGAAGGTGATTTTAAAGAGACATCAATGTCGGAACTAAAATTACTCTTTTTGCTAGGGGAACTAAGTCGAAAAGCAGATTTAAAAGAAGGAGCATTAAAGTTTTTTTCAAAGGTTGTAGAACATAAAGAACGTCATTTTGAACCACAATTGGTAGAAAAAGCTCGTGAACAGTGGTACGAAATGAGAAAAGATACGTAGATTATGGTGATTCATTGGGAAAAGAAAACTGAAACAGAGTAAGAGGAATAAAAAGGGTAAAGCTATAGTCAGAGGACTGTAGCTTTTTTTTTCAAATGTAGATAAAGGACGGGGCACTGAGATGGCAAAAGCTCATAGAATGTTGATAGTTGCTCATAGGAAGCAAGAATCGGCTCATAGAAGGTTCGTTTGTGCTCATAGGAAGCAAATATTAACTCATAGAATAAGGCTGGTATCATTGAACACCCGTTTCGGCTCATAGACACTCAATTTATGATCATAGTAGAGCACTTATTGCTCATAGACACTAAGATGAGCTTTTACAGAAAGGGCTTTATAACTTCATTAGATCTCAAAATAGTGTTTAATATAGTGGACAGATGGATAGCTACATAAGTATCAATGATTGCATTTATTTGTAGATCGTATTAGATTAGAAACTATACTTAAAGTTATGGATATAGTAACAAGTAAGTAAGGTATTACGAAAGGATGAACAAATATGAGTCCGTTAGATATGTCCAAGTTTGAGAAAAAAGTAATTATACGTAATCTTCAAGAAGAAGATATAGATAAAATTATTGAATTGTCGAAAGTTTGCTTTCCTCGAATGAATCCATGGAAGCGAGATCAATTAAAAAGTCATTTAGATATTTTTCCAGAGGGACAGTTTTGTGTGGAACTAGAGGGGGAAATTATTGGATCTTGTTCAAGCTTGATTATCAACTTTGATGAATATGATGACCAGCACACGTGGGATGAAGCAACGGATGAGGGGTATATAACAAATCACGATCCAGAAGGTTATAACCTTTATGGTATTGAGGTGGCCGTGCATCCTGATTATCGTAGAATGAAAATCGGTCGACGATTATATGAAGCAAGAAAAGATTTAGCAAGGAGAATGAATTTAAAGAGTATTATTATTGGCGGTAGAATTCCAAATTACAATAAGCATGTAAAGGATATGTCTCCTAGAGAATATGTAGAAGAAGTTATGAATCATAATATTTATGATCCAGTATTAACCTTCCAAATTATGAATGGCTTTACATTAAAGCGTGTTAATAAAAATTATTTAGATGATGATAAGGCTTCTATGAAATATGCTACCTTGATGGAATGGAACAATGTGGACTATCAGCCTACAACAAAGCGTCACTTTAAAACCTCCTTCCCAGTTCGAATATGCGCTATTCAATATATGATGAAAAAAATTAATTCCTTTGAGGAGTTTGCACAGCAGTGTGAATATTATGCTGATGTAGGTGCTAGCTATCAGTCTGATTTTGTTGTTTTCCCAGAAATTTTTACGACTCAGCTCCTTTCGTTTATTGAAGAGAAGAGTCCCAGTCAAGCAATTAGGCGTTTAACAGAATTTACAGAAGGGTATATAAACCTTTTTACGGAACTAGCTATTAAATACAATGTAAATATAATTGGTGGGTCCCATTTCGTAGAAGAAGATGGAAAAATATTTAATATCGCCTACTTATTCCGTAGAGACGGCACAATAGAAAAACAGTATAAAATTCATATTACACCAAATGAAAGAAGGTTCTGGGGAATCCATGGTGGTGATAAAGTAGAAGTATTTGACACAGATTGTGGTAAGATTGCTATTCAAATTTGCTATGATATTGAATTTCCAGAGCTAGGGAGAATTGCTACTGAAAAGGGAGCAAATATTATTTTCACTCCATTTTGTACAGATGAAAGACAAGGTTATTTGAGAGTGAGGTATTGTGCTCAAGCAAGAGCTGTTGAAAATCAAATTTATACGATGATTGCGGGGACAGTTGGGAACTTAACACATGTAGAGAATATGGATATTCAGTATGCCCAATCTGGAATTTTTACTCCTTCTGACTTTGCTTTCCCTCGTGATGGAGTAGTTGGGGAATGTCACCCTAATATTGAAACTGTTGTTGTAGGGGATGTTGACTTAGAAATTCTCCGTCGAAGCAGGAAATCAGGTAACGTAACACAATGGCGAGATCGCCGTAAAGATTTATATGAAATTAAGTCCGATTGCTAAATGAAATTTTATAAAAGTTTTGGAAACATGTTACTTGGTTCTTTTACTAATGTAATAAATTAATCAATGCAAACTGACTATTAAATCGTAATCGGTTATAATGGTCAGTTTTTGTTTGTATAGGTTATTTATTTCATAGTTACTGCGAAAACCAAATCACGGAAGCGGTATTCTTGCTCTTTGAGTACCAAACCTATTTAGTAATCTTCATGGATAAGAAGCAAAACATTTTTAAGAAAAGTTTATGATGGAATAATATTGTCTACCCTGTTGAATGGGAAGGGTGGACATATATGAATATGGGAGATAAGAAGATTGAACGAAAGTACTACCAACCAGCAAATTTAGGGAGCATATTAGTAATTTTTTTATGTGCTATTGCTGTATTAAACTTTTTACAAATCAATAATCCTAGCCAAGTAAATATGCAAGATAAATCGGACCAATGGCACGTGGAGGTCACGGCTAAGGAATTACCGATCACTTCAAATAGTCCTATTATCTTACAAACGGTTTTGATGACTAACGATGGAGGGTGGATCGAGGGGGCGAACATTAAAGCAACCCTTACAATGGATGGAGCAGAAAATAAGGAAATCCAATTTCAACATGTAGAGGATGGATTGTATGAGTATGCAACTCAAATGGGAGATTCAGGTACATGGTCTGGAGAATTAGAAGTGAAAAAAGACAATGGTATAATGACAAGGCCTTTAGAAATCGTCGTTGTTCCTAGATAAAAGACTTAAACAACTTACCCTAATCATAAAGGTAAGTTGTTTTTAGTATTATTTATTGTGTAGTAATAGCTAATGAAGGGTAGGAAGAAAATGAAATTGACCTTTTCATATGATATTCTAAAAGTATTAATTAATTTCCTGAATAAACCAATATGGAAAGTTCTATCATGCTTTTAGGGGGAGAGAGTATGGCAAAAAAATATGTCCTTGCAATTGATCAGGGAACAACTAGTACGAGAGCTATAATTTTTGATCATCAAGGGGAAATAATTGAAGTGGCACAGCAGGAATTCAAGCAATATTTTCCTAATCCTGGCTGGGTGGAGCATAATGCAAATGAAATTTGGTCATCTGTATTATCCGTTATTGCAGAGGTTTTGAATACATCTGAGATTTCCCCGAAGGAAATAGCTTCTATTGGAATAACGAATCAACGAGAAACGACGGTCGTGTGGGATATAGAGACAGGACAGCCAATCTATCATGCCATTGTTTGGCAATCCAGGCAAACAGATGGTATATGTGAGGATTTAAAAAAGAAAGGCTATGATAATGTATTCAGAGAAAAAACAGGATTATTAATTGATGCTTATTTTTCAGGAACAAAAGTTAAGTGGATACTAGATCATATTGATGGTGCAAGGGAAAAAGGAGAGCAAGGGAAGCTCCTTTTTGGCACAATTGATTCGTGGATTATTTGGAAGCTAACTGGTGGAAAAGTGCATGTGACAGATTATTCAAATGCTTCTAGAACGTTAATGTTTAATATACATGATTTAAAATGGGATGATGAGCTCTTATCTATTTTAGACATACCGGTAGCCATGCTTCCAGAGGTAAGGCCATCCTCTGAAGTTTATGGTAAAACGGTAGATTATCATTTTTTTGGTGTAGAAGTACCTATTGCTGGTGTAGCTGGAGATCAACAAGCTGCTTTATTCGGGCAAGCATGCTTTGAGAAAGGGATGGCTAAGAATACTTACGGAACAGGCTGTTTTATGCTAATGACAACAGGGGAGGAAGCTGTAAAGTCTAACCACGGCTTGTTAACTACTATTGCGTGGGGACTTGATGGCAAAATTCAATATGCGTTAGAAGGTAGTATATTTGTTGCAGGATCAGCAATACAGTGGCTTCGTGATGGATTAAGGATGCTTAAAAAAGCAGCTGATAGCGAAATATACGCAAACAGAGTTAGTTCATCTGATGGCGTGTATGTTGTACCTGCTTTTGTTGGACTAGGAACTCCATATTGGGATAGTGAAGTACGTGGAGCTATTTTTGGATTAACGAGAGGAACGGAAAAGGAACAATTTATCCGTGCAACTTTAGAGTCATTAGCGTTCCAAACAAAAGATGTTCTAGATGCAATGGAGGCCGATTCTAACATCTCTGTAAAGAAGCTAAGGGTTGATGGTGGAGCTGTTGCCAATAATTTTCTCATGCAATTTCAAAGTGACATACTTGATGTGCCTGTTCAACGTCCAGTCGTGCAAGAAACTACAGCACTTGGTGCTGCATATCTTGCTGGATTAGGAGTAGGCTTTTGGAAAGATCAGAATGAGATAGCAAAGCAATGGAAAATTGATCATACATTCCAATCAACGATGGAAAAACATGAACGTGATGATTTATATTCTGGTTGGAAGCTCGCAGTAAAAGCAGCTTCAGCATTTAAGCGGTAGCTAAATAAGAAATTAGTTTTAATTTCTTATCTGGCACATAAATTGGTTATATACAATTGATACAGGGTAAACACAAATATATTGTTTGATTCTAGTATATAAAACTACAATTCTCAATGAACAAAAGGAATATATTGTCCATTGTTTTGAGAGACTTGTAGTTTTTTGCATTTTTAGGGGGGAAACATGACAAAAATGAAACGTTTTTCTGCAGAATATAGAAGGCATTATTTAGAAGAGATGAGTGAAAAAGAATTAGATGTTTTAGTTATTGGGGGTGGAATTACAGGTGCTGGAATTATATTAGATGCATCCTCAAGGGGCTTAAAAACTGGTTTACTGGAAATGCAGGATTTTGCTAGTGGTACGTCAAGTAGGTCTACTAAACTGGTTCATGGAGGACTAAGATATTTAAAGCAGTTCGATATAAAGCTCGTTTCTGAAGTTGCAAAAGAACGTAAAGTGGTATATGAAAATGCTCCTCATGTAACGACACCAGTTCCTATGCTATTACCCATCATAAAGGGGGGAACATTTGGAAAAATCTCAACTTCAATTGGCTTAAAGGTGTATGATTATTTGGCAAAGGTTAAGAAAAAAGAAAAAAGAATAATGTTAAACAGGAAAGAAACCTTAAGAAGAGAACCATTATTAAGAAAAGAGGGTCTAAAGGGTTGCGGTGCTTACGTTGAATATCAAACTGATGATGCAAGATTAACGATTGAAGTGTTAAAGGAAGCAGTCAAAAGAGATGCAATTGCTGTCAATTATGCCAAGGTCGTTCAGTTTATATATAAAGAGTCTCAGGTGACTGGAGTAGTTGTCAAAGATGTCATTCATAATAAAGAATATAATATAAAAGCTAAAAAGATTATAAATGCCACAGGTCCGTGGGTGGATACACTTCGTGAAGAAGATCGTTCAAGGGATGGAAAAAGACTATTTTTATCGAAGGGAGTTCATATCGTTGTTGATAAACAGCGATTACCTTTGAAACATGCCATTTATTTTGATACGGAGCATGATGGTCGGATGCTCTTTGCAATTCCCCGTGATCATAAAGTATATATCGGTACTACAGATACAGCTTTTGATGGAGATATTGCAAACCCTAAAATGACTGAAGAAGACGTAAATTATTTATTAAATGCTGCAAATTATATTTTTCCCACTGCACAATTAACAAAGATAGATGTGGAATCAAGCTGGGCAGGTATTCGACCTCTAATACATGAGGAAGGGAAAAAAGCTTCTGAAATTTCTAGAAAAGATGAAGTATTTATTTCGCCATCAGGTCTTATCTCCATTGCTGGAGGAAAGCTTACTGGATATAGGAAAATGGCAGAAAAAATAGTTAATATGATTTGCAGAGACTTAGAACTTAGATCAATTTGCATAACAGAAAAATTACCGTTGTCAGGGGGGCATATTGGAGGATCTAACAAACTAGAGAAATATATTGAAGAGAAGGTAAAAGTAGGTGTGAAATATGGCCTAGATGAAACGGAGGCTTTAAGTCTAGTTAGGCGATACGGAGCGAATGTGGAAACTATTTTTAAGGAAATGAGGGGAAATAATAGAATTAGCATTAGACAATCCGCCATGCCAGACTCTTTATTTGCTTCTCTAAAGTATGGAATTGAAGAAGAAATGGTTACTTCACCAATAGATTTTTATAATCGGCGTACTGGTATCTTGCTTTTTAATATAAACGAAGTTAATAAGTATAAAGATGAGGTGTTAGATTATCTTTCCTATCGACTAAAATGGTCGGCAAGAGAAAAAGAGAAACATCGCCATTCGTTAGAGAAAGAGATGAATAGGACTTTATAGGACTTTAGAACTAAAAAGTGATAGAAAAAGTGAATAAATTTAAAAAAAGTATAATAAATATTAGGAAACTATTGTAATTTTTTTTCTTTTACATATAATAGTATTCATAGTATAAATAGTGATCTTAATTTCGGACAATTTTTATTTATACTGTTAATATAAAAATAGTAACTAAATGTAAAGTGAGTGAGTAATATGGGGATTCATTACTACTTAAAAGATCAAATGGAAACGAAGAGAAGTGAGATGATTCAATCTGCAAAAGTTCATGGATTGGCTTCACAAGAAACTGTACGTCACAGTCAAGAGCTTGACCATTTGATGAACCTTTACAGAAAATTAACAGTCAGAAAAAATACCTATACATCAAAAGTGTCAGAACCAATAGGCTATATGAATTAGAAATAATTCACCCTTGTCATCAGGCAAGGGTGTTTTTTTCTTTTGTTCGTGAATAGATAAAGAAGTTAATTTGAGAAAACTACTTCTTATATACAAAAAAAGCACGAATATGTTATTATTACCCATTGCTATTAAAGCTTAAACATTTTTAATTATTTCTTTGTAGAAAAGTATACTCCTATTAATACGACGACCCCACCTAGTAGTTGATGATAGCTAAAAATCTCCCCTAAAAAAATGATTGCAAGAATGGTTGTAAAGATTGGAACTAAATTGAAAAAGATTGATGCACGAGCTGGTCCTATAGCAGCAACACCTTTGTACCATGCTAACAATGCTAGTGCAGATGGAAAAATACCGATATAAGCAATCCCTAATAAAACGTTCCAATTGAATATGTTAGGAAAACCATACAAATACCATTCTATTGCTGACATTGGTAATAAAAAGAGAATTCCAATGAACATGGTAACAACTAAGCTAGCAACACTAGGGAATTTATGGTTGTGCTGTTTTATGATAATAGAGTAGAGAGCCCAAAATATAATCCCAATAAGCATAATAATATCGCCTATATTAAAGGAAAGAGATAATAGAACACCCAAAGATCCTCGACCAATGATGTATAAAATACCAGCAAAGGAAAGTCCAATTCCTATTAACTGAAGCTTTGTTAATGATTCCTTTAATAAAATAAACCCTAGTATTGCAGCAACTGTTGGGGTTAGAGCATCTACGATTGCTGCGTTAATGGAGGTTGTATAATTAACGGATAAATATAAGCAACCATTAAATAATACGATGCCACAAATGGATAGACCTAATAGGGGCTTCCATTCTTTTTTCCATAGAGGATGATTCAACATCACAGTTTTATAGCATAAGGGTAAAAGGAAGACTAATGCTGAAACAAAACGAAAAAGTGCGAGAGTGAACGGTGGAACCACTCCCTCGAAGGCTTTTCCAACGATAAAGTTACCAGAAAAAAATAGCATTGCCATTGTTAATAAAATATACGGATGAATTCGCAAAAAAACACCTCCACCGTCCATGAGTATAACATGGCTGTGGAGGAAGGAGAAAGTATTAGTATTGTTTTAGTTAATTCACTGGATTAAGTGAATTAAAATATTTTTCACATTAACTCTCATGGTATATACTTAAAATGATGTTAGTAATGGAGAGAAAGGAAGTTGTTATAGTGCAGGTTAAAGCAACAGATCTACCAGGAATCGGAAAGAAATTATCTTTTATTACAGCTGAAAATAATATGCTAGTATTAATTGTTCATCACACTGGAAAAAGAGAGTTATACTTCTTTCAAGACCAAGACAATGATGAAGCAGATTTTGCCATCAATTTATCTGCTGATGAAACGAGAGAATTAGGTGCACAATTGTTAGGAGCAGTTTTTCAGCCTGTAGATAGTGAAAAAATGAAGCTATTAAAAAGTCAAATCGTTACTGAATGGATAAAACTAGACAAAAATTCTAGTGTTGTTAATAAAACGATCGGAGAATCAGAAGTACGTAAAAAAACCGGTATCTCTATTGTTGGTATATTTAGAGATAACGATGTAATAGCAAGTCCAGACCCTTCTGAAATGTTAAAGGTTGGGGATACGGTTATGGCCATAGGAAAACAGGAGGATATTGCTCAATTTGAAAAGCTTTGTGAAGGTAAGGAGTCCTCTTAATTGGAAATTCAGCTACCGATCATGCTGAGTGCCGGAATCATCTTCCTCCTGATGTTTTTATTCGGGCTTTTCAGTTTGAAGTTTAAAATACCAGAAGTAATTATATATATATTATTAGGACTAGTTTTAGCATCATTCTTAGGGGATTCTTATCTTCTTCATTTAATCGGTGAAGTGGGAATAGTATTGTTATTTTTTATGCTAGGTATGGAGTTCCCAATTAAACAGCTATTGAAGGTATCGAAAAAAGTTACGCCTGCTGGGACATTAGACGTCCTGTTGAATATTGGGGTTACAATGGTCATTGTTTATTTATTTGGACTTGGTTTAATTGAATCACTATTGATTGGAGGAGTAGTATATGCAACCAGCTCATCCATAACAGCGAAGCTACTCGAAACGAATAAACGAATGGCAAACCCAGAATCTGAGTTTATTTTAGGATTACTTATTTTTGAAGATTTAGTAGCACCAGTTTTAGTGGCAATTTTGGTTGGTTTAACTGCAGGAACTGGAATGAATGCAGGAGCATTTACTATCTTAATTCTTAAAGTTGTACTGTTAACTGCAGGTGCAATTATTTTAGGTCAATTGTTATTCAAAAGACTTAGAGGATTCTTTGAAAGGTATTTAAGTTCTGATATTTTCATTATGTTTGTTATTGGAATCGCCCTAGCTTATGGTGGAATAGCACTTTATTTAGATTTATCAGAGGTATTAGGGGCATTTCTAGCTGGTATTATGATTGCTGAAGTTCGTAAAACTGAGCAGCTAGAGCATTTAATTGTTCCAATTCGGGACCTTACTCTTCCATTATTTTTCTTATGGTTCGGTACAACGATTGAATTTGGAACAGGCATTCCTTATGTAGGACTGTTAGTTACACTTATTATTTGGGCTATCATCGCTAAGATAATTGTTGGTATTGTTGGTGGTAGATTATATGGCTTAAGTAAAAAGGTATCAGTACGAGCAGGATTTTCATTAATACAACGGGGAGAATTTTCTATCATTATTGCTGCTTTAGCAACAACAGAAATCATGGTTTTTAGTAGTGTATTTATATTATCTACAGCAATAGTAGGTATTATCTTTTTCCAATTTGCACCCAAAACCGCAAACAAATTTTATCCTAATAAAAAACCACAAAAGGTAAAGCTACCAGGATAATAATCAAGATAGAATAGATAAGGCATTGCTTCTCAATAGGAGACAATGCCTTTTATTTAAAGATAAGTATAAAATTTTCACTCTACGTAAGGTGTCTAGGAGACAGGATGTCGATGATTTACTCTTTGCCCACAGGACGTGGGCTGTACTTAGGCGGAATTGAGGCGCCTTGCCTTTTCTTATATGTGGATACCTAATGCATTTCTTTTTAAGTTTGTCATATTATTTAACAGACTTTTTTGAAAACTTAGAGTCAAACAAGCCACAAAAGGTGTTAAATATATTATAATTTATAAAAAGCGGTGAGGTGTTATAAATGGCCATTATATATATATGTAGAATGTGTAATGGAACTGGTCTTGTAGAAAAAAAATATTGGTTTTTAACGAAGAGTATATCTTGCCGCATTTGTAAGGGATCAGGGAAAAGAAAATCAAAGAGTAACATTGTTTGTTAATTTACCTGCATGAGTTCTCTTCTGGCATTAGGTAGTAAAGCAAGGGGAAATAGGATGGACTCTTATCAAAATATTTCTTAATTTATTCTAAGGTTGCTTTAAATACCGAAACTCTAAATGAAACGACGAAGGTTATGTAGCAATTAGTTTTAGTTTTTCGAATAAGCTGTCCTACAAGGGAGTATAGAATTTCTCCTTGCCGGACAGCTTATTCATTTTTATCTATACTTAATAATGTTTGTTTAAAACTTACTCACTAATGAGTCAATAAATTGATTTACTCTAGAAGCTCCCAGCCTGTTGATAGCTTTATATCCGGGTTTTTGTCCTGGAACATCCGTAATGTAAATTCGTTTTCAAAAAGGAGTACAGGACGCTTCTGTTGATCATGTACAAGCATTTTTCGGCTATCAGTCATTCTATCAGTTACTTCCCCTTTTGTTACCCAACGAGCTAATTCATGGGTCATATGTTGAAATTCTATATCTACGTTATATTCATTTTTCATTCGGTATTCAAATACTTGGAATTGAAGTTCACCTACTGCACCGATAATAAAATCTTCAAAATATGGAGTTTTATATAACTGGATAGTACCTTCTTGTACTAATTGTTCCATTCCCTTATGATATTGTTTATGTTTTAGTGCATTTTTTGCTGTGATTTTTGCGAATTTCTCAGGTGGGAACTGTGGCATTTCTTCATAAATAAGGCGTTCGTTGCCAGTTACTAATGTATCTCCAACTTGAAAGTTTCCAGAGTCGTATAGGCCAATTATATCTCCTGGCATTGCAGTATCTACTGTTTCACGATCGGATGCAAAGAAAGAGTGAGACTGATTCAGCTTCATTTTCTTCCCGGTTCGAGAAAGCATTATCTCCATGCCACGTTCAAACTTTCCAGAACAGACTCGTAAAAAAGCGATTCTATCACGATGGTTTGGATTCATGTTAGCTTGAATTTTGAAAATGAATCCAGAAAATGTATTGCTTTCAGGTTGAACTAGCTCTCCTGACGCTTTTCGTGGCTGAGGTTCAGCAGCAAGTGTAACAAAATTATCTAAAAATGACTGAACGCCAAAGCTGGATAATGCACTTCCAAAAAATACAGGAGTTAATTGTCCACTTTGTACTTTTTCCATTGTAAACTCATTTCCTGCTTCCTCTAGTAGCATGGTATCTTCCTCTAGTTTTTCTTTTTCAAAATCTTGAAGGACGGTTTGTTCCTTGTAAGATACGATTTGTCGTTCGTGAGAGTCATTATATACTTCAATTTTTTCATCTGGAATACTATAAATTCCTTTTAAGGTTTTACCCATACCAATTGGCCAATTCATTGGATAAGTTTCCATTTCCAGAACTTCTTCAATTTCAGCTAATAGATCTAACGGTTCTTTTCCTTCGCGATCAAGCTTATTAATGAAAGTGAGAATGGGGATACCGCGCATACGGCAAACCTTAAATAGCTTTAAGGTTTGGGCTTCTATCCCTTTAACACTATCGATAACCATTACAGCAGTATCTACAGCGGTCAGTGTTCTATACGTATCTTCACTAAAATCTTGGTGACCTGGTGTATCTAATATGTTTATTTGAACATCATTATATATGAGCTGCATCACACTTGATGTTACAGAGATACCTCTTTGCTTTTCAATTTCCATCCAGTCAGATGTGGCATATTTCCCTGACTTTTTCCCTTTAACTGTTCCAGCACTTCTTATTCCTCCACCTAATAACAATAACTTTTCCGTTAATGTTGTTTTACCAGCGTCTGGGTGGGATATAATGGCAAACGTTCGTCTTGGTGTTTCGTTAGACATATAACATAACCCTTTCATTTTAAAAAGTGTACATTGCTCCAATTCCTCATTATATACAAATATAAGGAAAGAATCACTTATTTTTAAAAGTTTATTTAATATTATTTATCAATTCTTTATTTCCACCGAATTTATACTGATTATTTTGATTAATGTAGAGGTGTATAAATAAAGGAGGATTGTAGTTTGAGTGTTGTACAAAGAGGAATAAATAATGATAAAAGGAGGGTGTAACATGTCCTCATATAAATTGTGGTATATGTTAATGACTGGAATATTTCTAGTAGTTACCTCTGTTACAGTTTACTCTGTTTTTCAAAACGATGAGAGGGAATGGTCTTTTCCTACACATGTATTTGTAATAGCATTAGTATTTGCTGTATTAGGAATTATCGTATGGAAAAAAGGTCGAGAGCACTATCCTTACGCATATTTATTAGGATTATGCTCTTTATATGCCTTTGTCCTTGTTATTTTAACAATGATTCAGATGTGAAAAATAATAACCTCTTCCGTTTTGCCCACGCCAATCTGGTGAAAATGCATATGCTGTGTGTGAACCCATGAAAGGAGGCTTTCTCTCATGTCTCACGCACCAGCTACAGGTCTATTTGGAGGCTTTGCCTTCATCTTAGTTTTATTCATTTTGTTAGCGATTATTGGTAGCGCAGTGTATATGTAATAAAAAATAAAAGTCAGCCGGAGAGGCTGACTTTTATTTTTGCATATCTAATGTGAGCACTGTTAATAACCTATTGTTTGGGGAGACTTCCATTCAAGTGCATCTTGCACCATGGAGGATGAAAATTATACATCAAGGTGGTTCATTCGTTACAGGCGAACGCTTTCCGCGGGCACGGCCTCAACTTCCTAAAACTTACACAGTAAGCTTTAGGGGATTTTCGTCTAGGCGCTAATCCCGCTGGAGTCGTCACCCTTCACTACTGAACCAGTCTATTTTTAGGGTAGGTATTTTGGCAATCAGGATACTCCTTCTTCTGCAAAATGTAAATATTTTGTGAAATAAGCACCAAATAAGGTTAAAATCGTCGTCCCTGTCCAAAATACAATGCCGTTTAAAGGTAGGCCGACAATACCAACTAAAAAGTACAGGATTGGAATTAATAAAAAGCAAATAGCGGTTAACCAAGATTTCATTTAATTTACCTCCTTTCACCATAAATACTTTTTTATAATTATAGATAGTCGTCAGAGTGAATAGTGTCCTTATAAAAAATATATATTCGTTAAAGAAATGATTGATCGTTTACAACATATTTATGGTGCAAACAGTATTATGATGATTACTAATTCGATAATGGGTAGGGAAATCCTCCAGAATATTTAGAAAATAATAAAAATATTATGTGGAATGGATGACGAAAGGGGGATGTTGAAGTGAAAAGGAGTTTCCATTGGAAGAAATTTTTAATAATAGAAGGAGGAAGTAATCTAAAATTCTGAAGTAAGTACTATATTGTAAATGATTCTATTATAGGACCGAGGTAGATCATCAAAGCTATGTATGTGATTAACTGGATGGATATTCAATAAATAAATAGGCAATAATAATGTAGCTACACCAACACAGCTAGATTATATATTTATTTCAGAAAGAGAGATATTTTATATGGCTAACCCTAGTTTTGATGATATAAGAGAGGTACACCAAAAATTAGTGGAATTGAGATTGGAATACTGGATAAATGATAATTTATTTACTTTTCAGTGGTGGCTTCTACTTTTTTTACTGATTGGGCCTTGGATTATATGGTGGAAGGTTGTACATAAAGAGAGAATTTCTGAAGTATTATTATACGGATCTATTTTAATGGTTCTCGTCATTATATTAGATGATATTGGTGTTGAACTACATCTATGGTCATATCCATATCAATTATTTAGCTTATTACCTCGTCTCATCTCTATAGATCAAGGAATCATTATTGTACTACATATGGTGTTATATCAGTATTTTACTAAATGGAAATCCTTTATTATTTCTAATACTGTAATGGCATTAATTTTTGCTTTTATTTGTGAACCAATTACCGTGTGGTTAAATGTGTACCAAATAGATAATTGGGAATACATCTATTCATTTCCTATCTACATAGTCAAAGCGATATTAATAAAATGGTTAGTTGATGAAATAATCTTAAAAAAACAGTACGAAAACAAGAAAACACTTTGACTCTACCATAAAGGAGGTCAAAGTGTTTAATAAATTATGATTAGTTTTGAGCTGCTTCATATTGACTGATTTTATCTTCATGAGTCAATGTTACTGCAATCTCGTCCCATCCGTTGAGAAGCATTTCTTTATGGTATTCAGGTACATCAAAGGATACTTCAAAGCCAGTTGAATCCTTAATTGTTTGGTTTTCAAGGTTTACTGTTAATGTGTAATTTTCAGCTTCTGCTTTTTCGATAAGCTTTTCTGTCACTTCTTCAGGTTGAATAATTGCCAATATGCCATTTTTAAGACAGTTATTGTAAAAGATATCAGCATAACTAGGGGCTATAATTACTTTAAAACCAAAGTCTTGAATTGCCCACGGTGCATGCTCACGTGAAGAACCACAACCAAAGTTTTCACCAGCAACTAGTATTGATGCACCTTCATATTTTTTATCGTTTAAAGAGAAGTTTTCTCTAGGTGTCCCATCATCCTCAAAGCGCCAGTTATAGAATAGGAATTGCCCGAAGCCTTGACGTTCAATTCTCTTTAAAAATTGTTTAGGAATAATTTGGTCTGTATCAATATTTGCTCGATTTAAAGGATAAACGAGACCTTCATGTTTTCTAATCGGTTCCATAATGTGTTACCTCCTATGACGAAAGAGTAGGTGCAGAGTATTTTCGAACATCAACAAATTGTCCTTCGATAGCAGCAGCCGCTGCCATTTCTGGACTAACTAGATGCGTACGTGCGCCATTACCTTGACGTCCTTCAAAATTTCGGTTCGAAGTAGAGGCACAACGTTCTCCTGAAGGAATAATGTCATCGTTCATGGCTAAACACATACTACATCCAGCTTCTCTCCATTGGAATCCAGCTTCTTTAAAGATAGTATCTAAGCCTTCTTCTTCAGCACGAAGCTTGATTGTTTGTGATCCTGGTACTACGAGAGCTGTAACAGATGGATTTACTTTTTTACCACGGACAATGTTTGCAGCTCTTCTTAAATCACTTAGCCGTGAGTTTGTACAGGAGCCGATAAATACATGGTCAATTTTTACAGAAGAGATAGGTTGATCTGCTTCAAGCCCCATATACTCTAAGGCACGTTCAATTTCTTCTCTTTCCACTGCTGTTTTAGCTGTATTTGGGCTAGGTACGTTTGCACTAATAGGTAGCCCCATACCAGGGTTTATCCCCCATGTTACTTGAGGTTCTACTTCAGCTGCTTCGATTTCTACCGTTGCATCGTACGTAGCACCTTCATCTGTTGCTAAAGCCTTCCACTTTTCTAAAGCTATATCAAAATCTTCACCTGCCGGAGCATGGCGTCTACCTTTAATGTATTCGAATGTTTTTTCATCAGGACTTATTAATCCAGCTCGGGCACCGGCTTCAATAGACATGTTACAAACTGTCATTCTTTCTTCCACAGTTAAGTTTCTAATTGCTTCTCCTGTGTATTCGATAACATATCCAGTTCCAAATCGGACACCGAATTTAGCAATAATAGCTAAAATTAAGTCTTTTGCCGTTACGCCTACACCAAGGTCACCATTTACTTTTACGTTAAGTGTTTTAGGTTTGTTTTGCCAAAGTGTTTGTGTTGCAAGCACGTGCTCCACTTCACTTGTACCGATACCGAATGCTAATGCACCAAAAGCACCATGAGTAGAAGTGTGGCTATCTCCACATACGATTGTTTTTCCTGGCTGTGTAAGTCCAAGCTCAGGTCCAATAACGTGGACGATACCTTGATCAGGATGGCCAATATCTGCTAATGGAACATTAAATTCTTCACAGTTTGCTTTTAGCGTATCGATTTGTTTTTTTGAAACAGGATCTTTAATAAAATAACGATCTAACGTAGGTACGTTGTGATCCATTGTTGCGAATGTTTTCTCTGGTTGTCTAACTTTACGGTTGTTCATTCTTAGACCCTCAAATGCTTGTGGAGAGGTAACTTCATGAACGAGGTGTAAATCAATATATAATAGATCAGGCTTACCTTCTTCTTGATGGACAACATGTTGATCCCAAATTTTTTCTACTATTGTTTTTGGTTGTGACATACGCTTCACTCCTCACATTACACTCTTTTAATTTTGATCTTCAAATGGCGTAAAAAAAGTATCTTAAACTTTTGAAGTACTTTGAGCCTTTATGAAGTCAACAATAAGCTTTGTCATTGTATCTGTATTTACTTTTTTTCCTTCACCTAAAAGGTTCAGGTCTGCAGTATGATAACCCTCTTCAAGGACTGCTTGTACGGCAGATTCTACTAGTTTTGATTCTTTATCTAGCTCAAATGAGTGCTTTAACATAAGAGCAGTAGATAAAATCATGGCAAGTGGATTGGCAACTCCTTGTCCAGCAATGTCTGGTGCTGAACCATGGACAGGTTCATATAATCCAAAGCTATCATCTCTTAAGCTAGCAGAAGGTAGCATACCTAGAGATCCAGTTAAAACAGATGCTTCATCACTTAAAATGTCACCAAACATGTTCTCAGTAACAATGACATCAAATTGAGTTGGTGCAGTAATGAGTTTCATGGCTGTTGCATCTACTAGCATGTGCTCAACCGTTACATCTGGATAATCACCTTTTTTCTCCTCAACAACTTCACGCCATAATTTACTAGACTCAAGAACATTTGCTTTATCTACAGAAGTAAGGTGTTTACGGCGACGCTGTGCACACTTAAAGGCATTGTCAACAATACGTTCAATTTCTTCTCGTGTATATGCTAATGTATCAACAACGGATTGACCATCGTTTTGGCGTTCACTTGGAGTACCAAAGTAAAGACCACCAGTTAATTCTCTTACTATGAGAAGGTCGCTTCCTTTTACTACTTCTTCCTTTAATGGAGAGGCATGTAGTAATTGAGAGAACCCTTTTACTGGTCGTAAATTTGCGAATAATCCAAGTTCTTTTCGAATTCCTAGTAATCCTTTTTCAGGGCGAAGATGGGATGGGTTGTTATCCCATTTCGGTCCACCAACTGCACCTAATAATACTGCATCTGCTTTTTTACATGCCTCGACTGTTTCATTAGGAAGTGGAGTACCGTTTTTATCGATAGATGTTCCACCAATGTCATGAGTACTAAATGTGAATGTATGGTTAAATTCCTCTGCAATTGTTGTTAATACTTCTTTTGCAGCTTGAATAACTTCCGTACCAATACCGTCACCAGGAAGTAACACGATTTGTTTTTCCATAGAAGATACCTCCTCGTATAATTTAATATTAAATATAGTTTTTATAGCTGTGCTGTTTCTTTTTCTTTTTCCTCTAATTTTTTGTTAAAGAAAACTCGGTTTACTGCATTTAAAAATGCTTTTGCAGATGCTTCTAAAACGTCTTGAGCAGACCCTCGACCACTTACTGTCGTATCATTTACAGTCATTTTTATATGAGCTTGAGCAAGAGCATCACGTCCTTGCCCAATAGAGCTTAAATGATAATCTGTTAAATGGATCTTCTCTTTAATTAATGATTCTAACGTATTATAAAGAGCTTCGACACTACCTTTACCTGTACAAGCTGTTTCTACTTGAATTCCTTCAGGTGTTTTAAGTGCCACTGTTGCAGTAGGAATATTAGAAGAACCATATTGTACTTGGAAGGATAATAATTCATATTTTTTCACATTTTGTATGTCTGTTTGAATTTCCGTTAAAATAGTGAATAGGTCATCATCTGTTACTTCTTTTTTACTGTCTGTTAGTAATTTAAAAGCTTTAAAGGCTTCAGTTACCTTTTCATCAGAAAATTGATAACCTAGCTGTTCAATTTTATCTTTAAATGCATGGCGACCAGAATGCTTACCTAAAACAAGATTGTTAGATTGCACCCCAACTAATTCTGGTGTAATAATTTCATACGTAGACGCATTCTTTAAAATACCATCTTGATGGATACCTGATTCGTGTGCAAAAGCATTTCGACCAACAACAGCTTTATTTGCAGGTACTGGCATTCCTGTTAATTTACTAACAAGGTCACTCGTTCGTTTGATCTCATTAAGAACAAGGTTTGTAGTAAAAGGATACACATTATTTCGAATATTTAAAGCAACCGCAAATTCTTCTAAAGAAGCATTACCAGCTCGTTCTCCAATACCATTAATCGTACCTTCTACTTGCGTAGCGCCGTTATTAATGGCTGCCATCGTATTGGCAACTGCCATCCCTAAGTCATCATGGCAATGGGCAGAAAGGACAACTTTATCAATATTCGGAACATTCTCTCTAACATACTTAAACATGTATCCATATTCTTCAGGAGTAGAATATCCTACTGTATCAGGAAGGTTAATGACAGTGGCTCCTGCGTCAATAACCTTTTCGATAATATGAACGAGAAAATCTAAATCAGTGCGAGAGGCATCCTCAGCAGACCATTCTACATTAGGAAACTTCTTTCTTGCATAAGAGATCATGTCTTCAGCTATTTGAACGACTTGTTCAGGTGTCTTTTTTAATTTATACGTCATATGAATTGGGGATGTTGCTAAAAAAATGTGTAGACTCGGTTCTTGTGCTTCTTTTAAAGCTTCCCAAGAGATATCAATGTCTGATTTTTTTGCTCTTGAAAGAGCAGTTACAGAAGCATTTTTAATTGTTCTTGCAATATTTCGAACACCTTCAAAGTCTCCTTGGGAGGAGGCTGGAAAACCAGCCTCCATAATATCTACACCGAAACGTTCTAATTGTTTAGCTATTTCAAGCTTTTCAAGTTGATTTAGGTTAACGCCAGGGGATTGCTCACCATCTCTGAGTGTTGTATCAAAGATGTTAATTCGTTGCATTAGTGACCACTTCTTTCTTTGAGTTGACCTGTTTTTTTACAAATGGCATTAACTCACGAAGCTCTTTACCTACCTTTTCAATTTGATGTTTATTTTCATTTGCATTAATTGCGTTAAATTGAGGGCGATTAGCTTGGTTTTCAAGGATCCATCCATGAGCAAATTTCCCAGTTTGAATATCTGTAAGTACGTCTTTCATACGAGCTTTCGTTTCTTCGTTTACTACTCTAGGACCTGATACGAAATCACCCCATTGTGCTGTGTCAGAGATGGAGTAGCGCATTCCTTCAAGACCACCTTCATACATAAGGTCTACGATTAGCTTTAATTCATGTAAACATTCAAAGTAAGCAACTTCCGGTTGATAGCCTGCTTCTGTAAGAGTTTCGAAACCAGCTTTTACAAGAGCTGATAAACCACCACATAATACTGCTTGCTCTCCGAAAAGATCTGTTTCTGTTTCTTCTTGGAAAGTTGTTTCTAAAATTCCAGCACGACCTGCACCTACACCTTTAGCATAAGCTAAAGCAAGCTCTTTTGCTGACCCAGTTGAATCTTGGTATACAGCGTATAAAGCTGGAACACCAGCACCTTCTTCAAATGTACGACGAACTAGGTGACCAGGACCTTTTGGTGCAACTAAGAAAACATCAACATCTGCTGGAGGAACGATTTGTGTAAAATGAATGTTAAAGCCATGGGCAAAAACTAATGCATTACCTGCTTGTAAATTAGGTTTAATGCTCTCTTCGTAAATTTTAGGTTGATATTCGTCTGGTAGTAATACCATAACTACGTCTGCTTGAGCTGTTGCATCAGCAACGCTTAGTACTTGTAGACCATCTTCAACTGCTTTATCCCAAGATTTCCCTGGTCTTAACCCTACAATTACGTCAAAACCACTTTCTTTTAAATTAAGGGCATGGGCATGACCTTGTGATCCGTAACCAATAATTGCAATCTTTTTACCTTTTAAAACCTCTTCTTGAATATTGTTGTTATAAAGAACTTTAGTCATTATGAACATCCTCTCTCTTTTTTCCAATTTTATTTATGATAAGAATTTTTAAATTCTTTATCTAGCAAATAGTTATTTTAATAAAGAAAAACTAGCTAATTCACTTGCTTGAGGCTGGTGACCTCGTAAAAATGCTGTTAATCCTGTACGGGCTAGCTCTTTTATTCCGTATGGTCGAAGGAGATCGATTAACGCTTCAATTTTATCTGGTTTTCCAGTTACTTGGATTGCTAAACTATCCTTGCTTACATCAATGATGGAAGCTCTGAAAGGTTCAATAATCCCTTGAATTTCACTTCTTAATTGGCTTGTTGAAACAACTTTTATTAATGCCAATTCTCTAGCCACAATAGCTTTATCTGTTATGTCAGAAACTTTTAAAACGTCAATTTGTTTATTTAATTGCTTTGTTAATTGTTCTAGCTTTTGATTGTCTTCAACATCTACAACTAATGTCATCTTAGAAATGCCGTCTGATTCCGTTCGTCCTACAGATATGCTATCAATGTTAAATTGACGCTTTTGCATTAATCCCGTTACTCGGTTTAATACCCCACTGCGGTTTTGAACTACAGCCGTAATAATTCGTTTCATGGTTTCACCCCTATCATTTCATGAAGTCCTTTACCTGGTGCAATCATTGGATATACATTTTCTTGTTGTAACACACGACAGTCTAACACCATTGGTCCGTCGTAAGCGAAAACTTCAGGAAGGACATTGATAAGATCTTCTTGTGTCTCTATTTTCATCCCCTTAATATCATAACTATCAGCGAGCTTTACAAAATCTGGTTGAACGCTTAATAGGGACTCTGAATAACGTTTATCATAGAATGACTCTTGCCATTGTCTTACCATACCTAAAGCACCATTGTTAACAATAATCACCTTTACAGGTAAACCTCTCTCTTGAAGTACGGATAGTTCCTGTAAAGTCATTTGGAAGCCACCGTCACCAACGACAGCTACAACAGTGGAATCTGGTTCAGCTAGCTGAGCACCAATAGCAGCAGGAAAGCCGAAGCCCATCGTACCTAAACCACCGGATGTAACCCATCTATTAGGTTTATTAAACGTATAGTATTGAGCAGCCCACATTTGATGCTGTCCAACATCTGTTGTAATAATCGCTTCTCCTTTAGTAACTTTATGAACAGCTTCCATAACCCATTGAGGAATCATTTCACTTTGTGGGTTGTTATACCATAAAGGATAATCAACCTTTCTTGCATTAAGTGTGTTATGCCATTCATAGTGGTTCGGTGATTCCTTCGCATGATTAACAAGTTGTATTAAAGCTTCATTCGCGTCTGCAACAATTGGTATTTGAGTTGATACATTTTTTCCGATTTCTGCAGGATCAATATCAATGTGTGCAACAGTTGCGTTTGGAGCAAAGTGTTGTAAATTACCTGTAAGACGGTCATCAAATCGTGCACCAATATTAATCAATAGGTCACATTCGTAAAGTGCCATATTAGCTGTATACGTGCCATGCATACCTGCCATCCCTAGGGACAATTTATGGTTACCAGGGAAGCTACCCAATCCAAGCAAAGTTGTTGTAACTGGAAGATCATGCTTTTCAGCAAAGCCAATTAAATTTTCAGTGGCTTTAGCGAACAATACTCCAGCACCTGCGAGAATAATAGGCTTCTCAGATTTAGCAATTGCATCTGAAAGCTTTTTAATTTGTAAAGGACTAGGCTTTGTTGTAGGCTGATAACCTGGTAAATGGAAGCTGTTATCATACGTGTCTTCACAAGGGTTAGCAGAAATGTCCTTTGGTATATCAACAACGACAGGGCCCGGACGACCAGTTGAAGCAATATGGAATGCTTCTTTTACGATTCTAGGTAGATCACTAATTGATTGAACTTGATAATTTTGCTTCGTAATTGGAGTAGTTAACCCCATTACATCCGCTTCTTGGAAAGCATCTGTACCAATAACACCACGAGCTACTTGACCAGTAAAAACAACTAACGGTAAGGAATCCATCATTGCATCTGCAATTCCTGTTATAAGGTTTGTTGCTCCAGGACCTGAAGTGGCAATGACTACCCCAGGTTTTCCTGAAACACGAGCATAGCCTTCTGCAGCATGAATGGCTCCTTGTTCATGTCTTGTGAGAATGTGTTGAAACGAATCTTTAGCTCTATATAGAGCATCGTAAATAGGTAAAACTGCCCCTCCTGGATACCCAAAAATTGTTTCAACTTTCTCTTCAATCAACGTCTGTACGAGCAGATCAGCACCAGTCTTCGGCTTCATGTCAGTGTTCTGTGTCGGTTTTGCTTCTACCTTCACCTTATATTCCTCCTAAAGATAAATATTTATATTAGCTTGCATTGTAATTTGATGAGTAAAATAATAAAAAGGCCTGTTTCTCCCAAATAACCCACACGTATGTGAAGTTTTTCGGGGAGAAAAGACCTTTCTTTTCTCGGTACCACCCGGATTCACAGTATTTTTACAAATACTGCCTCGTGAGGCTCATTCACGAAACGAAAGAATAGCCTCTTTTGGTAACAGGTGCTAAGTAACACCTGATTAAGCCTACTGAGAAATGACCGTTCAGCTTAACACTCAGGGATGATGTCAGAATAAGGTGTATTTCCGGGCTTCCAGCAACCCCGGCTCTCTGTGAATACTAGAACTTATTCCTTTATTCCCGTCATCGTTTTCTTATATTTTAACTTTTTATATTTTCATTACTCCACCTGTATTTGCAGAGGTTACTAACTTAGAATACCTAGCTAAGTAGCCTTTTTTAATTTTTGGTTCAGGCTTCGTCCATTCTTCCTGACGTTTCTTTAGTTCTTCTTCTTCAACGAGAAGTTCGATGGATCGTGTTGGTAAGTCAATTAAAATAGGATCACCATTTTTAACAAAGGCGATTGGTCCACCTTCCGCCGCTTCTGGGGAAATATGACCGATAGATATTCCACGACTAGCTCCAGAGAAACGTCCATCTGTGATAAGGGCAACCTCTTTATCCAGTCCGCGACCTGCAATGGCAGATGTAGGAGCTAGCATTTCCGGCATTCCTGGTCCACCTTTTGGACCTTCATAGCGTATAACGACTACATGACCTGATTGAACAGTACCATCGTATATTCCAGCCTGAGCTTCTTCCTGAGATTCAAAAACGATTGCTTCCCCTAAAAACTTTTTGATAGAAGGATCTACAGCACCAACTTTAATTACCCCTCCATTTGGAGCTAAATTTCCGTGTAGGATAGATAAGCCTCCTACTGGACTATATGGGTTATCTTTCGTGCGGATAACTTCTTCATTTAAAATTTTTGCATCTTTTACTGTTTCTGAAATTGATTTACCAGTTATAGTAATACGATCCTTATGAATCAAGCCATCTATTTTACATAATTCGTTAATGATGGCGCTAACTCCTCCTGCTAAATGAACATCGTGCATGGAATAATCAGATGCAGGACTTATTTTAGAAAGATAAGGAACTTTTTCAGCAATACGATTTATTTCATGTAAGTCATATTCGATTTCTGCTTCATGTGCAATAGCTAATGTATGAAGAACAGTATTTGTAGAACCGCCCATTGCCATATCTAGTGCAAAGGCATTATCAATTGTTTCCTTTGTTAAAATATCACGCGGTTTTATATCTTGTTTTACTAATTCCATTAAATGATTTGCAGCTTCTTTTATTAAACGGTGTCTTTCATCAGATGTTGCTACCATCGTGCCGTTTCCAGGTACTGTTAAGCCTAACATTTCCATTAGTGAATTCATAGAATTCGCTGTAAACATACCTGAGCATGACCCACACGTAGGGCAAGCGGATGTTTCTAAAGCTTTTAGCTCGGCCTCGGACATTGACCCTTGATGATAAGCACCAACTCCTTCAAAAACAGATACGAGAGATAGGTTTTGACCTGTTTCAGAAACTCCTGCTTCCATTGGACCACCTGATACAAAAACGGATGGTACATTCGTTCTAGCCGCTGCCATTAACATACCTGGAGTTATTTTGTCACAGTTTGGAATGTAAAACACTCCATCAAACCAGTGAGCATTAATCACTGTTTCTGCACTATCAGCAATGATTTCACGGCTTGGAAGGGAATACCGCATACCAATATGTCCCATTGCAATGCCGTCATCTACCCCAATTGTATTAAATTCAAATGGAATGCCTCCAGCTTCTCTAATTGCTTCTTTGACAACCTCTGCGAAACGATTAAGGTGCATATGCCCTGGTATAATATCAATGTATGAATTACAAACACCGATAAACGGTTTCTCAAGATCTCTTGTTTTGACTCCTGCTGCGTGTAATAGACTTCGATGTGGAGCTCGGTCTATTCCTTTTTTTATCATATCGCTACGCATTGTTGACGTCCCCCTTAACTTACTTCAGCTTGATTTGCTGATGATGAGTAGCATTGAACCCCATCAGTAGTTACAATTTTTCTAAATTCTTTTAATAAATGATTTGTAATTTCTCCTGGCTTTCCATTACTAATTATACGATTGTCGACCTTCACAACGGCAATAACTTCTGCAGCAGTTCCTGTTAAGAATACTTCATCTGCTACATAAACATCGTGTCGTGTAAAGGGATCTTCTTTTAGTTCGTAACCGAGTGTCTTTGCAATATCTATAATTGCATTTCGCGTTATTCCTTCGAGTGCCCCTAAATAAACGGGGGGAGTGTACAACACACCATTTTTTACAATAAATATATTGTCAGCTGAGCCTTCAGTTACATACCCTTGGTCATTTAGCATTAATGCTTCATCAGCTCCAGCTTGATTAGCTTCTAGTTTAACAAGAATGTTATTTAAATAATTTAATGATTTTATTTGAGGACTTAATACATCTGGGCGATTACGTCTACTAGCAACTGAAGCAACATTTAGCCCTCGTTCATATAATTCTTTTGGAAAGAGAGCAAGTTCTTCAGCAATCACGATAAGTCCTGGCTTAGAACAGGACTTTGGATCAAGTCCAAGGTTCCCAGTGCCACGTGAGACAACAACACGGATATAAGCACTTTTTAACTGGTTCTTTTGTACAGTATCTATAATAATCTGCTGAAGTTCCTCCTTCGTGTATGGAATCTCTAGCATGATAGACTGTGCGGATTCAAATAGACGCTGAAGGTGTTCATTAAGTCTGAAAATATTTCCACTGTATACTCGAATACCTTCAAATACTCCGTCTCCATATAAGAACCCATGATCGAAAACGGAAACGACAGCTTCTTCTTTCTTTACAAATTTGTCGCTTAAAAATATCCATTGATTGCTCATACGTTACACTCCTTCCTTTAAAGTTTTTGATTGTTTTAAAGTATTAAAGTCAACTTGTTAAATAATAGCCTAAGTCCATTTTCTCCTATTTTGACGAAAATGGACAGAGGCTTTTATCCATTTTAAAAAATTAGTAGAACTAAATAGTTTGAAGTTTTAAATAATTATTATATTGACGACAATATTACAATCAATTAAAGGTAAGGTCAACAGTATTATGGTAAATTTTCTGACAGTTATGATAATTTAGGCCTATTGTAAACGTTTACATCCTTGTGTAATAAGGGAAAAAAGAAATCGAAAAAAATGAATTGTAAATTTTTTTGAAGCGCTTACAATAATGAACTCTAATCAAACAAATGCCTACTGCCAGTTGAAGTTTGGTGTGTTAATGTATTAATTTACCATCACAAGAATTACATTCCATATATATTACTCATTGAATGTGAAAGTAGTTGTCGATCTGCCAAACACTCTTATCATTAATCTTTTCATCAATAATTATAATGAGATTGATGTTTTTTTCATCATCTTCGTCGCTTGTTCATAAACTGTGATAACACATCAATTAGGGGGCGAAGGGATGACAACAGAATCAAAAGAGCTAGTGAAGGCGATTGAAGAGATTACAGAAATAGCAGAGGGGTTCGGTTTGGATTTTTATGAAATGAGATATGAAATATGCCCAGCTGATATTATTTATACTTTTGGAGCATATGGAATGCCGACTCGTTTTTCCCACTGGAGTTTTGGAAAACAATTTCATAAGATGAAACTTCAATATGATTTAGGGCTAAGTAAAATATATGAGTTAGTCATTAACTCTGATCCATGCTATGCCTTTCTATTAAATACGAATTCTATGATACAAAATAAATTAATTATAGCTCACGTTTTAGCGCATTGCGATTTTTTCAAAAATAATGCTCGTTTCTCAAATACAAGACGAGATATGGTTGAAAGTATGACGGCAACGGCAGAACGAGTTGCTCATTATGAAATGGTTCATGGAAGACAAGAAGTGGAAGAGTTTCTAGATGCAGTGTTAGCTATTCAGGAGCATATTGATCCTAGTTTAGTTAGACCTAAACTTTCTTGGTCAGTAGAAGATGTGTGGCAGGATGTGGATGAGGAAGATGATGTGAAAGAAACACCTTTTGATGATTTATGGTCATTAGATGATAAGAAGGAACGAAAAACTAGATCATCAAAGAAAAAGAAGAAACTTCCTCCACAACCAGAAAAAGATATTCTTTTATTTATAGAAGAATATAGTAGGGAACTAGAAGATTGGCAACGAGATATATTAACAATGATGCGGGAAGAAATGCTCTATTTTTGGCCACAGCTTGAAACAAAAATTATGAATGAAGGCTGGGCGTCCTATTGGCATCAACGAATAATTCGAGAAATGGAATTAACGTCAGATGATGCTATTGAATTTGCTAAGCTAAATGCTGGTGTTGTTCAGCCTTCAAAAACTCAAATCAATCCTTACTATGTTGGTTTAAAAATATTTGAGGATATAGAAGAGAGATACAATAATCCATCTGACGAGATGAAAGAACGTCAAGGTGTTCAACCAAATAGTGGTAGAGAAAAATTATTTGAAGTTCGTGAAATTGAGTCGGACATTTCCTTTATTAGAAATTATTTGACGAAGGATTTAGTTATGCGTGAGGATATGTATTTATTTCAGAAAAAAGGAAGAGAATATAAGATTGTCGATAAGGAATGGGAAAATGTTCGTGATCAACTAATAAGTAGTCGAGTTAATGGAGGATTTCCATATATCGTTGTTAAAGACGGAGACTATTTAAAGAATGGAGAATTGTATTTAACCCATGAGTATGAAGGCATTGAACTTGATTCTCAATATCTTGAAAAAACATTACCTTATATTTATCAGCTTTGGGGGCGACCAGTTCATATGGAAACGGTCCTTACTGATCGTAAAATTGTATTTACTTATGATGGTAGAAAAATTCATAAAAGGTATGTGTAGAGGAGGAAAGAGCTGGTCCATTGTTAGAATGGATCAGCTTTTTGCTAATAGCCTTTTTAATATAATTCCTACGATTAAACCAGGAATAACAAACAGCATGGGTAGCCACATGGGTCCTAATATATGACCAAATATTTTAAGCTTAGAGGAATATATCAAACCTACCGTAACGAAATATGCTGAAAATACAAAGGGCAAGGAAGCATATCGGCTTTTTCCCCCTCCTGCATCTTTGTATGCATCCCACATAGCGAAGAAATACAAACAAGGGTAAAACATTAACCATAAATAATTTGTACTAAGAACTGCCATTTCGATATCGCCATGAAAGCTATAGATAATTATTTCGTTGAAATTTGCTTGAACATTTATAAAAATTTCTAAAAATACAAATATAAATCCTTTTATATATTTTCCATTTAATATTTGTCCGAAACCAGGCAGTGCGATGCTCCAAAATAACGCTTCTTTTGAGTTCACATAATTTGCTCCCCTTATGTAGTTCTTTTTATGTAATTACGAAGAAGTTGTCGCGACAACTGTTTTATTATTTTGGGCAATTGTACGAGTATTATTCTTATTTAAGTGATATATCTTTTTTAAATTTTAAATTTCTCTTAAAGAATTTATACATTTCTTCTATTGATGCTATATTTTCTTTTCCTTATTGATTGTTTAATGTTTGCATAAAAAAGAAGTCTCAAATTATTTTCGAGACATCTTTATAATTTCTCTATTCTTTCTATTGCTTGTAAGATATCTATCTATATAGTTCCATATTAATAAAAGTTATAATTTAGTAATAATTTCATATGCATTTAAATCACCAATAACTTTTCTAGAATCATTTATAACAGGTATTTCATCCAAATTATGATTTACCATTTTTTGTAGTGCTTCCTCTAATGGATCATCAGTTACTACAGAAATTGGTGATCTCATAATGTCTTTTGCAATACTATCTTGTGATACGGATAAATATAGTAATTTTTTATTACTAGATGTAGTCTTGTGGAGACTTTTCTGAACAGATATGGTTTCTAAAAGGTCATGCATCGTAATTATGCCGGTTAAAGTATCTTCGGAATTTACAACATAAAGGCATCTTTTGATTGGTTCTGTACTTGAGAATTTTTGCCGTACTTCGTGAATAGAAAAATTTTCTCGAACAATTGAAGCTGTTAATGTTATATTTTTATAAACATCTTTTACTTTAGGCATCTGTATCACCAATTCTATTACGAACCATTTGGTTAAGTATATGATTAATACCGATTGTTCGTTCTACTTCTAATACAAAGGCAATACCTTTTCCTGGTTGATTTAATCCTGCGTCCTCATTAATTTGTCCAAGAACATCATCTGTTTTATTTCTATCGATCAAAGTTAGTACTACTTCTTTCTCTGGTTCAATGGTAATATTTAAAAATTTTGCTTGTTCATGAATCCCCGTACCTCTACCAGTTAAAATTGTTCCCCCTTCAGCACCAGCTTTTTTTGAAGCAGTTACTACTTTGTCTGAGTCTCCCTTATTTACAATCGTTACTATAAGATCATATAAAATCCCGTGACTTTCCATTGGCATATTAACTCCTCCCGTAAGTGGTGCTGAACCTATTTCTCCACCTAATAGGTGGCATATTCCAATAATTGATTTTGTGTTTAATACGATACCTAAGCCAGTTCCAGGATTCTCTAGTTTACTTTCTCTTATAATACTTTCAATTATATTTTCTATTAATTCATTTTTTGCTAGTGTAAAGACTATTTCTTTTTCAGGTGTGATAGGAATACCTAAAAAGGATTTATTTTCATGGACGCCAGTTCCTCTTCCTAAAAGAACTGTACCTCCTTCAGCACCAGCTTTTTTAGATCCGTTAACCACTTTTTTAGCTATTCCTTTTTTGACAATTGTAATAATTAGTTTATGCTTTTGATTTATTTTGTTCAGTAACACGTTCTCGCCCCTTTCCTTCAAATAGTAATCCTAATGTGAGAACGGATATAATGGGTATTAGTGCCACTAGAGCAATCATACCAAACCCATCTATAAGAGGATCTCTTCCTTCAATGACTGACGCTACACCTACTGCGATAGATAGGATAAACGTCACAGTCATGGGACCAGTTGCAACTCCCCCAGAATCGAAAGCAATGGATGTGAAGGTACTAGATGAGAAAAACATCATAATAATAGCAATCATATAACCAGGGATAACAAAATACCACAATGGTAGACCTACTAATATTCTAGCCATTGATAGGGCAATAGAAACAGCTACACCGATAGATAAAGTATATAGCATTACTTTTTGTGAAATATAACCGCCGGATACCTTCTCTACTTCATGATTTAAGATTCTTACAGCAGGTTCGGCGAACGTAGCAACAAAACCAAATACGAAACCAATGGGAATAAGGACCCAACTTTGAGAAATCCCACCTAATTTCTCCCCAATTAATTCTCCTACCGGAAAAAAACCTACATGAACCCCTTGTAAGAAAAATGCTAATCCAAAAAAGGAAAGAATCATACCTTTTCCTATGTTAATTAGTTTTTCTTTGCTTAGTTTTAAAAAGAAAAATTGAAAAATTGCGAAAAAAATGATCAACGGTATTAATGCAAAGGTGACTTCAAATAATACGTGACCAAAGCCGTGGAATATTTGTATTTTCATCCGTATATCACTCCTAAAATGAGGACCGCTATTATTGGACCTATGGATGCTAAAGCTACTAGACCAAAGCTATCACTAGAGGAAGTCTTTCCTCTTATTACAGAGGCAACACCTACACCAAGAGCTAATATAAAAGGCACTGTCATTGGTCCGGTAGTTACACCGCCAGCATCAAAGGAGATTGGAATAAAGCTTGCTGGGGTAAAAGATGCTAATAGAAAGACTACACCATAGCCTCCCATTAATAAGTAAGTGATATTAATATTAAAAATAATTCTAAGCATCGCGAGCAAAACAAAAATTCCTACCCCTAAGGCAACAGAATAGACAAGAATGTTTCGTGAGATTTCCCCACCTGATACTTGGTCTACTTGAAGTGCTAAAACACGCACATCAGGTTCTGCTACCGTAACGACGAAACCAAGTAGAAATCCAAAAAATAAAATTAATCCTAGTTTTTGAGTTTTGGGTAAAGTAGAACCGATCATTTCACCAACTGGGAGGAGCCCTATATGCACTCCTAACAAAAAGAGTATAAGTCCAATACTTACAAATGCAACTCCGATTAAGAATTGTAAAAAAACATCCATTGGTAGCCAGAGTATGGAGAATTGTAAAATAAAAACTACAGCTGTAATTGGCATAACTGCATAGACAACTTCTTTCACTGTATCTCTAATTTCCTGCATCATATCCCCCCAATATCTATTACATTTCCTTTTTATTATATTTATTAAACGATATTTATTTGAATCATTATTAAATCATTTTTTTAAAGAATGATAATTTTCGGATTTTTTTATCGGTATTTATTTAAGTTCATTTAAATTTTATTATTAGCTTTTACTTCTTGATACACTTTCACCAAGGGTATAAGTGTCACCACAACCGTTCTTCCTTCACTCTTCTCCTATCAGGCTCTTTTTTTATTCTATTAAAATGTCTTTAAATACAAAATACGTGGTTGACAACTTAACTATACTAATGTAACTTTATCAGTGAAATTGAATACCCTCGTTAGGTGAGGCTCCTGTGCTGGAGATATGCTGCTGCCCAAAAATGTCCAAAGACGCCAATGGGTCAACAGAAACCATCGACATAAGGTGGTTTTTAATGTAGCTGGAATTTTTTCCTATGCCGCACAGTGCTAAAGCTCTACGAATGGAGGAACTTATTCGTGTGATATTAATACAATATCACTATGCTTATGCTTGGTTACGTATAACTACTGACCACCTTCATTTGTTGAGGGTGGTCTTTTGTTGTTAATAATATAATTAGGAAAGTAGAGGTGAGTTGGAATGGATAGTAGTCCCGAACCTGATTCAAAAAGGATAAAAGGCAAAAAAATATGGGAGAAGTTGGGGAGAAATCCATTCTACTTATCTCAAAAAATAATAAGTGAAATGGTTTTCTCCTAAGGGAGGAATCGTAATGGTTAAATTAGATGAAAGAAATCGTGAGCAATATGAAAAGTATATTATTGATATTTTAGAAAAGAGAGATATAAAAAAATTCCGTGATTCGTATTTAGAATTACATCCAACTGATCGTGTTGATTTATTTACTATGCTAAATGGGGAGAAGAGAAATCTTGTTTATGAATACTTATCTCCTGCAGAATTTGCTGATATATTTCAAGGGTTGGATGTTGAAAATCAAAAGGAAATTGTTTTAGAAATTAAGGAAAGCTATGCTTCAGAGATGTTTAATAATATGTATGCTGACGATGTTGCAGACTTTTTAAGTGAAGTAGTAGATTCTAAGGCAGAAAATATATTAACATCTATGGATAAAGAGGAAGCGGAAGAGGTTAAAGAACTTCTTTCCTACCAACCTGAAACGGCAGGTTCCATTATGACAAAGGAATTTATTAGCCTTTCCTCAACTTGCCGTGCTACAGATGTCATAAACCTCCTCCGTAATGAAGGACCAGATGCAGAAACAATCTATTATTTATATGTAGTAAATAGTGGAGGACAATTGGTTGGAGTTGTATCATTAAGAGATTTAATTATTGCACCGCCTAGTGAATTCGTAGAAAATATTATGAGTTCCAGAGTAATTTCTGTTTCTGTTAATGAAGATCAAGAGGATGTAGCAAAGCTGATTAAAAAATATGATTTCTTAGCAGCGCCAGTTGTTACTGACAATAATATCCTTGTTGGTATTGTTACAGTGGATGATGTAATGGATGTATTAGAAGATGAAGCAACAGAGGACTTTGGTGAATTTACTGCTTCAAGAGGAGCAACAGATGTAAATATTAGTTCTTTTTCTGCTGCTAAGAAACGATCTCCTTGGATTATTATGCTAATGTTTTTTGGCTTAATTACCGCAGGAGTGATTGGGCAGTTTGAAGAGACACTTGAAGAGATTGTGTTATTAGCAGTATTTATTCCATTACTCATGGATTCTGCAGGGAATACGGGAACGCAATCATTAGCTGTGATGGTACGTTCATTAGCAACAGGATCTTTTGAAAAGAAGGGTATGTTCCATACAATTAAACGGGAATTTGGAACAGGGGTTATGCTCGGCATAATATGTGCAGTCGTTCTATTCATTATTATACCACTATTTTATGGAAGCTTTATTATTGCATTTATTGTAGGTATTTCCTTATTTTTAACCCTTAGCATTGCAACGATTATTGGAGCAGTTGTTCCAGTCATGATTAATAAGTTAAGACTTGATCCAGCTATTGCATCAGGACCGTTTATTACTACGGTTAATGATATTTTAGGTTTACTCATTTACTTCTCTATTGCAACAGCATTATTAGAATATATATAAGGTAATTGTGGTTTAATTGATAATTAATCAAGGTCCTAGTGAGTTGTTACTGCTCCCTAGGACTTTGTGTTACATTTTATTGAATGTGAACAATATCTACAGGGCCGTGGTCATCACAATGATCACCGTGTACGTGGTGAAGTCGTCCATTCACTAAATAATCGAAATGATCACCGTGTGGTACCATTTCATGACCGCAATCTTTTTCGTGGTTACAGCCACAATCAATTGGCTTACATTCGGTTTTATTTACTTCATTTGTAGGGATGGAACATTCAAACCACTTTCCATCTTTTTCATGATGGAGGTGACCGTTGTGAACATAATCAATGTGATCATCATGACGTATTTTTGTATGGCCACAAGCTATACTATGCTTATGGGGATGCTCATGGTGTTCATTGTTTATTCCATTCATAATAAAAAGCTCCTCTCCGAATGTAAACTGTAGGATAGATATTACATATTCAGTTGTTATTATAGTGTGTCCAAAAAAAAGTTGATTTACTATTACTGAAATGATAGAACTATATGGAAGGGGTGATTTTAATGGAAAAAGTTCTAGTATTTGGTCATAAAAATCCTGATACAGATACGATTTGCTCAGCTATAGCTTATGCTGAATTGAAGAAAAAATTAGGTGTTAACTGTGAAGCAGTACGATTAGGTTCAGTAAATGGGGAAACGCAATATGCACTTGATTATTTTAAACAAGATGCACCTCGTTTAGTAGAAACTGTTTCAAATGAAACAAATAGCGTTATTTTAGTTGATCATAATGAACGCCAACAAAGTGTAGATGATTTAGGGGATGTTCGCGTTCTTGAAGTAATTGATCATCATCGTATTGCAAATTTTGAGACGTCAGATCCATTATATTATCGTGCTGAACCAGTTGGTTGTACGGCAACCATCCTTAACAAGCTATATAAGGAAAATGGTGTTGCAATTGAAAAAGAAGTAGCTGGTTTAATGCTTTCTGCTATCATTTCTGATTCTTTACTTTTCAAATCTCCGACGTGTACAAATGAAGATGTTGAAGCGGCTCAGGAATTAGCAAAGATTGCTGGTGTTGATAGTGAAGCATATGGCTTAGAAATGCTTAAAGCTGGCGCGGATTTAAGTGAAAAGACTCCAGGAGAATTGATTTCTCTCGATGCAAAAGAATTTCAAATGGGTGATGCTAAAGTAGAAATTGCTCAAGTGAATGCAGTTGATGTGAATGAAGTTTTAGCACTTCAAAGTGAATTGGAGAAGGAAATGTTAGCAACAATTGATAAGAAGGATTTAGATCTTTTCTTATTAGTAATAACAGATATTTTAAATAACAATTCTGTAGGTGTAGCTTTAGGAAAACAATCTAATTCTGTTGAAAAAGCCTTTAATGTATCCCTTTCCAACAATACAGCTACTCTTGATGGTGTTGTATCTCGTAAAAAGCAAGTGGTACCGCAATTAACTGCAGCATTAACTTAAAAGTAAGGCTAATACATAAGGACTTAGATTTTTTATAATCTAAGTCCTTTTTATATGGTAAATGGGATGTAAATTAGGATAGATCCCCCATATACAAGTAATAATTTGCACCATGGGGGATGAAAATGCTCATCAAGTGGGTTCATCCGTTTCAGGCAGGCGCTTTCACCACAGGCATAAGTGCGACATCTGTTCATGCTTCACAGTGTCTTCTTTACCGTGGGAACGGCCTCAACTTCCTATCACTTACTCGGTAAGTGATAGGTGATTTTCAGATCGCGCTGATCCCACTGGAGTCGTCCCCCTTCACTACTGAACTGTCTTATTCAGGATAGCTGCAATTGTTTTTAGATATCATTTATTATTTAAATGCCCATTTCAGATTAACCAGCATACGGTAATAAATAAAGAAGCACGGCAAAGAAATGACTTGTGGTACCACCTAAAACAAATAGGTGCCATACTGCATGATGAAACTTAAATCCTCTCCAAACATAAAACACAGCACCAAATGTATATAGAAGTCCTCCAATAATTAATAAATTGATACCGTTAGGATGTAAATTTTCCTTCAAAGGAGTCCATGCAAATACAATTAACCATCCCATAACAACATACAGAAGTGTAGAGGTAACTAAAAATTTTTTTACAAAAAAGCACTTAAACACAGTACCACCAATGGCTAATCCCCAAACGATACCGAACAAAGTCCAACCTAAAGTTCCTTGGACAATAATAAATAAGAAGGGAGTATATGTACCTGCTATAAAAAAATAAATGGAGGAATGATCTAGAATCTCAAATAGGTCTTTTCCTCTTCCTTGCGGGAGAGCATGTACAAAGGTTGAAGCAGTATATAAAAGGACCATGGTTGTACCGAACAATGTAAAACTGACTATGTGCCAAGGGGTTCCGTGAATACTAGAAAAAAAAATCAATAGAACTAATCCTGCAACACTTAATAGAAATCCTAAGCCGTGTGTGATTGAATTTGCAATCTCTTCTCCCTTGGAGAACGTATGAGTATTTGCCACATTGATCATCCTTTTACAAGAAAGTATTGTAGTTAGTAAACTTTATTTCCGTTTATTATTATTAATATGTGAAGAATTTTGCTCTTCTTTTTCATTTCGTTTGCTTTCTTCTTCTGCCAAACGTTTATTTGCTCTTTTTAATCTACTAACAGTAAATGAAGCTGCAATAAATACTAAAATCATTATGATATAAGCGTATAAAAAATTTTCATCTCCGTCAGGAAATGTAAAAATATCCACAAAAAACACACCTTTCATTTAAATGTTTTAAAACAATTTTCAGGGTAGTCCTCGATGCAAGTGAAAAAATTTGCACCATGGGGGATGAAAATTATTTCATAGTGAGTTCATCCGTTTCAGGCAGCCGCTTTCACCACAGGCATAAGGGCGACATCTGTTCATGCTTCACAGTGTCTTCTTTACCGTGGGGCACGGCCTCAACTTCCACACTATACATTTTGTATACCGCTAAACGTAAATGGTCCTGTTTCGGCCTGCAAGTGTTGCTCTGTTGTTATATGCGTCGAGACAACTGGAAGTTTATTCGTGAAGCATATACTACTCGTCGCAGGAGTCGCCGCATTTTCACTCCTGATGCCATTTAAAATTTCGGAGTCTTCAATTTATTATAGATAACTTAATTTCTTCATAATTATATCAATTGATGTGAGATAATTCTAAGCTTTACTCTCAAATATTTTAAAATATTATGTTGAAATTAACGATATTAATTCGGAAACTTCACAAAAATTATAAGGGTGTAAACATCTGGAGTACAGGGAAAACAATAATGATGGGAATGCTTTTGTGATAATTCATAGTAATAGATATGGAATATATAGATGATAACGGGTAATAGGCATATAATAAAAATAAATAATACTGAAATTTTGTGAAAATGATCCGTTTAGAAAGATTATGATAATTATTAATTGGGGGAGTTTAAAATGAAAAGCCTAAGAATTGAAAATGGATTTTTGTTGACCGAAATGAAGGTTACACATGATGAAGCATCAATAGAGCTTCAACGAATTTTAGTGGATACATGCTCCAATTTTAGTGTTTTATCTATGGAAAAAGCTGAGGGGATAGGTTTAATAACGTCAGAAGATATAAAAGAATTACAAGATAAAAATAATGAAAACAAGAGAAGTTTAATTAAACCAGTATGTATTAGTGTCGGTCCGTTAAAGATCGTTGATTTTCCAATTGAAATACAAAGAATAAATGATACAAATCTAGAAGGAGTACTTGGATTAGATTTTTTGAAGAGAGTTGGTGCAAAAATTAATTTAGACGCAATGACTTTATCAGGCTCTAGAGTAATTTAACCAAAATGCATAGAGGAAATTAGTAATAGGATAAAAACGAACCACGTTATTGTTGGTTCGTTTTTTGTCTTTCAGCAAGGATTATTTTTTTAGCTAATGGAAGGTCTTCTTTTTTTACTAGTACGAACAATGTATCTCCAGCATATATTTTTGTTTTTCCATGAGGAGGTATTAACTCTTTTTTTCGTATGATAGCATTGATGAGAACATTTTTCGGTAATGGGAGGTCTACAATAAATTTTTCCGTATTCAAATTGTTTTTATCAATGAAAAATTCAACTATTTCTGCATTTGTTTTTCCTATTGAGCTTAATTCAATCACATGTTCTGGTGTTGTTTTTGCTGGCTGTGTTAATTTCAAATTTTTCGCTAATAATGGTATAGTCGCCCCTTGTAAAAGGGTAGAAGTAACAACGATGAAAAATACAAGATTAAAGACCAGCTGACTGTTGCCAACACCTGCTATCATTGGAAAAGTTGCTAATATAATTGGAACTGCTCCTCGTAAGCCTGCCCATGATAGAAAAAGCTTCTCTTTCCAGTTAAAAGGATAAAAGTGTAATGAGATAAATACGGAAATAGGTCTAGCAAAGAGCATTAATATAATTGATAAAAGAGTTCCTTGTATAATTAATGTTCCATTTATTAACTGACCTGGAAAAACAAACAGTCCAAGAATTATAAACATTATCATTTGCATCATCCAGGCGAAGCCTTCATGAAATCGAAAAATAGATTGGCGATATGGTAAATCGTTATTTCCCATCATTAGTGCAGTTACGTATACTGCAAGGAAGCCACTTGCTTGAATAAGTGATGTGCTACTGTATGCAAGAATTGCAAAGGCTGCAGCAAATACTGGATACAGTCCACTTGAATCTAAGTTTATTTTATTAATTGAATAAATGGCAATCTTCCCAATTAAATACCCCACTATTAAACCGATTCCCATTTGCCAAAAGAAAGATAAAACTACAGTAGTTGTGTTTATCGTTGTAGCTGTATACATTCCAATAAATGTAATCGTTAAAAATACGGCCATTGGATCATTTGTACCAGATTCAACTTCTAATGTTCCTTCCAAACGTTTTTTTATATTTTTCCCTCTTAGAACACTAAAAACTGCAGCTGCATCCGTCGATCCAACGATAGAACCAAATAAGAATGCTTCTATCCATGTGAATCCTATAATATATTTAGCACCTATTCCAACGATAATAGCTGTAAATAAGACTCCAACAGTAGCCAAAGTTAATGAAGGTGCTGTAACACTTTTAACATTTTCCCACTTTGTTTGTAGTCCACCTTCAAACAGAATTAAAATAAGTGCAAAAATTCCAATGAATTGAGCAATTTTTGGATTATCAAAATAAATAAATCCTAAAATATCACTACCCATTAATATACCAATGCCAATAAACAAAACAAGTGCAGGAACACCAATACGGGAGGAAAATTTTGTTGTTAGTACACCTAAGATGAGAAAAAACGCAATAAACAAAATGATAGTGGTAGCATCATAAGTGATATCCACCTTTTTATCCCCCCTATTTTTTTATCTAGTATTAAATTATTTTAACATTGATTAAGAAAGACGTTTTAACGTGTGAAGAAATCTAACATTTTATTTTAGTTTATTATACTGCGTTTATAAAATGAGAAAATACAGTGAAAAATAGTACTCAATTACTGTGTTTTACAAAAGTGGATAGAAAAAAGGATTTTACCTCGATTTGTAGAAATAAGACACATGAGAAAGATGGAGAGGAGATCGATCGTTAAATGAAAATATTAATTCTTGGTGCAGGTGCTGTTGGAGGCTATTTTGGAGGACGGTTGATAGAAAAGGGAGAAGACGTAACTTTTTTAGTTAGAGAGAAAAGAAAACAACAGTTAAGAGAAACTGGACTAGTGATAAAAAGCGTACATGGAGATGTAACACTTAAGCCAAAAACCATATTGGAGTCTGATTTAGATGAACCGTTCGATATCGTGATTATTGCTACTAAAGCCTACCACTTAGAACAGGGGTTAAAATCAGTAGAACCTTTCATTCGAGATTATACATTAATCCTTCCGTTATTAAACGGGATTGAGCATATGGATGAATTAAAGGCTTATTTTTCACCAGAACAGGTTATCGGGGGGCTGTGTTCCATTGAATCTACTCTCGATGAAACTGGTGCTATCATCCAAACTTCGGGATTTAATGAATTAGTTTTTGGGGAGTGGAGTGGGGAAAGAACAGATCGAATTTTAAAGGTAACTGATGCTTTCTCGGGCACAAAAGCATCTTTTCGTCTAAGTGAAAACATTCAACAAGAAATGTGGCACAAATATTTATTTATTACGACTTTTTCAGGTATCACTTCACTTATGAGGTCTCCTATTGGCCCTATTAGAGATACATTTGAGGGACGTACATATACTCAACAATTATTTGAAGAGATTCGTCTAACAATGGAAGCTTTTGGTGCTCCAATAGTTGAAGGAATAATTGAAAAGCAAATGGGAAAAATAGAATCTTTATCACCACAAATGAAATCATCTATGCTACGGGATATAGAGAAAAACGCAGCTATCGAAGGAGATCATTTACAAGGGTTTCTGTTGTTATTAGCAGAAAGGTGTGGCATAGAAACTCCTTTACTTCGCCTTGTATATCAACACTTAAAAGTTTATGAAAAAAATCAGTTTCATGATTAGTAATAATGCAGATTGTATGGGATTTATATAATATAAAATATTCAGTGAAGTTTGTAGAATATTGCCCGGGAAAACATGTGTACAAGTGGACTTTAGTTAGAACTGTTAAATAAAAAAGTTGCAAAATTCTATTTAACAACATATGGTGAAAAGTAAATACATATTTAATCGGTCTTTAAGATTAGAAAGGAGAACATATTGTGATTCAACGAAAATCAGCAAGGGAAATAGAGCTAATGCACGAAGCTGGAAGGCTTGTTGCATCTATTCATAAAGAAATTGCAAAATTAATAAAGCCAGGCATAACAACTTTAGAAATTGATACATTTGTAGAAGATTATTTAAGGAATAATGGAGCAAAGCCAGCTCAAAAAGGATACCAAGGTTATCAATATGCTACTTGTGCTTCAATAAATGATGAAATTTGTCATGGATTCCCAAGAAAAGAACCGTTAAAAAATGGGGATGTTGTGACAGTAGACTTTGTTGCAGATCTCAATGGTGCATTAGCAGATTCTGCATGGACACATTTAGTTGGGGATGTACCTGATGAGGTAAAAAAGCTATGTGATGTGACGAAAGAAGCTCTGTATATTGGCATTAGGCAAGCTGTTGATGGTAACCGGGTTGGAGATATTGGTGCAGCGATTGAAGCGTTTGTTAATCAATATGGCTATGGTATTGTTAGGGATTTTGCAGGTCATGGAATTGGTCCTACAATACATGAGGAGCCGAACATTCCTCACTTTGGAAGCAGTGGAAAGGGTAAACGGTTAAAGGAAGGCATGGTCATAACGATTGAACCAATGATCAATATGGGGCTTTGGGCATCTCAAATGGATAACAATGGTTGGACAGCAAGAACCGTTGACGGTAGCTTATCTGTTCAATACGAACATACGATTGCTATCACAAATGATGGCCCAATAATTTTAACAGAACAAGAAGGATTTTAAACATAAATATTAAAAGAAACTAATTAGGCTGTCAGACAAGTCATAAACAATTGACTTAAGACAGCCTAATTTTTTCTTAAGTAATTAAGTTCTATTTTGAAGTAAGTCTTCATCAGTTTCTAATGTGTTTTCCGTTCCTTCTGATTCTTCATCAAAAGCATCCTCTTTTGTTAAAACCCAACCTAACACTACTATGAGAAGCAATATTGACCAAAATACAACTTTCCACAGGGTGGATTCAGGAAAATGGTGAGGAATTATAGCGACATCAGGGTGTGCTAATGTATGAATAATAAGTTTTATTCCTACCCAACCAACTATTAGAAATGCTGCTGTCTCTAATCCAGGTCTAGTTTGTAATACCCTGACGAAGTATGTTGCTGCAAAACGCATAATAATTACTCCAATCAATCCTCCTAATAAAATAACGATAAATTGTCCGCCGTCTAGTTCTCCAATTTGAAATGCACCTGTAGGAGTAAGTGTTAATGCTAAGGCAATAGCAGCTAAAATAGAATCTACAGCAAAGGCAATATCAGCTAATTCCACTTTTAATACAGTTAACCAAAAGCCAGATTTCGATACGTCTTCCGTAGGGCTGGTATTAGCTTGAAAAGGACTTTTATTAAAGGTATGTTTTTTTATAAGATGGTTTAGTGATATATATAATAAATATATGGCACCAACTGCTTGTACTTGCCACACATTAAAGAGAAATGAAATGATAAATAAGGATCCGAAACGGAAAATGAAGGCTCCAGCTAATCCATAAAACAAAGCTTTTTTTCGTTGCTTTTCTGGTAAATGTTTAACCATTATTGCTAATACAAGGGCATTGTCGGCAGCTAAAATCCCTTCTAGACCAATGAGTACAAGAAGGACCCACCCGTATTGTAATAGCATAGCACTGTCCATACATACTGCCCCCTTTATACTTATTTTCTCCATTTTCCTGTTTCCTACCACTTCCTTTTAAAGGATTTTTGCATTGAACAAAGAAATTATGAGAATGGGGAAGATTGAAGTTAGTTCACAAAATGTTCAGGAACATGGTCCCTGAACATTTTGTGAACTAGGATAGTCTTGTTTAGTTAGGAAGGATGATTGACATTATGTATAAATGGTCTTGGATGGATAATGATGCAGCTTTGGAAATTGCTGAGTGGGAATATGAAGGGGATATCTCTGTGTATAATTTAGCAGATGATCTTGATGCATTAGATGAGTTTTTGAATCCTTTTAATTGGAAATATGCGTATGCTATTTACGATTATGAAAACTATTTGAAAGGCTTTATGATGTTGAAGCCTACTGCAAGTAACGGATTTACTATTGAAAGAATTGGGTTGCATCCTAGTATCATTAATCAAGGGTACGGAATGGGATTTATTAAGTATTGCATAGACATTGTACAGGAGAAATATCAGACTAGAGAGATTAATGTACATATTCCTATCTTCAACAAACGAGCAATTAACGTTTTTTCAAAAAATGGGTTTGTTCAAAAGGGGCAAGTGAAAGAAGGTAATGAAGAATTTATAATATTAGTACTAAGCTTAGAATAGAGATAAAAAGCATATTTTTTAATTGGACTACATTAAATTTGCAGGATTTTTAAAAGAATAACTGGAATATATTGATAGAGAAGTAAAAATAAAATTTACTTTCAGCAGTATACATGAATTTGTTAGGGGGAGTGGATCATGGACATACGTTTACGTGCATACACATCACCAACAATTGTTTTAAAAAAAATTGAAAAACCCTTAATGGAAAAGGAAGCGGAAAATAACCTCCCTCTTGGATTATTAAGACGATTAAAGGTGGAAGAGGAAAAAAATGTTCATTACAAGGATGGACAACAACCAATTATCGTGTTAGGAGAAAAAGAGGGTGAAGCAGTTCCTTTCGTAATGGTTCAAACGCCTCCTTACAACCTCGTTATATGTGGTAATGAAGAGTTTGTTGATGTAGCAGTTCAATGGTTACATAAACGAAAAATTTCCATTCCTGGTGTAGTAGGCTGTAGACCGTTGGTAGATAAATTTGCTGAGGCTTGGGGAAGGAAATCTGGAAAACAAGTTAAGCAATATATGAGGCAACGTATTTATCAACTTGAAGAGCTCAATCAAGTATCTATGCGTAAGGGAAGGCTCTGTTATGCAACGGAAGATGACTTAGCACTAGTCACATATTGGACTCAGAAATTTTATGAGGAGTCCTTAGAACCAATTGATATGGAGCAGGCGGAGCTTTTTGTAAAAAATGAAATCAAAAGAAATACAATCTTTCTTTGGCGTACTGAATCATGTACTCCTGTTTCAATGGCTAAACGAGCTAGGGAATCTGAAAACGGAGTCGTTGTGAGCTTAGTTTATACCCCTGATGAATACAAAAAACAAGGGTATGCAACTACGTGTGTAGCAGCACTAAGTAAGAGATTACTTCAAGAAGGTTTTAAATTTTGTAGTTTATATACAGATCTAGATAACCCTATTTCCAACAGTATCTATATGAAAATCGGTTATAAACCAGTAGCTGATAGCATGGAATATCGTTTTGAATAATCATATAAGTTATGTTTCTACTCACTTCCTATGAAGTGGTTTTTTTTTTGAAATTACTAATTATCATAAAAAAATTCGAAACATTATCTAAATGTAAATCGTACTACTAGTTGCCAATAGTAAAGGTTATTAAATGTAGGATGTGATATTTTGAAAAATGTTCTTGAAGTAAAAATAGAAAGAGCAGGCTATCATGATGAGAAAAATACCATTACAAATATACAATTTGACGTTGGTGAAGGGGAATTAGTGGGACTGATTGGGGCAAATGGCGCTGGGAAAAGTACAACTATAAAGGCTATTTTAGACATGCTTGATATAGATGGGACTATATTGTTCAAACAAACTTCTGGTAAGAGGTATGCATACATACCAGAACAACCAACATTTTATGAAGAATTAACCCTATGGGAGCATCTAGCCTTTGCTGCAACTGTTTGTGAGTTACATGAGACTGAATGGAAGAAAGATGCAAAAAAACTGTTGGAGGATTTTCGTATGGAACATGTTATACACCATCTCCCATCTAGTTTTTCAAAAGGAATGCAACAAAAACTCATGATCATAATAGCTTTTCTAATAAAACCTAAAGTTTACATAGTAGATGAACCATTTTTAGGGTTAGACCCTAAATCAACAAAACAATTTTTACGCTACATAGATCAGGAGAAAAAGCGTGGAGCAGGAATTTTAATGTCTACACATGTACTAGATACAGCGGAAAAAATTTGTGACTACTTGTTGCTTATTGCAGATGGCCATATTAAAGCGACGGGTAATATAGAGCAGATTCGAAAGGAAGCAGGCTTACCAAATGGTTCATTATTGGATTGCTTTGAAGAACTTGTGGAGTGGTAGAAATGGAAAAAAACACAACAAAAAGGATTTTTCAAACAAGAGTGAAAAAGCATTATTGTACTATATTAGATCTTTATAAACGGACAGTTGACTGGGTCACCTGGCTATACTTAATTATTCCTGCAGCAGTAATTTCTTTTTATCAATATATTGAATGGTGGCAGACGCCATGGGAATGGAAGGCATCTGAAATTCAATTTGTGTCACTCCTTTTTCTATTCTTTTTCATCTATACAGGTAACATTCGTCTCTTTATTGAAAAGGGAGATCAGCTTTTTTATAGACAATACGAAAAAAAATTCTATTATTTAATGAAATTAGGAATGGCTTATTCGTCTTTAGTCAATTTCATTCTAACAACGGTAATTTTTATCATTCTTGCACCAATTTTAATCGTTCAGCTTAATTATCCAATCTTTATTACAATTGCTTTACTTTTTTTTATTTCTATTTCAAGGTTTCTTGTTACCACAATTAAACAAATAGTTCATGCTAGGTTTTCTGGATGGCAATTTTATATTGTATATTCATGTTTTATACTTCTTTCAGCTGTCATTTATAGTTGGATTCTCTATGTTTGGTTTAGCATAAATGACAAATTGTTGATTATCCTTTCCATTTTCATATTACTAGTATTAAATCTTCTGTTACTTATCTATAAACTCCACCAAAGAGATACATTTGAAGAGGATTTAACACGTGAAATAAAATTGAAATATCGTTTTATGACATATGCTTTGCAAAGTGCTAGTTTACTAGGAGCTCCGAAATATGAAAAGCTTAAAGTAATGAGGAAGAAAAAAAGGTCATGGTTGTTCCGAAACTCAGGAAGTATTTTTTTCAAACGTACAACACAATCCGCGTTTATAGAAATATATATAAAGTATCTTTTAAGAAGTAAAGATAGACGGATGGTATTTCTACAATTAATTGGTGGGATTCAGTTTGCAATAATTTTAGCACCAGATGTAATAAAATGGATAATTTGGATTCTTACAATTTTAATTATTTTACAAATGAGTAACTATTATGTAACAGAATTAAAAAAAGCAACATTTTTAAAGTTATTTGATTGGGATAATGAGAAGCTTTTTCATTACACTTCAAAAGCAGTTTTTGTTGTGAATTTACCCATTATCTTTATTATTGGAGCAGTAGGAGGAGCCTTGTTGATAGATGCTTGGTGGGGCTTTCTTATATTGGGTTTAGGATCTATATGTATAACCTACTTAATACAACCATTTATGCAAAAATAATAAAAATGACTACTACAACACGTTTTCTATTCAAAATATTGAAACATAACATCCTAAAATCTCGTTCTATGATGTAAGAGAGACAGCATAGGAGTGAGAAAAAGGATGAAAGCCATATTAATGGAGATAAACTGGACAAAAGAGAAAGGATTTAACAACTTTTGTGAAATGACGGAAATCGCCGCTATACAGCTTCAAGTAGTTGATGGAATTCTTATTGAAGGTGGCTCCTTCCATTCCTTTATTCGGCCAGTATTTTCGCCCTGGAAAAAGGAAAATCATCCAAACTATTCCGATTGGTGGTTAGCATCAACTTTTCCAAGTGTGATGAGAAAGTTTACTCAATGGTACGAATCCTTAGGTGATATCCCTTGGATCGTATGGAACGATTATTTATTTACCATACTTGTAATGAATATGGAGAGGCACAACTATTTTTTTCATGGGGCGAAAAGGACAGTTTTTTTGCAGAATGAACTTAAGAAGAGAAAACGTCCTTATCATTTTCAAGAGGTAGTATTAAATCAGATAAAAGATAAGGAGAAAAGTGGGCAGGAAGTTGAAATACTAGCATCAGAAAAAATAGCTATATTACGTAAAATGGTAGTAAATACAATGAATCTTAATGAATTAACCATGGAATCTTTTACTTTTAAGTCAAATATGAGAAGGAAAATGAATGGACGGCATCACAAAGATTTGGTTATAACAAAATTAATTGGTTTGCTTAAGGATGGTGATATAACCATTGATGATATTGCAGAATGGAGTCGCCTATCTAAAGATAGGGTAGTCCAAATTTTATCGTCAAATACCATTATAAATGATTATTACCGAAAACAACTGAACGAAGCGTGGACCATGTGGATAACAATAGAAGAAATGAGTAGAGAATTTAATGGAAAAGACTAGGGTGCAGGTTGAAAGTATATTTTGCTTCCAATAAAAAACCTTCAGGCAGGGATATGGCATGAAGGTTTTTACTCTAAGTAAAATATTCAATTTTTGCCTTTGGGAAGTATTTGTTCATATAACTATAAAGAGTATCTTTTAATTCCTCTTGTTGTTCTATCTGATATACGTATTTTCCAATTCCGTACTTTCCCCATTTATACTTTCGTTTTTCCTCATCAAGTTCCAGCTTTGTCATAGGGTAATTTTTTTGAATGACGCGTTTTGCTGGTTTTGTAAATCGATGCTGAATAAATTCGAAGGTAATATCATCACGAGTATCCTGTCCTAGTTTTTCATCTAGTATTTCGAACATTTTTTTATAACCTTCCTGCCATCCTTCATGAATGTAAATAGGTGCTACAATAAATCCAAGAGGATATCCAGCTCTTGCAACCTTTTCTGCTGCCCCTATCCGTTCTGTTAATGGGGAAGTACCATGTTCAAAGTTGCGAATAACATAGTCTGCATTGATGCTAAAGCGGAATCGAGTTTTTCCGCGATGGTCTGCATCTAATAAATGATCCACATGATGATACTTCGTGACGAACCGTAGCTTACCTAATTCCGTTTTACCGAAAAACTCAATCGTTTTCTTTAAAGAATGTGTTAAATGATCAATTCCAACAATGTCTGATGTACATGCTGCTTCAAATCTTGTTATTTCAGGAGCATGCTCGTCAATGTATGATTGAGCTGCTCCTAATATTTCTTCTACATTCACATATGTTCGGATGTAAGGCTTACTTCCCATCGTTGTTTGTAAATAACAATATTGACAGTGCCCCATACATCCTGTTGCAAGAGGAATTGCATATTCAGCAGAGGGTTTAGATGTGTCGAATTTCAATGTTTTTCTAACACCAACAACGAGAGTTGATTTTGCATTTCTATACTTTTGTAAATCATTTTCTCCTGGGATGTTTCGAACCTGGTTATGAGAAGTTGTTTGGCGAATTTCCAGCCCCATTTTTTCGAATTTTCCCTTTAGTTTTTCTCCTAAAGGATATTCTAATGCTTTTGGTTCGATATATACTAGCTGTGGTGTAAATGGCTTAATCGTCAACTTTTTCACCTTCTAGATGTTTTATACTATTGTAAAAGTATTGTTAGCCTTTTTCCTTTACTTAACCACAGTATATTTTACCTGTTTGTAATTCTAGTTTTTATGGATTGTTAATACATGTCGATTTCTGTTTCGTTGAAATACATATTATACATTTCTTCCGCTTCTTGATAGCTTGAAAAAAGGGCATAGTCATCAGTTAATGGGATATAATCTTCAAATAAAAATAATACCGTCCTGCCTGGATGATCAGGATGTTCAACAACAGAAGCTTCTTGAATCTCAGCTACAGTTTGTGTATGTGGATTTCGACAAATGACAAAAACAGAGTCACCAGAATGGAGCTGTGTGATATCCATCAACGTACCTCCTTTAAATATGACATGATGTAATACGGGTGGTAATAAAAAATAAAAAGGTACTTAAGGTATAGCATACTGTTAATGTTTCATATGAAAAAAAACAATATACTATGCATTCGTTGTCAATTATATCCCGTGAAAAGTTTTGGCTGACTTTAGGTGTAATTGAGTCGCCAGTAACGGATGAACACCTAACACCATTGGAAGAAAATTATCACCCCCCATGGTGCAAATTTCCACTTGCATGAGAGGTGAAAGTTTATTTTGTATTATTCATTTGACTGTTCATTTAATTTCTTTTCTAGTAAAGCAATTCGCTGCTCTAATTTTTCCAGATCCTGCTTGGAGGCAATGTCTAAATCATCGAAAACAGAACGTGCTTTTTCCTTGGATAATCTGCTCCAACGATCACCTGTTTCTTCACCTTTTTTTATTAAAGAATCAAATAACTCATCCGCTTCCTTCGGTGTCACCTTTCCTTTAGAGACTAGTTCATTAATGTACTTTTCTACTTTTTCTTTGCTTGCAACAGCAACACCTAGACCTAGCAAAAAACCTTTTTTAAATAAATCTGACATAGTAAAAAACCTCCTAATGTTTTTTATTGATACTTAATAATAGCTGTTATGAAATGATTGGTTAGAGCTTGTTGTTAATTACCGATGATTATTTTTGACCCAGCGACTGTGGCTGGCTGTGAAAATAATGATTAGCAGGATAGATATGATGGTAGAGCCTAATGAAAGGTATATTAAAAAGGTATGGTTTAACCATATGGATATGAACAATAAGATAAAGGAAATGATAAAGGTAATAAACGAAAAGACTGTGACTAACAATTTTCGTGCTTGCTCATAGCTGTTCCATTGTTGCCGTTCTGATTGCTCTAGCTGTTGCTTTGGGGCTTCTAACCATTGGTTTAAATTTTTTGGTACGTGAAGTAGTGGTTTTGCTGCATCTTTTAGGAGATCATATTGAAAGGACTTTTCCTGTTCCCCATTCGACTCATTTAACCATTTTTGTACAACTGGCTTTCCTAACTCAATAAAGTCAATTTTAGGATCTACAATGGTTAATACCCCAAGGGCAATAGAAGCAGCTCGACCTAAAAATGCATACTCTGCAGGTAGCTGAATCGGTTGATTTCTCACGAGGTCTTGTAGATCATCAAAGATTCTTTCGATTAACGCTTGATCTAATGCAATGAGTGATTCATCAAGATATGCCTCCACTCCATGCTTTAATATGGTTTGCAGCTGACGTTTATTTGCATGTGGAAGGAGAAAGCCTAACTCTTCAAGTTGTTTAATTATTAATTGGTAGTCCTTTAACACAAAGCCTTGAATCATTTGTCTAAGCATCAATGTATCATGACGGTCCACGAAGCCTATCATTCCAAAATCGATGAGGACAATTGTACCGGTTTTTGTTATAAGAATGTTGCCTTGATGAGGGTCTGCGTGGAAAGTACCATAATCAAGTAGCTGTTCCACAAAAAAATCAAATAATTCTTTCCCGACTTTTTCTCGATCAATATGGTGCTTTGTTAAATAAGGGATGTCAGTAATTTTTGCTCCGTTAATCCATTCCATGACTAATACTCGTTTAGTGGAATATTCTTCGTAGAATTGTGGAATGTAAATTTTTTTGTTTTCTTGAAAACGGGATTGGAAATACTGCCCATTTTTAAGCTCTTTTTCATAATTTAATTCATCACTTATAGTAATGACCATCTCTTTGTATAACGCACTTAAATCAGCTTTTTTACCAATGGTTGTGAATTTTTTAGCTATCCATAAGACAATACGTAGAGCTTTGAAATCCTTTTTAATAATTTTATCGATGTCGTGTCTTTGAATTTTTATTGCTACCTCTTGCCCATTGTGTAGTGTTCCTTTGTAAACCTCTCCAATAGAAGCAGATGCAACAGGTTTGTTGCTAAGATTTAATAATATATCGTCAATTTCTCTATTCCATTCCTTTTTTAGTATTCTTTTAGAAACTTCAACTGGGACAGGGGGGACTTGATCAATGAGGTCTGTTAGCTCTTCTAAAAATGCTTGAGGGAAAATATCTGCTCGAGTGCTTAAAAATTGACCCACCTTAATTAATAAACCTTGTAGTTTAATTGCTTTTATTCGGTATTCTTCCGCTTGCTTTCTTAATAAGTTCTCCCAAGCTTCATATGTCGTTGTATCCCAATTTTTATTCTTCTTATTAAACATATAAACCTGGAAAATAAACTTAATAAACATTGAAACAATCACTGTAATTCGATATAAAGAGAGTTGTTTCATGGACACTCACCCTACCTATCAAAGTCAATCTGTTCCATAATTAATCCTATACCCAACAAATCGTGAGAGTATGTCATCAATTTTATGAAAATATTATAAGAAATAAGAAGTTTAGCCACAAAAATGTCACGAACCAGGTTCGTGACATTTTTGTGGCTTATTTGTTTTTGATCATGATATTCATTCGTAGTAATCGTCTTGTGATGAGGTAGGAGAATAGAAGGAAAATTCCTACGCCAATCCAATAGGCTATGATACGTAATGTTGTAGCGTTCCAAGGTGCTAGAGAGGATATGATAATTCCTCCTAATAGGGCGAAACAGATAGTGATTCCAACAAGAAATATTGGATTCAGTTGTTTGAAGATTAAAAACTCACCATTATGCTCAATTTTATTTCTTTCGTAAAGAAAAATACTTAATATAGTAAATAAAGCAATTCCTATTAGCGGATAAAGTAGGTCGAGGAATTCATTCCCTTGATGGTTTAGGACAAAATTAAATATCGTTATATTCTCAACCCATTGCAAATTCTCAATCCAGAAACGACTGTAACCAAAGTGAACTTCTATCAACGATTGCACAAGAATCATTACGCCTATTGGGAAAATTCCGAAGATAAACGTTAAAGCAATTTGTGATATCATTTCTCCAGTAATCGTTCCAATAAACAAAGCAAATGTAAAGACTAATAGATAGCCGATTAGAGGTCCGTAAAATATTTCAATTAATGTAACCTTTCCTAACTCACTACTAAACTCCGATTGCATAAACGTGAAATAGGATATGAAAAAATTAACAATATGGAAAACGAAGATGAGTAACATGCCATATAACCATTTCGATAAGAACATGTCTTTTCTAGAAAATGGTAGGGAAAAGGTGAAATCCATTCTTCTTGTATTTCTTTCTACTCCAATAAGTAAGCATGCTAAAAAGATAATGCCGAACATAACGATGAATGGAAATATTCCTTGAAAGTATAAATTATAAATCTCAAAGGCATGAAACTCTACTTGTTGTCCTGGGAAATGTTCGTTCATATGTTTCACATGTGATCGCCATGATTCTAATAGTAAAATTGTCTGAAATGGAAGGTGGATGACAAATAGCACTAATAATATCCAGACGACCATTTTCGTTTGTTTATAGTTTTGATACCAAAGTCCTTTATGAAACAATGTCTTCACCTCCTAGTTTTGCAATAAAAAGATCTTCAAGAGAGATGGGAAGTTCTTCGTAAAGTATTGGATTATGTTCTTGAACAATGCTTTCCCCCTGGATGTTCTTTCGTTCTAAAATGATCGTATATACTCTACCTGTTTGATTGATGATATTCACTTCTTTTTTTACAGCGTCAGGCATGTGATCTTGGAAAGCAACCTGTGCTTTTTTATATTGCGTTTTTAATGCATCTAGCTCATAATGACTATCCACTTTTCCTTCTTTAATCATGACAATATCGTTTGCCATGAACTCTAATTCATCCAATCGGTGAGAGGATATAATAACTGCCATATCGTTTTCCGCAACCTCTTCTACTAAAATTTTTAAAATTCTCTTTTTTACGATGACATCTAGTCCATCAGTGGGTTCGTCTAGAAGAATATATTTTGCTCTTGTTGAGAAAGCAACAACGAGTGAAAAGAGTGCTTTCATCCCCTTTGAATAATTTCCAATTCGTTTTACGTTCGGTAGTGAAAAACGATTCATTAGATCGTGAAAGTATTCTACGTCAAACCGTGGATAGATGTTTTTATAAAGTGTTACGATTTCCTTCGTACTATATGCCTTTAAAGCTTGTGAGGAATCTGGCACAAAAATTATTTCTTCTTTTAGCTTCGGGTTCTGAAAGATAGATTCTTCACCAATAAGAACGTCCCCTTCCGTTGGATCGAGAATACCTACCATTGTACGTAGTAAGGTCGTTTTCCCAGCACCATTTCTCCCTACAATCCCAATAATATTACCTGTATTCACTTCAAAATCTATATCAGATAAAATAATATGCTGATGAACTCGCTTGGAAAGATGTTTAATCCTCATTGTTATTCCCTCCTATTTCATCGTAAATTTCCTCCAACCATGTGGATACTTCTTCTTTTGTTATCCCTGCATAATGGCTATCAATAATCATTTGCTTTAGTGATTGCTTCAATTTTTCCACCTGCCTTGGATCTTGTAATTGGTTTATTTCTTCTGAAATAAATGTTCCACGACCTCGAATGGTTATGATTACACCTTGTCGTTCAAGTTCTTGATAAGCTTTACTCACAGTATTTGGGTTAATAACCATTTGAGAGGATAATTCTCTAACTGAAGGTAGCTTTTCATTTGGTTTCAAAATCCCTTTGGCACACATTTCTTTCACTTGCTGAATGACTTGTTCATATAAAGGTGTATTTTTTTTTGGGTCAATATTGAAATACATCCTTTCACCACCTTTTAGCTTTTTGGAAAGTCTATTTGGATCATATGTTAAAAATATTATGTGTATTATTTGTAGTAGTACACTTGCAGTATATTGGTTTTATGTTTCACCGTCAAGAGGAATTTATTGTTTGATAGTAAAAAGTAAAATTTGTGTGATGTGGATAAAGATTAGTCGGCTATTTCAGTGGATCTTTTATTGGAATGACTTTATTAATAATGAAAAACTCTTTTGACCGCCTTAACTATTTTTTATATATAAACGATTCATCTTAGTTTAAAATAAAAGGATGGAAGTATCAGAATATTCTTTTAATGTGATCTATATCAATAACATTCTTAATAAATTCATTTATAATTTTATTGGAGAGAGGGATGGAGCATGAGAAAGATCTTAGTTCTAGGGGGAACTCGTTTTTTCGGAAAACGTCTCGTACAAAAGCTTATTGAAAACGGGGATAAAGTAACAATTGCCACAAGAGGGGAAACGAAAGATTCGTTTGGTAACAGTGTAAATCGATTAAAAGTGGATCGTTTTAATAGACGTTCGATGGAAAGGGCTTTTGATGACGAAACATGGGATGTTATTTATGATCAAATTTGTTTCTCGCCAGACGACGCCAGAGATGCACTTGAGATTTTTGAGGGAAAGGTTAAAAAGTATGTATTAACATCCACTCTTTCCGTTTACCCGTTTGATGAAAAGGCCTTAAAGGTAGAAAAGGATTTTGATCCTTTTGTTTATGATTTGGAAGATGGACGTAAGGAGGATTTTGAATACGGTGAAGGAAAGAGGTTAGCAGAAGCAGTGTTGCTACAAGAGGCAACTTTCCCAGTCGTAGCTCCCCGGCCACCAATTGTATTAGGATTGGATGATTATACAGAACGTCTTCAGTACTATGTTCGGAAAATATTATCTGATGAAGTTATAGGTATTGATGACTCGGATACAAAGCTCTCTTTTGTAGAGGCTGGTGATTTAGCTGAATTTTTGTTTTGGGTTGGATTTCAAAATTTGAATGGACCTGTGAACACCTCAGCACCAGATCAAATTACTTTAGGCGAAATGATAAAGGTAATTGAGAAGAAAATAGGAAAAAAAGGGAAGGTTGAACAACCGAAAATGAAGTCAGAAAGCTCTCCTATGAATTTTCCCGTATCTATTTATCAAGATGTTTCTATGGCAAAGGCTGCAGGTTATGAATTTATGCCTCTTTCACAGTGGTTCGAACCGCTAATTGAACAAATTGTAGAACAGGAATTAAAGGTAAGTACAAAAGGGAGTTGAAGGAATGAAAAAGACTATACTTTCTTGGTCAGCGTCATTAGAACATGGAGAGTATGAATTAGATCAAGATCTAGTTATTCAACATGGGATTGAGGCTGTCGATGAAACGACGAAAGGTGCCTATGTAAATCTGGTAACGCCAAATACATTTGGCAATCCAGTAGAATATTTAAGTCCAGTACTTAAAGAGAAGTACGGTGACTCTATTCAAATAAAGTATATAGATCAGTGTGGGTGCGGAGGATATGTCCTTCGAATCTATAAATGACACAAAACGTTCAGGGACCTGTTTCCTGAACGTTTTGTGTCTGTTAAGAAAAAATGTTCACCAAAATATACGGAATCAGGTTCCGTACATTTTGGTTCTATACATTTACGTACAAATTAGACTATCTTACTGAACTACAAGCTCTTCAACAAAGGTTTGTATGGAATCATGAAAGGTGACGTATTCACTATTTACTGGTTGCTGTGCCTCAACGTAATAAATTACTCCATTATCCTCAATAAATGCATAATAAAGGTTTATCCAATCATCAGGGTGATTAAGGAATCCTTGGAAATCCACATTATTAAAAGATTGCTCTGTTGAACTGCTTTCTATTACAAAGCCTTCTTCTTCAAAATTTGACTCATATTCCCTTTCTACCGCATGTACATCAATATTTTCACTAGTTCCTAATCTTGTAATAGAAATCCATGTACGTTCTGTTAACGTGAAGCTTACTTTTTCTGTCTTAATATCTTCCTCAATAGTCATAGTTGAATCTACATAGGTGGAAAAGCGAAGAGCCTGATTAACGTACAACTCATAAGCTTGATGTATATTTTCTCCACCTACATTTATTTCCTTTACAATACGTGGCGATCGATCTTCTAAAGCCACTCTATATTCAACAGGTGAATTAAAATCATCTGAGACAACTTCACCATTATTATTTCTATCAATAAATAGGTCCCCGCTTTCAGCCATATCTTCTTCTATTTCATTATCACTTGAATCCAGAACAGCGTTTTCTCTCAGCGGTCCATTGCTCAATTCATAGTTTGCCGAATCATCAAAGCTGAATTGATTTCCTGATAAAAGAGAAGTAAAGAGAATGCCAGCTATGAATAGGATTCCAATAGAAGCTGCAATTGCAGGGATATACGTGACGAATTTATTTCGTCTCGATAGCTTTGATTGTTGGACAGATTGAAAGATTTCTTTCGCTGATGTTGTCGGTTCTGCTTGGGTATATTTCTGTTTTAATTCTTTCATCCCTTTATCAAAACGCTTTTGACTCATATGGGATACCTCCTTCCGCTATGCTTACTTTTAACCGTTCCTTTCCTCTTTTTAATCTTGTTTTAACGGTAGCTTCTCGCATCCCCATAATGGTAGAAATTTCTTTAATAGATGCATCATGAAAGTAAAATAGGACAATTGGAATTCGATATTTCTCATCCATTTTCTTAATAGCATCATGTAAAATGCGGCTATCCTCTGTTAAATCAAGATTTTCCTCATATTTTGTAACAGGGTTTTCCTGAATTGTTTTTAAAACCTTTGCATTTTCGCGCTTCTGCTTACGGAAAAAATCCTTCGCCACATTTAATGTAACACTATAGAGCCATGTACTGAATTTCCCTCGAGAGTATTTGTGTAGGAAGCGATACACCTTAATAAAAACCTCTTGCGTTACATCCTGTATATCCTCATCACGGACACCTATTTGTCTCGCGAACCGTTCTACTGTTGTATGATAATGATTGATTAGTTCATAAAAAGCCTGTTCATCTCCATTTAAAGCATTTTGGATCCATTCACGTTCATGCTCCGATTTTTCACACATGCTTCCGGCCTCCTCTCACCTATTAAACTATACATTTACAGAAAAAGTTTCAGTTGATTTTTAAAAAGGCTGTTTTAAAGGTTAGTGTATTTTTAGCAAAAATCAACATTAAAATCTAACAGAACGCATAAAAAAAGTGTTGACGAAAACAAACTAGGAGCGCTACGATCTTAATTAGAAATTACCTAAATTTACTAAACATTTCGAAAGGAGGAGACCAACATGATTAAGTTAAGAATGAATGATAATGCTTTAATCAATCAAATTGTAAAAAAAATACATGTTGTGACTCCGCCTAATAGTAGAGATCTATCTCTCTAGTTGTATGTTCATTTTGTAAAACAAAGGGGCAGGTCACACGTGCATTTGTGTGGCATGCGCCTTTTTCTATTTTATAAGATAATATAGCTGAAAAGATAGGGGAATTCTGTCTGTACATGTAAGGAGCTCTAACACAGCTTCTAATTGTTCATCAGCTTTGTTTTATAAAAGACACATGGGCCATTAGTATGCCTCTGTGTCTTTTTGTCGTTATAAACAGTTTTCTACAGCCCATTGATTATTTGGGACTATGTGATTAATTTTTAGTTGGTGTTATCGGTCTTTACCGTTCACATAAAAAATCGATTTAGGAGGAATGTTGAGATGATTATTTGGTTTTTTATTTGTAAAAGAAGGTTGTCGGAGGAGGATAATGCAGGTGGCGGTTAGTGAAAGAATAACAATTGAATATAACAGGGAGATGTTATTATGTTTTCAGCGTTAAAGAAATTAACCTGGTTTTTTAAAAAGCATTGGAAAAGATATACGATTGCAATCGTCTTTTTGCTGATTGTTAGTTTATTAGAGGTGTTGCCCCCAAGAATTTTAGGCTACTTTATTGATGAAGTTCACCAGGAGCAATTAACAGCAGAAAGACTTCAATATTACATTCTCATTTTTTTAGGGTTAATGGTGATTATTTATCTTATGACCTTCGTATGGATGAGACAGCTCTTTGGTGGAGCATATATAATCGAACGGACTCTTCGTTCAAGATACATGCATCATTTAATGAAGATGACACCATCGTTTTATGAAAAAAATAAAACTGGTGATTTGATGGCAAAAGCTACGAATGATTTGAAAGCCATCTCATTAACAACTGGAATAGGGGTTCTTACTCTCATTGATTCGACCGTATATTTAGTTATTATTTTATTCATGATGTCTGTCCTTGTTAGCTGGAAGCTCACCTTAGCTGCAATACTCCCATTGCCAATTATGGCTTGGCTAATGAAACGTTATGGAAAAATTATTCATGAACGTTTTACAAAAGCCCAAGGAGCTTTCGGTGATATGAATGATCAAGTGCTAGAATCAATTGCAGGTGTTCGAGTTATTCGAGCATTCGTAAAAGAAAAGGATGATCAACAGCGTTTTAATCGGTTAACAAATGATGTGCTTCAAAAAAATATTGCTGTTGCAAAAATAGATGCCTTATTTGAACCAACCATTAAAATTCTTGTTGGCTTGAGCTACATGATCGGATTAGGCTACGGTGCATTCCTCGTATTTCATAACGAAATAACACTAGGACAGTTAGTGTCCTTTAATATTTATTTAGGAATGCTTATATGGCCAATGTTTGCATTTGGAGAGTTAATGAACATTATGCAACGAGGAAATGCCTCCATGGACCGAATAAACACAACCTTTGATTACGAACCAGATGTAAAAAATAGTATGAAGCCATGTGACGTCAACAAGCCTACAGAAATAGAATTTAGAAATTTATCGTTCCACTATCCAAGCTCTAAGGAAGAAGTACTAAAGAATATTTCTTTACTTGTTCCAAGGGGAGCAACAGTTGGGGTAGTTGGAAAAACAGGTAGTGGCAAAACAACATTATTAAAGCAGCTATTAAGGGAGTATCCAATTGATAATAGTAGACTTTTTATTTCTAACGTGGCCATTGAAAATATACAATTAAACTTGCTTAAAAGCTGGTTTGGCTACGTACCTCAGGATCAGTTTTTATTTTCCAAGTCCATTAGAGATAATATTTTTTTTGGTCGACCAAATGCAGAGGAGTTTGAATTATATCGTGTTATGGATTTATCCTCCATCACTGCCGATATTGATACGTTTTCAAACGGAGTAGAAACCCTTGTTGGAGAAAAAGGGGTTTCCTTATCTGGGGGACAAAAACAGCGAATTTCCATTGCAAGAGCATTGATTAAGGATCCAGAAATCTTATTATTAGATGATGCCCTTTCTGCTGTAGATGCCAAAACGGAATCTACCATCATCCATAATATTCGTAGGGAACGAAAGGGAAAAACAACCTTTATTACTGCCCACCGTATGTCAGCAGTTCGACATGCAGAAATTATTATCGTTCTTGAAAATGGTAAGGTGATAGAACAAGGTTCCCACGAGGATCTATTGGAACGAGAAGGCTGGTATTTTAACCAGTACTCAAAACAACAAATGGAGCAAAGTCAACGGGATTCAGTGGAGGTGTTCCTCAAATGAAAAAGCAAGTAGGTAAACGATTGTATCAGTATGCATTGCAATTTAAAGGTTCAATTCTGTTAGCATTATTTCTTCTTATGATTGCAGTGGCTGCAGAATTAACTGGCCCTTTTATAGCAAAAACAATGATCGATAATCACATTCTTGGTATAGAACGCCCTTGGGTAGAGGTAGAAGAAGATGGTGAAGTTATTTTTTCAGACAGGGAGTTTATTCGATCGGATCGTTTTGATGGAGATGTTGACACACACCATGTGGTGCAGGTTTATCAACAAGGTTTAAACTATTATTTTATAGATGAACAGGTTCCAAACGGTGGTAATCGAAGAGTAGAAAATGAAACACTAATTATTGAACGTGGAGAAAGGATGGAAACTTATTCTGTAACTTCACTATCGAATACAGAGGTCTTTCAATTTTTTCAACCAGAGATTCGATATCTTATCTTTTTAATGGGAGGCTATTTATTGTTAATTGTCGTCGCGGCCATATTGCACTATCACCAGCGATACCTCCTACAAACCTCTGCAAATCGAATTATTAAACAAATGCGTGAGGATGTATTTGGTAAAATACATCAATTGCCAATCCAATACTTTGATCATCTTCCAGCAGGTAAGATCGTTTCTCATATTACAAACGATACAGAGGCCATTCGGGAGCTTTATGTTCGGGTATTAGCTACTTTCTTTACAAGTATCATCTATATGACAGGGATTTTTATAGCTTTGTTTTTACTAGATTCCCGTTTAGCAACAGTTACGTTGTTGTTGATTCCGATATTAATCGTATGGATGATTTTATACAGGAAATATGCAGGAAAATATAATCGAATGATACGAGAACGACTAAGTGATATTAATGGAAAAATAAATGAAAGTATTCAAGGAATGCCAGTTATCCAAGCCTTTGGAAGAGAAAAGGAAGTTAGTACGGAGTTTGAAACATTAAACCAAGAGCATTATCGTAATAACCATAAGCTGCTGTCTCTAAATTCCTTAACATCCTTCAATCTCGTTCATTTTTTTAGAAACCTAACTTTCGTTGCTTTCATTTGGTATTTTGGTGGAGGTGCTTTAGGGGTAGGGGCTATGTTTACTATGGGTGCTTTGTATGCCTTTGTTGACTATATTAATAGATTATTCGAACCTGTAAATGGTATCGTGAATCAGTTAGCGCATTTAGAGGAAGCGAGAATTGCTGGTGAACGTGTATTTTCTTTAATGGATGAAGGTGGTATACCTTTATCAAATGAAAAGGTAGAACGCTTTAAAGGTAATGTAAATTTTGAACAAGTATTTTTCGCATATGAAAAGGATGAATATGTCTTAAAAAATATTTCCTTTTCTGCTAAACAGGGGAATACTGTAGCTTTTGTAGGTCATACAGGTTCAGGAAAAAGCTCTATTATGAATATCCTTTTCCGTTTTTATGATCATCAAAAAGGTAAAATTACGATTGATGGCACCGATATTCATACTATAACAAAGCAAGCCCTTCGGGAGCATATGGCTATCGTGTTGCAGGATCCATTTTTGTTCACGGGAACAATCGCTTCAAATGTAAGCATGTCTGATCCTTCAATTACGAAGGAAGAAATCATTGCTGCTTTAGAAAAAGTTGGAGCAGGTAGCATGATCCGAAACCTTCCAAATGGTATTGATGAAGAAGTTAAAGAAAAGGGTAGCACCTTATCGTCTGGACAAAGACAGCTCATTTCCTTTGCACGAGCCCTTGTCTTTAATCCTCCTATATTAATTCTCGATGAAGCAACAGCGAATATTGATACAGAAACGGAGGAGCTTATTCAACAAGCTTTGGATGTCGTTAAGGAAGGAAGAACAACTTTTGTTATCGCACATCGATTGTCAACAATACGTCAAGCTGATCAAATTTTAGTTCTTGATCATGGAGAAATAGTAGAAAGAGGGAACCATGAATCACTAATGGCTGAACGAGGGAAATACTATACAATGTATCAGCTTCAATCAGGAGATAAAAAAGCACCAGCTAGTTAAATAAACATTGAAGTGGGACTAATGGTCTCACTTCTTTTTTTTGGAAAATTATAAGCGTCATCCCATTACTTTAGTTCATGTCTTACGTTTATTAGTAGAAAGAACTTTATATAGAACGAAGAAATTGTAGAAAAAGGCTAGAAAAGTAAGAAAAAACGAGTAAATACGATATAAAGAACGATTATATTCTCTATACAGAATATAATCATAGATTTTGCCTTTTCCCCTTCTTGATAATTCGTAATATAATACGAATAAGTTCTTTATAAAGAACATAGATGAAGGGATTTCCCTTAACTGATTGTTATTTATTGAGAACGTTATTGGTAATTTTGTGGAGGGGAGCTACATGAATAGAGAATCAAAAGTATTTTCAACGATACTCGCTTTTATTGTTCCAGCAGTTATTGGTGTGTTGTACTTTATTGAAAGTAATTTACATCTTGATGAATTATCACAAATAACAATTTTTCAAAATAGATCTGAAATGATAAGTGAAGATATATCTCTACGCAAGGCAGTACTTGATAGAAAACTAGAGTCAATAAATTACGAAAGAGATAGTGATGACATTCATTATGTTCACCCTGTAAAGAAAGAGGGATGGGAATTAATTTGGCAAGATGAGTTTGAATTTAAAGAATTGAATAAAGACAAATGGAATGTAGAAAATTGGGCAGCAGAAAAAAATAATGAATTACAGTTTTATACACCGAATAATGTGGTGGTTGAAGATGGAATTTTAAATCTATTAAGCAAAAGAGAAAGTTACAATGGGAGAGAATATACATCTGGTGCTATACACTCGAAGGATAAGTTTAGCTTTCGATATGGAAAAGTGGAGATGAGAGCTAAATTGCCAAGTGGCCAAGGTATCTTTCCAGCATTTTGGATGATGCCAAATGTTGATGAAACGTGGCTACCTGAGATCGATATTATGGAGATGTTAGGTCATAAACCAGATGAAATATGGATGGTGCTGCATTGGTTGAATGACCAAGGGGAGCTTACTACTATTTCAAAAATGCACAAAGGAAACGATTATTCGAAGGATTTTCATACGTACAGTGTGGAATGGTCCCCTACTAAAATTTCATGGTTTATTGATGATGTGGAGAAATTTAGTACAGATGCATTTATTCCACATGTTGATATGTACTTATATTTAAACACGGCAGTAGGAGGAAATTGGCCTGGTAGTCCTGATGAAACAACCATATTCCCTCAAATCTATGAAGTTGATTATGTACGAGTCTATCAAGAGGAGAGGGGGAATGAATAATGTTTCTTAAAATTACATTAGTATTGTTTTTCATTTATATGTTATTTCAGTTAATTTATATTTTTGTTCCATTATTTGCAGTTAAAAGCAAAAATAGGTTTAGTAAATTAGAGAAGGAAAAAGGAATTTCAATTTTAATTCCTGCTTACAATGAAGAAAAAGTAATTCTAAATTGTCTACAAGGAATTGTTAATCTAAAATACAAAAACTATGAAGCTATTTTTATCAATGATGGTTCTTCTGATCAAACCTTAAATATTCTAAAGGAGCATTTGCAACTAGAACCAACATTCCAAAGGTTACCTGCAATTAAAATTCCACATGAAGCTATCATTGAAGTATATCAATCAAAGCTATACCCTAAAATTCTCGTTATAGATAAAGAAAATGGAGGAAAAGCAGACGCCTTAAATGCAGGTATTGAATATTTGAAAAAGGAGATTGTCATTACACTTGATGCAGATAGCATATTAGAACCCCATTCTCTACAAGCTATGAACAAAGCATTTGAGGATGAAAAAGTTATTGCTGCAGGAGGAATGGTGCAAATTGGGCAAGGCTTTCATGGAAACTTTCTAAGGCCTAAGCCAACTTTTCTAACTTCTGGAATCATTCGTTATCAAATCATTCAATATTTAACAGCCTTTTATTTGCATAAATTTACACTGATGAAGATGAGTTCCATAACTGTTATTGCTGGAGCATTTGGAGCATTCAGGAAAAATATATTATTTGAAATTGATGGCTTTAGAAAAACTGTCGGTGAGGACATGGATATTACATTAAGAATCCAACGATTAGTAAAAACGAAATACAAAGATTGTAAACTGATATTTAATCCACAAGCAACATGTTATACAGAATGTCCAGAAACTTACAAAGCATTATTTAACCAACGAATTAGATGGCAAAAAGCATTTATGGATTGTGTGATCACTTATAGAACTTCATTTTTTAACAGATTTGGCTTTAGATTATCCATTTTCTTTCTTATCGAAGCATTTCTATTAGGGACATTAAGTGCTTTCCCAATCATTTTTATACCTATTATCTTAATTTTTAACCTTGAGCATTACATGATTGCACTTGGGCTATTAACTGTCACTTTCTTTCTTGGAAACTATCAAAGCTTTTCTACGTTAGTTGTAAGTAGACGATTTGGATTACGTTATCATAGAAAAGATTATCTGAAAATTGCAACATTTATACCTATAGAGATTATTACATATCGGTTATTAGGGCTAGCTTTTGTAATCTCTGGAACAATCATGTATTTTATCAACAAAGAAAAGTGGAATGTTGCAACGAGAATAGGGACAAATAGTCAATCTTATGATGAAGGAGTACTTCTGTTAAATGAAAAGACCGTTTTTATGAACGAAAAAGTAGGTTGATGGGAGATCGTTAAAATGAAAAGAATCGTTTTTAATATGACCTTTGTTGTTTCGTTTTTACTCATATTCTCAATAATTGTAAAAGTATATTATGCTGATTTTGCTGAGGCATTGTCTCAAGAACCACACTTTTATCCAAGAGACAAAAGCTTACCACTTCAGTCGTGTCAAGGATGGACAGATGTCGTCAGAGATTTTCAGGTTGATGATGGACAAGGAGCCGATGAAGTACCAGTGCTTATGTATCACCGAGTAATTGATGAAGAAGATCTTGCAGAAAACCATTTTGACGAAGAAAACAGATTACATTCTACGATTCTTTTAAAAGAAAGCTTTAACGACCAAATGGAATTACTGAGGGAACATAATTTCACTACATTAACATCAAAGGAGCTTAAGCTATTTTTGAAGGGAGAACTAGAGGTTCCGAAAAATAGTATTGTTCTAACTTTCGATGATGGATCTAAAGATAATTATGTAGAAACGTATCCTATATTAAAAGAAAATGGATTAACGGCCTTAAATTTTATTATTACTGGAGCTATTACAAGTAAAGATAGTAAATATGAGGCGAATGCCTATCAATATTTAAGTGAATCAGAAATAATTAATAGCTGTGATGTATTTGAATTCCAAAGTCATACGTATAATTACCACAAACGAACATTTAATTATGTTCCGTACCTAATTGCTAAATCAAAAGAAGATATAAAATACGACTTAGAAGCGAGTATTGTGAATTTAGACCAACGAAATCGTGCCTTTGCATATCCATATGGCGGATATAATGAAGAAACGATTGATGTATTGAAGGAGTTAGAGTTTGAGATGGCCTATACAGTAGTACCTGAAATAGCTCGTCCAGGAATACATCTGTATGAAATACCGCGAATTGAAATATTTCCAGAGGATTCACTGGAGGATTTTAAGCGTAAAATTAGACTAAATTAAAGAGAGTCTGTCTTCAAAAACGATGAACGATTGGAAATGCTAACCTGGTAATTAAACTAGCACTTCCACATCTGCTATCGTTTATGTTATTCTCCACTACCAATATCCCCTAACCCACTATCATTGCTCTCTTCTTTTGTGGCATCTAAGTTAATAAATTCTTTTTTCTGTTCAGTAGAAGCATTTGGATCCTGCTTTAAGTCAAGAAACTTGATAAATCCATATGCTTCGTTTGGCCTTTCTTTTGTTCGTGTATTCAAAAAGGTTAGGATAGATAGACCAACTAAAAAAGCTAAAATCTTAATCGTTCTCCCTCCTCGTTAATAAGTGTTATTACGTTATATTCGAATAATCAGCACGATATGAAATGTATATTTTAATAGTAAAAAAATAATATTAGCTAAATGGCTTTTATTATGAAGTGGTATTAATCTATTCAGCAATGTTGCCTTTGATTGTATTCGCAATATGTAAATATTACAATACAAGTTTTCTTCACAATTAATTCCTGTATTTTTGTTAAAATATAAGTTATTAAGAGAAATATAGATTACTTGTGAGGAGATAATTGAATGTTTCAATATATAGAGCAAATTAGTTACTTTTTTCGTGAACCCTTTATGAATGCAGCAAATAGTGTAGAATCTGTTCCAATTCTATTTGCATTATTATTAGGTGTTGTAGGAGCATTGGCTCCATGTCAATTTTCTGGAAATATTAGTGCTATTACTCTTTATGGAACCAATTCACTGAAAAAGGGTGTTTCCTGGTCTGACACTATTTTTTATGTCCTTGGGAAAATTGTAGCCTTTTCTGGATTAGGACTTATTGTTTTTTTACTTGGACAAGAAATACAGCAACAATTACCGTACTTATTTGAACCTATGAGAAAAATATTAGGTCCTTTACTTATTATTATTGGGGTATTTATGTTAGGTTTGTTTCAAATGCGGTGGAATTTTAATTTGTGGAAATCTACTTCAAAAGAAAACCGTCATGGTAAGTGGGGCGCATTTATGCTAGGGTTCAGCTTTTCTCTCGGTTTTTGCCCAACAATGTTTCTTTTATTTTTTATGTTATTAATGCCTATGACTCTTTCTACAGCGTATGGTGCAGTATTGCCACCGTTATTTGCTATAGGTACATCTGTCCCATTTCTTATTGTAATATTCATTATATGGTACCTCGGTCTTGGTGGTAAGGTGTTAAAAAAAGGCCGGAAAGTTGGTTTAATTGTTCAACGTGTTGCAGGGAGTTTTATGATTCTTATCGGAATTTTTGATATTCTAACGTTTTGGTAAATGTCAGTAAATTAATCTTGAAACCTCCTTCCTTTTTACAACGTATAAATAAAAAAGGAATATAAAGGTAGTGGAGGAAACCATATATGAATTACAAATTTTGGGGAATCTATTTATTAATTTTAAATATTTCAGGATTCGCAACATTGTTATATATAAATTATTCGGTGTATGGAAATATTATTGAATCAGGCTTTTTTGTTGTTATGTTTATTCCGCAACTAATCATGATACACAAAATTATTGTGAAGGAAAATAAACGAGCAATTATGGGTAACAGTGGTGCATTTTTAGTTTTAATGTTCGCTTTTATGATAGCTATGCCTTCTGTGACATATGAAGAGGGGAAAGAAATTGTTGAAGAATACTATGAAATAGAAACGATAGAGTTTCTCGAAACAGACTGGAAATATACGTATTATAACGATTCGCGTTTTTTACTAAACGGGAACTACTATTACACAATAAAGTTAAATGGAGTAGATAAGTATTTGATGGTAGACCCAATTGATGGAAAAGTCATTGAATTTAATTAGGATTAACACTTAAGAAAGCTGAACCTCCACACGAATGAATTCGGTGGGTTCTAAGGTACTTAAAGGCACTTCCTCTAAAACTATGGTATCTGTTTTAGAGACTAATGCTGTTCCCTTTGACTTTGGTGTCTTTATGGAATAAGTATTTTTCAAAAGTCCTCCAACTACGTGTCGCTATTTTTTGAGCTGTCAAACTATCTATGTTTTCCTTGAAGTAGTGTTGCATTGGCTTTACAAAGGCATGAATAGAGTATTCGCTTAACTCATGCTTTTTTATTAACTCTCTCAGTGCCTGAGAACGTTCCTTAGATGCTTTCTGCTGTACCCAACACCTATATTCCTTATCTTGCTTCATACGTCTATAACGCTTCATTAACCTTCCTAGACAGGCATTATACATGTTTCTAGCAATCTCTAATCGCTTGGATAATACATCTTCTTGCCATTCCTCTGTTACGAGAGGGAGAGACAAAATATAGGATTGTTTAGCCAATGGTATCACCACCTTACTTACACATTTTTTTGGTTTTTAATATACTCCTGAACCGTTTTTTCAGAAATATGTCCTACCGTACAACTGAAATAACTCCTTGTCCATAAGCTCGGCAACCTACTTTTTAGGTGCGGGTGTTTTTCCCTAAGAATTCGACTACTACTACCTTTAAAGTCTTTATGAGTATATTCTGTAGCCATTAAATCCACCACCTCTCCACAACTAATTATACCATATCATAATTATTTTGTTACACAATAAACTAATGAATAGCTAAAAAGAATTGGCACAATTCATCCCCATCAATGAATGAAGGGGCTTTCTTGTGCCATAGTTGTAATAGAGGCTATCTCAAAGGTCATGAAATGATGACTAAGAGAAAGCCTCTTTTATTATATCTTCCTAGAGATAATACAGTATATTTTTGATAAGTTAGACGGTCTACCCTGAAAATAAGAAGCGTTCTAGAAGCCCGGAAAGCAATGAAAAACACAAATGCGGTATTCAAGAAGCGTTCTAGAAGCCCGGAAAGCAATGAAAAACACAAATGCGGTATCCAAGAAACGTTCTAGAAGCCCGGAAAACAGTGAAAAAAGCAAATGCGGGGTGAATGAAGACGATGTTCTTCCCACAAACGGCGGAAGATTACAAATGCGTGAAGGTAGTAGGTAGTATACTTTAAAAAGAACATCTTCATCCTCCATGGTGCAAGTCTCCACTTGCATGGGCGGTCTACCCTAAAAAAGAACGGTTCAGTAGAGAAGGGTGACGAATCCAACGTCGAGAGTATATGCTTCACGAATAAGCTTCAAGTTTTCTCTTCCTTTAATAATTAAAATTAGTGATAAACTAAACTGAAACAAACGCTTTTGGCAAACGTTTTATACATAGATAAACAAAAATAGGGAGAGTTCTATGGAAAATAAGAGGATCATTATAAAATGGTTTGATCTATATAGTGATGATATTTATCAATTTCTCATCTACCGAGTAGGAGTTAAGGATGCTGAGGATCTCGTACAGGAGGTTTTTATTCGGGCATTGAAAAATATCGATTCCTTTCAAGATGAGGGGAAAGAAAAAAGTTGGCTATATAGCATTGCTCGTAACCTAGCTGTTGATGAAATAAGAAAAAGAAGTCGAAATAAGTGGAAAACGTTGCTCTCCTCTGATATAGGACAAGAAGGAACAAATGAGGTTACTCCAGAAACCATTCTCGAAAAAAATGAAATAAATATAGCCCTATACAACGGAATTCATCGGTTAAAGCCTACTTATCGTGATGTCATTATTTTAAAGGGCTTAAAGGAATTGTCTGTATCAGAAACGGCTGCAGTTTTAGACTGGAAGGAAAGTAAGGTTCGGTTAACTTACCATCGTGCTAAGCTTGCCCTTAAAAGGGAGTTAGGAGGAGTGCAAGATGAGAAATGATGAATTTGACAAATTTTTAGGGGAGACACGAAAGCCGAAAATGGACGAACAAGAAAAGAATAAAATACGCCAGACAATACTACACTTTTCCCCAGATTCTCAACAAGAGAAAAGAAGCATAGGAACATGGAAGAAAATAGCTGTTAGTTTTAGTAGTATAGGGGCTGTTGTATTATTTGCTACTCTACTTTTGTTTAATGGAGATAGTTCTACTCCCCCTTCGTTAGGGAATTCCGTAACACCAGAGGATGTTTCTATAAAGGCAACATTAATGGTTAATGATAACGATTATATGAGTCATAAGGATTATGTCCTTGAAGTAGTAGTCCATCGGGAAAAGGATGGATGGAATATGATTTATCCCTTTATCCAAGGAACAAAGGTGATGGGATATACTGATTACGAAGCAGATGAGTATTTTATTCCTGGTAGTATAGGCAGGAAAGACGTAGATGTAGAAACTGTAATAAATGCATTAATAGAAGAGGAAATTATAGCAGAAACAGATCGTGAACTTGATTCATACAGTGACTTACTAAGTTTTTGGACTCCTGAGGAAGCTGGAGAATATAAAGTGAGAATGTACTTCGAAGACGATGGCTTTACTGGTAATGATCCCATGTATGTTGTGTATATCCATAAAGAGGGCTTTGGTCGAGAAGTTAGATGGACGAAGGTTGTGGAGGTAGAGTCAGAGGTATATTGAATATTTTCTTTTTTCTACTAACATAAAATTCATTACGAAGGATAGGAGAGTACTTTTTCATCGTTTATTATTGTAACGAAAGGCTCTTTTCTAAAAGTTTGCGAAAACAGCCTAACGAAAAAAGGAATCCTATCCTTCTTATTTATGTTAAAGTTTTGTTTCTAGATTGCTCCTCATCTAAGCAAATGATTTCAATACTCTTATCAACAAATTTTTTTTCGTAGAGTTCATAAAACAAAACTCTAGAAGTATTTAAATGATAATATGCCGGTAAAATGACGGATTGAATATGATCAAGGTTATCCATCATTCTATACTTATTTGTGGATGAAGATCCAACGTCCTTGTAAAACAAACATTCTTTTTCACTATCTAGCTTTAGCGTATTAACTGCGTAGTTAAGTAATTCCTTACAGTACTCTGCTACTATTTCATCATTTTTACCGTAACAAAAAAAAGCATGTTTTTTTTCTGGCATTCGATCCTTCCTCCCAAACAGGTTTGTATTAATCCTTCAGTAAAAAGCCAGCATTGTCTAGTGCTTCAACTGCATCATCAATATCAGCTTCTGATTTAGCCTCTAACGTATGAAGGTGGACACCATCTGTTAATTCGGAAAGGTATGATGCCTTCGTTTCCATAATTTTATTTAAAAACTGTCTTACTTCCTTACGATTACTTACCATGATGGACGAAGTAAGATCACCATAAACAGGGTGTTCAATTTTAACATCCTTTACAGTAACACCATGATCAACAAGTAAAAGAAGCTCCTCTTCTGTACGTTCTGGAGGGTGGTAACATGCAACAACACGTGAAAAAGGTAATCCTTCATGCTCTTCTTTAGCCAATACATAACCCTGACTAGTAGCCATTATAGGAATATTTTTTGCTTTCAGTAAAGAGATATCTTGAACGATAACCTGCCTACTAACATGTAATTCATCAGCTAATGAACTTCCTGTTTGTGGATCTTTTCGTTCCTTTAATAAACTCATGATTTTTTCTCGACGTTCTTCTCCTAACCATTTACGTTTTACGTCCATGACTATACCCCTCCTTTTCTTGAAAGCATTGAATCATTCGTTTTGCTGCTTCCTTTATCTCTTCTTCTGTATTATAAATTCCCATCGATATTCGGAAAAAGCGCTTTGCCTCCTGTGATGAACGATGTAATGCCTTCATGACAACAGAAGGGTCTTGTTTATCTGACTGGCAAGCACTACCTGTTGAAATACATATCCCGAAACGATCTAATGTTAACAGCATATATTGCCCTTCGATACCATGAAGTCCCATTCCTATAATATGTGGCAGTTGGTTAGACTTATCCTTTCCTCCTTCTATTAGAAGCAACTGACGAATAGGAGCTAATTCGTTAATGAGTGTATTTCGTAGATCCCATATATGATCAAGATGTTTCCTTTGTTGACTACAGATATCCATTGCAGCAGCGGTAAATGCTGCGATGCCAGGAGTGTTCACGGTACCTTGCCGAAAACCTCCTTCATGACTAGTGAAAGGATCAATAGGCTCCCATAAAACCGAAGAAGATAAGAAGACGGCTCCAACTCCTTTTGGACCATGAATTTTGTGACTAGAAATAGAAACAGCATCTATATTCCACTCATGTACATCAATTGGAAGCTTACCGAAGGATTGTACACAATCACTATGAAAAACAATATCATTCTCCTTTAATAAAGTACCTATTTTTTTCATAGATTGAATGGTTCCTATTTCTGAATTGACATGCTGAATAGATGCAAGAAAAGTGGTTGGGCGAATACATTTCTTTAATTCTTCTATCGTAACTTGTCCTTCATTATTTATATCTACGTAGGTAACTTCTATCCCCTTTTTCTCTAGTCCTTTAAAAAAGGAGTGAACAGATGGATGCTCCATTGCTGTTGTAATGACATGGTTTCCTTTGTGACGATTTGCTAAAAATAACGATTCTAATACACGTATATTTGATTCAGATCCACCACTTGTAAAATAGATCTCATTTTTTTCTGCCCGAAGTAGATTTGCTAATTCTTCACGGCACTTTTCTAATAATAGCTTAGCCTTTTCTCCTTGCTCATGTAAACTACTAGGGTTTGCAAAATATTCATTGGTAGCTTTTACATATGTTTCTATAGCTTTTTGGGACATTTTTGTCGTTGCAGCGTTGTCTAAATAAATCATTTTTACCCCTCTCTTTGCCTCTCTTCTTTCTTACACTACTGAATCGTTTTATTTTCAGGGTAGACCTCACATGCAAGTGAAGTGAATCTTGCACCATGGGGGATGAAAATATTTCTATCTAGCGGCTTCATTCTCACCGTATATTCGTTTTTCCACCGTTTGTGGGAACAAAAGCGGCTTCATTCATCCCGCATTTTCGTTTTTCCACCGTTTGTGGGAACAAAAGTGGCTTCATTCATCCCGCATTTTTGTTTTTCCACCATTTGTGGGAACAATAGTGGCTTCATTCATCCCGCACTTTTGTTTTTCCATTATTTGCGGGAACAAAAGCGGCTTCATTCTTCCTGCATTTTTGTTATTCCATCATTTGCGGGAACAATAGTGGCTTCATTCATCCCGCACTTTTGTTTTTCCATTATTTGCGGGAACAAAAGCGGCTTCATTCTTCCTGCATTTTTGTTATTCCATCATTTGCGGGAACAATATCGAGTCTTCTTTCGTATTTTCAGGGTAGACCGCCGATGCAAGTGAAGATTTGCACCATGAAGTATGAAAATAATCATTTTTGTCTATACATCATTTTGCTTTTATACCATCTATTTTCAGGGTAGACCTCACATGCAAGCAAAACTTGCACCATGGAGGATGAAAATTATACATCAGGGTGGTTCATTCGTTACTGGTGAATCAATTACGTCTAAGGGCAGCCCACGTCCTGTGGGCAACGGCGTAATCCTGCCATCCTGGCTGCGTGGGCACGGCCTCAACTTCCTACCACTTACTCAGTAAGTGCTAGGGGATTTTCGGACTCGTGCTGATCCCACTGGAGTCGTCACCATTCACTACTGAACCGTTTTTATTTTTCAGGGTAGACCTCGATGCAAGTATGAATTTGCACCATTGGGGATGAAAATTAATCATCTGAAAGTTCATCCGTTCTATTAGGAACAATTATGCCTAAGGGCAGCCCACGTCGCAACGTCATAATCCTGCCATCCTTCAATTAGGCCTAAGTACCGCCTACGTCCTGTAGGCAACGGAGTAATGTCACCGTCCTGGTTCCAGTAATACCTCAGCCTTCACCAGTTACTTTTCCCCATTGGAGTCGTCGTCCTTCTATTATTGAACTATTCTATTTTCAGCGTAGTCAATAGAAGAGCAAAATACGAATATTTTTATAGTAAATTAATAAATGTCTTGTCATTAGTTTAAATTTATGTAAATATAGGTGTCAAGACACATGTAAAAAAAGGGTGTAACAAAATGGCTACCGATCGTGATGTAATCATCGTAGGATCTGGAATGGCTGCTCTTGTTGCGGCTATGAAACTAATAAATGAAAAGAATGTGAAGATATTTACAAAGGAGCCTCGTACTGGAGGGAACTCTTGGCGAGCGCAAGGTGGAATGGCTGCGGCGATACATCAGGAAGATAGTCCCTTTCAACATCTCCAAGATACCCTTGAGGCAGGTTGCTTTCATAATGATCCAGACATGGTTTCTATTCTTGTAAATGAAGGATTAAGCCGTGTAAAGAATTGGTTAAAACAAGGTATGACTTTTGATCATCATAATGGAGAGTTATCATTAGGGATGGAAGGTGCTCATCGAAATCGAAGAATTCTCCATGCTGGTGGTGACCAAACAGGTTATAAATGCATGGAATTTTTGCATCGTCAGCTGAAGGATCATCCCAATATACAAATATTTGAAAATGAGATGGTGTTCGATCTAATTATAGGTGAAGGACAGTGTCAAGGTGTTTTATCGAAAAATCATAATGGAACTATAGTTGAGCATCGAGGTGGTCATACTATATTAGCAACAGGTGGCTGCGGTGGTTTATTTGAGGCTACGACAAATGATACAGCAATTATTGGCGATGGGTTAGCAATGGCATATCGAGCTGGAGCTGCTTTGTCTGATTTAGAATTTATGCAGTTTCATCCTACATTAATTAAATACAAAGGTCGTGTTGTTGGCTTGGCATCGGAAGCATTAAGAGGCGAAGGTGCAATATTAGTAGATGAAACGGGAAGAAAAATAATGGAGAATGTCCATCTTCTAAAGGACTTAGCACCTAGAGATGTAGTGGCCCGTGTCATTGAACGGGAAACACATGCTGGGAAACAAATCTTTTTAGATATTTCAGCAATAGTAAATTTTGAAAAACGTTTTCCAACGATTTATCGTTTGTGTAAAAATGCACATATTCCATTGGAAAAAGGACTCATCCCAATTACAACAGGTGCTCACTTTTTAATGGGAGGAATTGTAACTGATTCTAATGGGAGAACGACAATTCCTAATTTGTATGCAGTTGGTGAAGCTGCTAGGACAGGAGTGCATGGAGCAAATCGTTTAGCAAGCAATTCCTTATTAGAGGCCCTTGTTTTTGGGGAAAGAATAGGTGAATTTATCTGTAAAGAACCTAATATGCCTACTAATTATGCTAGAAAAGAAAATCAAAAGCTGAAAAAATTATTAAAAAATACGGTTAAACTACCTTCAAAGGGTGAAATTCAATATTTTGTATCTAGATCACTTGGGGTAGTTCGAAATGAACAAAATCTATCTAAACTTATTCAATGGCTAGAAAAGTGGGATATTCAATCTCATTTCAAAATAGATCGTACTTTATGGAGAAAAGAAGAGTTAGAGATATCGAATATGATGATCATTGCCTTCCTAATGGGGAAATCTGCATTAGAAAGAACGGAAAGCCGTGGTGCGCATTATCGAACTGATTATTCTTTACCACTTCAGGAATGGGATAGAAAGCAAATTACATTACAAAAAAAGGAAAGAGTAGCGTCAAATCAATAAGGGAAGGGGCAACATATTGTGAATAAGTTATCACTTAGGGGGAAGTTACTAGATTTTTTTCAAGAGGATCTAGGCTTTGGTGATCGGACATCAGAATGGATTTTTTCAAATGAACGAAGTAAAGCAGTCTATTTGGCTAAAGAAGATGGTATTTTTTCTGGAGAAATGATACTTCAAGAAGGGTATAAATTACTTCAAGAAGATATTGAAATTACACTGTTAAAACGTGACGGAGACTCTTTGAAAGCAGGAGATATAATAGCAGAGGTTACAGGACCTACAGTGGATATTTTATCAACGGAAAGAGTGCTGCTCAATTTAATGCAACGAATGAGTGGAATTGCAACATTAACCTGGAAAGCGGCAGAACAGTTGCGTGAATCACATACATCTGTTTGTGATACGAGAAAAACGACACCAGGATTAAGGATGCTAGAAAAGCATGCAGTAGTTTGTGGTGGAGGGAAGAATCATCGCCTTCGTTTAGATGATGCAATTATGATAAAGGATAATCACATTGCTCAATGCGGCTCTATTACTGCTGCTGTTCAGCGTGTTAAAGAGAAGGCTGGTCACATGATGAAGATTGAAGTGGAAGCAGAGTCGTTAGAAGCGGTGAAAGAAGCAGTGGAAGCTGGAGCTGATGTCATCATGTTTGATAACTGTTCTGTAGAAGAAGCAATCGAATGGAGAAAAGCAGTACCTAGCTCCATTATTACAGAAGTTTCTGGAGGAATTACTCTTGATACCTTATCACAGTATGGAAAAACAGGTGTTGACTTTATTTCCATAGGGGCATTAACCCATTCAGCTAAAGCGTTAGACATAAGCCTAGATATTTTAGAAACGGGGGAGTAATGAATGGCTAGTATAGAACTGTTTGATACAGTACAAACGACGTTGCCGGAAGAATATAAACAAAGAACGACAGAAGAGTTAATTCAGCGGGCGAATGAAATAAAAAGCAAATTAGGAAGTCGTTTATTTATTCCAGGTCACCACTATCAAAAGGATGAAGTGATTCAATTTGCTGATGCTACAGGTGATTCTCTTCAATTAGCACAGATTTCAGCACAAAATGCAGAAGCAGATTATATTGTTTTTTGCGGTGTTCATTTTATGGCAGAAACGGCTGATATTTTAACAGGTGAACATCAAACAGTTGTACTTCCAGATATGCGTGCTGGCTGTTCAATGGCAGACATGGCCAATATGGAGCAGACGGAAAAAGCTTGGGAACAATTAGTGGAGCATTACGGCGATACAATCGTTCCATTAACTTATGTAAACTCAACTGCAGAAATTAAGGCTTTTGTAGGTAAGCATGGAGGAGCAACAGTAACATCCTCTAATGCAAAAAAAATGCTTCAGTGGGCTTTTAAACAAAAGAAGCGAATTCTATTTTTACCAGACCAACATTTAGGAAGAAATACAGCTTATGACTTAGGAATAACATTAGAAGATATGGTTGTTTGGAATCCAATTCAAAATAATTTTGAAGGTAATCCACATGAGGACGTAAAAATGATCCTTTGGAAGGGGCATTGCTCTGTTCATGAAAATTTCCGTATAGAGCACGTAGAGCAGCTTCGTAAAGAGGAGCCAGATCGACAAATTTTAGTTCATCCAGAGTGTACCCATGATGTAGTTCGTGCATCAGACTTAGATGGTTCTACAAAGTATATAATAGAAACCATAAAAGCTGCACCTGCAGGAAGTAAATGGGCAATTGGAACGGAAATGAACCTTGTGAACCGTTTAATTCAGCAGCATTCAGACAAGGATATTGTATCGTTAAACCCTGAGATGTGTCCTTGCTTAACGATGAACAGAATTGATTTACCGCATTTTGTATGGGCACTAGAAGAGATTGAAAAAGGAACACCAATGAATGTCATTCGAGTTGATCAATCCATTGCAGCTGATGGGAAATTAGCAATTGAACGGATGTTTGAACACGTTTAATAAACGAAAAAATATCGCTGTCTTGAAGGGATAATATTTATTTCTTCAGGACAGCTTTTTTAATATTGGTAATGTTGATTTATTCAACATTTGATTTTGTTGGTTCAAGATGTAAGACTCCTCTGTTTAGGAAATATTAACCCAAATGACAACATTCATTTTTGTCATTTTTCAAAACTACTAAAATATATATTATTTAAGGGGTTGCAAGGTTATCAGCTATTTAGTGGATTGTGATTAATTAACTCAAAATACTAAAAATTCTAAAATATTTGTAAATTCATTCTAGATTTCATATAATAAACATACAGCCTATAGACAGTAAAAACATCTAATGGAGTGACTCTGAACGATTGCTCAGTCAGTTATGACCTACCAAACTTCTATTCTATATAACAATCCGCGGTTTCTATAAATATGACAAGTATCCCAAAACCACAAACATACATACCAAGGAATATCATTCACTTTGCTATTTTCTTCTAATCAAACAAACAAATATTTCAGCATTCCATTGTAATGTTATAACTCTTAAAAATGTAAGCCCTTACAAAAAGCTAAGAGGAGAGGATGGAATGGATTTTACCTTTACGAAGGAACAAGAGATGATTCGTGAGATGGTCAGAGATTTTGCAAACAAAGAAATAGCTCCTATTGCAGAAGAAATTGATCGAACGGAACGTTTTCCAATTGAAAGCTTCAAAAGGATGGGAGAGCTCGGTTTATTAGGAATACCTTTTCCAGAGGAATACGGTGGATCAGGTGGAGATACAATCTCCTATATTTTAGCTGTTGAAGAGATTGGAAAAGCTTGTGGAAGCACAGGCTTAAGTTATGCTGCAGCAGTGTCTCTAGGTGCTTCTCCTATATATTACTTTGGTACAGAGGAACAGAAGGAAAAATATTTAGTCCCCTTAGCAAAAGGGGAAAGCTTAGGAGCCTTTGGCTTAACAGAACCAAATGCAGGTTCTGATGCAGGTGGGACACGAACAAAAGCAGTCCTTTCTAGTGATCATTATTTGATCAATGGGGAAAAATGCTGGATTACAAATGCAAGCTTTGCGAGAACAGTTATTGTTACAGCATTAAATGGAACAGATGATAGAGGGAAAAAGAAAATTTCTGCTTTTATCGTACCTACGGATTGTAATGGGTTAACGATAAGAAGCGAATACGAAAAAATGGGAGTAAGGGGATCGAATACAACAGAAATAGTGTTAGAAGATGTAAAAGTACCGAAAGAAAACCTTTTAGGAGATCCTAGTAAAGGTTTTGGGCAATTTTTATATACGTTGGATGGTGGAAGAATCTCAATTGCTGCCTTAGCTGTAGGAATCGGAAAGGCGGCGTATGAGGCAGCTCTTGCTTATAGTAAGGAAAGAAAGCAATTTGGAAAGTATATCGGAAGCTTTCAAGCCATTCAATTTAAATTAGCAGACATGGCAATGGAACTTGAATTAGCACAAAACATGGTCTATAAGGCTGCTTGGTTAAAGGATGAAGGAAAACCCTTTAAGAGAGAAGCGGCCTTTGCAAAGCTGTTTGCATCCGAAGCGGCTATGAGAATATGTAATCAAGCTATACAGATACATGGAGGCTATGGCTACATGCGTGAATACCATGTGGAACGATTTTTACGGGATGCAAAACTACTAGAGATTGGGGAAGGTACATCCGAAATACAAAGAATGGTTATTGCTCGGGAGATTGGTTGCCCGAAGTAAAAGGGGGAAACTAGGTGTTTAAAAAGCTATTAATAGCAAATCGCGGTGAAATTGCAGTGAGAGTCATTAAAACGTGTGAAAGACTAGGAATAAAGTCAGTTTCTGTTTATTCAGATGCGGATAAAGAAAGTCTTCATGTCCAAATGGCTGATGAAGCTTACTATATTGGAGGATCTAGGGTAAAAGAAAGCTATTTGAATATAAATAACATCATAGATGTTGCGAAAAAGGCAAACGTTGATGCCATACATCCTGGCTATGGTTTTTTATCTGAAAATAGTGAATTTGCAATGAAGATAAAGGAATCTGGGATAATTTTTATTGGACCAAGTGTTACTGTGATTGACCAAATGGGGAACAAAATTAAAGCGAGAAATATGATGGAAGCTGCCAATATTCCTGTTGTTCCAGGAGCAACAATTACTGATTCCGATGAAAGGAAGGTAATGTTAGCAGCACGTAAAATTGGCTATCCAATCATGGTTAAGGCTGCAGCTGGTGGTGGCGGAATAGGAATGGAAAAAGTAACAAATGAAGAAGAATTATTAAAAGTCATTCCATCTATCATGAAAAAATCAGCCATGTTTTTTCGTTCTAGTGATATTTACTTGGAGAAATACATTGAAGGCCCCCGTCATATTGAAGCGCAAATAGTTGGAGATACGAATGGAAACGTCATTTGTTTAGGAGAACGAGATTGTACAATACAGAGGCGTCATCAAAAAATCATTGAAGAATCTCCTGCACTTTCTTTATCCATAGAAGGGAGAAAGAAGCTGCACGAATTAGCAATCCGTGCAGGAAAAGCTGTTCATTATACAAATGCAGGAACCGTTGAGTTTTTAGTTGATGAAAAGGAAGAGATATATTTTTTAGAAATGAATACAAGACTTCAGGTGGAGCATCCAGTAACAGAAGAAACTACTGGGATTGATCTTGTGGAGCTTCAATTGAACTTAGCTCTAGAAAAAGATGTTACAGAATGTATAACACCTTATAAAAATAAAGAAAACCATGCAATAGAGGCTAGGATTTATGCAGAGGATCCTGTTCGATTTTTTCCTTCACCAGGCCATTTACTGAAATGGAGATTTCCTGAGATGGACCACATTCGATATGATTTTGGCGTAATAGAGGGGAAAGAAATAACACCCTTTTATGATCCAATGATTGGAAAAGTAATTGCAAAAGGAGAGTCAAGAGAAGCAGCTATTCACTTACTTTTAGAATGCATGGAACGTGCTGAGGTTGATGGGATAAAGACAAATATCCCTTTAATAATAAATGTGTTAAAAAGTGATTCATTTCAAAGAGGACTCGTTACAACCAATTTTGTATATGACGAATTACTTCCAACATTAAAATAACCCAAACGAGGGAGGAGTAACATGAAAAACATAAGAACATCGATGGCAGGAAACGTTTGGAAGGTTCAAGTGAAGGTAGGAGATAATGTACGAATAGGGGATGAAGTGGTTATTCTTGAATCAATGAAAATGGAAATCCCCATCGAAGCAGAAGTAGAGGGGATCGTGGAGGAAGTGAAGGTAGAAGAGGGAACCTTTGTAAATGAAGAGGACGTCTTACTTCTTATTAGAGAAGAATAGGAAGGAGAGGCTTTCATATGAAAATCCCTCATTTTATTCATGTAAAAGAAGTGGGACCTCGTGATGGTCTTCAAAATGAAAAGCAATTTATTTCTACAGATAAAAAGATAGAATGGATTAATTTATTGTCCTCATCAGGTCTTTCTTATATTGAAGTTACTTCCTTTGTACATCAAAAATGGATACCAGCATTAGCAGATGCCATGGAGGTAGCCAAAGGAATCAAACGAAAAGAAGGCGTAACATATGCAGCCCTTGTACCTAATCGAATAGGATTAGAAAGGGCATTAGAAGCAGATATGGATGAGGTATCTATTTTTATGTCTGCTACTGAGACGCATAATTTAAAAAATATAAATAAATCCATAGATGAAACCTTTCCGATCCTAGATGAGGTTATTAAAGATGCAATAGCCTCTGGAAAAAAAGTTAGAGGATATGTTTCCACTGTATTTGGCTGTCCTTATGAAGGTGCTGTTCCTATTGAACGTGTTAAACGTATTGCTGATCGATTATTTTCAATGGGAATATATGAGTTATCTCTAGGCGATACAATAGGAATTGCAAATCCAGTACAAATGAACCAAGTTTTAATGGAGTTATTAAAAAGCCTTCCTCCTACCTCCATTGCATTACATCTTCACGATACACGAGGAATGTCTCTTGCTAATACGCTTGTAGGCTTATCTAATGGAATATCAACTTTTGATAGCAGTTGTGGTGGGCTTGGGGGATGTCCATATGCGAAAGGAGCATCTGGTAACATCGCATCGGAGGATTTTATCTATATGTTAGATGCAATGGGATGTGAAACTGAAATTGATTTTGAAAAATTGCTTAGGGCTAGCCGATATATTCAATCACTGTTTTCGAAATCCTTACCTAGTCACCAGCTAGGCTTGAATGTAAAAGGGGGTTAGCTTTATTGAAAACAATAGATGCTGTAATAGAAAATAGAGTCGGATTGTTAAAGCTAAAGCGTAAGGAATCAGCAAATGCATTATCTATGTTAATGCTTGAAGAATTAAATATACAATTGGATCAGTGGGAAGAGAATGACAACGTTAGAGCAATCATTATAACTGGTGATGGAAATAACGTTTTTTGTGCTGGGGCTGATTTAAAGGAAAGAGGAGGAATGACAGAACAGCAAGTGAAGGAGGCTGTAAAAAAAATTCGGCACACGATAAATAAAATCGAACATATTCCAATACCTGTTATTGCTGCAATTAATGGAGCTGCAATTGGAGGGGGCTTAGAATTAGTTTTAGCATGTGATTTAAGAATATCATCCGATAACGCAACATTTGCACTAACAGAAACAAGCTTAGGTATTATACCAGGAGCAGGAGGAACGCAACGCTTACCAAGAGCAATCGGAATGCAAAGAGCAAAGGAAATGATTTTTACAGGGGAAAAAATATTAGCAAACACTGCATTACAATGGGGCTTAGTATTGAAGGTTGCTCCAGCTGCTGAATTACTAACTACTGCTGAGAATTTAGCTCATAAAATTTGTAGAAATGGCCCAATAGCAATGAAGCAAGCTAAATATGCAATGAATCAAGGTGCCGAAATGGAACTAAACACTGCATTAAAATTAGAAGAAAATGCCTATGAAGTAGTCATCCCTACAAAAGATCGTCTAGAAGGTCTAGCTTCATTTAAAGAAAAAAGAAACCCACATTTTACAGGTGAATAAGGAAGTTAACGGTGATGGAGGTGTTGGTGAATGAGTAAGGATAATAGGTGGAGTGAACTCGTTAACAATATTGAAAAAGGTGGTTCAGATAAATACCATCAGGCAAATCAAACTAAAGGGAAGTTATTTGTTAGAAAACGTTTAGAATTACTTTTTGATAAGGGGGAATGGAATGAAGACGGGATGTTTGCCAATTGTCAGGAAAATAATCTGCCAGCAGATGGCGTTATTACGGCAGTAGGAAAGGTTCAAGGAAAAAACGTATGTGTCATGGCAAACGATTCTACTGTTAAAGCAGGATCATGGGGGGCAAAAACAGTAGAAAAAATAATTCGGATTCAAGAAAAAGCTGAAAAGCTAAAGACTCCACTTCTTTATCTTGTAGATTCTGCAGGAGCAAGAATTACAGATCAAATTGAAATGTTTCCCGGTAGACGAGGTGCCGGAAGAATTTTTTATAACCAAGTTAAGCTTTCAGGAAAAATACCACAAATTTGTCTTCTTTTTGGTCCCTCTGCAGCAGGAGGTGCGTATATCCCCGCATTTTGTGACGTAGTAATGATGGTAGATGGAAATGCTTCCATGTATTTAGGTTCACCTAGGATGGCAGAGATGGTAATTGGTGAAAAGGTTTCTCTTGAAGAAATGGGAGGAGCACGAATGCACTGCTCTATTTCCGGTTGTGGCGATATCCTTGTATCTACGGAAGAGGAGGCTATTCATCAAGCAAAAGATTACCTTAGTTACTTCCCTTCAAATTATCTATCAAAACCTACAGTACAGAAATCTGTCCCACCAATGGATTTGGAAAAAACATTAGAAGAAATCATACCGGAAAATCAAAATACCCCTTTTAACATGTACGACTTTATTGATGGCATTATCGATAATGGTAGTTTTTTCGAAATGAAAAAGCTGTTTGCAAAGGAGCTTATAACAGGTTTTGCAAGATTGAATGGTATGTCCGTTGGTATTATTGCTAATCAGCCTAAACAGAAAGGAGGCGTCCTTTTTCACGATTCTGCCGATAAAGCCGCTAGATTCATTACCTTATGCGATGCCTACCATATCCCATTATTATTCTTAGCAGATGTGCCTGGATTTATGATCGGAACAAAGGTGGAAAGAGCAGGAATTATTCGACATGGTGCTAAAATGATTTCAGCCATGGCAGAAGCTACTGTGCCGAAAATTTCTGTCATTGTTAGAAAAGCGTATGGGGCTGGACTTTATGCTATGGCGGGTCCTGCATTTGAACCTGACTGCTGTATAGCATTACCGTCTGCACAAATAGCAGTTATGGGGCCTGAAGCTGCCGTCAATGCCGTCTATGCTAATAAAATAAGTTCACTGCCCACTGAAGAACGGCTTCCATTTATTCAAGAAAAGCGAAAGGAATACGAAGAAAATATTGATATATACAGACTAGCTTCTGAGTTGATTGTTGATGATGTTGTTCCAGCTGATCACCTCAGAAATGCTTTAGTTTCACGCTTTGAACATTATTCATCAAAATATGAAGTTTTTACAGATCGGAAGCATTCTGTTTATCCAGTTTAAGAAGATTGTTTAATAAATACATTGAATGGAGGGGAGAAGAGATGAAAGAAATATTAAACTCGTTTACGGAAGCTGTAGAAAATATTGAAGATGACTCTACATTACTTGTTGGTGGATTTGGTTTATGTGGAATACCTGAAAATTTAATTAAAGGACTTAGAGAGTCAGGTGTAAAGGACTTGACAATTATATCAAACAATTGCGGTGTGGACGATTGGGGTCTAGGCTTACTATTAGAAAATAAGCAAATCAAAAAGATAATGGCATCGTATGTTGGCGAAAACAAAGAGTTTGAACGGCAAGTGCTAGCGGGTGAATTGGAGGTAGAGCTTATTCCCCAAGGGACTCTTGCTGAAAGAATACGTGCCGGTGGAGCTGGTATTCCTGCATTTTACACACCAGCAGGAGTAGGAACGAAGATTGCTGAAGGGAAGGAAGTACGAACCTTTGACGGAAAAGAATATCTACTTGAAAAAGCAATTACAGCTGACTATAGCCTCATTCGAGCTTATAAAGGGGATCTTCACGGAAACTTGATCTATCGATTGACAGCACAAAATTTTAATCCTATGATGGCTGCTGCAGGTAAGGTAACCATTGCAGAGGTTGAAAACTTGGTTAAAACTGGGGAATTAAACCCGGAGCATATTCATACACCGAGTATTTACGTAAATAAATTAATAGTTGGAAAACAAGAAAAGCGGATAGAAAGAAGAACGATCGCCCAATCATAAAAAGTAAGGAGGGAATGAAATGGCAGTTGATCGGAAAGCATTGAGAGAGCTCATTGCAAGAAGAGCTGAAAAAGAAATCCATGACGGCGATTATGTAAATCTGGGAATTGGTATGCCTACGATGGTAGCAAATTTTATTTCTAAAAATAAACAAGTTATTTTACAATCAGAAAATGGATTATTAGGTATTGGTCCTTTTCCAACGGAGGAAGAGGTAGATGCAGATTTAATTAATGCCGGAAAAGAAACAGTAACAACTGTTGACGGAGCCTCCTTTTTTAGTAGTGCAGAATCTTTTGCAATGATCCGTGGAGGACATATTGATGTTGCAATATTAGGAGCTATGGAAGTTGCAGAAAATGGAGATTTAGCAAACTGGATGATCCCAGGAAAAATGATTAAGGGAATGGGTGGTGCCATGGATCTTGTTCATGGAGCAAAGAAAGTCGTTATTATTATGGAGCATGTGAACAGGAACGGCGCCCCTAAAATATTAAATACATGCAGCTTACCCTTAACTGGAATGGGAGTTGTTAATCGTATCATTACGGATCGAGCAGTGATCGATGTGACTGATCGCGGTTTAGTTTTAAAGGAAATTTTAGGTGACTATAGCTTTGAGGACATTCAAGCTGTAACGGAACCCACATTAATTAAAGAATAGAAAAATTGAGAACAAAATATCATAGTAGTATTCACTTCAAAAAAGACTGTCTAAAGGTCATTATAAAATGACTGGACGGTCTTTTAATTTTTATAATGAGCATATTCTCATGTTGCGTCATCTGCCGAACAATTAAATAAGACTGGAAAATATGCATAATAAGGAATTGGATCCTAGGTTTCTTTTTTCTAATTCACATTATTTATTTGCTTAAAATGCCGATATCATCGTTTCTATCATCGTTACCTAAAAATTGCTAATTAGATTTTTACATACCTGAAAACAAATGAATCATACTATGATTACGACAGGAGGTGAGACACATGGCAAACAACAACAGTTCAAACCAATTACTTGTTCCTGGAGTACAACAAGCTCTTGATCAAATGAAATATGAGATTGCACAAGAGTTTGGAGTTCAGCTAGGACCAGATGCTACTTCTCGTGCTAACGGATCTGTTGGTGGAGAAATTACAAAGCGTCTAGTATCTATGGCTGAGCAACAATTTGGCGGTCAACAACAATAATGTAAATGAATAACATGGCTGTAAAGGGGATGGACAAGCTCCATCCTCTTTTTGTAAGATGATTTAAGTATTACTGCATTAGTGGATGAAACGAATGATTAACTTAACCTTTATTTGTTAGTATTCATAAGTTCGATAATTGTTATTATGGGGTAGACCACCCATGCAAGTGGAGATTTGCACCATGGGAGATGAAATAATTTTTATCCAATTGGAATGAGTGGAATCACATCAGATGTCGCACTTATGCCCTTGTGGTGAAAGGGAAGTGTGGTGTAGCGAATGAATAGAGTATCTATATTAGGATTATCGATTTTTTCAGTAGACCTCACATGCAAGTAATCTTGCACTTGGGGGGAATTTTCAGGTAAAGGAGTGGGGAAATTGAGTTTTTGTCCAGTGTGTAATGGTATGGAGAAAATAAACAAAAAGTGTCCATCTTGTCAAACGATAATGGAGGATGAGGGACGCCTTCATGATTATTATGATGATTATAGTGCATATGAATCCATTGATCTAATGAAATTAGAGGATGGTATTAAAAATGATAATGAAGAACATTTATGTCCCCACTTATTATTGTGTAAGGAATGTTTAAAGGATGAAGTAATTCTTGTTAATGAAGATATATAAATGTATATCCTACACTTTTATAAAAAAATACATAATTTAAAAAAGAGAGGCTGTCCTCATAAGTCATTCAATGACTTGATTGGACAGCCTCTTGTTATTAACGTAAACGTAATTCAGTTGCAGGGTCGAAGAAGTGAACTTTGTTCATATCAATTGCCATAGTTAGAGAGCTACCAGCACCGATATCAGTACGGGAATCTACACGTGCAATAAAGTCTTGACCACCAACTTTAGAGTAAAGGAATGTTTCCGCACCCATTAATTCTGATACTTCGATTTTAGCTTCGAAGCTAGTTTCTTTTGAAGATTCAATGAATACAGGCTCATCGTGGATGTCCTCAGGACGTACTCCAAGGATGATGTCTTTTCCATTGAACTTTTCAAGAGGCTTCATTTTTCCTTCAGGAACTTTTACTTTGTACCCATTAACTTCGAAGAAACCATCAGTTAATTTACCAGTAAGGAAGTTCATAGATGGTGCACCGATGAATCCACCAACGAATACGTTTTCTGGATTATCATAGATATCTTTTGGAGCACCTACTTGTTGAACAACTCCGTCTTTCATAACAACGATACGAGTCGCCATTGTCATCGCTTCTGTTTGGTCATGCGTTACATAAATTGTTGTTGTTTGTAGACGTTGGTGTAGTTTAGAGATCTCAGCACGCATTTGTACACGTAGCTTTGCATCAAGGTTAGATAATGGCTCATCCATAAGGAATACTTTTGGATCACGAACGATTGCACGACCAAGTGCAACACGTTGACGCTGACCACCAGACATTGCTTTAGGCTTACGATCTAACATTTCTTCTAGACCAAGGATTTTTGCAGCTTCTTGTACACGTCTTTCAATTTCGTCTTTCTTAAACTTACGAAGCTTAAGACCAAAAGCCATGTTATCATATACATTCATATGTGGATAAAGTGCATAGTTTTGGAATACCATCGCGATGTCACGATCTTTTGGTGCGATATCGTTTACTAGAGTGTCTCCGATATATAACTCACCTTTTGAAATTTCTTCAAGACCGGCAACCATACGAAGTGTTGTAGATTTACCACAACCTGATGGTCCAACGAATACGATAAATTCTTTATCTTCAATTTTTAAATTGAAGTCAGTTACTGCTTGTACGTCTCCAGGATAGATTTTGTAGAGACCTTTAAAAGTAATATCTGCCATGAATTCCACTCCTTAAATTATGTGAACGTAGTAACGTTCCATTCATTTTTGATTTCTAGACATAGTGTATAATGAAAAGGTTTTCAAAACTACTGTAATGTTGCATAAAAAATAGGCGGTTTTTTTATGCAAATTGCAAACGTTGTTATTTTAACGAAGTAATTTAGTGTAAATAGACGATAAAGAAATGAGTCATCCTACTCCACGAAAAGGTATCTAGAACTACTATCCCAGTGATTTATCCGTTGGACGAAGGTCTTTGGGAAAGAGAGTACAAGTTGTGACTTTATATCTTTGATTATTGTTACAATATTGTGTCTAGTCATCAGGATGTGTGTGTTGCAGTAATATAAACAAAAAGTAAACTGCTACTGCATTTGGAAAACGTTTAATATCTATTGATGTTTTTTCAATAAATTTATCCACTCGGTATTGAAGTGTATTTCGATGCATGAACATTTTTTTAGCAGCTAAACTGGTATTCATATTACACTCTAGATAAAACTTAACAGACTCTAACAGCTGCTGATCATCTATAACGGGTGAAAGCATTGTTATTAATGTATTTTTTGTTGTATCTTTTATGTCACGGAGAAGAAGGTATGGAATAATTTCATGTTCAATAAATATTTTTTTTGATGGCATAACTTGTCTTGTTACATCGAACATATCTTTTTCCCATATAAACCGTTCCTTCATATCTTCCACATTTGACATAGAGGAACCAACATAAACATAGAGCTGAACAAAAAAGTCTGAGGCAATGGTGTCAACGATAGAATCAATTGGAATTTCCTCTTCTTCCTCTATGTTCATCAACTGTATAAAAAAACCGTGATTAGAATTAATCCACAAAACCTCTTGCGACGATGAAAATAGGTTTTTCAATGCTTCTTCAAATTCACCGTGATCTCCAATAGAACCTTGAATATAAAAATAAACAAATCGAAAAGGAGAGGTGTAACTCTTTTTTAGAATTGTTAGATCTGGCTCCATACTCTCTACAAGTAAATTGTATAATATTTGTTCTTTTTCATTTTTCGGAGTATAGAAAGCATCATTGTTAGAATTGAAAAGTGTTTCTAGCAGTTGTATTTCATCACTAGAAAGGTTTCGTTTATCGAAGATGATGCTGTCCCCAGTATGATCGGATAGTTTTAATCGATATGTTGATGGTATGTCATTAAAATTGTTTGAAATTGCATGTGCATAATTGTCTTTGAGTCGATTGAGCATTATTCTAGTACTCCTTTATTAAGGTTCCATATCTAGTATATATAAACTACGGTCTGAGTGCTAGTGAAGTACTTTTCCAAGTTGAAAGACCGAACAATGACGTTCGGTCTTTTTTTATCGTTTTTTTATTCTTTAGCGTGATATGGTGGTGATTCTTCCTTCAAATCTTGTGCTTCATCTATTTGTCTTTTACTAAAAGTAATATGATCTTTACCACCTGCTAAACCTTCATTCGTCATTCGATCAACATCAACCATTGCACGGTCTCGGCCTTCAAAATTTGAATCTTTTTTATCCATAACAATATCCCTCCTCATTTACTATTTTTATCAAATGAAAGGGAAGTTATCCTACTTATATTAATAATTGTTATAACACTAACCTTCTTCCATAAAAATTTTTGTTAATAATATTATTCTTCGCTTTTGAATTTTTTGTTCATCAAAAGACATAGGCTTACTATTAATATCTAAAATCCAAAAATGGTGAGAATAATCAAGGGCAAAGTCAAAGGAAAACTCTTTAATGTGAATATATTCTTCCTGAAGCATTGTCCCAATTAAGTTTCCTACATGTAATACCTGTTTTAACTGGGGACGTACTGTAATATCATCCATTGAGAGCATTTGCCCCCCTTGTGGAACATGTGTAGTAAACCCTCCATGGGCTGCATGACGTATGCCGATACCAACAACATGCCATTCGTTTTCACAATATAGCATTAAAACTCGGTAGTCATAAGGATTATCATCAATTTTAGGAAAAGTTAATCCTTTTTGCATGAGAGTGTTTTCCTTTTGAATGATAGGTTTAAGTAAATTGGCTAATTTTGCGTAGGAAAGGGAAGAGAATGTTTTTTCTTGGGAGTATAGAGTATATTTATTTGCATGTCGTTCAATCTTCCATATGCCGTGTCCTTGAGAACCAGAGCTTTCTTTTAAAAAAGTAGTTGGACAAGCTTCTAGAAATGAGTGGAGATCTTTCTTTGTCCGTAAGAGATCTGTTTGTGGAAAATGAATTTTTAATTGTTGATGTTGTAACACTAATTTCCAAATGGATACTTTATTAAAAAAACAGTGGTTGAAATATGGAATACCCTCTTTATTTAGCCATGAAAGGTAGGACTGAAAAAATTCTTCCTTTTCTTTGCGACGATAAGGGTAACGATTGTATACGAATGAAGGCTTTGGACATTTAACCTTCATCCAATAATTAGCCTCTTCATTCCATTGAAACCCGAATGATTGATTAGATTTACTAATAGGAAGAATGTAACCAGTCCCCCCTTTCTTTTGAATGGCGTATAACAATTTCATATAATATTCAATTTCACCCGTAAATAATGTGTCCTCTTTAGGTGCTACAAGAATAATGACGTTTTTATTTCTTCTATATAAAGAAATATTCAATTTAAACCATCCTTCATAAATATTTTGTAGGTTTTCGGTTAAATTGTTACTTCGTCATTCGCGCTATAATCCATAATGGCTTCTTTATATAAATAGTTAGCATAATTCATTGGTAATTTCCTCGTTAATTGATCCTCTTGTTTTAATTTTGGATGAGAAAAAATTGTTCTTCCTGGTTTTGAATTGGCTTCAAACATCCAAATGTCTTCATTTTGGTCAATTCCTATGTCAAATCCAATTTCCCCCACAATTCCATCTGTTGTTTTATCGATTGCGTACGTTAAATGCAGTGCAGTTGTCTTTAATTCCTCTAGTAATGATTTCCGTAATTTTAAATCCTCCCATATTTCATTTATTGACTTAATATGTCCACCACTCTTAACATGGGTTGTTACACTTCCAGATCCAGCGATTTTGGCAGCTATTGCACTAATACGCCATTTCCCCATTTCGTCTTTATTCGTGTGAACCCTAAAGTCAATAGGATTGTTTTGATATTTCAATAATGATATTCCTTGTTGAACGACCATTTGATCAAAGCCATTTGGGAATTGGTTTTGTAATAATCTTGTAAGAGATCCGTACCTTCTAAGACGGTTACGAATGTGGTCTCGAAAACGACAGTAATAATAATTTTCTTTGTCATCAAACAGTACTTGATGAATTCCCATACCGAGACTTCCATTCTTTGGTTTTATATAGACATGTTTATATTGATTAATAAAGGACTTTATTTCTTTGTCAGTTGGACTAGTAATGGTAGTAGGTAAATATTTATTCACATCGGAAAGGTTAATTAGTTGTTCGTATATGTGAGATTTATCAAAAAATCCAGGGTTAAACCAAGGGATTTGGTAGTTTTTTTGGAGACGTTCTTTTATTTCAGAATACGTAGGGTGCATTTCTGTTCTTCTGTTAGGTAAACGATCGTATACAACATTAGGAATTGGAACCTTTATTTTTTTCCATCCTGTTTCTTGAAAGGAGTAGCCCTCCATCGTTTCGTTCTCCCAATCAATATGGTGTGATCCAAATATAATAGCAAGTGCTCCAGTTGTCCTTGCAGCGTGAAGGTATTTTGCAAATAAAAACGATCTTTCTCCTACAGGTCTTAATATGCTTCCGGTAAATCCAGCAGTGTATATGCCGATAATGGGACCAATGAAAATTCTTTCTACGTTGTCATATTCTATTGAAAGCTTAATTGGATATGGAATACATAATTTATTCCATGCGCGATTGGAAAGGAAACAAGTATCATTTGTAATGTCCTCTTTAGAATGGACAGTGCAAGTCACTTCTTTTGTACCAAATTGAACGTTCTTCTCTGTTCCTTCTTGAATATTCCATTCACTTAAATAATTGTTCGAGATAAAAAGTTTATATGCATGATCATTTGATTCTAGTTGTTTTATCTCAACCATATGAGGCATTTTTTACACTCCTTTAACACAATATAGAATTTTTCATTAAAGTATGTCATTATTTTTTGATTTAGGAATGGAAGTGTGTTCGATAATTTGTATGATCCCTTTATAGATTTCTAATCTTTTTTCAGGTGTGGTAGTTTTCATCACAGTTTGATAACCAGGTTTTGAATTTATCTCCAGTATCCAAACATTTCCATCTAGATCGATACCTAGATCAATTCCTAATTCAAATAATGGATGATGATAGTTATTTAAATGATAAGGGATAACATGTAACAACTGCTTCACCGTTTTTTTTACACTTTCCATATACTTCTTTGATATTTTCATAGATGGAGAAACAATTCCTCCACCATGCAGGTTAGAAATAAAACTTCTATTATTTCCTATTCTAAAGCCGTTTCCAACAACTATCCATTTTTGTGAAGAAGTTTTATGGAGGATAGTTCTTAAGTCAAAAGGCTGCTCACCAACTTTAAGTGAAAGCATAGGTTGAATTAAATAGTTACTGGAAATCACATTTTCTATTAAATATTGATGGAGAGTTTCTATTTCACCACGAATAAGGTGATGTTGCTTTCTTTTTCCACAATAAATAGAAAATAGATCCCCCCTTTTCCTTTCAATAACATATATCCCGATGCCATTTGAACCGAAAATTGGTTTGATAATTATCTCTCCATATTGATTTAAAAATGTTTGCAAAGTGCTTTTCTTTAAAAGTTCAGTTGGTGGTAAGAATTCCTTAATAAAATGGTTGTCATTTAACCATTTATATACAGTCCATTTATTTGGAAGTCCAGTCCCCAGAAAAGTTGTTTTTTCTTTTATTTGATTAAGCATTCTATTTATTTGCGGATGAATGCTTTTGTTGCTTGGAAAAAATATACGATCATATATATATAAAGGAAGTGGATACGTAGTTTTATTCCAAAAATTCTTATCTCTGTTGAAAAGTAAACCTTTTACACTATTGTTTTTTTCGTCATAGTTAAATGGAGAAAAGGAAATAACATCTATTCCAGCTAAGGAACAGCTCTTAGCTAATTCATTCATATATTCGTTATGAATAGTTGGATTCAGCTGTAGGATACCTAGTGAACTCATGATAAGCTCTCCTTCATTACAAAATATTAAAAGTGCGTTAAAGAGGCAGCAAAAAGTAGAATTTGTATTATAGAAGGAGGAGTTTTCCCTTCCATTTGTCTAAATTCACTTTTGGAAGGCTTAATATTCACTTCTAAAATCCAAACGCGATTACGATTATCAACCATAAAGTCAAAACCTAATTCCCCGTAAATTCCGCTTGCTTCTTGATCTATAACATTTGCACATTGAAGAGCAAGCTCTCGCAAAAGTCGATCCATTTGGAGGGCTTCATTTTTGGACATTAGATTTTCTAGAACATCTATTGATTTTTTTTGTGTTCCCCCTTGTGAGAGGTTAGAAACTATTTTATTTTTCTGTCCTATTCTTGCAATAGAAGAGCACGTTTCCCAATAACCACGATGATTTTTTATGCAAAGAATTCGAAAGTCTATAGCTGAATCAAAGATTTCTTTCGTATATATTTTTTGTTGTACTAGATACAACCTTCTATTTATTCTATCTTTTAATAGCATTAAAAGTTCATTTAAAGAAGTAGATATTTTTGTTTCCCAATCACTATCTTGCGGGTACGTGATTAAATAACGGTTCTCACTTTGTTTTTCTATAAGAATAATTCCTGATCCTTCTTTTCCCCAAAAAGGTTTTAAGTAAATAGAGGTATAACGTTCGAACATATCTAATAAATCCTTTTTTGATCGCAAATGTCTCGTTTCAGGAATATAGGGTTGTAGAATTGGTTCATTATAGAAGAAAGTAAAGGTTTTCCACTTGTGTATGAATTGATCATTAAAATACGGAATATGGAACTCCTTTAAAAGGTTGAAAAAATTCTGTCCTCTCGTGGAGAATTCTTGATCTCTTCGACCGATACGGTTATAAATAACTTGTGGTAAAAGAAAGTTTTCTTCACACCATTTATTATCTCGAAGGACGAATCCATCTACAAAAGAACCATTTACATTCTTATAAGAGAAAACAAAGAATGGAATAAATAATTTAGACGCTTGTTTTGCCATTTCTTTTATATATGGTGTGATTATTCCAAAGGGCTCTTCAATATCCGTTCTTATATCACCAAGAACGACACCGACTGTAGGACCTAAATGAAACTTCATATTGGCTGAGTCGTATATACATTGAATTCTCTCTTGTTTAGGAATTGCTAGCTTTGAAAATACTGTTGATTGTAATTTCATCGTAGAATCATCAAGCAGTGGATCAACAACAACTTCAACACTCATGGATAAAATATGGTTACACATGGTTGCAGTCATCGGTGATTGAATATTCCATAAGGATGCAACCTTCTTTGGAATAATTACTTGGTTTGTTTTAATATAGTGACTTATCTCCATGTTATTAATGTAAAAAGTGAAGGAAAGCATCAATAATCCCTCATTTAATATCTATTGTTTAAAATTGAATCTATGTTGAATTCTCATTCCATGTTTCAACGTTAGCACTAGGTAAACCACATTTTTTACTAGGTAGTAGTGGATATCGTATCTTATGACTAACATTGTTAAGATGTGCAGAGGATGAAAAGAAAAGGTGATACGAATGGATTTTAATGCATTGTGGATAGTAGGTCTTATGTTAATTGGGGCTGTATTAGGTGGAGGGACGAACCTGATAGCCATTCGAATGCTGTTGCGCCCGTACCATGCAGTGAAAATAGGCCCCTTTCACGTTCCTTTTACGCCAGGTCTTATTCCAAAAAGACGAGAAGACATTGCCTTTCAGCTGGGGAAGATGGTGGAGGAGCACTTAGTTACTCCTGAGGGGATTTCCAAAAAGATTTTTGAAAGCTCCTTTCAAAAGGAAATAGAAGGGAAGTTTATTCATATTGTTCGTTCGTTTATGAATCAAGAAGGAACAATTGATTCTTTATTAGGAGAACACTTGGGAGATCGTTGGTCAGTAAAACAGGTGAGGGATTCCTATGAAAGAACGATAAAACGTAAAATTGAGCAAGTACTTACAGAAAATAGACATAAAAGAGTTGGAGAACTTTTATCCGATGAATGGAAAAAGCAGATTGAAGGTCACATACCAACGGTGTCTCGAGGGCTTCTAAAAAAAGGAGAAGAATACGTTAATTCACCTGAAGGTAAAGAACAAATTGACATTCTAGTAAGTCGCTATTTTGAAACGAAGGGAAATGTGGGAGGATTATTCGGAAAGATGCTACAAAGAGTATCTCCTTCCACTTTAATTACGAAGGAGTTAACAAAACTAATTCAGGATGAAAATACAAATGATTTATTAAATCGTTTGCTAAAAAATGAATATGAAAATATTTTAAATAAAAGAACAGACGATATATTGTCTAGCTTTGTATTAGAAGAAAAAATTGAACAAATTGTAGAAAGTATTATAGATGAAACTCCTATCATTGGTCAGTGGAATGCCCCGGTGAAGGATTGGGCAAGGCAATATGAAGAGGTTATCGTAAAATCAATTTTTCCATCGATAGTAGAAGTAATTACTTATGTTGTAGAAAGAAATTTAGAGTCAGTTATGAAAAAGATTGGTATTCGAGAAATTGTGCAGGACCAAATAAATAATTTCCCCCTTGAAAAACTAGAAACGATGCTCCTTAGTATTGCTAAAAGAGAGTTAAAAATGATTGCTACTCTAGGAGCACTTATTGGGGCGCTAGTTGGCTTCGTTCAAGGTGTAATCATTTATATATTTTTGTAAGAAATATTTACTCTCATAGTTAAGGGTCTAAACAGGCTATTAACTTATATAAGAAAGTTGGTTTTGAACCTTTATATGACTTATATTATTTTACGAAAATAATAAGGTCATAAGCGTTTTAAAAAAAGCTGTAAAAAATCTTCCCTGTTTTTGTTTTTTCTATTCTTATATAAATGAAAATATATGAAGCTGTATATCTTTTCCTAATAGTTTGAATTTTTATTCATAGGATGAATTCCACTATGTTTCATGTTATAGTCGTAAGGGTAGAATAATAAATACGTATCTTTCGTTCATAGTATTCGTTCTGCTTCGAATGTGCGTACAAAATTTGAGGAGGAAATAGTTTTATGGCAAATCCTTATGATAAGGCACACGAACTTGCCAGTGTCTTAAAAGAAAGTGAAGAGTTTACTCTCTTAAAAAATTTACACGACCAAGTAAATAGTGATGAGGTTGCAAAGCGTATGCTTGATAACTTTAGAAATGTACAAGTTGAATTGCAACAAAAGCAAATGCAAGGTGCTCAAATTACAGAAGAAGAGATTCAACAAGCTCAAAAGCAGTTTGAATTAGTTCAACAGCACGAAACAATTTCAAAATTAATGGAATCAGAGCAACGCATGAGTCAATTAATTACAGAAATTAATAAAGTGATTACTGAACCATTAGAAGAGCTTTATGGTGCAGCACCACAAGAATAATAAGAAAATGCTTAATCGGATGTGAAAATTTTTTCATGTCCGTTTTTCTTTATATATGAAAGAACTTGAACCAGGTACGAAAAGACCGAGTACAAAAACCCCGTGCAACAAAATTTTACATGCATGAAGGTCTGCATTCCTATGAATAACCTAACCCCATACCAAACTTATTACTATTTGTTCTGATTCACTTTTTTTGCATTCCTATGAATATAAATCCAATGTAGTACGAATAAAACAGTACTTATAGCCAAGTTTTCTTTTCCGAATGGTTCTATTCATTTCTAAATGGACATATATGTATTACCAATACGGGTAAGGACCAAGGAAGGGAGTTGGCAGCAGTGACATTTCGTCTATTAGCGTTAGACATCGATGGTACCTTATTAAAACCAAATCATCGGTTGGCAAAGGAAACGAAGGAAGCAATTGAGTATGTAAAAGAAAAAGGGGTGTATATCACTTTAGCAACTGGACGATCATTTCCATCAGCAAAGAAAGTTGCAAAAGCATTAAAACTTGAGGATGCATACTTAGTCACTCATGATGGAGCATTTGTAGCATCAGAATTAGAATCACCAATATTTGAACGCAGGTTAGATTCTGAACGAGTGTACCAAATTGTGGATATATTAGAAAATTACCATTGTCATATACGGTTATTACATGAAAAATATGCAATAGGAAATAAAGTCCGTATACGTCATCATTTAATTGCTAGAATGAATATTGGTGTAGGAGACCCTCTGTTCTATCCAATCAATTATGTTGACTCACCGAGCCATCATTTAATTGATCAACCATTAACCGTACCAAAGATAAAAGCACAGTTCTGGAATGAAAAGGAACGACAAGATGCAATGGAAGAAATAAAAGAGACTATTGGAAATGTTCATATGACTTCTTCCGCTGAAGGGAGTCTAGATATAGTAGATGGTACTGTATCTAAGGCAAAAGGTCTCCAAATTTTAGGGCGTAAATTAGGGATTTCTCTACAAGAAATGGTCACAATTGGAGCAAGTGAAAATGATGAAGAAATGATTACTCAAGCTGGGTTAGGAGTGGCGATGGGTAACGCTTCACAAGATTTAAAAAATGTAGCGGGTTGGGTAACAAGATCGAATAATCAAAATGGAGTTGGATATGCTGTTAAAGAAGTGTTTAGGAAACAGTTACATCCAGCCGTTTACAAATAAGAACTGAAAGTAAAAGGTGCGGTTTCTATTAACCGCACCTTTTGTATTTAAAAGAATTGTATCATTGTCATTGCAATCTAATGCTCCCCTTGATAAAATTCAAATCGAACGTAAGATAATGTTGGTAGTTTAGAAAGGAATAAAAAGGATGAATTCAATTACACTCTTCGGGATCGAGGAAAAAAATAAACGAAGTTGTGAACGGATTGTACAGTTATTTAATGATGAAGCGGAAGTGACATTTATTGAAAAAAGTGAGTCCGTTGATAAAGGGATTTACCTATCCATTTATGAAGAGGAAAATAGTGACCATTCCCTGAACGTTTATGGTTACTTAAATGAGCATGGAAAAGAAATTGGTTTTCAAGAGGTAACGTTGCAGAGAAATGATGACAAACCGAAAATCAAGTTAAAAAAACAAGGGACAAGTATCGTTCTTTTGAAATTACTTGAAAACTATACGGAAATAGAACAGCCCTGGGGTATTCTAACTGGAATTCGTCCTACGAAGCTCTATCACTTCATGAGAAAAGAAGGGAAGACAAAACAACAGATTCATGAAACTCTAAAAGAAGAGTACTTATTGAAGAGTGAAAAGATAAGCCTTCTTGAAAATATTGTAGATAGACAATTATCTGTTGTTCCTGATTTAGATCGAATAAAAGAGGAAGTAAGTATTTATATAGGAATACCTTTTTGTCCCACGATGTGTGCCTATTGTACTTTCCCTGCTTACGCTATTAATGGAAAAAATGGTTCTGTAGAGGAGTTTTTAAAAGGATTACATTATGAGATGGAGATAACAGGTAAATGGTTAAAAGACGAAAATATTAAAGTAACAACAATCTATTATGGTGGTGGAACCCCTACAAGTATTACGGCAGAACAAATGGATGCCTTATATGAGAAAATGTATGATGTTTTTCCAAATGTGGATCAAGTAAGAGAGCTGACAGTGGAAGCGGGACGTCCAGATACAATTACACATGAAAAAATAGAAGTACTCAAAAAGTGGAAGGTAGATCGTATAAGTGTTAATCCTCAGTCCTTCACAGATGAAACCTTAAAAGCCATCGGGCGGCACCATTCCGTGAAAGAAACCATTGATAAATATCGACTAGCATATGAAAGTGGCTTAAGGAACATCAATATGGACTTAATTATTGGTCTCCCTGGGGAAGGGGTAAAGGAATTAAATCATACGTTAGAGGAGACAGAACAACTTCGCCCAACTTCTTTAACTGTTCATACCCTTTCGTATAAGCGAGCATCTCAGATGACGAAATATAAAGAAAAGTATAAAGTAGCAGAACGAGAAGAAATTCGAGAAATGATGCAACTTGCCAGTCGTTGGATGGAGGAGCAAGGATATGTTCCTTATTATTTGTATCGCCAAAAAAACATTCTTGGTAATCTTGAAAATGTAGGGTATGCATTACCTGAGCAAGAAAGTATCTATAATATTATGATTATGGAAGAGGTTCAAACAATTATTGGCTTAGGCTGTGGTGCTGCAAGCAAATGGGTGGATCGTAACACAGGCAAGATAGATCGTTTTGCCAATCCTAAAGATCCTCAAACCTATATTGATCGGTATAAAGAATATACACATAAAAAAATTGATATGTTAAAGGACTTATTTTCTAGTAACTGAATGGATTTCATAATTGAAATATTGTTAATAAATTCGAACATTATTTTCGATTGCAGGGAAGACGTCGACTCTAAATATATAATAAAAAAGTAGAAAGTTGAGGTGTACCAAATGGATGAAAGGAAGCTACGAGACAACTTTGAACGTGCATTAAAGGTTCATCAAGATGATACTGGTCAACAATTTATGTATTCCTTGTTAGATCTAAATATAGAATATGATGAAGGGCAAGAAAAAGTTTACATAGATGCACCTGTTACAGAAATAATGTTTAATCCCGTAGGCTTTATTCACGGAGGTATTCTTACGTATATTGCTGATACTGCTATGGGACATCTATGCGCTGCCTTTAGTGATCGACCTGGTGTAACCTTAGAATTAAAAACACAGTTTTTTCGAACGAGTAGAGATGGGAAGATTCATGCTACTGCGCAGTTTGTAAAAAAAGGGTCAAATATAAATTTTGTAGAATGTGTCCTACAAGACGATAAAGAAAGACTACTGGGTAAAGTAACGGCAACATTTTATTCGATGCAAAACTAAACGAATATGTAATAAGCAAAAATAAACCACCTTTATTAGGTGGTTTCTACATTTTTTGTTATGCAATAGTTTCCTACAGGACTTAGGCTGCACCTAGGCGTAATTGGAACGCCTTGTGCTTTTCTTACTTATTAGACTACTAAGTATTATTGATGGAAGTAAAGCAAGCCCCCAGAAGAATGGACAATGCGACTTGGGTTTTGTAATAATCTTTTTTCTGACAATCTTCTTAAACCTAGGTTTTGTGCCTGTATATCATCTGCTGCATCTAATACCTCATTTAATACTAGCGTTCCCTGTCGATCAAATGCTGTTAAATAATATTTTCCCATTTTCCCCACCTCTTTATAAGATTCATTCTATATATATTCTAATTCCCAAAGTTTATACCAAAATAAAATAGTTTTTTAACATGAGAACATTCATTCTTATTTTGTGGTAAAATATGATAAATATTACTAAAATGAAAGGGTGAAAAACATGCTCCGTTTTATTCATTGTGCGGATATTCACCTTGGACGATCTATTCGAACTCACTATGATATGCCGCAACAACTTACTGAGAAAATAAAAAGAGCAACGTACGATTCATTTGAGGAACTCGTTTGTAAAGCTATAGAAAAAAATGTGGATTTTGTGTTAATCTCTGGTGATATTTATGATCGTGAACAACGTTATTTAAGAGGACAATGGTTTTTAAAAAAACAAGCGGAACGTCTTAACGAACAGAAAATTCCTCTCTATATTATACATGGTAATCATGACCCACTGATTGATTCTAAAGACAAAACAACGATGCCTGATAATGTCCATATTTTTAAAAAGGATGTTAAACCAATTTACATTGAAAATAAGGACCATGATCGTATTTATATTTACGGGTTTAGTTATCCTTCTAAAGCTTTTTTCGATAATCCAGCCCCACTCTATCAACATGTAGGTGATAGGGATGCCTACCATATTGCCTTACTACATGGACAAGAAAAAACACAGTTTGGTCATGAACCATATGCCCCATTTACCGTGAAGGAACTAGTGGAAAAAGATTTTGATTATTGGGCGTTAGGACATATACACAAAAGACAACTATTACATCACAATCCACCAATTATTTATTCGGGTAATATTCAAGGTGGAAATAGAAAAGAAACGGGAGAAAAGGGAGCTTATTATGTTGAACTAACAAAGAGTAATGCAAGTTTGTCCTTTTTTAATACAGCTTCCGTATTGTGGGAGACCATATCGATTTCTATAGATAATTTAAATACAATTAATCAATTGGCAGATAGAATTGAAGAAGAAGTATATAAGAGAATAGATAATCGAGTCTATTTATTTACAATCCACATCATTGGAAATGGTGTGTTACACGATCAGCTCATAGAGGATAATGAACAACAAAATTTACTTGCATTAATGAGAAATGATATTTTTACAACTCCTAGTGTTTGGATAGATCATATAAATGTATTAACTTCACCTTCTATTGATAGGGAAAGACTTCGAGAACAGGAGCACCTTTTAGGTGATATTGTTCGAATTGTTGATTCACTTAAGGATGAAAAGGATATTAGCAGTGTGGTCAATCCAGTGTTCTCACATCCAATAATGAAGAAATACATAACAGATTTAGAGGAGGAGGAAATTTTAGAAATTATTGATCAGGCAGAAAAAAAATTACTTTCACCATTAATAAGTGAGGTGGAAAAATTATGAAGCTAGTAAAGGTTCATATATACGGATATGGAAAGTGGAAAGATGTAAGTTGGGATTTGACTGACAAAGGAATTCAACTCTTCTTTGGAGAAAATGAGTCTGGCAAAACGACTTTTATGTCCTTTTTAAAGGGAATATTATTTGGATTTCCCAAAAAAGGTGAAAATCAATACTTACCTATGGAATATAATGCTTACGGTGGTACTATAACTATCGAAAACGATCAACAAGAACGTATTGTAATTGAACGGATAAAAGGTCGAAAGGTAAAAGGTGATGTAACCGTTTATTTTGAGGATGGCCAAACTGGTGATGAAAAAACTTTAGAAGAAATTCTAAAAAATATGGATGTTAGTAGCTTTCAGGGAATCTTTCATTTCGATTTAGAAGGGTTAAATGGAATAGGAAACATGAACCCAGAGGATTTAAATCAACTTTTGTTTGATACTGGAATTGGTGGTGGACAATCCGTTTTTCATCTACAAAAAAAACTCCATTCAGAAATGGATCAGTTATTTAAGCCTCGTGGTAAAAAAACAGAAATGAACGTATTAGTAAAAAAGCTAGAGGATACGGAAAGGGAAGTTAATAAGTGGGAAGAACGTATAGATCAATACGATGAATTGACTAATAGATTGAAATCCTTTAAACAAAAACTAGCTTTAAACAAACAAAGTCAACATGAAATTAATACAAAAACGAATAAAGCTGAAAAGCACGAATTACTTATAGATTTAGCTAAGGATTGGGAATCGAAACGCTTATTAATAGAGAATGAAAACAATATTGTCTCATTTCCTGAAAATGGTTTGAAGAGATTAGATGATTTTTTAGATAAAAAAATGGATAAACAAGCATTATTAAGAAACGAAGAAGTAAAACTACAGGTTATAGAAGAAGAAATTAGTTCACTTTCCCTCCATCCACAATGGTCAAGCATGAGAAATGAGATTAATTCTCTCCTGCAAAATGAAGAAATGTATAAAGGAAGGCAGCAGGAGTTACATAACATGGAAATAGAAAAGGAGCATCTGATAAATAAAATGTCCTCCTTAGAACTAGGATGGGATAAAGAAATGAACGGTGAGAGCTTTGAATCTATTCCGTTCTCCCCTTATATGAAAGGACAATTACAAGACATTAAACAAAGATTAAATATCGAACAGGAAACAGATCAACGTCTTTCTGAAGATGCAGATCGATTAGAGAGAGAGCTTGACTTTAAAGAAGAAGCTGTAGAAAAACTTGCAACAACATTACTTCCGTCAAAGGAAATAGATGAACTTAAACGAAACATTAAAGTGGTAGAGAGTAGGACTCAAATTGATTTTGAGAGAACGCTGTTGAAAGATCAGCAAAACGACATGATCAATCAAAATAAAGCTATGATCAAACGGGAAAAACAACAGCAGAGATTTTTTGTCGTTTTAAGTGTTGTTTTATTAGGAACAAGCCTCCTGTCTATTCTATTTAATGAATTGCTAGTTACAGTTGTATCGGGTAGCCTATTTCTAATCTTTCTTTTTCTTATCATTACTAAAAGAATTTCCATAAGAAAAACTAAGAATAAATTTCTTATTAAAGAAGAAGTTATTAGTCAGCGACTAGAGGAGAAGGAATTAGCCCTTACTGATTATCAATTATCAGACGTAAAAAAATGGAAAGAAGAGCTAGAAAAACATCAAAAGCAACTCAGTCTTTATGAGCAAGGAATTGAGCATCTACAAATGCTTCGAGAGCAACGAAAAGAGCAAGAAAAAAGAATCCTACAATGTAATGGGAAGATAGAATCTATTTTAAATGAATTAAAGGAATGGTGTGATAAATACCATATTCCAAATAAATTGAGCTTAGAATATTTTAATAGTCTTCTTCAAGCTGTTGAGGAATGGAAAAAGTATGAAGAAGAGGTAAATCGTATAGAAAAAAAAATAAAACAATATGAATTATCACAAATAGCTTTTGAGAAAAGGGTTGAGGAATTAATAAACAATATTGGAGTAAATGATGAATTATCCATTATTCATTCAATGGATAGGTTGAAGCATTTCTTAATAGAGCAAGGAGAATTGGAACAAGAACAAAATAAGAAGGAACATCAGAGAAATCATTATAAAGAGACGGTTACTCGATTGAAAATTGAACTAGAAGAAATTCAACGAGAGATAAATGGAATGCTTAATAAAGCGAAAGTAAGTAATGAAGAAGAGTTTCGTCATTATGGAAATGATTTTGAAAGGCAAACAAAATTAAAGAATGAAAAGCTTCAGCAATGGATAAAGATGAAAATAATTATTCCTGATGAAAATGAATTAGAAAAAGTTATTAACCTTTTATTGTACGGTGATTATGATCCAGTTGAAGAACAGAAAAGGTTGAAAATTGATTGGGAGCAATTGGAATCGGAAAGCGATGAATTACGCCAAAACATAGCAGCTTTAGAAAAAGAATTATCATTTTTAGAGAAAGATGGAACGTACGAAGAAGTGAAACAAATTTTTACCCAAATGAAAGAGGAGCTTCAATCAATTGTAAAAAGGTGGACTATCGCTTCCTTAAGCAATCACATTATTGAGGAAGTGAAAAAAGTGTATGAGAAAGATAAACAGCCAAATGTAATAAAAAAAGCTGAAACTCTTTTTTGTGAAATGACAGAGGGGAAATATATAAAGGTTTTTGCTCCATTAGGTGAGCAACGATTTATCATCGAGAGGAACGATGGAATCCGATTTGAACCTGCACAATTGAGTCGTGGAACCTGTGAATTACTATATTTAGCTTTCCGTTTTTCCTTAGCGCTAAATGATCCTTCTTATATAAAGTTTCCAATAATAATGGATGAGACGTTAGTAAATCTTGATCGAACACGGCGCAAGCGTGTCCTTTCTATTTTAAATGAAATGGCTAAGGAAAGGCAGATATTGTTTTTTACATGTCATCATCATATTCAACGTGAAATAAGTGACTCCTCCATTACATTTGTATAGTTTATTAGTTCTGTTATTAGGTAAGTGATACTTTTATTCACTATTTTTTGAAGGGATAGATGGCTCATGGAAGTGGAGATTTATAATATGAGGGAAGAAAATAATTTTATTCTATTGGAATGAGTGAAATCACACGAGATTTTAGCAGAAGAATGCCTCAGCCTCCACACTATATATTTTGTATACTGCTAAAGTACATGTGCCTGTCTCTGCCTCTGAAAGTGTTGATCTGTTGTTATTTGCGTCGAGACAACTCGAAGTTTATTTCGTGAAGCATATGCTCGTCGCTGGAGTCACCGCATTCCTTCCTGAACTAACACTGATTTTTTAGGGTAGACCGCCCATGCAAGTGTAAATTTGCACCATGGAGGATGAAAATCTCTTTCTAAGGTATATTCCCTAACCGCAAACCTTCTTCTTCTCCATTTGCGGGAACATTGGCAGCTTCTATCTTATTTTCAGGGTAGATGCGAGACTCTTTACAGTAAAATCAACAACATTATTACCAGAGGTATTAAAAAAGAGTATATTTAAAAATTCTATTTGATTATCTATGAAATCGCTTTAATCTTACTCAAACTTTTGGTAAAATCATCTTCATAATGTGTATCGGGTATATGGGGGTTGTTTCTTTGAATAAGGAAGATAAGATGGATAAAATGAATGAAAAAAATTGGGTGACCTATGAAGAAACAAAGGACCAATTTATTCAAAGTATAGCGAAGAATATGACTTTATACGGAATAACTCCTTCTATAGGTCGATTGTATGGTGCTTTATATTTTTCAGATACACCAATGACCTTAGATGATATGCGAGATGAGTTAGCTATGAGTAAAACGAGTATGAGTACTGGGGTTCGATCGTTATCCGACATGAAAATGGTAGAACCAGTATTCCGGCGGGGAGTAAGAAAAGACCTTTATCGAACAGAGCAAGATTGGTATAAATCATTTACAGCTCTTTTCTCTCGACAATGGAAAAAGGCTACAGAAACGAATATTGAAGAAGCAGACGAAGCAATAGGAGAGTTAGAGAAAATTTATAACTTGACTGAAGATGAAGAATTAAAAAGTAAGATTGAAAATGACATTGAACGTTTAGCTTATGCAAAGGAATATTATGAATGGCTTTTACGATTTGTTGAGGCTGTAGAATCTGGAAAAATTTATGAACTTGTACCAAAAACAAAAGATCACAAATTAGATAAGGAATGAGGGGGGGGCGGTTCGAAAAGGTTTATTTCATATCTTTTCTGAACGCCCTCTTTTAGAAGAATATTGTTATATAAAGAGATCTCCTTGTTAAAGCCTTACATAAAACAGTTAAAGGATGATGACGATGAAAGGGATTCAAATTTATTTAGTAGAAGACGAAAAAAATTTGGGAGAAGTAATTAAAGCATATATGGAAAGAGAAGGTTGGAAGGTGAAACATCTTACAGATGGAAATGAAGCATATGAGTTGATTGAAACTCATCCCCATCTATGGGTGTTAGATATTATGCTTCCAGGTATGGACGGTTATCAGCTATTAAAAGCAATCAAGTCTAAAGGAAATACTCCAGTTATCTTTATTTCTGCTCGAGATAAGGATTTAGATCGAGTATTAGGATTAGAGTTAGGAAGTGATGACTATCTCGCAAAACCTTTTCTTCCAGAAGAACTAGTGATTCGAACAAAAAAGCTTTTAGAACGAGTATACCCTGACGAAAAACAAGAAATTGAAAAGTTTGAACTTAATGGATATACAATAGATCCTAAAAGAAGAATGGTGTTTGATGATGAAGAGGTCATTGAACTTACAACAAAGGAATTAGACTTAGTTATTTTATTGACGAGTAATATAGGAAAGGCACTATCTAGAGAAGAAATAATTGAGTATGTGTGGGGTAGTGATTACTATGGTTCTGAACGAGCCGTAGATGATGTAGTACGTCGAGTAAGAAAAAAATTACCAAGAATCCATTTAGAAACTCTTTATGGATTTGGATATAGGGTTTTATCTTCATGATAAAAATGAATTTAACACGAAGAATTTGGTTTTCCTTTATTTCTATCATTTTAATGGTGGGCTTACTCATCGGTGTCATTTATCCAATTTCCTTGAAAAGTACATTAACAGAGGAAACATATCGTATTATTGAACAGGAACAAGCTAGATATACGGACCCCTTTGGAGTAAATACGATTCCACAATCGGAAATAGATTTTATTGAACGTAGAGAAGCAGAGAGGTCTGTTGGTCATATAATTTTAATGAATCAATTCACAATCATTGAAGGTGACCCTGTTCCTAGCGAAGTGATAACAGAAATGGGGGCTAGGGCATATAATCAAGTGACGAGACGCGGGCGATATGAATTAACATACAATCAGGCAACATTGTTTTATAGTGTATATAGAATTAATATGCCTAGTGGAGAAGCGTTTTTTATCTCTTTTATGTGGGATACGTATCGTGACCAAATGGTAAATCGTTTATGGAGTCGACTTTTTTATATTATGTTGTTAGCAGGTCTTCTTAGCCTTGTTCCAGCCTTTTGGCTTAAATATTATTTAAAACAACCACTGGCAAGCCTTGGTAATCATTTTGACCAAATTGCAAAAAGGAATTGGAAAGAACCCTTTCATTGGAAGGGTGATGATGATTTTGAAAAACTTTCAGGACAATTTGAAAGTATGCGACAAAATTTAATACGCTATGATAACGTACAAAAGACATTTATACAGCATGCATCACACGAATTGAAAACACCTATTATGGTCATTCAAAGCTATGCGAAGTCTGTTAAGGATGGGATATTACCTAAGGATAATTTAGAAAAAACGATGGATGTCATTCTAGAGGAATCGAAGCGAATGGAAAAAAGAGTAAAGGACATGCTCTATTATACAAAGCTTGATTCAATAAAAGAAATTCCTACAGAAAAGGAACATTTTGAGTTTGGTACGATTGCATATGGCATTGCTGAAAGGTTGCGCTTGCATAGAGAGGATGTAAAGATTGTCGTCAAAGGAGATGATCAAACTATTTTTGGTAATAAGGAATTATTAAGTGTTTCCTTAGAAAATTTAGTTGAAAATTCACTCCGCTATGCATTGGAACGAGTAGAAATAGTGGCTGATGAAATTGGCGAAAAAACTACTATAAGTGTTATCAATGACGGTGACGCTATTCCGGAGGATGAAATTGAACATATTTTTACACCATTTAGAAAAGGAAACAAAGGACAATTCGGTTTAGGACTGGCTATTGTAAAACGTATCTGTGAAATACATGATGGGTTTCCAACTGTAAAAAACAAAGATGGTGCTGTTCAATTTATAATGATGATCTCTAAAGAAGAAAGGCATGAGAAATAAAACTTTTATAACTATTCTTTTTAGTTTGATTGTCTAAAAGATTCAAGGAATATAAGGTGAGTGTATCTACTATTATAGTCAGATACTCACCTTCAATCTTTCCTCTAATAAACGTAAATATGGTATAATTATGAAAATATACATGGGTGATAATAGAGGAGGTTTACTGATGAAAAAAGGAATTAATCACCATCAAATTGGTGATAGCATAGATATGTACTTATTAATTAAGTCTGCAAAAAAGGGTACAGCTAGTAACGGAAAGCCTTTTTTAACATTACTAATGTCAGATAAAACAGGTGAAATTGATGCAAAGCTATGGAGTATATCACCTGAAGATGAAGCGGCCTTTATAAACGGAGTTATTGTCCATGTTCAGGGAGATATTCAAGAATTTCGAGGGATGAGACAATTAAAAATTAAAGCGATACGTCCCACAACAGCAATGGATCAAGTAAAGCCAGCCGATTTTTTACCAACAGCCCCAATGGATCCTCAAGAAATGCTAGAAATTGTAACACAGTATATTTTTGAGATGAGCAACGCAAAAATTCAACGTTTAACAAGACATTTATTTAAAAAGCATCAACAAGCTTTTTCCGTATCTCCTGCTGCAACAAAAAATCACCATGAATTCGTATCAGGACTAGCCTATCATGTTGTCTCCATGCTGGAATTAGCAAAGGGGATTACTAATTTGTATCCTACTTTAGATAAGGATTTGTTATATTCAGGTATCATACTACATGACTTAGGTAAGGTTCGGGAGTTAGCTGGTCCGATCGTATCAGAGTATACGACAGAAGGAAAATTAGTAGGCCATATTTCCATAATAGCCAATGAGATAGTGGAAGCTGCCAAGGAATTAGAGATTGAAGGAGAAGAAGTAATGGTCCTTCAGCACCTTGTATTAAGCCATCATGGAAAAGGTGAATGGGGTAGTCCGAAGCCACCGTTAATTCGTGAAGCAGAAATTTTACATATGATAGATAATATTGATGCAAAAATGAATATGATGGATCGAGCTTTAGAAAGAGTTTTACCAGGTGAATTCAGTGAACGAATTTTCCCAATGGATAATCGTTCTTTCTATAAACCTACTTTTCATAAGCCACCTTTAGATATATAGGGTTCTTTATGTCTTTAAAACTGAGTACATGGCCGGTTCCAAGTACTCAGTTTTTATATTTTTTAAAAGATAACTGTTTCCTTCTCCTCTTTATTATCAATTTCATGTAATAGATCATTCACAACCTCTTCCCGAAATAAAGTATAGCATTCTGAATAAAGCCAGTCGTTCCATGTCATATGCAAGCAATTTTTCCAAACATATTCCCAGTGAGCTATTAAGAATACCTCTACCCGATCATTAATGATAGGAAAATAAATAAGTGGGGAGGTCGTTTCACTTGCTTCTAATTGCGTTAGGATATATTGATTTAATTGTTGCTGAAATTCACCATATGATAAATCTGCAAGCTTGTTAATTGTCTCCATTTAATCCGTACCTCCTCATTTTGATGTTATGGTTTCAGATTCCCAAAAACTATTATTATTAAACTTTCTATCATATTTTTATATCTTTTTCGTAAAGATAGAGTATAAAGTAATTTTTACTAGAGGAAGGAGAACAAAATGAATCCCATTACTATTATATTTTCTATTTTAGGCATCTTGTTTCTTACATTTGTAGTACGACTATTAACACTAACAAATGCTGGACCTGCAGTCGTATCTGCCCCATGGTGGGTATATGTCATTTATTTAGCTATTATTTTTAGTGGCATTATGTTTGTTTACACGGTGATAGATGAACGGCGAAAAGAGCAAAGAATAATAGAAACAGAAGGTAGAGAAATTTTAATACGATATAACAATAGTAGAGAAAAATTGAAAGAAACAGATCGGACTACTTTGACAGGTGACAGTACAGAGGACCTTGATAATGAATTGAAAAGGTATATGGTATGATTAAACAGGTTGGATTTTAAAAAAATAATGGCTCTTTTCTAAAAGCAACAAAGTTTGCGAAAACAGCCAAAATAATACCCTTCGATGGGGTATTATTTTTTATTTTATAAATTTGTAACTTTTGAATGAGTACATACGTCTGAATATAGAAATTTTTGAAAAGAAGGTGGTGTAGGTTTGCCTAAAGATACAAAAACAATAATAGATGAAGCATATGAACAATACAGTGATGCTATCTTTAAATATATTTGCATGATGGTTCGTGATTACCAGCAAGGACAGGATCTTACTCACGAAACGTTTATTAAGGCTTATGAAAACTATGAATCCTTTGAAGGAAAAGCGGAATTAAAGACATGGTTATTTCGTATCGCACATAACGTGACCATTGATTATGTGAGAAAGAAAAAGCCTTTAAGATTGATAGAAAGCTTTCTAAATAATAAAAAGGATCCAAGCCCTTTACCTGAAGAAAACTTAAAGATTCAGGAAGACGTAAAAGTCCTTTATAAAGGGATTAGTAATCTCAAACCTGCATACAAAGAGGTAATCATATTAAGGAAGATTAAAGGTTTTTCCATAAATGAGACAAGTGAGATTTTACATTGGTCTGAAAACAAAGTGAAGGTAACACTCCATAGAGCAATGCCACTATTGAAGAAAGAGCTCGAGAAGGAGGGATATGAACATGAAACAAAACAATAGTAAGGAAGAGTTGGACCAAACGTTAAAATCGTTAGACGAAAAAAGTGAATGGAATCAAGTGGATCGTGAAAGTTTGAAGAAGAGGATTTTTACTGACATAGATGGAAAAAGTACTTTTAAACGAAACATACAACGTCAACGGTTAAAGTATTATATGGCTTTGGCGGCGGTGGGAATGTTGTTATTTCTACTTGTTTCTCCTAACCTATTTTCTTTGGGTGAAAATGGCGGGGAGGGTCTCCAAAATCCTTTAAATGAATTCGATATTAAGAATTATGAACAGTATGCTGTAACACTTCAAAATGAAAATGGATATACCAAAGAAGAAGCAAGTAAATTTGCATTTGAAGTTGAACTACTAAAAGTAGCTTTAATAAATAAAGCAATAGAAATAGGTATAGAAATAACTGATGAAGATGCTAAGAAACAAGCAAAAGAAGAAAGAGAAATGTTTGAATCTGGTAAGTTATCTGATGCAGAAAAGAAAAGCATAGAAGAAACGATTGTTGATTTAGGGATAACAGAAGAACAATTTTGGAATGAGTATGTAGTTCAAACTGGTGCAAAGATGCAGTTAATGATAGAAAGATTACACGATTACCATAACGAAAATTATCCTGAAATGCACTGGGATGATTTTGCCAATCAAATAGTAGGAAATTTTAGAATTAAAGAGGCTGAAAAGATAAAAAAATTTAAGGGAGAAATAGGTCTAGACTAATATCTTCTTTAATGTGTAACATTAGTGAACGTTATTAAAGGTATAAAAATGGTCGGTTCCATAACTGAGCCATTATATATAAAGTTGTTAAAAGCTAATGTTGATTTTAAAAATTGTGGTCTGGAGGTACCGTCCAACATACCCCTTACCAAAACAAAAAAAGAAGAACGTCCATAGAGGGGAGAACTCTTCCCTTTATAAACGACCTTCTTTCACTAAAAGATTTTATTAGTCTACTTGGAAATTATCTTCAACAGATTGGAATTGACTATCCACTACATTAATTTCAATATCTCTAAATAAATCTCTTTGTCTTTCGGACATTTGATTAACTAAACGATTTTGTAATGTTCCTCGTAACTGTTCTTCAACATCTTCAAAGTCTTCGTCAAAAGGATTTCGATCAGTAACTTCAATAACATGGTAACCATACTGAGTACGAACTGGTCCACTGATTTCCCCTATTTCAAGGTGGAAAGCAGCTTCTTCAAATGGTACCAACATCGTTCCACGTTTGAAGAAACCAAGGTCTCCACCCTCTTGGGCAGATCCAGGATCGATGGAATGCTCTTGAGCAAGTTCAGCAAAATCCTCACCAGCTTCAATCTGATCTATAAGGTCAAGGGCAGTCTCCTCATCACTAACAACAATATGGCGAGCCTCTACTTCTTCCCCTCGATCATATTCAGCTTGGATATCCTCATCTGAGATTTCTCCACCTTGTCCAACAAGTCCTTCTAGTACAAGCTGAATCATCACACGATTACGAAGATCTTCTTCTCCATTAATTTGCTGCATTGCAAGCATTTGATAGAATTGCTCATCATTTGTAGCGCCGAAAGTTTCTTTCAAAGATTCAATCTCTGCATCTATATCATCTTCGGAGATTCCTAAACTTTCAGCTTCATTTTCCATTACTTTAAATTCGATAAGCTCTGTCAGAACTCTTTCTCCATATTGATCCTTTAAGGCTTGTACTAACTCTTCCTCTGTAATATTCCCAGCACTTGTTTCTACAACAATATTTGCGTCTGTACCTGTATTATTTGTATCATTTGTACATGCTGCTACTGTTAATAAAAGGCTGGCAAATAGTAAAACCATCCATTTCTTCATGTAAACACTCCTTATGTAATATAGTATTTTTCTGCCAATCTTAATTACTATAGCATATAGTTTCATCCTTTTGAACATCTATACTTGAAGAATTGTAAAACATCATACAATATAAGTATAAACAAAAAAACGAGTAGAGATATCATCTCTACTCGTTAAACTTATTTAATCGAACTTTTATGTTAGGAAAATTCGAAAATAGGATGAAGTAAGAAGTATTGTAATTAATACGTTAATTGTTCGAAAAACTTTGGATCTTCTTTCTTCAGGTATTTCCTTTTGTATACAAAGAGAGTTTGTCATTGTGTTAATCATAAATAAATAAAATATTGAAAATAAAAAGAAAGGTATAGCCATCTATTAACCCCCACCTAATTTTACGTATTCCCTTTCTACTTTAACAAAATATGTTTGAAATGAATAGGTTTCTGGTAAAATTCATATAATCTTTATTATTTGGAGGTGCGAAATGGAAAGAAAAAACAGAAATTTATGGAAAATATTGTTTTTAAGCTTATGTTTTATCCTAGTCATATGTATAGTCGGTATTCTTATTTTTATTAATTCTTTCTTAACTTCATCCAATGATCTAGAAAGAATACCTCCAACAGATTTTAGTTCAGGTGGTGCAGAATTTACAATTTCTACAACAAAAGAAGATATAAATTATTGGTTAAATAAAGAACTAGAAAAAGAGCAAGGAGGAGTTAATTCATATGAGTTGTATTTAGAGGATTATGTTTATTTTCAAACAGTGTTAAGTGCCTTTGGTATGAATATTCCATTAGAAATGAGGTTAGAGCCAGTCATTACTGAGGATGGTAATATTGAATTAATCGAACGTTCGTTTCAAGTTGGACGTTTTAATGTACCAGCTGAAAGTGTATTTAATATAATAGAGGCTACTGTAGATTTGCCTGACTGGATTTATATTTATCCAAGAGATAGGCGACTATATTTAGATATAAGGAACGGTATATCTAATGAATTTGAGATAAAAGTAAGTAAATTTGATCTAATTGACAATCAAATTGAAATAAAGTTATTAATTCCATAAAATAAAAAATGAGTGCTTCACTTTAAAATGTTGAAGGCACTCATTTTTATTATGCAAAAAAATTAATCTGAGCACTCCCATAGCTCAGAAGTATTGGTCATCATGGAAATAGAATTCTAATAGTTATGATGAGCTCTGTTATAACGGAATTATATTCATTCTGAGCAAAAGGAATACTTAATAAATTTATTATCAAAAAATGTCATAATTTAAATAAAATATGAAAAACGAACGATTAGTCGTTTTAATGTTTGGTTTTGGGACAGAGAATATGATAGCCATTGCTGTGTTCCTCAATATAGGCTTCCCGTGGTGCTGATTTTAATTGTATTAAATATAAAAAATCACATACACAAATACCTATGTTAAGTGCTGCAGCAATAGCAAGATAATGCATTATTTCTGGCATAAATAAAGATAGAATAATAGCGATTCCTGTAATTGTTAATGCTGGAAGTGATATGGATAACAATAAAAGTTGTTTTGGTATTGCTTCTTTTGTTGAGAAATAAAAATAAGGCCATTGATTTCTTCTATATCCAAAGGTTGCTTTTTTTCCTACAAGCCATATTGGTATACAGTGAAGAAGAAGGTGTACTGGAATGATAGAAAAAATGATGATCAATAATAGCAGTCCATGATCAGAATAAGTGGTTGTCGGAACAATTGCACTTAAAATGACGAAATGAAATATAAAATATAAAATGGATATAAGTGCAGATATCATCCATAATTTTTCTTTTCCAAATTGATTTTCAATAGAAATCGTTTTCCAGCAATTCACCTAACTTCACCTCCATTATATATTTGATCAAAAAAATCATACTTATGTAATTTAAGCTTTATTGGAGAAGAAATCAAGTGTTTTTTTAAAAATAAAAGGTGATAACCTACAACCATTCAGGTGTAAAATGACTAGAAGTATTAATGAATTTATACGGAATAAGTAAAAAACCAGTGGTCTGACCACTGGTTAAAAAAAATTATTATATATTATTATGATGATTTCATCTCTTGTTTACTATTTTCTAACGAAACTAATTTTCCATCCACCTCTTTAAATTCTGTTTCAATTTTTGACAGTGACTCTTCGAAAATTGAAATGAAATCAGGTCCATAAATATGCTTGACGATACTCATGAGTTCAGAGAATTCAGGGAATTTACCATATAATTCTTTTATAGGGAGGGAACCGCTGTACACCCCGTATTCTGCAGGGTTATACGTTTCTAACGTTTCAATTAGAAGGGATTCACCTTCTTTTGTTAAAAACACATACGTATTCCGTTTGTCTTTTTGACGTTTTGAAAATGTAAGTAATCCCCTTTCCTCTAATTTCTTAGAGAAATTAAATGCAGTTGAAACATGCATTACTCCAAATTTAGCTATGTCTGATATTGATGCACCCTCAAGTTGATAAGCTATTAAAAGAATATGATGCTCATTAATGTTTAAATCATAAGGTTTAATCCAGCATTGCCAATCCTTTTCAATTGATTTCCATAAAGCTTTACTTAATTGAGCAACTTTATGGCTAAACATAATGGACTGTTTAATGGATTCTGATTGCTGTTGCTGCTCCATAATGTCCCCCCGTCCTGAATTTCTAAATGGTAAGTATTTTTAAAATTCAATATTTTACTACGAAAATGATAATAACATCATAACATAATGTATGAATTATTCTCAATACCATTTCAGTATTTTCTGAAAATTAATTAAATCTTATAAAAATACATTTATAAGCATAATTAACAATGGTGAGTTTGCATAGGAGATATATGACACTTTTTATTCATTTTCACTGAGTCAGAGTTTTGATAAATTTACGAAACGCATCATGTAGAAAAATTGAAACGTTCTTATACAGGATATTGTGTTCATTCAATAGATAGCATAAAAAAAATAAAACCAAAAATGAATAATGTAATATTCCGCCCTATTAAAAGTTAAAAATAATAAGGACGGAATAGAAATTATCCATACACAATGTAAATAATATTAACTGTTTTCTGCATAGAGGTTATTCGCCTCATGTGGATTTTGTACCAAGTAGTATCTTAGTTTTCTTTATAGCTATATAAGGTCTCTCTTAAATTTTCAACAATATGTTGCAGTTGAAACACCTGCTCTTTAATCTCTATCAAGTGCGGCTTTAACTCATCTTTAAACATGTGAATACGATCCATTATTTCAGGTAGTTTTTCGTTTATGTAACGAATTGTCGTTTCTTTTAAATCCTTTGCTTTTATCAATAGCTCAGAAATATCTTTCTTTAAAGAATTCCAATTAGTAAGAAATTCCTGTTGGAAACTGACTAAATCATTACGAAAAGCTTCTCCTGGCTTTGTAGTAGTTAAAAGTGTTGTGGCACTTGCTATTGTTCCTCCGATTATAAAGCCATATAAATAGGATGTTTTACTCATTTTTTTTTCACCTTTTTCCTTTAGATACTTTTGAAATTAGTGATTAAAATAAGATGTTATTAGTTGTTTTGTTGGAATTCCTTCATAAATTGTGCTAAAGCTTCCACATGTTCAACAGGAACTGCGTTGTAGATAGAAGCTCTACATCCACCAACAGAACGATGTCCTTTTATACCTTCAAAGCCTTTCTCGGCAGCTTCTTTAATAAATTTCTTCTCTAGCGCTTCATCTGCAATACGGAATGTCACATTCATTAATGAACGGCTGTTCTTTTCGGCATGTCCCACATAAAAGTTATTACTATTATCAATAACATCGTAAAGTAGTGCAGCTTTGTTAGTAGCTTTTTCCTTCATTCCATCAACGCCACCATTTTCTTCAATCCATTTCATGACTAATCCAAGCAAATAAATGGATCCAGTAGGAGGAGTATGGTAGAGAGAATCGCTTTTTGCATGTGTTTCATATGATAGAATCTTAGGTATAGATTTGTTTCCTTCTTGCATTAATGATTTACGCATAATTACGACTGTCACTCCAGATGGACCAGCATTTTTTTGTGCACCTGCATAAACAACGTCAACATTGTTCCAATCAAATTTATAGCTAAAAATATCGCTTGATGCATCAACAAATACAGGGATATTTGTCTTTTTAGGAAATTCTGCCCATTGTGTTCCGAAAATGGTATTGTTTGATGTAATGTGAATATAGCTTGTATCATCTGAACATTGATTATAATCAACACTTGGAATGGATCGAAATTGATTCTCTTTTGATGAAGCAAGTGTATATGCATTTCCAATACGTTCAGCCTCTTGGTAAGCTTTTTCAGACCATGAACCACTCAATACGTAAGCACCTTTTTTCTCTGGTGTTAAAAAGTTCATAGGAAGCATTGCAAATTGTAAGCTAGCTCCACCTTGAATAAATAAAATGTCAAACTCCTCTGGAACATCAAGTAAAGCCCTTACTCGATTTATAGCTTGAAAATGAATTTCCTCATATAATGGACCTCTGTGGCTCATCTCTATAACAGATAAAGAAGAGTCCTTGTAATCAAACATAGATTCTTTTGCTTCTTGAAGCACCTCTTTTGGAAGTGCACTAGGCCCTGGGTTAAAATTGTAAACTGTTTTCATTTTTATTCCTCCATTTCATAGTAATCTAATTCGACATGATTTCTTGTTTTCCTTTTTCACTTTTAAGTATAGATGTTATAAAGTATAAAAGAAAATGTCAAATAAGTTAACAGAATCTTAGAAAATGCTAAAAAAAAGAATATTACTGGGGAATTATGTAATCGGATTTCTTCTTGTTGCTCACATAAATAAAGCAACCGGATTAGTACCGATTGCCTAAACGTCAACCTCTACTATAAAAGCTTTGCAGAGATTTCCTTTGCTATATTACTTAAATCTTCACTAGTATATTTGTTACTGTGGTCATGCCATACAGCGCCAAATCCGTCTCCCTTACCATAGCGAGGAATAAGATGAACATGATAATGGAATACTGATTGTCCAGCATTCTCTCCGTTATTATTTAACATATTTAGTCCTACTGGGTTAAAGGCAGACTTAAGGGCTTTTGCAATCTTAGGAACGGCAGTAAAGACTGCTTTAGCACTATCCTCTGATAATTCATACACATTTTCTTCATGATTTTTCGGTATAACGAGAGTATGTCCTTTTGTAACTTGGCTTAAATCTAAAAAGGCTAGAACTTTATCGTTTTCATAAACTTTTGAAGAAGGAATATCACCATTCACTATTTTACAAAAAATACAATCATCATGTTTTATCATAACTAACGCCCCTTCTAAATCCATTTAAAATGTTCCTGAAAAATACTCCGATAATCACTAAAGCTATTTAGCTTACTTCCTTCCTAGTTTACCACATTTTTGTAATTATAAAAAAGCATGTCTAATAGAGAAATTTCACTCATAGATTATTGATGTAAGGAGTGAGTATTCATGCAAAATAGAAATGAAAAATTTGTTTTATATATTATATTGTTTTTAATATTTATAAGTATACATATGCAGTTTCCCGTATTTACTCCGTTGGCAGTTTCATTAGGAGCAGGAAGCTTACTTGTTGGGATCATGTTAAGCGCCACATCTTTTGTAAATTTAACTGGAAATATGATTGCAGGTTCTTATATTGATCGTTATGGATCGAAAATGTTTATTGTCTTTCCGTTATTTCTATTGTCCATTTCATTATTTGCACACACATTTGTTGTAAATACTACAACCTTGTTTATTCTAAGAATTATAAACGGATTTGTTTTAGCATTTTTAACACCGGCATGTATGACATTGTTAGCATCCTTTGCAAAAAATAGTCAATCACAAAGTAAGAATATGGCTATGAATACCTTTATGGTTACATTGGCAATGGCTGTTGCTCCTGTAATAGGAGGTTTTATAGGAGAAAGGTTTGGAGCTGATGGTGCTTATTATGTGATAAGTTTTACAACAGGGATTGCTTTTTTATTATCTATTTTTTATTTATCACAGCCGAGAGTGGCAATTCAAAGAGGAATGAATCGTACAGGAATGCTACAATTGTTTTTTTATCCACCGCTTCTCCCTGTATTTCTAACGGGATTCGCAATTATGTTTAGTCAAGGAACCTTAATGTATGAACTACCATTTCTATCAATAGAACAAGGAATGTCTAAAAGTTCTGTTGGACAAATGGCAGGAGTGATAGGAATTGGGACTTTACTAATACTTAGCTTTATAACTGTTCACCGCATATCAGCGAAAGTTAGAACTTTATTTGGATTATGTATTATGGCTGGTGCATTATGCTGGATAATGATCCTTGAAGGGATACCATCCTTTGGGAGTTTAATTTTGTTTGGGATTGCTTCAGGTTTAATTTTCCCTGCATTAATGACACTTGTAGTAGAAAATATAAACGAGGGTGACAGAGGAAAAGCCTTTGCATTTTTATCTGCAGTATTTTCAGTAGGAACGATTTCATCTCCATTTATAGCAGGAATAATCAGGGTTCACATTTCCCCATTTTATGTAGCCTGGTTAGTGATGATGCTTATCATCACGATGCTGGGTTTAATTTTCATTACATCTGAAAAATCTGATCAAGTTGTACGGTCATAGCTTTAAAAAAGATACAGAATTGGTTATAGTTAAAGATGGTACAAGTTGGCAATATTTATACTAGCTGTTATAAAAGGGGATAGAAAAATGGAGCCTTTATTGACAATTGAGAAATTAACTGGTGGTTATCAACGGAGCAAACCAGTGTTACACGATTTATCTTTTACCGTAAATAAGTATGAGATCGTAGGGTTAATTGGACTAAATGGAGCTGGAAAAAGTACTACAATAAAGCATATATTGGGATTAATGGAGCCCCATGCTGGTCATGTACGTCTGTTAGGGAAGACCTGGACGGAAAGTGGTGATGAATACCGCCAAGGGTTAGCCTATATTCCTGAAATGCCCCTCTTATACGAAGAAATGACATTGTGGGAGCATTTAGAATTAACTGCAATGGCGTATGGACTTGATGAAGAAACATTTAAAAAACGAGCAGAAAGATTATTGAAGGAATTTAGAATGACCAAAATGGTGAAGTGGTTTCCAAGTCACTTTTCAAAAGGGATGAGACAAAAGGTAATGATTATGTGTGCCTTTTTAATTCGTCCATCCCTATACGTTGCTGATGAACCATTTGTAGGTCTAGACCCTATCGGCATTAAGTCCTTCTTAGATCGCATGCTAGAAATGAAGGCAGAAGGGTGCGGCATACTTATGTCCACTCATATTCTAGCAACTGCTGAAAAATATTGTGATCGTTTTATTTTACTTCATGAAGGTAAAATTTTGTTACAAGGAACATTAAAGGAGTTACAGATCCAAGCGAATATGCCTGGGGCGGACTTAGATGAAATATATGTTGAAATGACGAGGGAAGATGACGATGGTGAATGAAAAACAGCTCTGGCAAAATAGACGAAGTGAATATTGGGAGATGGCTATTAAATATTTAAAATTGATTGGTAATAGTGGGTTTCTCTTCACCATATATCTCTTATTCGTATTTGGTAGTTATTATTATGGGCAATTTTTACAGTGGTTACCAGAGACATTTCCTGCAACACTTTTTTTTACTCTAGTATTTACATGGTTCATCACTAGGGGGCGCGTTAGGACATTTGCTAAGCAAGGAGATTTATTCTTTTTAACTCCTCGAGAGGGAAAACTAAAAGGTTATTTTCGTTCATCTATTTTCTATAGTTTAGTTATGGAAACGATTTGGCTATCTTTACTTTTGTTAGTCCTGGCACCTTTATTTTTTGATCGTGTCCATTCTTCAGGTAGCTTTCTATTATCCATTCTTTTCTTATTAATAGGTTTAAAATGGTGGAATCTAGCAGCTGGTTTTGAAGAACAGAGACTTCAAGAGAAAGCTCGTTATTTAACTCATACGATTATTCGGTTAGGGTTAACTGGTGTTAGCGTTTATGCTCTTTTTTCCATACAGCCAATCTGGATTATTGGTGGAATTGCTGGAGCACTTATAATTTTTTATTTGGGGTACTTCTATCGTTTATCAAAATATCATAGCTTAAAGTGGGACCGATTGGTTGAAATTGAAGATCAAACAATTATGACCTTTTATCGAGTTGCTAACTCCTTTACGGATGTACCTGCTCTCAAATCTAAAGTAAGAAGTCGGAATTGGTTATCACCTCTATATAAATTAGTTTCATTTAAACAAAAGAACGTTTATCACTATATGTTTAGTCGTGCCTTTAGTCGTGCAAATGATTATTTTGGCATTTACATTCGTTTAACCTTATTAGGCTTGCTATTTTTAAGTATTGTTCAACTTGATTGGGGTAGATGGTTCATTGTTGCTCTTTTTGCTTATATGACTGCTCTACAAATCGAAACGTTAAGGTTACATTTCAATACGAGTAAAATGGTCGACTTATATCCTATTTCGTCAATGGAAAAATTCAAAAGTCATAAATTTTGGCTGTTTGTATTAGGCTGTATTCAAGCAATTGTGTTTGGGATCGGATCTGTTATAGCCTTTAATTTCATAGAAGGTGTCATTAGTCTTGTCATTACCTTCCTTGTATTTGTACTACATGGGCTATTTAGATTACCTAAGTTATACAATGCAATGTAATTTTATTCTACAAAACGGATTGGAGGGGTTTTATGTCAACGTATGAGGAGAAGGTACAGCGAGAGCTTGAACGATGGGAAAGAAAAGCATTACAACCCCTATCCATAACAAATAAAATTGCGAAAAATTGGCAAAATAAAATTAATGATAAAATTCCAGAAAAAGTTCACCGTACCGTCTCAGAGAGTATAAAAAACATGGTGAAGGCAACTTTGGCAGGTAGTGATTACTTTTCAGATCAAGAGATTATTAAAGAGGCTTCGTTAGAGGTACGAGAAACGCTAATAGAAAAAAGAATTGTAATGTATAAACGAACCGCAGCTGTTGAAGGGGCTGGCACTGGAGCAGGGGGCCTATTATTAGGCTTGGCAGATTTTCCATTATTATTAAGTATAAAGATGAAATTCTTATTCGATACAGCAAAAATTTATGGATATGATGTTTCTGACTATAGGGAACGGTTATTTTTATTGACTATATTTCAGTTAGCTTTTTCGAAAGAAGATAAAAAGAAAGCTGCACTTGAAAAAATAAAAAGCTGGGAAGTAGAGAAAGTGAATCTCCCTAGTAAAGAGTTTTATATGGAATCAATAGATTGGAAAACCTTCCAGTTAGAATATCGTGATTTTATTGATCTACCAAAAACATTACAATTGATTCCAGGATTCGGTGCCATTGTTGGAGCAGTGGCAAACTATCATTATCTCGATGTTTTAGGAGATCATGCAAAAAACAGCTTTCGTCACCGCAAACTAATTCAGTGAATGAAGATGAGATAATTAATAAACGCTTAGGGAGTATCAGTTTATGTTTCTATAAACTGATTGCCTAAGCGTTTTTTATAAAAAGGTAAGAATTTATAAGCTTTTTTCTAATGATAACTTGGAGTTAGGCAGGCGAAGATTTGACCGTTGCCCACAGGACGTGGGCTGTACAAAGGCGTAATTGGGGCGCCTTGCGCTTTTCTTATAATGAAAACAATTACTTTATAGAAGTAGACAATACTAATCGCCCTAACGTTTTAGCGGCTAAAAGCATAGAACGTTCATCAATATTAAAACGCGGATGGTGGTGAGGGTATGCCTCATCCACATTTGGATCCTTTGCACCAGTAAAGAAAAATGCCCCTTTTACATTCTGCAAGTAGTAACTAAAGTCCTCTCCACCCATTTGAGGTCTCATTAATTCAACCTCTTCTATTCCAGGAGTTGTAGAAGCTACTTCTTTAACAAATTCCCCTTCATTTGGATGGTTAATAAGAGCAGGATATCCTTTATAATAGTTTAATTTTGCATCTGCACCAAAACTGCTTGCTATACCTGTAACAATTTGCTCCATTTCCTTTATTACATTGTTTTGTACTTCTTCACTAAAAGTTCGTACTGTTCCTTCTAGTCTGGCTGAATCTGCAATAACATTAAAGGCATTCTTCGCTTCAAAAGCACCAAAGCTTAGAACTACTGAATCCATGGGATCTACCCTACGGCTCACGATGTGCTGAAGAGATTGGACAATTTGTGCACCAAGTAAAATAGAGTCCTTCGTATAGTGAGGTTGTGCCCCATGTCCTCCTTTTCCCTTTATAAGAATTTCAAATCGATCAGCAGCAGCCATTATAGGACCAGTTGTATACTGAATTTTTCCTAATGGTTCCGTTGCCCATAGATGTGTTCCGAATATAACATCCACACCGTCAAGACAACCATCTTCAATCATTGGCTTAGCGCCACCAGGAGCATACTCCTCCGCATGTTGATGAATAAAGACGATAGATCCAGATAAATCATTTTTTAATTGGTTTAATGCTTTGGCTAAAACTAATAATTGGGCTGTATGACCGTCATGTCCGCATGCATGCATGACCCCTTTTACCTTTGATTTGTATGGTACATCATTTTCCTCTTGTATTGGTAATGCATCAAAGTCTGCACGTAACGCTATGGTAGGACCAGGCTTTCCACCTTTTAAAGTAGCCACAACTCCTCTACCACCAACACCTTCACGAACGTCATGACCTAATTGTTTATGATAATTTGAAATATATTTTGGCGTCTCTACTTCTTGAAAGGATAATTCAGGGTACTGATGTAGATAGCGACGTATTTCTACCATTTCATTAAATGAAGTATTTAAAAGTTGATCTAATTTATCAAACATTTTTTTCTCTCCTTTAACGATTTTTAGTATTACTTTATATATTGAATGGGATAAATTGTGATAAGTAACCTGCCATTCTAGCAAAAATACCTGTAAATAACATAACACCTAAAATAACCATTATGACACCACTAGATTTTTGGATGATTGGTAAATATCGATTCATGTTACGAATTTTATCTAAAGACTTGGAATAAAGAACTGCAACAAGTAAAAAAGGAATTCCAAGACCTAATGAGTACATTAATAATAGAATCATTGCCCCATATGCATCTGTACTTTGAGCCGCAAGAGTAAGAATAGATCCTAGAACTAGTCCGATACACGGAGACCAACCAGCGGCAAAGACAAGACCGAATATAACAGAACGGCCGAAGCTTGCAGACTTTGTTGGTCTAGAAAGTCTTTTTTCACTTAATAGGAATGTAATATTGAAAACTCCCATTAATTGAAGGCCGAAGAGAACGATTATAATACCGCCTAGTCTTTCTAACAATGTTTGGTTTTGAAAAAATATATTACCAATAAATGATGATGAAGCACCTAATATTAAGAAAATTGATGTAAAACCGATTATAAAACCAATACTTCTCGATATAATAAGCTTTTGATCAGCCATTACTTGATTATTTGAAATATTACTTCCAGTTAATTGTGCAATATATGCTGGGACAAGTGGAAAGACGCATGGGGATAAGAATGATACGACACCAGCAAATAGTGCAATCCACAAAGATATAAATGTAAACTCTGTAATATGAAACACGCCTAATATATCCATTAAAGTAACCTCCATATAATAAACCCTTAAATTATCTTCCATTTCATTATTGACTTCTATGATACATGCTAATATATTATCACGGATTTTTCTATTAAAGTACTAGAAGGACTTTTTGAAGATTAAATAATCCTTACTTAACTTTAAGTTTATTTGAAAAAAATTATTTTCAGGGTAGCAATTAAAATAGGAAATAAAATTTCAATTCTTTTTGACTTTGAAACATTTTTCGAGTATTTTCGTAAACAATATGAATAGGAATACGTGTAAATATACATTGAATTAAAGAAATGAATAAATAGTGAACTGTAAACCCATTTAATATAACTATTCATTCGCCAAAATTCGCGTCATAAAGTATGATAGTTTATGTGGAGGTGATTTTTTATGATTAAACGGATTATTATTGGTGTTGTCTTTTTATTGTCCATTTTTATTGTTGGATTTTCATTATATTTAGGGGTTATTTTATTTGGGAATTATGCCATTGATAATAAACAGTTAGTGATGCATGCATCTACAACAATAGAAGACCAAAATGGAGAAGAGATAACAAAGCTTTTTGTTGAAAATCGAGAAATAATTTCTATAGATGATATTCCAGAGCATGTACAAAATGCCTTTATTGCAGTAGAGGACCATCGATTTTTTTCCCACCAAGGGGTTGATTTCCGAGCAATTGGACGAGCTTTGCATAGAGATATAATGGCAGGAGCAAAGGTGGAAGGTGGAAGTACAATAACGCAGCAATTAGCGAAGAATGTGTTTTTGACACATGATAAAACATGGTTAAGAAAAACGAAAGAAGTTTTGATTGCGGTTAATCTTGAAGAACGTTATACCAAAAATGAAATTCTTGAAATGTACTTAAATCAAATTTACTTTGGCCACGGAGCTCATGGAATACAAGCAGCAAGTAAAATGTACTTTAACAAAGATGCTTCAGAATTAGCAATTGAGGAGGGAGCTTTGCTTGCTTCGTTACCTAAAGCACCCAATCATTATTCACCAATTAATGATATAGAACGGAGCAAAGGACGAAGAGACCTTGTCTTAAGCTTAATGGAGCAAAGAGGATTTATAACTGCAGAAGAAGCAGTAAGGTTACAGGGGAGAACAGTTTCTATACAGCCTACAAGGTTTACTCAAAATCCTGCATATCACTCTTATGTAGATTTAGTTTTAGAGGAGGCTGAAAATAAATACCATCTATCACAGGAAGAAATATTAAGAGGTGGATACAAGATTGTTGTAGAAATGGATTCCAAACTTCAACAAGCCTCTTATGACACTTTTCAGGATGATAATCAGTTTCCAGTTTCAACGGGTGAAAGTCCTGTTGAAGGAAGTATTGTTCTTATCAACCATGAAACTGGTGGTGTCGTTGCAGTTCAAGGTGGACGTGAATATGTTCGACGTGGCTTTAATCGTGTTCATGCAAAGCGACAGCCAGGATCATTATTTAAGCCATTAGCTGTTTATGCACCAGCACTTGAGAGTGGGGAATATCATCCATATTCGTTGCTGCAAGATGAATTGATTGATTATACCGGATATGTTCCTCGTAATTTTAACCATAGGTATAATGGAGAATTAAGTATGTATGATGCTATCAAAGACTCTGCTAATGCACCAGCTGTATGGTTATTAAATAAATTAGGTGTTGATCATGCCAAGGAATTTGTACAAACACAAGGAATTACTATGGAAGAAGAGGGGCTTGCTTTAGCATTAGGTGGCCTCCATGAAGGTGTAACTCCACTACAGATGGCAACTGCTTATGCTACATTTGCTAATGGAGGCTATTATCGAGAACCAGGCTTTATTTCTAAAATTTATGATCGTAATGGCGAAGTAATTGCTGAACGAGAAGTACAGGAAGAACAGGTGATTTCTGCACAAACTGCATGGTATATGACACGTATGTTAGAATCGGTAATTGAAGATGGAACAGGAATATGGGGTACGTATGACGGTGCCTTAGCTGGAAAAACTGGAACCACTGCCTTTGAAGGAGTAGCTGGAGCTAATCGAGATATATGGTTTGCTGGGTTTACCCCAACTTTAACGGGGACTGTTTGGATGGGGTACGACAGGACAGATGATATGCATTATTTAACAGATGGAAGTAATGTTCCTACGAAACTTTTTAAACATGTTCTTTCAAAAAATGAATCAAAACCGATTGCTTTTGAAGCACCAACAGGAATTGTTGATTTAGCTGAACCTATTCGTTTAGTTGATATTCATGATTTAACTGCTAATGTTTCTTTAGGATGGCGTGGTGCAAATATTCACCTTCAATGGACAGGGAGTGACGATAAAAGGTTACAATATGTTTTATATGAAGAAACTTCTGAAGGGTATAAGGAAGTTGCAAAAATTGAAGGTGAGCACGAATACACAATTACAGGTGCAAATATATTTTCCTCCTATTCTTATAAAGTGGTTCCATATAGCCCACAAATTAATCGTGAGGGAGAACCATCCAATATTGTGAGAACTCAATTTCGTTTATTTTCACAAGGTGAGAGAGCCTCTTAGAATAGGATTTAATAAAAGACACGGACTGTCTCAGAATAGTAAAACAATGCTTCTGAGGCAGTCACTTCTTCGTTATTATGATAATTTAAATTAGTGAGTATAAAAAATTACAATTAAAGCTTACATAGACCAGAAGGGATGTTGTGTTAGATGACAAAAATGAATGATCAATTTTTAAGAGCATGTAGAAAAGAACAAGTTAGTCATGTGCCGGTTTGGTATATGCGTCAAGCTGGTAGATCACAGCCAGAGTATAGAGAACTAAAAAAGAAATATTCCTTAGAGGAAATCACTCATCGACCAGAAACATGTGCATGGGTAACGAAGCTACCTGTTGATCAATACAATAATGATGCAGCTATACTTTACAAAGATATTATGACGCCACTTCCAGCTATTGGTGTTAATGTAAAAATAAAGTCTGGTATTGGGCCAGTTATTAGTAACCCAATTGAAAGTCTAAAAGATGTCATGAAATTAGGAAATCTAGAGCCTGAAAAGGATGTAGACTTTGTTTTAGAAACGATAAAAATTTTACGAGGGCAATTAACAGTCCCTCTAATAAGCTTTAGTGGTGCACCATTTACGTTAGCGAGCTATTTAATTGAAGGTGGCCCGTCAAAGAATTACAATAAGGTTAAAGCGTTTATGTATTCACAAACAGAAGCGTGGTTCCAATTGATGGAAAAGCTTGGAGATATGGTCATTACATATGTAAAAAGCCAAATTCATGCTGGTGCTCAAGCAATACAGATTTTCGATTCATGGGTTGGAGCTTTGAATCAAGAAGATTATCGGAAATTTGTAAAACCAATTATGGAAAGAATTTTTACTGAACTAAGAGGGGAAGGAGTGCCCTTAATAATGTTTGGTGTTGGTGCTAGACACTTAACAAAGGATTGGCACGACCTACCTTTAGATGTTGTTGGATTGGATTGGCGATACCCTATTGCAGAAGCAAGAAAAGATGGAATTGTTAAAACTGTTCAAGGAAACTTAGATCCATGTGTATTGATGGCTCCATGGGATGTTATTGAAGAAAAAGCAAAAGGAATCATCGATCAAGGATTAACACACCCAGGGTTTATTTTTAATCTTGGCCATGGTGTATTTCCTGAGATTAAACCAGAAACATTAAAGCGTTTAACAAGCTTTGTTCATGAATACTCAGCTGAACGAATTGCAAAATTAAACCAATAAAATAAAGAGGTGCTAAACTGTGAAAAAAACGGTTGGACTATTAGTCATGGCTTATGGGACACCAAGAAGTCTTGATGAAGTGGAATCATACTATACACACATTCGTAGAGGGAGGAAGCCTTCAAAAGAGCAATTAGATGATTTAATAAGTCGTTATGAAGCCATTGGTGGTATTTCACCATTAGCGAAAATAACGGAAGAACAAACGATAAAATTAGAAGAAGAGTTAAATAAACGGTGTGAAAATGTTCAATTTAAGTCCTACCAAGGATTAAAGCATATTGACCCTTATATTGAGGATGCCATTCATCAAATGAAAGAGGATGGAATTGAGGAGGCGGTGAGTATCGTATTAGCTCCTCATTACTCTACATTTAGTGTGAAGTCTTATAATGGACGGGCAGTAGAAGAATCGGAAAGTATTCAAGGGCCAAGAATTACGACAGTGGATAGCTGGTATGATGAATCGAAATTCGTTCAATATTGGGCTGATGAAATTGAAAAAACTCGACAGAATATGACTGAAGAAGAAAAGGCAAATCACGTTGTTATTTTTTCAGCACATAGCTTACCAGAAAGAATATTACAAAATGGTGATCCTTATCCTGAGCAATTAAAAGAAACAGCAGCATTAATTGCAGAAAAGGCAGGAATAAAGCATTACGAAATCGGTTGGCAGAGTGAGGGGAACACTCCTGAACCATGGCTAGGACCAGATGTACAAGATCTTACTAGGGAACTTTATAACAATAATAAGTATCAAGCTTTTGTTTACTGTCCAGTAGGCTTTGTAGCTGATCATTTAGAGGTTCTTTATGATAATGATTATGAATGTAAGGTAATTACGGATGAATTAGGTGTAGGTTATTATCGTCCAGAGATGCCTAATGCAAAAGAAACATTTATTGCCACCCTTGCTACAGTTATTGAAAAACGACTAAAGGAAGAGGAAATTAATGTCTAAAAAAAGAATTGCAATTATTGGTGGAGGAATAACAGGTATCAGTGCAGCTTATTATTTACAAAAAGAGCTTAGAGATAACAATATAGATGCTGAATTTACTCTATATGAGGCGTCTTCAAAGCTCGGGGGGAAAATCCATACAGAGATTTCGGATGGATTTGTAATGGAATTAGGTCCCGATTCCTTTTTGGCTAGAAAGGTAAGTGCATCAAACCTAGCTAACGACGTGGGACTTGGGGATGAGCTTGTATATAATACATCAGGAAAATCGTATATTTTACATGAAGGTTCCCTTTATCCAATGCCAGGTGGTGCCATTATGGGGATACCGACACAATGGGGGCCTTTTTTAAGCACGAAGCTTTTTTCACCAATTGGAAAAGGAAGAGCCGCTGGAGATTTGTTTCTTCCAAAAGTAATAAAGGATGGGAATGATGTTTCTTTAGGAACGTTCTTTAGAGGGAGATTAGGAAACGAAGTAGTAGATCGTTTAATTGAACCCCTGTTATCAGGGATATATGCTGGAAATATTGATAAACTCAGTTTACAAGCTACTTTTCCTCATTTTCAACAGATTGAAGCAAAGTACAAAAGTCTAATATTAGGCATGAAGTCTTCTATTGCTAAGCAGCAACAAGGGACTCAACAGAAAAAAAGTGGGAAGCCAAGAGGCATGTTTCTGTCATTTAAACGAGGACTACAATCATTAGTAGATGCAGTAGAAGATCACTTAGATGATTCTGTTGTTAAGAAAAATTACAAGGTATCAGAGTTTAAAAAAGAAAAGAATCGATATTTTTTGAAATTTGATAATGGGCAAACAGATGAAGTAGATTACGTTCTTATGACAACCCCTCATGAAATAACATATAAACTACTTGGGAATCACTCATTTATGAATTACTTAAATGAAATTCCTTCAACATCAGTTGCAACTGTCGTTCTAGCATTTCCAAAGTCGGCAATACAAAAGGATATAGATGGATCAGGTTTTGTTGTTTCCAAAAAAACAAATTATTCTATTACTGCCTGTACATGGACCCATCGAAAGTGGGAGCATTCAGCACCTGATGGTTATGCCTTGTTACGAGGGTATGTTGGACGAGCTGGAGATGATGACATCGTAAATAAATCAGATGAAGAGATTGTTTCACTTGTCATGAAAGATTTAAGTAATATCATGAATATTTCTGGAAAGCCTAACTTTTTTAAAGTTACTAGGTGGAAAAAATCAATGCCTCAATATGAAGTAGGACATTTAAATAGATTAACAGAAGTATATGAAGGGTTAAGAAGTGAACTTCCTGGAGTAGTTTTAGCAGGTGCATCATATAAAGGAATTGGAATTCCAGATTGTATAGATCAAGGGAAAAATGGAATAAATGAAATAATAAGTTTAATAAAAGATACGAACAATAGCCATTAACATATACAAAACAAAAAGGTGCTCCTAAATATATATTTAGGAGCACCTATATGAAAAAAGAAGAGGTATATATTGGAGGAGTATCTCCTACTTAGGACATTATCCTACTTTTTAAATAAATAAACGTCAAATATTTTTATTTTTAAAATGAATATGACCAGCCATTGCATAAAGTAATATTGTCGTAGCAAAATGGGAACTAAAGTCATTCTCATCCTGCTGCGGATACACTTCAACAAAATCCATACCAATTACCCCTAGCTTACAAATTTCATATACAATGGAAAGTAATTCATAGGAAGTTAACCCATTACCATCAGCAGGACCACCAGGGTTGAAAGCATGATCAAGGACATCTGAGCAAATACTTAAATATACTACATCCGTTTGATTAGAAGCGATTTCATATGCTTTTCTAATTAAGCTTTTTAAGTCATTTGCTTCACGAATTTGATTGGACGTAATAGTTGTAGCTCCGACATCTTTGGCAAGGCGACCATTTTCAGGTTTGTTTCTAGGACCGTGAATTCCCATGTGTACAATACTTTCATTCCGTACGCCATCTGTTTCATATAAACGGGCAAATGGGGATCCCCTTCCGTATGGATCACCTACGGAGTGTAAATTATTATCATAGTGAGCATCTAAATGTATAATTCCAACTTTTTTCCCTGATGATTTAATATAACCTTCAATTATGGGGTACGTAATTCCGTGGTCACCACCGAGAGCAATGGGAAAAGCTCCTGTTTTCCACGTTTCTTTGGAAAAATTCATTATCTTTTCTTTTGTTACTATGGGGTCGGCAGGAATTACAGCTATATCCCCTTTATCACCAATTCGTAAATGTTCAGATATGTGGATATGATCTAATTCTGGGAGATAAGTGCTATATCTAGCTGAACATAATCGCATCACTTTGGGGCCTAACTCACAGCCTGTATAATCACCCCAAGTAACAGCACCTTCCCAAGGGACACCGTAGATGATCACGTCCATATCTTTTTCTTTTATAGGGGATTCAACTAAATTAACTCCATTTAAAAAACACGGTGTATTTCCATAAATCATATTAGTGGACAAAGATTATCCTCCTTTACAATCTCAAATATTAAATACTTACTATTACTTTACCCATATTACATATATACATAATCTCCACATTATTCTACTTGTAAAGAAAATAGTTTTTATAAAAGAATGTCGAAAAGCTTTTGGTTTTTTGTAGAAAGTTATTCTATTTTGTCATTTATTAACCTTTTATGAATAATCCCCACAGAAAAACCATCTCTTTGTCGTAAATTTCTTGCTCCGTTGATTGCTATCTTATTTTATACTTAAGTTTGGATAAAACATTGAGGTGAGAGAAAAGTGAGCACATACCAAAAAACAATAATAGTTGGAAAGTTTATTGACGCGAAGCCTCTCATCATCAGCGAAGTTTTAGAGGAATTTAGAGAGTGTTTTCACTGTACAGAAGAAGATATTACTAGGTTAACAGGTGATTTCTCTCGTTTATTTGATTTTTTTATATCATATTTTTCTGGGACGAAGGAGTTAGATTTCGAGGATGTTGGGGAAGAAATTGTTAGTTTTTTACATGCGAGGAATATTAATTTTGAAGAGTTTACTGTTTTTTTTGATTCTTGTAGAATGATACTTGAAAACTGGGTAGAGAAGCAACCTATTACTGAACTTGAAAAAGCTTCTAGTATTGCAACTATGAACAAATTTTTCTTAGAATTACTCAAAGCATATACAATAGAAATGAATACAAAAAATGAAGAAGATTTAAATATTAAATCGAATGAAATTTATCAGTTACAGCAAGAAAGATTACAAATCCTATCTAAGCTTTCCAATAGTTTTGCACATGAAATTAGAAATCCCCTTACTTCAATTAAAGGATTTATTCAGTTATTGGAAAATAGAATAGAAAAACCGTCAAATGAGGGGATTTACTTTGATTATATAAATCAAGAAATTATGGAGCTTGAAGAACAAGTGAATCAAATCCTATATTTATCTAATAGGAAAAATCATCAAGATTTTAACCACCATTTTGTCTCCTTAAATGAGCTCACCATTAACGCTGTAAGTAAGTTTCAACCACTATTTAATGAACACCGAATTGAAGTAGATGCACAATTAAAGAAGCAAATTGTTATTAAAGGAATTGAGGATCAGTTAAAATTAGCTCTTTATAAACTTATACAAAATGCGATTGATGCCCTTCTAATGAAGGATAAAGATAGAAAAGTTATCATCCAGATGAATGTAGTGGAAGAGAGTGTTGTAATAACAGTAGCCAATAACGGCCCTCCTATTCCAGCAGTTATTAAAAAGAATATTTTTGATCCTTTTGTGAGTACTAAAGAACTAGGGAAAGGAATAGGACTTGCTATTACAAAACAAATTGTAGAAAAGCACAACGGTTCCATACAGTGTTTTTCAGAAGGGATATGGACAAAATTTAATTTGACATTACCGTACTAGTTTATAAATTTTATCAAATAATTATAAGGCAATCCTCCTATTGCTTATGATAAGATAAGGGATAGGTAAATAATAGTAACACAGGTAAAGATGTTTGGGAGTTGTTTATATGGGAAAAGATTGTGATGTCGTTGATGTTTTGCGACACTACCGTCATGATTGGTTGAATAAATTACAGTTAATAAAGGGGAACTTAGAAATTGGAAGAGTAGAAAAAGTGGAAAGTCTGATTGAGGAAGTCATCCAACAATCTAAGAATGAAAGTGATTTAACCAATATGAATATACAAAAGGTTGCCAAACGATTGTTAACCTTTAACTGGGAAAGACATCCTTATTTACTTTCATATGAAATTTTAACTAGAAAAAAGGACTGGGATAAAGTAGAAGATTTCGTATTGAAAGTATTGGATGATGTTGTTTATTTACTTGATCAATATGCTGTTTTTGGTGATTCTAATCAACTATTCATTATTTTTAGAGATGACATTAATAAATATGAGCTTGAATTAGATTTCCATGGGCATCTTAATATTATAGATGAAGGCTTTGGGAAAGGTATTCATCAAATTAAAGAACAGTATGGAGCATTGATTAGAAATTTAGAATGGGATAAACATGGATGTTATTTGAATATTATGTTTTCTAATTAACACTTGTTTAATCTTTTAATGAGGTGAACATCATGTTTGTGGACAAAGTGAAAATTTATGTTAAAGCTGGTGATGGTGGCAATGGAATGGTAGCTTATCGCCGTGAAAAATATGTGCCAGATGGAGGGCCAGCAGGAGGCGATGGAGGGAAAGGTGCCGATGTCGTTTTCATAGTAGATGAAGGGTTAAGGACGTTAATGGATTTTCGATACCAGCGTCACTTTAAAGCAGAACGTGGAGAAAATGGACGACCTAAAAATCAACATGGTAAAAGTCGTGATGATATGTTAGTTAAGGTCCCACCAGGTACTACAGTGATTGATGAGGAATCTGGAAAAATAATTGCAGATCTAACGGAACATGGACAAAAAGCAGTGATTGTTAATGGAGGACGTGGTGGTCGAGGGAATAGCCGTTTTGCCACTCCAGCAAATCCAGCACCTGAAATAGCAGAAAATGGACAACCTGGGCAAGAACGAAATCTTATATTAGAACTAAAGGTATTAGCAGATGTAGGATTAGTAGGTTTTCCAAGTGTTGGGAAATCAACATTACTATCTGTAGTATCTTCAGCAAGACCTAAAATAGCTGATTACCATTTTACGACGTTGTCACCAAATTTAGGTGTTGTTGAAACGGATGATCAACGAAGCTTCGTGATGGCGGATTTACCAGGCTTAATAGAAGGTGCTCATTCTGGTGTAGGATTGGGGCATCAATTTCTAAGACATATTGAACGTACTCGTGTAATAGTACATGTTATTGATATGAGTGGCTTAGAAGGTAGAGATCCATATGAAGACTATTTAACGATTAATAAAGAATTAAAGGAATATAATCTCCGTTTAACGGAAAGACCGCAAGTCATCGTAGCAAATAAGATGGATTTAACAACTTCTGAAGAAAATTTAGAGGAATTTCGTAAAAAAATTGGTAATGATGCAGACATTTTTCCAATATCTGCAGTTACAAAAGCAGGATTAAACAGCTTGTTACGAACGATTGCTGATAAGGTGGAGACAACGCCAGAGTTTCCTTTATATGAAGAGGAACAAATTGAACAGCGTGTTGTTTATAAATTCAATAAGCGTGAAGATCCATTTACAATTTCTAGAGATGATGATGGAGCATTTATTATTGAAGGGCATGAAATTGAAACAATTTTCAAAATGACAAATTTTGATCGAGAGGATTCTGTACGTCGATTCAGTCGTAAAATGCGCCATATGGGAATTGATGAGGCACTACGTGATCGAGGTGCTGAAGATGGAGATACTGTACGTATATTGAATTATGAATTCGAGTTTGTGGAGTAATGTGTAATATAAGTTAATGATAAAGATTATTGTCATAAGAAATATCCTTTTAAGAAGGGCGATTCTATTATAACGAATTGCTCTTTTTAATCATTTAGTATATATCATAAGTATTATAGTGGAATATTGTTGTCAATAAATTCTTTCATCTTTATAATGAATGAATAGTAAGAATTTTTAGGTGGTGGCAATGGTGAGTAAACGGACAGATCAATTTTACCTTGTTAGAGAGGATATGCTTCCAGAAGCAATGTTAAAGACAGTCGAGGCGAAGCATCTGTTGGAAAGCGGGAAATGCGAAAAAATTAATACTGCAGTAAAACAGGTGAATTTAAGTAGAAGTGCTTTTTACAAATACAAAGATGGGATATTTCCTTTTCATACAATGGTCAAAGAAAAAATTATTACTCTTTCCATCCACCTTGAAGATCGTTCAGGAGCCTTATCTAGACTTTTATCACTTGTTGCACAGACCGGAGCAAATGTACTTACGATAAACCAAACGATACCATTACAAGGTAGAGCAACTATAACATTATCCATTGAAACTGCAGCTATGAATGCAGAGGTTACTGAATTAGTAAAGAAAATTGAACAATTAGATTCTGTTGTAAAAGTTGAACTAATTGGATCAGGAACGTGAGGAGAGGAGAATACGATGGTTAGAAGTACAGTAGCATTTTTAGGACCAAAAGGATCATTTACTGAAGCCGCTGCTAGGGCTTTGTTTCCAAATGAAACACATGTACCCTTCCGTTCCATTCCAGATTGTATGGATGCAGTTAATGAAAGCAATGTAGATTGTGCAGTAGTTCCATTAGAAAATGCAATTGAAGGCTCAGTAAATATCACGTTAGATTATTTAATTCACCACCAACGCATGGAAATGGTTGGGGAGGTAACAGCTCCAATTAATCAAAATTTATTAGTAAAAAAAGAGGATGCGACAGCTTGGAAAGATGTTAAAAAAGTTTATTCCCATCCTCAAGCAATAGCCCAATGTCATCAATTCCTTCGAGAACATTTGCCAAATGCTGAAATTTCTTATACAAATTCAACTGCTGAAGCGGCTAGACTTGTTAGTGAGTTAGATGGAGAAACTGTAGCAGCTATAGCTAATGATATTTCTGCACAAGAATATGGATTAGACATAGCTCAGGCAGATATAAATGATTACGAAAATAATCAAACGCGATTCATTGTTTTAAAAAAAGGATCGTTAGCTGAAGAGGATTCCTCTGAAAAAAAGGAGCTTACTTATAAAACCACACTAATGATAACCTTACCAACTGATTTTTCAGGTGCGTTACATCAAGTTTTATCTGCCTTTGCTTGGAGAAAAATAAATTTAAGTAAAATTGAATCAAGACCAAGGAAAACAGGTTTAGGTAATTACTTTTTTATTATTGATGCTGATATGAAATTAGACAAAGTCCTAATTCCTGGAGTATGCGAAGAGTTAAAGGCATTAGGTTGCACTGTAGAAATATTAGGAAGCTATCCTTGTTACGAATGGGAAACCTTATGTTCAGTCACAAAATAAAGTTACGTGTTCAAATTAACCTTCCAATTATTTTGGGAGGTTTTTTGGTGTTAATTAGATAAGTTGTCATTTCTCCTTAGGGAGGGGAATTGGAGTGTCACGATTGAAATAATAAATTTTGATTGCTGATTCACACTGTGTCGCTGCCCTCCACTCCTGAAACAGCTTTATTTTCAATGGAGACCGCCCATGCAAGTTAGAATTTGCACCATGGAGAATAAAAATATTCTTTCAATGCTACCACTTCTCATGGTTTTCCTGCTTTGCAGTTGTCTAGACGTTGCTTGGGTTGCTTGGCTACCGCATATGTTTTTTTCACTGCTTTACGGGCTTCTAGAAAGCCTCTTGAGTACCGCATTTGTATTTTTCACTGCTTTGTGGGCTTCTAGAACCCTTCTTGAGTACCGCATATGCTTATTTCTTTGTTTTGCAGTCGTGTAAAACGGTTCTATTTTCAGGGTAGACCACACATGCAAACAATACTTGGTTAAAATTAAAAAGTTTTATTTTGTTTATACATTTCAGTGCTATTTAAAAAATGGATGCATAAATTATTTGAGGAGTAGAAGAATTGTTTTATGAAAAAGGTGTGACGATTCGCCCAATCTAGCATAGTATGTAGTGATATTTTATGGGAGGGATCTGAAAAGTGAGAATTCATATTGTTCAAAAAGGTGATACCCTTTGGAAGCTTGCACAAAAATATGGAGTGGATTTCGAAGAGCTTAAAGCTGTAAATGATAATTTAAGTAATCCAGATCTCATAATGCCAGGAATGAAAATAAAAATTCCAACTGGTAGTGTTCAAGCAAAAAAGGAATATCAAAAAGAAAATCTGTCTGTAAATTTTGGGACTCAAGAAAAAGCCAAAAAAGAACAACCAAAGGCAAAGGAAGTACCAGTAAAAGAAAAAACACCGCCTCCTTCCATAAAAGAAGAAAAGGAGGCACCAATACCTGTACCAACACCACCAAAAGTCCCAATGAAAGAAACACCATCCTATCATATGCATAAAACAGATATGAATTTTAACATTTACAAACAAAAAGCTGCACCAATTCCAGCACCACCTAAAATGCCGAAGCAAAAAGAAGCACCTACTGTAAAAAAGCCAGTAGAAAAACAGCCTAAGCCTGTTGAAACGAAACAGCCGATGCCAGTAGATTGCTATCCAGTGCCACCAATGTACCAACAAGGCTGTTATCCATGCCCACCATATTATGGGTATCCAGCATATCCTGGAGTAGCACCTGTACCAGCGCACCCGTATCAGCATGGTGGCCATGTATCACCACAGCCAATGCAGCAACCAATGCAACACCAGCCAGGAGCACCAGCTCCACACCCTCATGGCTTTTATGGTGAAGTGGATAAAACTAAGAAAGGCAATAAGGAACAGCCTGATGTGAATTATGATACAATTCAAGGGTATGGTGATGTAACCGCTGTTCCATATCAGCAACCACATACACCATATTTCCCAATGCCAGTCCAAACACATCATGGCCATGGAGTAAATCAATATATGCAACCTTATATGCATACAGTACCTACTCCACCTCAAAATCCAATGCAACCAAATTACCCGTCTCAACAAGGGTATGGTTGGAGAGAAGAGGATAATGAAGAAGGTCAAAATGAATAGTTAACTTTAAACATGGAGAAAACCATCTAAAATTAAATAGATGGTTTTCTTTTCTATTGCCAGTGTTAACAGAGAACTTCATACAAAAAATAGTGCGTGGTAAATGAAAATTAATTTAAAACTAATCGAATAAATAAATTTTATATCTATATCATGATTTTATTTGCAATGTTGCCTTTCTTATAGTACGCTACACATTTATTTCGAGCAGTTAAGATGTTTTCTCGAATAATTTCAATAAATTGTTAGCATCAAATTCACTTCTCCTACGCAAGATAAGGGTGAAAGGAGGAGGTTTATTATGAAAAAAGTAGCAATGACCTTAACAGCAGCAAGCTTATTAGTAACAGGGTTAGCAGGTTGTGGTGATGTCAATGATGCTGGTATGAATGATACACGTACTGGCTATTCAACAAATTTTGGACAGGATACTGCAAGAGGCTACGGCACAACTGCTAATGATTATGTTGGTTCTGGTAACTATCCGTCCGGAAGCTATCCAATAAGAGAAGAAAGAAATTTTGGGAGTGCTTACGACTATCACACAGGTAATGGAAATGTGACGGGACAAAATAATCGTGGTAATAAAAATACTTCAGCTTATGAAGCACGTGAAAATAGAAATCACAGAGGTTTTGGACGAGGAATTACTGGAGATGATCAACCTGGTATGGTTGATGAAAATGGGATTCTTAATCGCCAAGATAGTACTGTAGGTGAAATAAGAGGACGAGATAACACACGTGGCTTTAACAGAAGAAACCACGAAGGTGCTTTAAATGATACACGCGGTCAGAACCAAACAATGAATGGCTATTTCGATAGTGAAGATGGAAGATTAGCTACAAGAATTTCTGATCGTTTAGCTGAAAATGATATCTCTGATTCCCATGTCATTGTTCATGGAGACGATATTATTATAGGTGCAGATCATGATGGTGATGAAGCTGAATTTCAAGGAAGTGTACGTGCTAATCTTGATGATGATATCGTCGGAAATCGAAATGTTCATGTCGTAACGGATCGCAACCATGTAAGGAACATTAGAGGAATGAATGATCGCTTACGTGGAGGGGAACCATTTGAAGAAATTGGAGCAACCTTTAATGATATGATTCAAGATATTGGAAATGCAGTACAACGCCCATTTGAAAGAAGTCGATAATATATGGAAAAGGAGAACAGGTCACTGAACCTGTTCTTTTTTCTTAAATAAGAAATTGTAAAAAAAACAATTCATCATTACAAAAAAAGTAATAATTATTCAGAAATCTACCAATTATATTGATTTTTTGCTATAAGTTACAAATTTTGTTATTTATTAGCAGTATCAATTGAATGTGTCGAATTAAATCTAACGTTGATAAGGTTTGACTTATTTTAGGAGAATTGCAGGCAAAAAGTACCTTTTTATCTTTTTGGATTATCAATACAATATTCCTATTATTATAAATATTGGCAATAGCTGTTGACTATAATTAGACAGTACTTTAAATTAATAATACAAACATATTATTATTTCTTACATTCTTCAAAGGAAACCCACATAAAACGCCAGAGAGAAAATCACCCCATAATTCTTTATTACTTCTTATGTGAAACTTAATTTTAACAAAACCATGCTAAAAAAAATTACATTACGATTAATTATGCTTATTAAATTATTGTTTAATATCTATAAATTTTAGCATATGTAAACCTTAGTATTCCGATAAATTTAATAAACTTTAAATCATTTTTTGTAAAATGTAAGCGCTTTAATGGTTAATTATTCATATTAATTCAAGGAGGTGATAACATAATGAGGTTTTATCTAGTTCCTCCATAAATGAGGATAAGAAAGGTAGGTAGTTTTGTAAAAAAACATAGGAGGTATATGTCAATTGAATAAAAAAAGTAGAGGGAAAATATTAAGGATATTTTTAATATTCGTACTAGTTTTTTCGTCATTTCCAACAGCACCAATGAGTCAAGGACAAACAAGTGGTACATCCGATCATATCCTTGTAGATGATAATTTTAATGATCAGGAAACAGGCTCTATTCCAGTAGGCTATTCTGTTGATGAGTCTGGTGGATCCGTTAGAATTGCAGAGGTTCCAAGTGGAAGTAACAAAAGTGTTCACTTGAGTAACGAAAGTAGTTCAACGAATGTTGAGTTAAGTAGATCTTTTGATGAACAAGAAGACTCTATTACAGTAGAATTTAAATTCATGCAGCCGATTGTTAATAGTTCTCATAAAATTATGAAGCTGTATGATCCAACAGGAACAATTGGTGTGTTTTTAGAAACGACAGGTGGAAATTTAGCTTTTCGTCATTCAAATAATTCATATACTCATTTAGAAAGCTATAGTGCAAACACATGGTACGATTTTAAAATTGTAGCTGATATTAATGCTAATTTAGTAGATGTTTACATTGATGGTGATTTAAAAATTAGTGGTGCTGATTTTTATAATCCTGTTAATAGTATTGATTCCATGAAATCTTATACTCCAAATAGTGATACACGTGATCATTATATTGATGATGTTAAGGTTATTGGAACTTCTTCTCAAGAAGATCCAGTACCGCAACCACCATCTGGTGTACTTGTGGAAGATGACTTTAACGATCAAACTACAGGAGCTATTCCTACTGGATATACAGTGGATGAAACTGGAGGGACGGTGAGAATTGCAGAAGTCCCTAATGCAGAAAATAAGAGTGTACATTTTAATAATCAAAGTAGTTCATCCAATGTAAGATTAAGTAGATCGTTTAGTGAGCAATCTGAGTACGTAACACTGGAATTTAAATTTATGCAACCAGTGGTAAATAGTGCTCATAAAATTGCTAAACTATATGATCCTTCAGGAAACATAGCTGTTTACTTAGAAACAACTGGCGGTAATTTATCGTATCGTCATTCTAATAATTCTTATACACATTTAGAAAGTTATAGTGCTAACACCTGGTATGATTTTAAGGTTGTTGCAGATATAGCAAATAATTCAGCAGATGTTTATATTGATGGAGATCTAAAAATAAGTAATGCCAATTTTTACTCACCAGTATCTAGTATCAGTTCATTTGGTTCTTATACCCCGAACAGTGATACACGTGATCAATACATGGATGATATAAAGATTACGGGTGGATTGGAAGATAGTGACCCTGACCCAGAACCACCAGCAGTGCCAACAGGATTATCGGCAAGTGCGGAAGATGGTAAAGTTCATTTAGATTGGGATGCAGTAGAGGATGCGACAAACTACCATGTAAAGAGATCAACTTCAGATGGTGGACCATATATAGTTGTTTCAACTATCAGTGATACAAGCTTCACGAACACAGGCTTAACAAATGGAACAACGTACTATTACGTAGTGAGTGCAGTGAACGCAGATGGAGAAAGCGATGACTCTGCCCAAGTGAGTGCAACACCAGTTGCCCCAGAGCCTGATCCAGAACCACCAGTAGCCCCAACTGGATTAACAGCAAGTGGGGATGACAGTACTGTACATTTGGAATGGAACGAGGTTTCAAATGCTGATAGCTACCGAGTTAAGAGAGCTACATCAGATGGAGGTCCTTATAGTGTTGTTAGTTCTGTAAACGATACAAGTTTTACCAACACAGGCTTAACAAATGGGACAACGTATTATTATGTAGTGAGTGCAGTGAATGCAGATGGAGAAAGTGAAGATTCTGCCCAAGTGAGTGCAACACCAGTAGCCCCAGAGCCTGATCCAGAACCACCAGTAGCCCCAACTGGATTAACAGCAAGTGCAGATGACAGTACTGTACATTTGGAATGGAACGAGGTTTCAAATGCTGATAGCTACCGAGTTAAGAGAGCTACATCAGATGGAGGTCCTTATAGTGTTGTTAGTTCTGTAAACGATACAAGCTTTACCAACACAGGCTTAACAAATGGAACAACGTACTATTACGTAGTGAGTGCAGTGAACGCAGATGGAGAAAGCGATGACTCTACCCAAGTGAGTGCAACACCAGAAGCATCGGAGCCAGATCCTGGAGAACCAGGAGACCCAGATAGTCCGTTAGTGGTTGTTTTTGAAGACAACTTTAATGATCAAGCAACGGGATCATCTCCTGAAGGGTATTCGATTGACACATCTGGCGGTAATGCTACTATTGTTGAAGAACCAAGTGAATCTGATAAGAGTGTATATTTAAATAACACTAGTTCATCTGGAAATGTAACATTAAGTAAATCTTTTGACTCTCAATCAGATATCATTACATTTGATATGAAATTTATGCAAGAATCAATGACAAGTGCTACAAAAATTGTCAGACTTTTAGAGGTTGATGAGGAAGTAAATACAGCAGTATTCTTAGAAACCGACAATCAAAATTTAGCTTATCGTCATTCAAATAACACGTATACACATTTACTAAGTTACGACACCGGTACGTGGTATGACTTCAGAATTGTAGCGGATATTGCTAATAATAAAGCAGATGTATACATTGATGGTGATTTAAAAATAAGTGATGCTGATTTTTACGCACCTGTTTCCTCCATTAATGCCTTTGATACATTTGGACCAAATAGTAATACAGATAGTCATTTTATAAATGATGTGAAGCTAACTCAAGGTGCTTGGGCTCCTGGAAGTGATGAACTTCCACAAACTCCAACAGGTTTAACTGCTATTGCTGGGGATGGACAAGCAGAGCTTCAATGGAATGAATCTTCAAATGCAAATAGCTATACAGTAAAACGAAGTACGTTTGATGGTGGTCCGTATTCTGAAGTTGCAACAGGGGTTACAAGTACTAACTATACTGATACAACGGTAAGCAATGACATAATGTATTATTATGTTGTAATTGCTGAAAATGCAATTGGAGAGAGTGATCAATCCAATCAAGCAACTGTCGTACCGAGAATGCCAGTACCACCAAATCCACCTAGCGATTTAACTGCAACTCCAGATGCAGGACAAGTGACATTATCTTGGTCACCACCTGTGCCTAATTATGCAGAAAGCTACACGGTTTATCGTAGTACAACTGATGGTGGAGCATATAGCGTTGTAGAAACAGGTATTACCGGAACGGAATATACGGATACGGGATTAGCAAATGGAACGTACTATTATGTAGTTTCTGCTACAAATAGTGATGGAGAAAGTAACCTATCCAGCCAAGTTACTGCAACTCTAGACTTCCCACCTGCTGCCCCATCGGCCTTAGAAGCTAGCAGAGGAGACCAATCAGTAACATTAAACTGGGAGGAAGCTCTGTATACTGATAGCTATAATTTATATAGAAGCACAGTAGACGGTGGTTCCTATAGCTTAGTTGCTACTGGAATAACCGGCACGAGTCATGTTGACACAGGTTTAACTAATGGAACAACGTATTACTATGTGGTAGCAGCTGTAAATGCTTATGGTGTAAGTGAATATTCTAATCAAGCATCATCTACACCACAGGATGCTCCTGTATGGACAGATACACCGATGGGATATGCGTCTATGAATGGTGGAACGACAGGTGCACATGGAGCTTCCAGTTATGAAGAATATGTATTAAGTGAATACTGGCCAGAAAGTGGTTATTCTGATCCAGGTGAAGCAATGTATCAGCTTTTACGTCACCATAAATTTAAGCCAGATGAAGGATTAGTTATTTATGTGGATGTACCAATAACAGCTGATAATTTTGGAAGAAGTAAAATGAATGTTGTGGATGTGTACAACGTATCCATCCTTGGAGTTGGAACACAAGGTGAGTTTAATGGAGTAGGGTTTACTGTATCAAGGTCAGAAAACATTATTTTCCGTAACCTAGAAATACATCATGTATCTCAAGGGGAAGGTACTGGTATTGAAGTAACAAACAATAGTAAAAACATTTGGATTGACCACAATACGTTCTATAGTGAGCCTCTCGATCAAAATGATGATAAAGATTACTATGATGGACTAGTGGATATAAAACGAAACTCAGAGTATATTACCGTTTCTTGGAATCGCTTTCATCATAGTTGGAAAACAAACTTATTAGGTCATAATGATAATGCTGGCTTAGCACCTGATAAAGTAACATATCATCACAATTGGTGGTATGATGTAAATTCTCGAATCCCTTTAATACGATTTGCTGATGTACACATGTTTAATAATGTAATGGAAGATGTACAAGATACAGCGGTTAATGCAAGAATGGGTGCGAGAGTTTTAGTCGAAAGTAATCACTTTATAAGAACAGGCTCTGGGCAACCAGATCCAACAACAGGATTTATAAAAGGACCTGTAGGGTGGTTCTATGGAAGTTCAGAAACAGGATATTGGAATTTAGTGAATAACATTTATGAAGATACTCCTCATGAGCATTTAGAGTCAACAACAGATTTTACAGTACCTTATGACTATACAGTTGATCCAGTAGAGGATGTCTATTCTCTCGTCACACAATATACAGGTGTTGGTATAATCGACACAAGTGGTAATCCACCGATTGCACCACCTGGTGTTACGACCACCCCTGATGATGAACAGGTTGAGATTAGCTGGAATTATGTAGAAAATGCACACAGCTATAATGTTAAACGTTCTGAAACACCTGGTGGACCTTATACAGTCGTTGCATCTGGTCATACCTCAACTAGTTATATTGACACAAACTTGTCCAATGGAACAACATATTATTATGTAGTAAGTGCTGTAAACGAGCATGGCGAAAGTACTAATTCTAATGAGGTTAGTGAAACGCCACGAGTGCTTCAGCCACCAAATGCACCTTCTCATTTATCTGCATCTGCAGGTGACGGAGAGGTTAGCTTAAGCTGGTCTTCAGTATCAAATGCTGATAATTATACAGTTAAGCGAGGTACTGTCGATGGAGGACCATACCAAGTGGTTGGAGAGGATATCGTTGGTACAAGCTTTGCTGATTCTGATGTAAGAAACGGATTAACTTATTATTACGTTGTTGTAGCTGTAAACGAAGATGGAGAAAGTGTGTCATCTAATCAAGCAACTATAACACTAGAGTTTCCTCCATCAGCTCCTACTGGAGTAAGTACAATGGTAGGAGATGAACAGCTGACCATTAGCTGGAATGCAGTAGAAGGAGCAACCAGCTATACGGTGTTAAGAAGCACCACAGACGGGGGACCATATAGCGAAGTAACATCAGATATTATAAGTACACAGTACGTGGATTTGGGCTTAACAAATGACACTGATTATTATTATGTTGTGAAAGCTGTTAACGCATATGGAGCTAGTCCTAATTCGAATCAAGTTAGTGCAACTCCAAGGGATGGTGCAGTCTATGGAGAGCTAATGACAGATACGAATTTTGATTCAAGAGAGCATTATATTTTTGTGAATAAAGAGACTGGCAAGGTTATGCAAGTGGAAAATAGCAGTGTGGCTAGTGAAGCTAGCGTTATACAGTGGATGTATAATGACAGCACAACTCAATTATGGGGAATTGAAAGTACAAGTGGTGCATTCCAACTATTAAACAGACATAGTGATCGCGTCTTACAACCTATTGGACGTTCATCAAATGATGGTGCTGACATGGTTCAAGTAAGAGATGGAAGTAGTCAAGCTCATCGCTATAGTATTGATCATTTAGGAGATGGAGATTTTAGTCTCATAAATGAAAATAATGGTAAGACATTTGCTGTTGAGGGTTCTTCCACAGATGATGGTGCTAATATTATTCAAGAAACCTATAATGGAAGTGACAATCAAATATGGAATATCTATTTGGCAAAAGCTGAAGAAGAAGCTCCTGACTTTAGTCTACAAGGATGGGCTTCTGTGGGGCCGGGAGTTACTGGTGGTGAAGGTGGACAAACTGTTACAGCAACAACAGCAGCAGAATTGGCTGATTATATTTCTCGAGAAGAGCCGTTAATTATCCAAGTGTCAGGTACAATTGAACTTCCAGATAATCCAGAAGGAAATAGGCCTTCACATCGTATGTATAATGTTGCTTCCAATAAGACAATTGTAGGTATTAATGATGCCCATATTAAATATGGTGGATTTAATATCAGTCGAGCTCACAATATTATTATCCGTAATATTACGTTCTCAGAAGCTAAGGATGATAATATAAATATTGAGGAAGGGTCAACACATGTTTGGGTAGACCATAATGAATTCTTCAATAGCTATGATGGATTGTTAGACATAAAACGGGAAGCTTCATATATCACGGTTTCATGGAACGTATTCCATAATCATGACAAGACGGCTTTAATTGGACATGATAATGGACATACAGATGATCGTGGTTTCTTAAAAGTAACCTATCATAATAATTGGTTCTATGACTCTGAACAGCGTCATCCACGTGTACGTTATGGACAAGTTCATGTGTTTAATAACTACTTCCAAAACATTGGTGGATATACAATGGGTGTTGGAGTAGAAGCACAAATTGTTTCTCAAAATAACTACACTGAGGATGCAAACAGAGGGATGCGTTGGTATGACTCCTCATCACAGCCTGGCTACTTTTTAGATGAAGGAAGTATCCATGTGAATGTGGATAATGATCTTGAGGAATCAAGAACAGAGGGCTTAACGTTTTCTCCAGATGATCATTATGACTATACACTAAATCATGTATTAAATGTAAAAGATCTAGTTCAGCAATATGCTGGGGTTGGTGTAATTGATGTAAATTAATCATTTAATTAACTTTTGATAAACCGTCCCATATTAGACTGCGTAATGCACTCTATATGGGACGGTTTTTTGTGTTGTTATAGATTATGGGGGAGTGTAGCAAATGAAAAAATCGATTGTTTAGAAAGATTATTTATAAACAATGGATAATTTTATTAATGATTGGAAATCATAGTAATAACCTTATTGGAATGTATTAGCAAGGAGGCGTCAGGTTATGTGTCTCTCATGTACGAATCTACAAAATGACCGTACAGAGTATTTAAGTAGGATAACTATCTTTCTTTTTAGTTGCATCTTATTTATCTCCTTTTTTGGGGTAAATGCTACATTTGCTGAAAATTTTAATAAAGATGAACAGATTGAAAAGCTAAATGCGCAAACTGTTGAGGTTATTTTACAACGACATTATTTAGACGGAGAAATTAGTGAAGAATCCGTTCAAGAAACCATTTGGTCAATGGAAGATTTTTGGGCTTTTTACGAGGAATGGCAATTAGTAGATCAAAATGAAGAGAGAATAATATTTAAACAAGATTTTAATGATATTTCTCCTTTATTAAAAATGAATGGCTATTTCGGCTTATCTGAGGATGGAACATTAAATATTTACAATGGAAACCCTAATGAAAATGATGTGATTCAATCATTTTTTCAAGTAAATACAAGTAGATTAAAAAGCCATCTTCATCAAGAATTAATGGAAGGAATACCGGTAGCTACAAAAGATCAATACTTACAAGTGTTGAAAATGTGTGAAAAGTATGCAATAAATGAATTATAATTATGAAGGAGGCTACCTCTTAAAGGTAGCTCCTTTTTTAATGAGAAAATAAAAGGGAAATTAAAAATAAGGTTCAATGTGATAAAATAGAAATGTGTGTTCTCATAATTCTAGATAGTTATTTTCAGGGGAGACCGCCCATGCAGGAAAACACTTGCACCATGGAGGATAAATATAACTTTAATCCAATTGGAGTGAGTGGAATCCCACGAGACTCCAGTGGGAAAAGCAACAGGTGAAGACCCGACACTTCGGCACATAAGTGCGAAGTGTGGAGGCTGAGGCGTTGCCCACGGTGAAGAAGTCACTGTGACTGCGAACGGAGTGAAGCAGAGCAGATGTCGCACTTATACCCTTGTGGTGAAAGCGAAGTGGTGTGGAACGAATGATTAACATAACCTTTATTTGTTAATACTGCTAAGTTCGATAACACTTATTTTCAGGGTAGATTATATAAAAATGAGAACTATATTAGTTTTAAAGTAGAGGAGATATAAAATGATTGAATCTTTAACTGGGAATGTTGTTAATATAGAAGATGATTCCATTACGATTGATGTTCATGATGTAGGGTATTTAGTATTCTGTGCAAATCCATATCGTTACCAAGAATGGCTTCATGAGAAGGTTACGGTATATACATATCAGCATGTTAGAGAGGATGCTATCCGACTTTATGGTTTTTTACATCGAGAAGAGAGACGTCTTTTTGAAAAATTATTACAAGTATCCGGAATAGGTCCTAAAGGTGCATTAGCTATTTTGGCATCTGGAGAAACAAGACATGTTGTTCAAGCGATTGAGGAAGAAAATGAACGATTCCTTGTTAAATTCCCCGGTGTTGGGAAAAAGACAGCTAGACAGATTATTCTTGATTTAAAGGGGAAGCTTATTGAATTGATTCCAGCACAAGAAGACCATGATGGAAAAATCACAGTAGAAGGTGATAATACTTACGATACAGGTGTAAATAGAGAATTAAATGAAGCTATCGAGGCATTAAAGGCTTTAGGATATGTGGAACGAGAAATAAATAAAGTATTACCAGCCCTACAAAAAGAAGATAACACAACGGATCAATATATAAAAAATGCACTTCAATTAATGTTACAAAGATAATGTGTGAACTGGATGATAATGGAGGAAGATAATATGGAGGAACGAATTGTCAGCGGTGAGTCGCACGAACAAGAGGATTGGGAAGAACGGAGCTTACGACCACAAAATTTAACCCAGTACATTGGTCAAAAAAAAGTAAAAGAAAATTTAACTGTTTTTATTGAAGCAGCAAAAATGAGGGAAGAAACATTAGACCATGTTCTTTTATATGGACCTCCTGGATTAGGAAAAACAACATTATCCATGATTATTGCTAATGAAATGGGTGTGAATCTTCGAACCACGTCAGGTCCTGCTATTGAACGTCCTGGTGATCTAGCGGCAATTTTGACTGCATTAGAACCAGGAGATGTATTATTTATTGATGAAATTCATCGATTAAATCGTGCAGTAGAAGAAGTGTTATATCCAGCAATGGAGGATTTTTGCTTAGATATTGTTATTGGAAGCGGACCAACAGCACGGTCTGTTCGTCTTGATCTCCCTCCTTTTACATTAGTCGGAGCAACTACGCGAGCAGGAATGCTTTCTGCACCACTAAGAGATCGATTTGGAGTAGTAAGCCGACTAGAGTACTATACACATGAAGAGTTAACGGAAATAGTGGAACGTACAGCTGAAATTATGGAAGTATCAATTGTCTTTGAGGCAGCGGTGGAAATTGCACGAAGGTCTAGGGGAACACCTCGAATTGCTAACCGATTATTAAGACGGGTAAGAGATTTTGCACAAGTAAGAGGTACAGGTGATATAGACCTTTCTATAACAAAAACAGCGTTAGAACTATTACAGGTGGATGAGTTAGGGCTTGATGAAATAGACCAAAAATTAATATTAAATATTATTGAAAAATTTCGTGGTGGTCCTGTTGGATTGGATACGATTGCAGCAACGATAGGAGAAGAGTCTCATACAATTGAGGATGTTTATGAACCATATTTATTACAGATTGGTTTCTTACAACGTACCCCAAGAGGTAGAATAGTAACGATACAAGCTTACGAGCATTTTCATTTGGAGGTGCCAGAGCAGTGAATCAAATTCCGAAAATACTAATAACTTTAGGAGTTATCATGATTGTTGTTGGTTTACTATGGCAGGTGGGTGGAAGATTTTTTTCTCTTGGGAAATTACCAGGTGATATTTTAATAAAACGAGGGAACACAACGTTTTATTTCCCGATCGTAACATCCATCATTATTAGTATTATACTGTCGTTTTTGTTATTTATTTTTAGTCGATTTCGATAATAAAAAGCTTTACTAGCTTGTTATTAATTTTAAATACTAAGGATAAGATATGCATACTTAAATAACTATTAAATGTGAGGAATTGATAAATACAATGGACGTAAAAGAATTTGATTATGACTTACCAGAACGACTTATCGCACAAACTCCTTTAAAAGATCGAACAGCATCGAGGCTATTAGTGTTAAACAAAGAATCTGGAGAGATTGATCATCAACAGTTTCCAGATTTAATTCATTATTTGTCTCCTGGCGATGTTCTTGTATTAAATAATACGAAGGTCCTTCCAGCCCGTTTACTTGGAGTAAAGGAAGATACGGGTGCTAAAATTGAACTACTACTGTTGAACGAAGAAGGAGAAGATACATGGGAAGCATTAGTTAAACCAGCTAAAAGAGTCAAGGTTGGAACTGTTGTTCAATTTGGAGATGGGTTACTAAAAGGAACATGCGTTGAGGAGCTTCCAGAAGGAAGAAGGCGTATTCAATTTGATTACAAAGGAATTTTTAATGAGATTTTAGATAATCTCGGGCATATGCCACTACCTCCGTATATTCAAGAGCAATTAGAAGAAAAAGATCGTTATCAAACAGTATTTGCTAAGCACAGTGGTTCTGCAGCAGCACCAACGGCAGGTTTACATTTTACTAAAGACTTTTTGAGGAAAATGGAATCATCTGGTGTGAAAATTGTCTATATTACCCTTCATGTTGGACTTGGCACATTTCGACCTGTTTCTGTAGATACCATAGAGGATCATAAAATGCATGCTGAATTTTATGAAATGTCAGAAACGACTGCCAATATATTAAATGAAGCGAAAGAGACTGGGAAAAAAATTGTAGCTGTAGGTACCACATCCTGCCGTACGTTAGAAACAATTGCGTCCCAAACAAATGGAAAGTTTACAAAAACATCTGGCTGGACGGACATATTTATTTATCCTGGTTATTCATTTAAAGGAGTCGACGGTTTATTAACAAATTTTCATTTGCCAAAATCCACATTGGTGATGCTCGTAAGTGCTTTTGCAGGAAAAGAAAATATTTTAAAAGCATATAACCAGGCTGTAGAGGAGGAATATCGCTTTTTCAGCTTTGGAGATGCAATGCTATTAATTTAATGTAATGCTATGTATTTGAAAAAAAGAAGGAAGTGAATAGAGTGTCAGCAGCAATAACTTATGAACATATTAAAACATGTAAGCAATCTGGAGCAAGACTTGGTATCGTTCATACTCCACATGGGTCTTTTGAAACACCAATGTTTATGCCAGTAGGAACGTTAGCTACCGTAAAAACAATGAGTCCTGAAGATTTAAAGGACATGGGAGCAAAAATTATTTTAAGCAATACGTATCACTTATGGTTGCGACCAGGACATGACATTATTAAAGAAGCAGGTGGACTTCATACATTTATGAATTGGGATCGCCCTATTTTAACAGACTCTGGTGGATTTCAAGTTTTTAGTTTAAGTGATATGAGAAAGATTAAAGAAGAAGGAGTAGAGTTTCGAAATCACTTAAGTGGTGAACGATTATTTCTATCACCTGAAAAAGCTATGGAAATCCAAAATGATCTAGGGCCAGATATCATGATGGCCTTTGACGAATGTCCACCTTACCCTGCTGAACATGAATATATGAAAGCCTCAGTGGAGAGGACAAGCCGTTGGGCAGAAAGATGTTTAAAAGCTCATGGACGCCCAAATGATCAAGGATTATTTGGAATCGTACAAGGGGGGGAATATGAGGAACTCAGACGTCAAAGTGCACAAGATCTTGTTTCATTAGATTTTCCTGGCTATGCAATAGGAGGCTTATCTGTAGGAGAGCCGAAGGATGTTATGAATAGTGTATTAGAGTTTACAACGCCATTACTCCCTGATGATAAACCGAGGTATTTAATGGGGGTTGGATCACCTGATTCATTAATCGATGGATCGATTAGAGGTATTGATATGTTTGACTGTGTATTACCAACAAGAATTGCTCGTAATGGGACATTAATGACTAGTGAAGGGCGTTTAGTTGTAAGGAATGCAAAGTTTGCTAGAGATTTTAGACCATTAGATGAAAACTGTGATTGTCATGTATGTAAAAATTATAGTAGAGCATATATAAGGCACTTAGTTAAATGTGATGAAACGTTTGGGCTACGTCTTACAACGTACCATAACTTATACTTCCTTCTTAAATTAATGGAGAATGTCCGGGACGCTATTAGAGAGGACCGGCTTTTAGATTATCGAGAAGAGTTTTTTGAAGCATATGGCTTTAATAAACCGAATGCGAAAAACTTTTAAATAAAAAATAAAAATTTGCAATGTGATTTTTATTGCTTTTAACATAGATTATTGTCTAAAATAGAACGGGAGAGACAATCCTTGTTAAGAGGGAATTTGATGAATAATTTAGCTTTTGTATAAAGAGATGAAATTTTAATTTTATCAAAGGTTGAGGTGTTTATTACTGAAAGGGGTGAATTTTAATGGAATTTGCACAAGCATTATTACCGTTATTATTAATGTTTGCAATTTTTTATTTTCTTTTGATTCGACCACAACAAAAGCGTCAAAAGAGAATTCGTGAAATGCATGCAGCGCTTCAAAAGGGTGATCGTGTTATTACTATTGGTGGTATACACGGCACACTAGATGCGATTGACGAAGATAGAGTTGTTATCGATGTTAATAATGGACATAAGTTAACATTTGATCGTCAAGCAATTCGAGATGTTGTAAATCAAGATTAATATATATTAACTATTAATGTTAATAAAAAAACGATTTCCTTTTACAGGAAATCGTTTTTTACTAAAATGATTCTCCTCGAACATTAACTCCAAGCATTCCACCTAAGATAGCAATTAATACATAACCACTGTGTACAAGAAGTTGTTCCCCATCAAACCCTTGATTATAGCCTAAGTACTGGACTAAAAAAATTACGAAAGAATAAAGGATTGCAGTAGTAGCCCCAGCTAACCACCCCTTTTGTCCAGATCTCCCTCCTGAAATAAATCCTCCACAAAAAACCGCTAAAAAGGAGAAAATTAATAAAATCCAGGTTAGACTCCCTTCTTGAATGGAAGTAAACTTTAAGATTGCTGAACTAGTTAAACTTGCTAAAATGACGAGTACAAGTATCGTAAGTATTCCGTAAAGTGCACTACTAAAAATCCGTTGATGCATTCTTCATATCCCTCCCAATAAAAATCTTATTTTATACATATTCATAAGATAAAAATTTAGACGAGCTTTTTTAAAAAGATGACATACATAGAATTTGAATCATGTTTGTCCCAATCTTTTCATACAATGTATGGAACGAATGGGGAGGGACAGGTTAATGGATTGGATTGTAGCACTGGTTATCTTTATTATTAGTTATATTTTTATTATATCTGAAAAAATGAATCGAGCACTCATCGCCTGTGTTGGTGGCGTATTTATGCTATTTGCAGGTGTATTAGATTTGAATTCTGCATTTCTACAGCATATAGATTGGCATACTATTGTTTTATTGCTATCAATGATGATCCTTGTATCGATTACAAGTCAAAGTGGTTTTTTTGAATTTTTGGCTGTGTATATGGCTAAATTGATAAATGGTCGTCCTATACCACTATTAATCATGATTTCTACACTAACAGCAGTAGGTTCTGCGTTTTTAAATAATGTAACTACTGTATTATTGATTGTTCCTATCGTTCTTACTCTAACAAATATGCTGAAAATATCAGCTATTCCATATTTGCTATCCGCCATTTTAGCTTCCAATATAGGAGGAACGGCAACGCTTATTGGCGACCCTCCAAACCTAATGATAGGCCAAGCAGTTGAGCATCTAACATTTAATGATTTTTTAGTTCATTTAGGACCAATTGTTATTGTCATTTATATTGTCATTATGGTTGGTGTTTGTTTTTTATATCGGAATCAGCTTGAGGTATCAATCGACAATCAAAAAAAGTTAATGAGTATTCGACCAAAAGAATACTTACAGCATCGTTCTCTCCTTTTTAAATCTGTTACGGTTTTAGTATTGACTACTGTCGGTTTTATCGTTCAACCTCTTTTAAACGTTGAATTAACAAGTGTAGCCATGGCAGGTGCGTTGTTGCTTATGTTACTTACCCATGATGATAAGAGGACTGAAGAGGTTTTTCAATCTGTTGAATGGGTGACACTTTTCTTCTTTGTAGGATTGTTTATGCTTGTTGGAGGGTTAAAAGAAGTAGGGATTATTGATGAAATTGCTAAGTCAATTATATATTATACAGAAGGAGACTTACCTAAAACAGCGATGCTAATTCTTTGGGCATCAGGTATATTATCAGGTTTCGTAGATAATATTCCATTCGTAGCTGCCATGATTCCTGTTATATTAGAATTTCAGGATTATGGAATGACTAATTTAGATCCATTATGGTGGGCATTAGCTTTAGGTGCTTGCTTAGGTGGTAATGCAACATTAATTGGTGCAAGCTCTAATGTCATTGTTGCTGGGTTAGCTATGAAGGCAAAACAACCTTTCACCTACATGGATTTTCTGAAAATTGGAGCACCAACAGCTATTGTTTCGTTTGTATTATCAAGTATATACTTATATTTTAGATACTTAATTTTTTTTCAATAAGAGGATCATGGAAATTTCCAATCCTTCTCATTCATGTATTTCAGTCCTCTTGTAAAAAATAAAGTGGAATGAGGATGAGAAGGGGCGTTCACCAGTGGAATTCGGAACAATCATTACAAGAACAATTGTCATCTACATTGTGATCCTCCTTGTGTTTCGATTAATGGGAAAGCGAGAAATTGGAGAGCTTTCTGTTGTAGACTTTGTAATATCCATCATGCTTGCAGAGCTTGCAGTAATTTCGATAGAAAATGAAAGTGTACCAATGGCAAAGCAAATTGTTCCAATGCTTATATTGATGATCATACAAATAACTCTTGCGTTTGTATCGTTAAAAAGTCAGAAGCTACGTAAATTTATCGATGGTTCGCCATCTGTTTTAATTCGAAAAGGAAAAATTGACGAAAAAGAAATGAGGAAGCAGCGCTACAACTTTGACGATCTAATGCTCCAGCTTAGACAGAAAAACATTAAATACTTAGCAGATGTTGAGTTTGCAATACTTGAACCTTCCGGAGATTTGTCCATAATAAAAAAAGAAGAAGGCCCAAATGCAAAATCATACTCTCACTATCTACCGTTACCATTAATTCTAGATGGAAAGATACAAAAAGATCATTTACAGCAGATTGAGAAAACGGAACTGTGGTTACGGCAGGAATTGCGAAAACTTGGCTTCAGAGATGTAAAAAAAATATCGTATTGTTCACTAAATAAAGATGAACAATTTTTTGTAGACTTAATTGATACATGATGACTTCACAGCAAAAGCACCTCTGCATTTTGAATATGAAAATGCAGAGGTGCTTTTTTGTGCAAATAGTACTGAGGAAACCTGCAACCCGAAAAAGTCTACCCTGAAAATAGAACCGTTCAGGAGTGGATTTCGGCGACTCCAGTGGGAACAGCACGAGTCCGAAAATCCCCTGGCACTTACTGTGTAAGTGCTAGGTAGTTGAGGCCGTTCCCCACGGAAAGCGTCCAAGAAACGGATGAACCATCTTTATGTATAATTTTCATCCTCCATGGTGCAAGGCTTCACTTGCATCGGCGGTCTACCCTGAAAATACGCGGTATAAAAGCATAATGAAGTATCGACAAAAATGATTATTTTCATACCTTATGGTGCAAGTATTTCTTGCATGGGGGTCTACCCTGGAAATACAAATGATTCTGGAGTGAGAGGAATCGATTCAATCGACGAAACTTCAAATCCACTACCCGTTGTCTCGACGGAGGAAGCTACAGAACAACACTATACATAGGTAGATAATAAAGTGGCACTACAACTGGCAATTCTAAAAATTCATGATAGGTGATAGTGAAGAAGAAGGCTGAACCATCGAGATCCTGCGCATTGTTGATTTGCAGGCACATTGGCTCGCTTCTATCGGCCTGCAAATCTCTTTTTCCCATTTGCAGGCTCATTGGCATCCCTCTATACGCCTGCAAACCTCTTTTTTCCATTTGCAGGCACATTGGCTCGCTTCTATCGGCCTGCAAACCTCTTTTTTCCATTTGCAGGCACATTGGCTCGCTTCTATCGGCCTGCAAATCTCTTTTTCCCATTTGCAGGCTCATTGGCATCCCTCTATACGCCTGCAAACCTCTTTTTTCCATTTGCAGGCGTATTGGCTCGCTTCTATCGGCCTGCAAATCTCTTTTTTCCATTTGCAGGCGTATTGGCTCGCTTCTATCGGTCTGCAAACCTCTTTTTCCCATTTGCAGGCTCATTGGCTACCTTCTATACGACTGCAAACCTCTTTTTTCCATTTGCAGGCACATTGGCGACCGCAAAGTAGAGAAACCATAGAAGTGATTTTAGTGAAAGAACATTTTCATCCTGCATGGGTGTAATTTCCACTTGCATGAGAGGTCTACCCTGAAAATAAGAATGGTTCAGGAGTGAATGCGGTGACTCCAGCGGAAAAGCAATAGGTGAAGACCCGACAATTCGGCACGTTAGTGCGAAGTGTGGAGGCTGAGGCATTGCCCGCGGAAAGCTTCCGCATAGAACGGATGAACTTCTAGATGAATATTTTCATCCCCCATGGTGCAAATCTCCACTTGCATGGGCGGTCTACCCTGAAAATAGAAACGATTCAGCAGTGGAAGGTAGCGACTCCAGCGACGAGCATATGCTTCATGAATAAACTTCGAGTTGTCTCGACGCATATAACTACAGAGCAACACTTGTAGAGGCAGAGACAGGCCCATGTACTATAGCAGTATACAAAATGTATAGTGTGGAGTCTGGGGTGTTGCCCGTGCAGCTAGGATGACAGGATTACGCCGTTGCCCACAGGACGTGGGCTGCCCTTAGGTGTAATTGATTCACAAGTAACGGATGAACTTCCTGATGAGTAATTTTCATCCCTCAAGGTGAAAGTTCCATTTGCATGTTTTTACTTTTAAAGTAGCTTTCGTAAAAATGGTATGCGATTCACCTCATCCCTTTTAATAAGGCCTAGAATAAGAATAAGAAACATGTAAATGAAACCAGTTGTTAATACGGACAAACTAGTTTTTACTACTAAACTTTGCTGTAAAAATGAATGATTTAATAACCAAGTTGAAAAGTACCCAGTGATGAAAATAGCGAATATAACTTTTAACACATCTCTAAGGTGTAATGTGAAGCTTATGGTTTTTACTAACGTTGCAAAGTGTAGCAATGTGACTAAAAGGAATCCTACTACAATTGCTAATGCTGCCCCCATTATACCCAGTTCTGGTCGCGAGGCTAGTACAAAAATAGCTCCTATTTTAACAAAAGCCCCAATAAAACTATTAATCATTGCAGCTTTTGCTAATCCTAGTGCTTGTAATGCCGCTTGAAGAGGTGATTGGAAATATAAAAAAATGCTAAAAGGTGCCATCACTTTTAAATATGTTGCTACTGTTGGTGCATTGTAAACAAGCTCCATTACAGGCTCTGCATAGACATATAAGACAACAACAGCACCTCCACCTGACACTAAGGCTAGTCGAAGGGCCTGTGCAAGACGATGATGGATGAGACTGTAATTATTTTGATAAGCTGCTTCGCTAATAGCTGGAACTAACGATACGGATAAGGAATACGTTATAAAAGTTGGTAATAATAACATAGGAATCACGTATCCTGAAAGTTCTCCGTATTGAGCTGTAGCAATGGTAGTAGCTACACCAGCGATAGCTAAGCTTTGAGCTACAACAATAGGTTCAAAAAAGAAAGAGACTGATCCAATTAAGCGACTACCGGTAGTAGGCAAAGCGATAGACATTAAATCCTCGAACGTTCTCTTTCCTTCCTTTGCATAGCTAAAGAATTGCTTTCTTACACGAAATCTCTTCTTTTGTTTAAACATCGCAATCATAAAAATTAGAGAGGCTAATTCCCCAATTACGACAGATACCATTGCACCGGCTGCTGCATATTCAAGTCCAAGCGGTAAAAAAGCAGTGGTTAATGCTGCAACGAGTAAGATCCTTACGATTTGTTCAATAACCTGTGAGTAAGCGGTCGGCTTCATGTTCTGTAAGCCTTGAAAATAACCTCTTAATACAGACGATAATGCAACAATGGGCACAATTGGAGAAATTGCAATGAGAGGATAAAAAGCACGAGAATCTGTTAAGAGAGTTTTAGAAATGATTGGTGCAGCTAAGATCATAACAACTGTAAAAAGAATACTTAAAACTCCTGTGACAGATAAAGATACTACTAGGATACGCTTTATTCTTGCACGATCTTGGTCTGCATCCGCTTCTGCAACAAGCTTTGATATAGCTACTGGGAGTCCCATCTGGGTTAATGTAATAACTAGAAGGAGAGTAGGAACAGCCATCATGTATAAACCGACACCTTCAGCGCCCATAATTCTTGCAACCACTATTTTATTTATGAATCCTAATAATCGTGTTATAAGTCCTGCAGCTATTAAGATGAAGGCTCCTTTTAAAAAGGATTGCTTTGTCATGAATAACCCTACTTTCTATGTGAAAAAGTTATTTTCTGTTTAAGGTGTAGATGGTAGTATGAAAACTAAAATCACTACATAGAACATAAAAAATACACTTTTTAAAATTCAAAAAGTAATAGATTTTTTCATTAAAGATGTATATGCTGAAAAGGGGGCCAAGCATGACAAGTTTTAGAAATTGTTAAACTTTAATTTATAACAAGGAAGTTGTTAAAGAATACAGATAATAATTTAAATACATAATCTTTGAGGTGAATAGAAATTGTTCGTAGAATGGAGAAATCTTTATCGCGGTGCCATGATGGGAATTACGGAGCTGGTTCCCGGTGTCAGTAGTGGGACAATAGCTGTAGTATTAGGGATATATGATCAATTAATCGTTGCTATTAATGGTTTATTTAGTAAGGAGTGGAAGAAGCATTTAGCTTTTCTTATACCACTTGGTGTAGGAATGGTCATTGCTATTTTGTCATTTGTTAAACTAATTCGATATTTATTAGATCATCATCAAGAACCTACTCATTTTTTTTTCTTAGGCTTAATTATAGGTGTTCTACCTCTTCTTATTAGGAAAGCTAATGTAAAAGCTACATTTGGTAAGGGGCATTATATAGCTCTATCTGTAGCCGCTATATTAGTAGGTATGTTAGAATTTGTTCCAAAAGGTGATGCAGAAGCAATAGTTTCGTTAACAGTACAAAATACTTTTGGTTTATTTTTCTCTGGGTGGTTAGCTAGTGTATCTATGCTTTTGCCTGGAATAAGTGGATCTCTTGTTTTTCTTATCCTTGGTGTATATGACACAGCAACTTTAGCATTAGATACCTTTAATTTTCCTATTATTATCGTAATTGGTAGCGGTGTTGTTTTTGGATTCTTTGTAAGTAGTAAAGTCATTAAGTATTTATTAAAAAACTTTCATTATATGACGTATGCAGTTATTATTGGTCTCGTTTTAGGATCAACCATTATTATTTATCCAGGTATTAGTTCCGTTTATGTCATTTTTCCAAGTGTTATTACGTTTATTGGAGGAGCTGTTACGGCATTTTTATTAGGTTCAAAGGGATAGATAATTGGTTATAATGATAAGAAGGTGTATTTTACTAATACATGTTAGGAGGTATGCATGATGACTGAAGAGCAATGGGAAGAATGGAAAAAAGAAGTTGATACAATTTTAGATAGTAAGGTAGAGGAATGGAAGCTACTAGGTTATGAAAAAGTGAAGAAAGAGGAAATCTGGGATTGCTTTATGAAAAAGCTACCTAGATTAGATGCGCCAGAGCCTATGCGATTATATTGGGTAGTTTCTGAACTGTTTCACCTAAAAGTAAATGATTATATGAATTGGCTGACTTTAGAAGCGTACCAAGGTCCTAGCTGGTTTGATAATGAAGATGCAGTATCCTTTCGATTAGATAGTTTTAAAAAGGAACAATCACATAGATAAGGATATTATTGACATCGTTTTTTTATCATCGCTATAATAATACATGTTAACTCATTTTTGATACGCTTACATAAAGAAATTAAATGGTGCCTCCAATAGATTTTAACTATTGGACACTGTACGCTTTATAAAGGCTTGGGTTACCAAGTTTTCTTTTTATGCGTGATTATGAAGGAGGACAATTTGTTCATGAAAAAGAAGAGAGGGGTCAAAAAAGGGAGGATTGTTACATTTTTTATTATCGTTGCAGCTTTAGCAGCGTTAATTGCAACAAACGTCCTTGACCATGCAGAGGAAATTAGTTTAGGTCTTGATCTTCAAGGTGGTTTTGAAGTCCTTTATGAAGTTCACCCAATAGAGGAAGGACAAGAAATAAATCGAAGCCTATTAAGTGATACAGTTGCTTCGATTAACGCAAGAATTAATGTTCTTGGTGTATCGGAACCGAATGTAAGAATTGAAGGGGACGATAGGATTCGCGTACAGCTTGCGGGTGTATCAGATCAGCAAACGGCTCGAGAGGTCTTATCAACGCAAGCGAGGTTAACATTCCGTGACATCGACGATAATATGATGTTAGATGGATCAGATCTTGTTGAAGGCGGGGCTAGACAAAGTTTTGATCAATATAATCAGCCAAATGTAACAGTTACATTAAGAGATGCGAATTTATTTGGGGATGTAACTCAAGAGATCTTATCTAGAGATATTTTAGAAGAAAGAAGACTTGTCATTTGGTTAGATTGGGAGGAAGGGGATACCTTCATTGAGGAATATGGTAAGGAAGACTCCAAAATTGTTTCAGCACCTGCTGTAAGTCAAGTGCTACGAACAACCAATATTGAAATAAACGGTAATTTTACAATAGAAGAAGCACAACAGCTTGCTGGTATTTTAAACGCAGGGGCTCTTCCAGTTGAATTGGAAGAGATTTATTCCAATGCAGTTGGGGCATCTCTAGGTGAGCAGGCGATGGATGCAGCAATATTTGCTGGATTTATAGGGATTGCTTTAATTTTTGCCTATATGATCTTTTATTATCGATTTATGGGCGCTATCGCAATCGTTACATTAAGTGTTTACATTTATATTGTGTTAGTCGTATTTAATTGGATGAATGCAGTACTAACGTTGCCAGGTATTGCAGCCCTTATTCTTGGAGTAGGTATGGCGGTAGATGCAAACATTATTACGTACGAACGAATAAAGGACGAATTACGTTCCGGAAAATCGACTATGAGTGCTTTTAAAGCAGGTGGTCGTAGATCTTTGTCAACGATACTTGATGCAAATATTACAACAATATTAGCAGCAGCCGTTTTATTTTATTTTGGAACGAGTGCTGTACAAGGGTTTGCAGTAATGCTTATCGTTAGTATTTTAACAAGTTTCCTAACGGCTGTATTTGGTACAAGACTATTATTAAGTTTATGGATAAACAGTCGTATTTTGAATGGGAAGCCCCGCTTATTCGGTGTGAAGGAGAGTGAAATTAGTGAACTTTGATCACGCAGCGACGAAACTTGATTTTGTAAAACATCGAAAAAAATTCTTCCTCTTTTCTGGGGTACTTCTCTTTGTTGGGATCATATTACTTTCGACGGTTGGACTTAACTTAGGTATTGATTTCCGAAGTGGAACAACGGTTGAGGTTTTATCTAACGATCCTGTTACCTCAGAAGAAGTTTCTGCGGAATTTGAAGCGATTGGTTTCACTCCAGATGATATTACGATTGCAGGAGATAATAACGAAATTGGACGAGCTGGCTTTATTGGCCCATTGAACCAAGAAGAGACGTTACTCATTCAAAGACACTTTGAGGAGATATATGGACACACACCGACAGCAAACACAGTTACACCGATGGTTGGGGAAGAGTTAGCAAGAAATGCTATCATTTCAGTACTAATCGCTGCTGTTGGAATCATCATTTATGTTACGATTCGATTTGAATTTCTTTATGGAATTTCTGCCATTGTAGCCTTATTCCATGATGCTTTGTTTATTCTTGTGGTGTTCAGTATTTTGCAATTGGAAGTGACCATTCCATTTATTGCTGCAGTATTAACCATTGTTGGTTATTCGATAAATGATACAATTGTTACCTTTGACCGCATTCGTGAGAATATGAAATATGAAAAGAAAGTAAAGTCATTTAATGATGTAGCGAGAGTTGTAAACAAAAGTCTCGTACAAACATTGGCACGTTCTATTAATACAGTATTAACGGTAGTATTCGCTGCAGGAGCACTATTTATATTTGGTGGAGAAGCACTTCGTACCTTCTCGTTTGCCCTCGTTGTCGGGCTAGTGGCAGGAACGTATTCTTCATTATTTATCGCGGCACAGCTTTGGTTAGTATTAAAGTCGAAGCAACTTGAAAGAATGAGAAAACGACCTATAGAACAGACTGAAGCATAATATTTTAAATAGTAAGGGATGTCAAAGGGGATCGAAGCCTTTTATGACATCCCTTTTCCCCTCTTTTGAAAAGGAATAAGAAATTCGTTCTTTTACTAATAAAATTAGGTGTAAAAAACAATAATGTTACAGTAGGAAAAAAATGTGTAGAACATGGTGGAAGGTGTAATAGAAATGGAAAACATTAATCACGATGAACGGTATAAAAAAGTAAAATTTGGAGCTTGGGTAGGAATTATTGGTAACATTGCTCTTGCTATATTAAAAGCCATTGTAGGAGTGATCTCTAATAGTCGCGCTTTAGTGGCAGATGCCGTTCACTCTGCATCTGATGTTGTAGGTTCTGTAGCAGTTTTAATTGGAATTCGTGCTGCACAGCTTCCTCCAGATCGTGATCACCCTTATGGTCATGGAAAAGCAGAAACAGTCACAGCGATTATTGTTGCTGTCTTACTTTTTTTTGTTGGTCTAGAAATCGCAATTGGGGCTGTAAAAGCTTTTTTTGAACCAATAGCTGTACCAAAAACTGTAGCTATTTATGCTGTTATTTTATCTATTATTGTAAAAGAATGTATGTTTCGTTATAAAATATATTTGGGTAAAAAATATAAGAGTGATGCTTTAATTACAGATGCTTGGCATCATCGTTCAGATGTTTTTTCATCAGTAGCAGCTTTGTTAGGTATTGGGGCATCCATTCTAGGTGGGGCAATTGGTATTTCTTTTCTTGTTTACGCTGATCCGTTAGCTGGTCTATTTGTTGCATTGTTAATTTGTAAAATGGCATGGAAGCTAGGGAGTGAAGCGATTCATAATACTCTTGATCATGTTTTGCATGATGAGGATACAAAAGAGATGCTTCAAACAGTAGAGAAAGTACCAGGTGTTTTGGAAGTTAATGAACTATTAGCAAGAGAGCACGGTCATTATGTTATTGTTGATTTGAAAATTGCTGTTGATCCAACAATAACTGTGGAGGACGGGCATAAAATCGGGAAGAGGGTGAAAGAAAAGCTGATGGAGGATAACTACGTTCAAGATGTTCGCGTTCATATTAATCCATACGGTAGTAATGGGCAGGAGGTAGAGTTAGAATGAGAGGTCAATGGACTTTAATTGTTGGAATCATTGTTGCTTTAATTATCGCTGTTTTTGCTGTTATTAATGTAGACCCTGTAGAGGTGAATTATATTTTTGGTCAAAATGAATGGCCATTAGTATTAGTAATTTTAGTATCTGTCCTTATGGGGGGACTTATTGTTGGTAGTGTTGGTATGTATAAGCTATATAAGCTACAACAAGAGGTGAAAACTTTACGGAAAAAATTAGGTGAAGGACAGAGTACAAGTGCTTCTGTCAACAATACTGAAGGGAAAAACGGAAAAAAGAATGGTGAGATTTCAAAGGAAAGTCAAATGAGTAAACCGAAACAGGATAAAAATGCATAGTATTAATCTAGTTATAAGCATTGCCACCCTTCGATAGCTTTTGTATAATAGCTTAGTTAGGGGTGGTTTTTATGTTACAAGGAAAAGCACGGTGGAACGTATCGAAAATAGATGAATCAGTAGTGAAGTCGTTAGCTGAAAAGCTAGGAATTTCCATGATTGCTTCCCGTTTTTTAGTTCAACGAGGTTTTACTGATTACGATAAAGCGAAAGAATTTTTACATATAGAACCTTCAGCTATGCACGATCCATTTTTACTAAAAGATATGGAGAAGGCAACAAATAGAATTCAAGCAGGCATTGAACGGGGCGAAAATATTCTTGTATTTGGTGATTATGATGCAGATGGTGTAACGAGTACTTCATTAATGTATTTAACTTTAAAACAATTAGGTGCAAATGTAGGCTTTTATGTTCCTAATCGATTTACAGAAGGATATGGTCCAAATGAGCAAGCCTTTCGTCATGCAAAAGAAGAAGATGTTTCAATAATCATAACTGTAGACACTGGTATTTCAGCAGTTCATGAAGCAAATGTGGCAAAGGAGCTAGGGATCGATTTAATTATTACAGATCACCATGAGCCTCCTCCAGAAATTCCTGATGCATATGCCGTTATAAATCCTAAACAAGAAGATTGTACGTATCCTAATCCTAATCTAGCAGGAGTAGGAGTTGCCTTCAAGGTTAGTCACGGGTTATTAAATCGTTGTCCGGAAGAATACTTTGATCTAGTTGCAATGGGTACGATTGCAGATTTAGTGCCTTTAGTAGGGGAAAATCGGTTTTTAGCAATAGCTGGGGTTCGTAGTTTAACGAAAGAGCAACGCCCTGGGGTAAAAGCATTATTGGAGCAATGTGGTATTACACCTACAGAGATGACAGAAGAGCAGATTGGTTTTATGATTGGTCCACGTCTAAATGCAGCTGGAAGATTAGATTCTGCTGAGCCAGCTGTCCACTTATTAATCTCTGAAGATGTGATAGAAGCTTTAGAATTAGCTACAATGATAGATGATTTAAACAAAGAAAGACAAAAAATTGTAAATGATATCGTAACGGAAGCTGAAGAGGAAGTGTTAAAGAAAGAGGAATTACCACCAGTTCTTATTATTGGTAAGGAAGGATGGAATGCTGGTGTTATTGGAATTGTTGCAAGTAGATTAGTGGAAAAATTTTATCGACCAACAATTATCTTAAGCTATGATTTTGAGACCGGGCTTGCTAAAGGATCAGCGAGAAGTATAAATGGATTTGATCTGTTTCAATCCTTATCTCAATGTCGAGAATGGTTACCTCATTTTGGTGGACATACTATGGCCGCAGGTTTAACGATGAAAATTGAGCATATTCCATTACTTCAAGAGAAATTAAATAGTATTGCAGAGTCTACTATGTCACCAGAGGATTGGGAACGGTCTCTTTCAGTAGATTTACCAGTATCTTTGAGTGAAGTGACAATTAAGGCTATTCAAGATTTACAATGTATGGCTCCATTTGGAGTAGGGAATCCTGCTCCTAAGGTTTTGGTTGAGAAAGCGCAGATATCCTCTGCCAAAAAAATAGGTACTAAGGATGATCATTTAAAGCTTGCTTTAAAACAAGGGGACAGTCCGTTGGATGGAATTGGATTTCGAATGGGAGATCTATACGATCAATTATCTCCATTAGCTAACGTTTCCTTAGTTGGCCAGCTATCAATTAATGAGTGGAATGGTCACAGTAAGCCACAAATGGTTATTGAAGATATAAAAGTAGAGGAATGGCAGCTTTTTGATTTGCGTGGTGTAAAGGACATAACAAAAAAATCAAATGTACTTCCTACTACAGATGTGGCAGTGGTTGTATTTCGAAAAGAATCTGAGGAAATATTATCCATGCTTCCTCAGGATTGGTTAGTAGTTAACTGTATAGATAAGGATGGAGTAATACCCAAACATCTAGATAATAAGCATCTATTATTTCTAGATCTTCCTGAGTCTATGAGCCAGATAAAAAATGTATTACATTCAGGGGGAACACCTCTACGTATCTATGTAGCATTTATCCATGATAGAGATTACTTTTTTGACATGCAACCAACACGAGAACACTTTAAGTGGTTTTATGCTTTTATGATGAAACGGAAATCCTTTGATATAAATAAAAATGGTACAGATTTAGGGAAGCATAAAGGGTGGCCAATTGATGCAATTCATTTTATTTGTCAGGTGTTTTTTGAATTGGAATTTGTTAAAATAAATAATGGAATTGTAACGATTGTGGAACAACCTAATAAGAAGGATTTGTTAGACTCATCTACTTATCAAAAGCGAATGGAACAAAGTGACATTGAAAATGAACTGCTTTATTCTTCATTAGGGCAGTTAAAGGAATGGTTTTCGAAGCACTTAAAGGAAAAAGTTCCAACATATAGTTAGTATGAAAGGGAGTACCTGTGCAGTACTTCAGGCCCTTTGCCCTTTTCGATAATTTTTAGAAAATGATGTTAGTTAACTAGGAGGAAGTTTGAATGAATTTTAAAGATTATATTACGGTGGTCCCTAATTTCCCAAAGGAAGGGATAAAATTCAAAGATATTACAACGTTAATGGAAGATGGACAAGCGTACAAAAAAGCTATTGACGAAATGGTAGCTTTTGCAAAAGAAAAGGACATCGATGTTGTAGTGGGGCCAGAGGCTAGAGGCTTTGTAGTTGGGTGTCCTATATCATATGCATTAGAAGTTGGTTTTGTCCCAGTTAGAAAAGCAGGGAAATTACCTAGAGAAGTGATTGAAGTTGATTACGGCTTGGAATATGGAAAGGATTCTCTTAACCTCCATAAAGATTCTATTAAGCCAGGACAAAAGGTTTTAATAACTGATGATTTATTAGCAACTGGTGGTACAATTGAGGCAACTATTCAAATGGTGGAAAAGCTTGGTGGCCAGGTTGCAGGTATCGCTTTTATGATTGAATTAAGTTATTTAGATGGACGAAAAAAATTAGATAAATACGATGTATTTTCACTGATGACATACTAATCAAACACTAAACATTTCATAACATAACTTTCAGGGGTGTTACATTACACTCCCTGAATAAAACTAAAGCTTGTGATGGCATAACTCGCTATACTACTTGATAAACAGATTTATTTTTAGTCTACCCTGAAAATAAGTATGGGTTCAGTAGTGACGAGCATATGCTTCACGAATAAACTACGAGTTGTCTCGACGCATATAACAACAGAGCTACACTTGCAGAGGCAGAGACAGGCCCATTTACTTTAGCAGTATACAAATTGTATAGTCTGGAGGCTGAGTCCGTGCCCCACGGTAAAGAAGACACTGTGAAGCATGAACAGATGTCGTACTTATGACTGTGGTGAAAGCGACTGCCTGCAACGGATGAACCCCTCTTAGAAAGGATATTTTCATACCCCTTGGTGTAAATTCTTACTTGCAAGAGGGTCTACATATAAAAAGAATAACATCATTGCTAAAAAAAGCATTGTATAATATACTAATTCCATTATGTTGTACAGAAAAATATGTTATTCTTAATGAAAGTCTTTTCTACGGAAGAGGCGACTTTTTTTATATGGGAATTCGACAATATTCTCATTCTTTACAAAAATATTAAACTATCCGAAAATAAAAGAAATAAGACTGGATGTTAAGGTGATTTCATGAATAGTGAACAAGTAATTCAAAGGGCAAGTGAATATTTGGGAGAAAAAGAAATTGCTTTTTTAAAGAAGGCTTATGATGTGGCGGAGTCTGCTCATAAAGAGCAATTCCGTAAGTCAGGTGAGCCTTATATTTGGCATCCAGTACAAGTAGCTGGGATATTAGTGGACCTTGGTATGGATCCAAATACAATCGCAGCTGCCTTCCTTCATGATGTGGTTGAAGATACAGATGTTACATTGGAGGAACTAGAAAAGGAATTTGGAAAAGAAGTAGCGATGCTTGTAGATGGTGTAACAAAGCTAGGGAAAATTAAGTATAAATCGAAAGAAGAACAGCAAGCAGAAAACCATCGGAAAATGTTCGTGGCTATGGCTAGGGATATTCGGGTAATATTAATAAAGCTAGCAGACAGACTGCATAATATGCGGACGTTAAAACATCTTCCCCCAGAAAAACAACGAAGAATTGCCAACGAAACACTTGAAATTTTTGCTCCATTAGCTCACAGATTAGGGATTTCGAAGATTAAGTGGGAGCTTGAGGATACTGCATTACGATACATGAACCCTCAGCAATACTATCGAATTGTAAACTTAATGAAGAAGAAGAGAGCCGAACGTGAGGAATATGTTGAAGCGGTTCAACAAAAGATTCGTGAACGGTTAGAGCAAGTAAATGTGAAAGCAGAAATACACGGACGCGCTAAGCATATTTATAGTATTTATCGTAAAATGGCTCTTCAAAATAAACAATTTAATGAGATTTATGACTTATTAGCAGTTCGAATAATCGTGGATAGTATAAAAGACTGTTATGCAGTTTTAGGAATCATCCATACCCATTGGAAGCCAATGCCTGGCCGATTTAAGGACTATATTGCTATGCCAAAGGCGAATATGTACCAGTCTCTTCATACGACCGTAATTGGTCCTAAAGGTGATCCATTAGAGGTTCAAATACGTTCTGAGGAAATGCATAAAATTGCTGAATTTGGTGTTGCTGCTCATTGGGCCTATAAAGAAGGAAAAACTGTTACAAGTGCTGAATCACTAGAAACAAAGATGTCATGGTTTAGAGAAATTTTGGAATGGCAAAACGATGCGAACGATGCACAAGAATTTATGGAATCGTTAAAAATTGATTTATTTTCTGATATGGTCTTTGTATTTACTCCTAAAGGGGATGTTATTGAATTACCAAAGGGCTCTGTTCCACTAGACTTCGCGTTCAGAATTCATACAGAAGTAGGAAACAGGTGTATTGGTGCAAAGGTAAATGGCAAAATGGTACCTCTTGATCATGTATTGAAAACAGGAGATATCGTTGAAGTCCTTACTTCTAAGCATTCCTATGGTCCAAGTCAAGATTGGTTGAAGGTTACTCAAAGCTCTCATGCTAAAAATAAAATACGTCAGTGGTTCAAGAAAGAACGTCGGGAAGAAAATGTGGAAAAAGGACGAGAGTTAGTGGAAAAGGAAATTGAAAGGAAAGGCTTTTCCATTAAAGAAGTAATGATTGATGAAAATATTGAACGTGTTGCGAACAAATTTAACTTTACTGCAGAAGAGGATATGTATGCAGCCGTTGGTTACGGAGGCATCACTGCTTCTCAAATTGTAACGAGATTAACGGATAATATTAGGAAACAACAAGACGAGGAGCAAGAGAATCTAACTCTCAATCAGGCAGTAGAAGAATTAAAGCCATATGATACTACCCGTAAGGCGAGTGTAGGAGTAAGGGTAAAAGGGATTGATAACTTACTTATACGTTTATCCCGTTGCTGTAATCCGGTTCCTGGAGATGATATTGTAGGATATATCACAAAAGGACGTGGAGTCTCTATTCATCGAAGTGACTGTCCAAATATTAATACAGAAGAAGCTAGCACCCGTTTACTTCCTGTTGAATGGGAAGGAGATCAGCAACAATCGAAGAATTATAATGTCGATATAGAAATTTCAGGTTATGATCGAAGAGGCTTATTAAATGAAGTACTACAAGCTGTAGCGGAAACGAAAACAAATATAAATGCTGTTAGTGGTCGAACGGACAAAAATAAGATGGCTACAATTGATATGACTATTTCTATACACAATATATCTCATCTTCATAAAGTAGTAGAACGAATAAAACAAATTTCTGATATATATTCTGTCAGAAGGGTTATGCATTAATCAATGAAAACGTAATACTTCATATTCTTTAGATAGATAGAGAAAGAGGGATTTGATGCGAGTAGTAGTTCAACGTTCGTTAGGAGCAAAGGTGGATGTTGCAGGAGAAATTGTAGGTGAAATTGACCAAGGTCTCGTCTTACTCGTTGGAATCTCGCATGATGATACAGAGGCAGATGTTCAATATGTTGCTGATAAGATTGCAAATTTAAGAATATTCGAGGATGAGAATAATAAATTAAATTTGTCAGTGAAAGATGCTAAAGGTCAAATCCTATCCATTTCACAATTTACTCTTTATGGTGACTGTCGTAAAGGTAGGAGACCTAATTTTATGGCAGCGGCAAAACCAGATTATGCTGAAAAGCTCTACGAGTTGTTTAATACGAAATTAAGAGAGCTTGATCTACAAGTAGAAACAGGCTCCTTTGGTGAAATGATGAATGTATCCTTTACAAACCACGGTCCTGTTACTTTAATTGTAGAAAGCGTTTAAAACGACCTTTATAAAAAATGAGTAATCTTCTGCTTTTTTGGTAAAACTGTAAAAAAAGTGGAGGGATTACATATGAGATCAGGACATCAGCATGAAAGGTTTACAAATCCAGCATCTAAACTAATGGGCGTCAATCTTCACAGGTTTACAGAAGTAGAACAGCATTCAGATAATTATGAGATTGCTTCTGAATTTGGATTGTCGCTAAGAGAAGTAAAAGCATTAAAGAAACGGATGCAAAGGAATTAAATATTTTTTTCCGTTTTAACGTTGACATATAATATAACAATGATTATGATTAAAAAAATTGAATTTATATTTTCATCACCGTTGAAGGAGAAGAGTAATGAAGGAACACCTGTACCAGAGAGGAAGTGTCCTTGGCTGTAAGCACTTCTACATGGCTCTTCATGAAAGAACACTCCTTAGGTATTTCTCTGAAAGGACAATGTTTTACTAGGAGAAATCGCCGGATCAGGCGTTACATGATTAAGCGGAAGTAATTTTTATTTTTTATTACTTCAACTAGGGTGGTACCACGGGATTAAACTCTCGTCCCTGACATTGTTCAGGGGCGGGAGTTTTTTTATGTTCATACATATTTATAGTTGTTTTAGGAGGAGAAAAAATGAATTATAAAATTCCAAGAGGAACTCAGGATATCCTACCTGATCAATCTTCAAAGTGGCAATACATTGAACAGAAGGCACATGATTTATGTAGTAGATACAATTACAAGGAAATTCGAACTCCTATTTTTGAACAAACAGAGTTATTTGCTCGAGGTGTTGGGGATACAACAGATATTGTGCAAAAAGAAATGTATACCTTTGAAGATCGGGGGGGGAGAAGTCTAACATTACGTCCAGAAGGAACTGCCTCAACAGTACGTTCTTATGTAGAAAACAAGATGCATGGGTGGGCAGACCAACCTGTAAAGCTATATTATATTGGACCGATGTTTCGTTACGAACGTCCTCAATCTGGTAGGATGCGTCAATTCGTTCAATTTGGAATTGAGGCAATGGGAAGTGCTGATCCTGCTATTGATGCAGAAGTAATAGGCTTAGCCATGGACTTCTATGGTGAGCTAGGTTTAAAAAATCTAAAGCTTGTGGTTAATAGCTTAGGTGATAAAGAAAGTAGAGATAATCACAGAAATGCACTAGTTAAACATTTTCAACCAAGGATATCTGAATTTTGTTCTGATTGTCAAAGCAGATTAGAAAAAAATCCGCTACGGATACTTGATTGTAAGAAGGATCGAGACCATGAATTAATGACTACAGCTCCGTCCATTCTTGATTATTTAAATGAAGAGTCCGTTCAATACTTTGATACAGTTCAGCATTATTTACAATCAATGAACATTCCTTTTGAAGTAGATGGAACATTAGTAAGAGGACTAGATTATTATAACAACACAGCATTTGAAATCATGATAGATGGTGACGGATTTGGTGCAATCACGACATTAAGTGGTGGTGGTCGATATAATGGTCTCGTGGAAGAAATCGGAGGACCAGCAACACCTGGAATTGGATTTGCTCTAAGCATTGAAAGATTACTTATGGCTCTTGATGCTCAAAACATTACACTTCCTGTGAAAAAAGGACTGGATGCCTATTTAGTGGTAATGGGAGAGGAACCAAAAAAATACGCCCCAAAGCTATTACATGATTTGAGAGCAAAGGGATTATCAGTAGACACAGACTATTTAGATAAAAAGATGAAAGGGCAATTAAAGGCAGCGGATCGCCAACAAGCAACGTTTGCCATTATATTAGGGGAAGAGGAGCTTTCCCAGAAAATGGTTCAAGTAAAAGAACTTGAAATAGGAAACCAAGAAACTATTTCATTAGATAGTATTACAACATATATAAAATCGAAAATTGAGGAGTAATAGAAAGGGGAATTATTGTGAATCGTAGAACACATTCCTGTGGAGAAGTATTAGAAAATTTAATTGGTGAAAAAGTATGTTTACAAGGTTGGGTAAAAAAACGCCGTGATTTGGGACAAGTTATTTTTATAGATCTTCGTGATCGGTCTGGTCATGTACAAATTGTTTTTAATGGAGAAGTAAACCCTGATGCATTAAAAATTGCAGATAAAGTTCGAAATGAATATGTCATTGATATTTGTGGGACTGTTGTTGCTAGGGATGAAGAAACAGTAAATCCAAAAATTAAAACAGGTAAAATAGAAGTTATTGTTGACGAAATTACTATTTTGAATGCAGCTAAAGGGCTTCCATTTACAATAGAAGATGATGTGGAAATTTCGGAAGATGTTCGATTAAAGTATCGTTATTTAGATTTACGTAGACCAAAAATGTTTGAAACAATGCAATTACGTCACCGTACGACAAAAATTATTCGGGACTATTTAGATGAAGAACAATTCATGGAAGTAGAAACACCTATGCTTACGAAGAGCACGCCAGAGGGAGCTCGTGATTACCTTGTTCCATCTCGCGTGCATCATGGAGAATTTTACGCTTTACCACAATCTCCACAACTATTTAAACAGTTACTAATGGTTTCAGGATTTGAAAGGTATTATCAAGTAGTGAGATGCTTCCGTGACGAGGATCTTCGTGCTGATCGTCAACCAGAATTTACTCAAGTGGATATTGAAGCTTCCTTTTTAGATAAAGAGGATTTATTGACTATGATGGAAGATATGATGGCAAGATTAATGAAGGAATTAAAGGGTATAGATATCCCACGTCCTTTTCCACGACTAACATATAATGAGGCAATGAACCGATTTGGTTCTGATAAACCGGATACACGTTATGGAATGGAACTGATAGACATTTCAAAAGCTGTTCAGGACAGTGACTTTAAGGTATTTGCTAGTACTGTAAAAAATGGTGGCGTCGTAAAAGGAATTTGTGTGAAGGGTATTGCTGATGATAACTCTAGGAAGGATCTTGATGACCTAAGCAAATTTGTTGATATATACGGTGCCAAAGGCTTAGCTTGGTTAAAGGTAGAAGAGAATAATACGTTAAAAGGTCCAATAGCTAAATTCTTTAATGAAACGGAAGCTACATCATTATGTGATGCTTTTGAAGCAGAGGCGGGAGATGTCCTTTTCTTCGTAGCTGATAAAAAGCGTGTCGCATGGGATGCGTTAGGTGCATTACGTACTAAGTTCGCCAAGGAATTAAAATTAGTGGACTATAATGAATTCAATTTCTTGTGGGTGACAGAATTCCCGTTATTATCCTATGACGAAGATGAGAATCGGTATGTAGCAGAACATCATCCATTTACAAGACCAATTAAGGAAGATGAGGAAAAATTAGAATCTAATCCAGAGGAAGTGCGTGCAGAAGCATATGATCTTGTATTAAATGGATATGAACTAGGTGGAGGCTCTCAACGTATTTTTGAACGTCCACTTCAAGAGAAAATGTTTACAGCATTAGGTTTTTCGGAAGAGGAAGCAAAAAATCAATTTGGATTTTTGTTAGATGCCTTTGAATATGGTACTCCTCCACACGGTGGGATTGCCCTCGGATTGGATCGTTTAGTAATGATTTTAGCCGGAAGAAGCAACTTAAGAGAAACGATTGCCTTTCCTAAAACAGCAAGTGCAAGCTGCTTATTAACAAATGCTCCAAGTGGCGTAAGTGAAGCACAATTGAAGGAATTAAATCTTACAGTCGTTCCTAAGAAGGAAGAATAAACTTTTTAACTAAAAATAGTTTATAATGGATAGCATGTTTACTAATTGTGTTCAAAGGGTATCTCAATACTAAATGATTGAGATATCCTTCATTTATTCTTATATAAACATTACATTTGTTTCCCTCTATAAGTCATCAGCATAAATAAAGAAAATATTGATGAAAGAAAGTAATTAAGACTATATGTGTTGTTTCCAATTTTTTTACATTGCATTTATTTCATTTTTTTTATAAAATATAAATATAGAAAACGCTTTCAAAAAGAGTCCTATGGTGACCGTCAAAACTCCAACGTTTTGAGCCAACACAATAAAAAAGGGAGCACCGAGTTTTAATGAGGATAGCATGCCTTTACATACTTTGTAATGGAAGCTAAAATTATTAAACAGGGCACCCACCTGCTTATGCAGGTTCAAAGCAAGGATTAACCTACGGCACATATGGGACTCTTATAACTACATTAAAATAACAAATCGTAAGCAAAACGCCTTATAGAGGTGTTTTTTTGTGCTTTTCTTGATATCACCATTGATGTAATGCTAAATAAATAGCTAAAGCCTATGAGGCCTGAGAATATTCTTTTTCTTATGGATAATTCTATTAGGGAGTATTGCACTTTGATTATTGTTTTAGCTATGATATAGTCAATTTTGAATATATTGCTCGATGGAAGGAGATTCAATAATATAATGTTACATCAGTTTTCTAGAAATGAATTAGCGATTGGGAAAGAAGGTCTCAATCGTTTGAAAAATAGTACTGTAGCTGTGTTAGGTATAGGAGGCGTAGGTTCCTTTTCAGCAGAAGCTTTAGCGCGATCTGGTGTTGGTCGCCTAGTTCTTGTTGATAAGGATGATGTAGATATCACCAATGTGAACCGACAAGTTCATGCTTTATTGTCAACAGTTGGACAACCAAAGGTAGACTTAATGAAGGAGAGAATTGCGGATATTAATCCTGACTGTGAAGTAATTGCTTTAAAAATGTTTTATACAGAGGAAACGTATGAGCAATTTTTTAATTATGGTCTCGACTTTGTTATAGATGCATCTGATACGATTAGCTATAAAGTTCATTTAATGAAGGAATGCCTAGCTAGGAATATTAGAATTATTTCTAGTATGGGTGTAGCTAATAAAATGGATCCTACAAGACTTCGAATTGCTGATATTTCAGAAACATCGTACGATCCCATTGCAAAGGTAGTCCGAAGAAAATTAAGAAAAGAGGGAATTCGTAAAGGGGTAAATGTTGTTTTTTCTGATGAACAACCGATTATGATTAGGGAGGAAATTAGAAAGAGCATTGTTTCTGAGAAACAAGAACAAGGACCCATACGAAAAGCAAAGATGCCGCCATCATCAAATGCCTTTGTTCCATCTGTTTCTGGATTAATTATGGCAGGGCATGTGATCACGAAACTCCTTGAAGATATCGAGATACAAAGAGTGAATTAAATTTCGAGAAACTAGTTGTAGTATCAATTAACCCGTTCGGTTGAGAGGGAGAAGATGATAAAAACAATAGCTTTTGGAGATGCAATTAGCATCTCCTTTTTATGTTGTCATATCAACATTTAGGGGAAGCACTTTGTGTTTTAACAGCCATTTTAGGGCTCTTTTTAGCACAACAAATGACAGGGGGGAATAAATTTTGCATTGGAACATACGTCAATATGGTGCAACCTAGCAATTCGATGAGGAGAAGAGATCAGCTCAGCTCGGGCCATAAGGGTCCGTTCTTATGGATTAGGATGAAATCAGGCTAGTGACCCAATCTGATAAATAAGCGGAGAATTTACCCTTACTTAATATATAGCACGATAAATAGTCTGAATAGACGGAGAAATTCCGCTTATTGACTCAAATCTATTTGAAAAGGGGGAATTTCCTTTGCATAGGAGGAAAAACTACCCTTATTTGCCACGAAATTAGGAGAATTTTGATTTTAAACGGAATTTCTCCACTTATTTTATTTCACTGGTAAGGTTTGCAGGAACAGAGGAAGAGGCCAGCGTTCCTGCAAAGAGTGAAAAAGAGGTTTGCAGGAACAGAGGAAGTGTCCAGCGTTCCTACAAAGAGTGAAAAAGAGGTTTGCAAGCACAGGGGGGAAGTAGCCAGCGTTCCTGCAAAGAGTAAAAAGAGGTTTGCAGGAACAGAGGAAGAGGCCAGCGTTCCTGCAAAGAGTGAAAAAGAGGTTTGCAGGAACAGAGGAAGTGTCCACCGTTCCTACAAAGAGTGAAAAAGAGATTTGCAGGAACAGAGGAAGTAGCCAGCGTTCCTGCAAAGAGTGAAAAAGAGGTTTGCAGGAACAGAGGAAGTGTCCACCGTTCCTACAAAGAGTGAAAAAGAGATTTGAAGGAACAGAGGAAGAGGCCAGCGTTCCTGCAAAGAGTGAAAAAGAGGTTTGCAGGAACAGAGGAAGAGGCCAGCGTTCCTGCAAAGAGTGAAAAAGAGGTTTGCAGGAACAGAGGAAGAGGCCAGCGTTCCTGCAAAGAGTGAAAAAGAGATTTGCAGGAACAGAGGAAGTAGCCAGCGTTCCTGCAAAGAGTGAAAAAGAGGTTTGCAGGAACAGAGGAAGTGTCCAGCGTTATTGTTTTTCCACCAATTGCGGGAACAATAACGGCTTCATTCTTCCCGCATTATTGTTTTTCCATCATTTGCGGGAACAATAACGAGTCTTCTTTCGTATTTTCAGGATAGACTTTGATGCAAGTGAAATTTGCACCATGAGGTATGAAAATAATCATTTTTGTCGATACTCCATTTTGCTTTTATACCCCGTATTTTCAGGAAAGACTCCATTACAATTGAAAACCTTCATCGTGTGGTAAAAACGGAACTAGTAATAATTCATTTCGATTCAAATTAACATCGTTTTGTGCTTCAACGCCCCTGTTACTTTAACTGCTATAGTTACCAATATTGAATTTTAGCCATTTTATGCTAGTAGTGTTATCATTGGATTTTCCATGAATATACACTTTCTTTTCTTCGCTATATCCTGTCAAAACTCTCAATGTATGAGATAATATGTAATGAATTCAATTAACTGAGCACATAAGACTGACAGATATAAAACAGTATAAATACACGAAAAGGAGGAGTAGTTGTGAAGGTTTCCTTATTTATAACATGTTTGGCTGATGTTGTTTATCCAGCCGCAGTAGGAAGAAGTACCGTGGAATTGTTAGAACGATTGGGATGTGAGGTTGATTTTCCTAAGAATCAAACCTGCTGTGGGCAACCAGCATTTAATAGTGGTTATCATCGAGAAACAAAAGAGGTTGCAAAGCATATGATTAAAACTTTTGAGGATGCTAAATATGTCGTTTCACCCTCAGGGTCTTGTACAACGATGCTGCATGAATATACAAAATTATTTGATGATGATCAATATTGGAAGGAAAAAGCAGTCAAACTTGCAGAGAAATCATTTGAACTTACTCAATTCATTGTTGACGTATTAGAAGTAGAGGACGTAGGGGCAGAATTTAATGGTAATGTTACTTATCATACGTCATGTCACATGACTAGACTGTTAGGCGTAAAGGCAGCTCCTATTAAATTGTTACAAAATGTAAAAGGACTGAATTATACTGAGCTCCCTAATAAACAGCAATGTTGCGGGTTTGGTGGGACTTTCTCAGTTAAAATGCTTCCTATTTCAGAACAAATGGTTGATGAAAAGGTTGATCATATTGAAAAAACAGAAGCGGAAGTATTAATTGGGGCGGACCTTGGATGTTTAATGAACATTGGTGGAAGAATTGAACGAAAAGGTAAACCGATAAAAGTAATGCATATAGCTGAGGTGCTGAATAGTAAAGGATGAAAGAGGTGAGACTATGGGAATTAAAATCGGTAATGATAAGTTTTTTAATCGAGTGGAAAAAGGAATTAACGATTCATTTATGCGCCAAGCAGTAGTGGAAGCACAAGGAAGATTAGAAGGAAGAAAAACAGAAACGACAGAAGAATTAGGTAATTGGGAAGAATGGCGTGATTTGGCTGAAGAAATCCGTCAGCATACATTAGAAAACTTAGACTACTACCTAGAGCAATTTGTGGAAAACGTTTCGAAACAAGGTGGACATGTCTTTTTCGCTGAAACTACTGATGAAGCAAACGATTACATTAAATCAGTAGTACATGATAAAGATGCAAAAAAGATTATTAAATCCAAATCTATGGTTACAGAAGAAATAGGTATGAACGAAGCACTAGAATCAATTGGCTGTCAAGTTATAGAATCTGATTTAGGGGAATGGATATTACAGTTAGATGATCATGATCCCCCTTCCCATATTGTTGTTCCTGCCCTTCATAAAAATAAAGAACAAATTAGAGATACCTTTACAGAAAAGCGAAAATATACGAAATCGTCTGACCCAAATGAATTGGCTCAATTTGCTAGAGAGCAATTAAGAGAAGATTTTCTAGAAGCGGAAGTTGGGATTACAGGGTGTAACTTCGCTGTTGCAGAATCAGGATCTATCTCTCTAGTAACGAATGAAGGGAATGCACGACTAGCAACAACATTACCAAAGACTCAAATAACAGTAATGGGTATGGAACGGATTGTTCCAACATGGAAGGAACTAGACATACTAGTTACTATGCTTTGTCGTAGTGCTGTTGGCCAAAAGTTAACTAGCTATATTACTGGTTTAACAGCAGCAAAAGAAGATGGAGATGTAGATGGACCAGAAGAATTCCATGTAGTCATTATTGATAATGGTCGTTCGAATATATTAGGAACAAAATTTCAATCAGCATTGCAATGTATTCGTTGTGCTGCATGTATTAATGTATGTCCTGTATATCGTCATGTAGGAGGGCATTCTTATGGATCCATTTATCCAGGTCCAATTGGTGCTGTACTTACTCCATTGCTAGAGGGCTATGATGACCATAAAGAGCTACCATACGCTTCTACTTTATGTGCTGCTTGTACAGAAGCATGTCCAGTCAAGATTCCTTTGCATGAATTATTAGTGGAGCATAGAAAAACGATTGTTGAAAATGAAGGAAGATCAAGCTTTGCTGAAAAATTAGCCATGAAAGGCTTTGCTTATGGAATGAGTAACCCTACACTTTATCAAATGGGTTCAAAGGCAGCCCCATCTATGATTGGTCCTATAGCAAAAGGGGAAGAAGGAAAAGGAAAAGGTCCTGGTCCTGTGAAACTATGGACTGGTATTCGAGATTTACCGGAACAAACAGGTGAGAGCTTTCGTAAATGGTTCGATAACCGGCATAGAGAAGGTGAAGATTCATGACAGAAAGAGGAATGATACAGAATAAAGATAGGTTCCTTAACAATATAGCAAACAAGCTTGGACGTAAGAGGCAAATAGCTCCTGTTGAAATACCAAAATGGAGTAAATTACCTCAATATGAAGTGTTTAAAGATCATTCTCAAGACGAGTTAATGAATGAATTAGTTCAACACTGTAGTAAAATCCACACATCTGTTACTATTACGTCAAGAGATAGATTAAAAGAGACATTTCACGAAGAAATAAAAAAATTAGGTGGTCAATCTATCGTTCACTGGAATGATGAGAGATTTGATCAGTTTGAGTTAACTGGTGCATTAAGGGAACAACAGAAGGAACAAGGTGTAGATGTACATGCTTGGAAGCCTGAATTAGGTAACTATAACATTAAAAAAGCAGAACAAGCCAATATAGGAATAACTTTTGCAGACATTGCATTAGCGGAATCTGGAACAGTTGTTTTACTTAGTGATTCAGGCAAAGGAAGATCCGTTAGTTTATTACCACGAAAATATTTAGCTGTCATTCCGAAAAGTATAATCGTAGCAAGAATGACCCAAGCTACAGAAAAAATACATGAGATAGCAGAAGAAAAGGGTAGAATGCCCTCATGTATTAACTTTATATCAGGTCCAAGTAATTCTGCAGACATTGAATTAAGACTGGTGGTTGGTGTACATGGACCAGTTGAAGCAACATATATCATAATTGAAGATGCATAATGAATAGAAAAAACCCAACCATACTTAGGTTGGGTTTTTATATGTTTTTCATCAAGCTATTTGTCTAGGTTACTATTTAGCAATCTTCTCTAAGTTTCCGTTTTTATCCATACGGAATGCAGGAGAGTGATGATCATCTGTTTCCTCATCCATTAGAGCCATTCTTCTAGCTCGATTCATAATTTGAATAATGGATTGATAGTCTTCTTCAATGACTTGATGTTCTTCTTTCAATTTATTAAGTTGATTTTCAAGCTCATTTACCTTTAACTTTAATTCTTTATTTTCTAGTTTTAACGATTCATTTTCTTGCATTAATAGTGACTCTTTATGTCCTCTACCATTCATGCTCTGTAAAAATTGGATGACATCATTCATTGAAATCTCATTTTCTTTTACACCACTTAATACGTTACTATCTGATGATAGACTAGGTGGTGCCTGATATACTGGTTTCGTTGTTGTGGTAAAGCTCGTAGATGGTACTGTATAGCTTGAAGCTGGCTTTGCTTCTTGAGCAAGCTTTCGTTTTCTGTCTTTACGATGTTTTTTTGCTAGTTTGATGGCATCTTCATATTTATCTCTAACTACGGCATTCCATCGGAAACCACAAGCAGCAGATGTTCTATTTAGAGCATCTCCCACTTCATCAAATGCTTGTAATTGGGTCCCGCCTTCACGAATATGGCGTAACACTGTTTCTGCTAATAGTAAGTCATCTTCTTCTGACCATGCATCTTGTCTAACTTTCATTTCTATTCAATCCTTTCTTTCATAGACTTTACCAAATGTTGTGTTTGTTACTATATTGGGCATCCATGAAAGAAAATATACTAATTTATTAACAAAACTTGTAAGTTTTATCTTTTTTCAAGTAATAGATTTTATCAAGTCTATAAAAAAACTAACATATCTAACGAATAAAGGAAGTATTTAGATGGATTTATTCTCCTTTATTTTTTCTTTCTTCAAAATAGTCTAATCGTTTTTGTACTGTTTTCTCGTATCCATTTATGGATGGTTGATAAAATTGTTTTTTAATTAAATGGTCAGGTAAATATTGCTGTGGAACATAATGGAGTTCATAGTTATGAGGATATTTATACCCCTCACCGTGACCAAGCTTTGTGGCACCTTTATAGTGTGCATCCCTTAAATGAACGGGTACATCGCCTGTTTTTTCTAGCTCAACAGTTCTTAAAGCGGAATCTATACCAGAAATAACAGCATTACTTTTTGGTGCAGTAGCTAAATATAATGCAGCCTCGGCTAAAGGAATTCTAGCTTCAGGCATACCTACAAAATCTACAGCATATGCTGCTGCTTGAGCTACAAGAAGGGCGTTTGGATCAGCAAGTCCAATATCCTCAGCTGCATGGACATAAATCCTTCTAGCAATAAAGCGTGGATCTTCTCCTGCATATATCATTTTTGCTAGCCAATATAAGGTTGCATCTGGATCTGATCCTCTTATACTTTTAATAAATGCAGAAATAGTATCGTAGTGTTGATCACCAGATTTATCGTATTGTAGTACTCGTTTTTGGATAGATGCTTCTGCTGTTTCTATATCAATATGTATCTCGCCGTCATTATTCGGATCAGTAGTTAATACAGCAAGCTCTAATGCATTTAAGGCAGTACGAGCATCACCATTGGACACATTTACAAGATGATCCATTGCTTCATTATCAATTCTAATTGCATATGCTCCAAAGCCACGTTCTTGATCGGTTAAAGCAGCTTGAAGTACTTCATAGAGTTCTTCATTTGAAAGAGATTGAAGTCTAAATAAGCGAGATCGAGATAATAGGGCTGGATTAACCTCGAACATTGGATTTTCAGTTGTTGCTCCAATTAAAATTACTGTCCCATCTTCTACAAATGGAAGTAATGCGTCTTGCTGTCCTTTGTTAAAGCGATGAATCTCATCAATAAATAAAACAGTTTTTTCTTCATCATATTTAAGGCGATCCTTTGCCCGTTGGACAACTTCTCTTACATCTTTTATTCCAGCTATGACGGCATTTAATTGTTCAAAATGTGCGGACGTCGTATTAGCAATAACCTTTGCTAATGTGGTTTTTCCTGTTCCAGGAGGGCCGTAAAAAATCATAGGGGTAAGTTGATCGGCTTCAATAGCGCGTCTTAGTAGTGTCCCTTTACCGATTATATCCTTTTGTCCCATAACTTCATCGATTGTCCGTGGTCTCATTCTTGCTGCTAATGGTCCACCTGACACTTTTTTACGGGATTGCTCAAATAAATCCAATGTGATTTCCTCCCTTCAATAGTATTCATAATAAGGTAGCTAAAGTTAAGGAAATAATGCTTATATATACTAGAAATGATCTTAACACTGATACAAAGAAATAGCCATATGTATGCTATAATGGTTATAATTAGAGAATAGAAATAAAAAAAAGAATAAAATGATGGTCATTGGGGATGAGAAATTGAAAGTGAAGAATAATGATCAGGCATGGATATTCCGGTGGAGTGTTTTTCTTATTGGATTAATTATTATGAGCTTTGGTATTGCTCTAATTATTCGTGCTGATTTAGGAAGTGCACCTTGGGATGTTTTGCATATTGGTTTAACAGAGCAGGTAGGATTAACAGTTGGTACTTGGACCATCATTATGGGGTTTTTACTTTTAGTTGTAGCCACATGTATTTCAAAGGAAATACCTAAGCTTGGAGCCTTTTTAAACATGCTCTTTGTAGGTCTTTTTGTCGACCTTTTTTTGTTTATTATACATACGCCTGACGTGTTGTTTCTAAAAGGCTTTTATTTAGTAGTAGGTATTCTTATAATGGGACTTGGGATAGGAATATATATTTCACCTAAATGTGGTGTAGGACCAAGGGATAGCTTAATGTTAGCTGTTTCCCAGAAAACAGGTTTTACTGTGGCACAAGTAAGAATTACAATGGAACTTATTGTCTTGGGAGCAGGTTGGTTATTAGGTGGTCCTGTGTTTGTAGGAACGATACTATTTAGCGTCACGATAGGACATGTTACAGGGGTTTCCTTAGTATGGTGTCAAATTTGGATCGATCGACGAATGGAAAGAGGGATTAAAGTTGAAAATATCCACTAAAGGTAGATACGGTTTAACAATTATGATGGCATTAGCAAAAAAGTATGGTGAAGGTCCTATTTCATTAAAATCTATTGCAAAGGATCACGACCTTTCTGAGCATTACTTAGAGCAATTGATTGCCCCTTTAAGAAACGCAACCTTGGTAAAAAGCGTTCGAGGAGCTTATGGCGGTTATATGCTTTCAAAAGCACCAGAAGAGATTACTGCAGGAGATATTATAAGAGTTTTAGAAGGACCTATAAGTCCCGTTGAGGTTGTGGATGATGAGGAGCCAGCTAAACGTGATTTATGGATCAAAATTCGAGATGCAGTAAAAGATGTACTTGATAACACCACATTGGCAGACTTAGCTAATTATGAAGATAAAGGTGATCAAGAGTATTTCATGTTTTATATTTAAATAGCTTTCTTTGTATAGAATGACGTATGAAGTGGGGAAAAGTGAAATTCAGCTTCCTCACTTTTCTTTTCGTCAAAAAATGGGTATTCTTATATGAAGAGCAATCAACAAAAAGACAATAACACTGAATAGATGTTAATTAAAATTGCTTTCGGTTATACCGAAGTTTTTCAATAAAGGTTGTGAAATGAATGAAACATATATACTTAGACTATGCTGCCACTTCACCAGTTCATCCAGAAGTATTTGCAGCCATGAAGCCTTATTATGAATCACAGTTTGGTAACCCTTCTAGTATTCATCACTTTGGACGTCAAGCTAGAAGGGGACTTGATGAATCTAGAGAACTTATCGCAAAGGCAATTGGGGCGTCATTTGATGAAATTATTTTTACAAGCGGTGGGACGGAAGCTGATAATTTAGCAATCATCGGCTACGCTACTGCTCATAAGGAAAAAGGGAATCACCTAATTACTACGAAGATAGAGCATCACGGCGTTCTTCACGCCTTTGAATTTTTAGAAAAACAAGGATTTGCTGTAACTTATATTGATGTAGATGAATCAGGAGTTGTCTCACCATTTGAAATTTCAAATGCATTACGTGACGATACTATTCTTGTATCTTGTATGTTAGGAAATAATGAAGTAGGGACTGTTCAACCAGTTAAAACAATAAGTGAGTTACTTTCCGAACATGAAGCTGTACTTCACACAGATGCTGTTCAAGCCTTTGGCATGGAAGTAATTAATGTGGACGAGCTAGGTGTAGATTTCTTAGCAGTTTCTGGGCATAAATTAAATGGACCAAAGGGGATCGGTTTTTTATATGCTAGAAAAGGGTTAGTATTTTCACCTCTTTTGCACGGAGGAGAACAGGAACGAAAGCGTCGAGCTGGAACGGAAAACGTTGCAGCGGTTATTGGGCTGCAAAAAGCTGTAGAGCTTTCAATAGAAAACATAGATGAAAAACGTTCATTATATGAAGGCTATCGCCAAGAGATACTTAAAGTCTTTAAGGAGCAAAATATTCAATATGAGGTAAACGGTTCTAGCAATCACTACTTACCTCACATTTTGAATGTTAGTTTTCCAGGGTTAAGTGTAGAATCATTGTTAATGAACCTAGATTTAGAAGGGGTAGCAGTTTCTAGTGGTTCAGCATGTACAGCAGGTTCTATCGATCCGTCCCACGTATTAACTGCTATGTTTAAAGATGAAAGTCGAAGTCATTCTGCCATAAGGTTTAGCTTTGGTTATGGTTTAACGATAGATGATGTAAAAGAAGCAGCTATTCGTACAGCAAAAGTCATTCATCGATTGATGAAATAAAAAGAAAGGAGGGAATACATTGGAGCAAGGTAATAAGAACATTAGAGTAGTAGTAGGGATGTCAGGTGGTGTTGATTCCTCTGTTGCTGCTTACTTACTAAAGGAACAAGGTTATCAAGTGATCGGAATCTTTATGAAAAACTGGGACGACACAGATGAAAATGGAGTTTGTACGGCTACAGAGGACTACAATGACGTAATTCGTGTATGTAATCAGTTAGATATACCTTATTATGCAGTAAACTTTGAGAAGGAATATTGGGATAAGGTATTTACCTACTTCTTAGATGAGTATCGTGCAGGGCGGACGCCTAATCCTGACGTCATGTGTAATAAAGAAATTAAATTTAAAGCCTTTTTAGATCATGCTATGTCTCTTGGTGCAGATTATGTTGCTACAGGACACTATGCTCGTGTAAGACGTGAAGGAGAACGAGTAGAATTGTTACGGGGAATAGACGATAACAAGGATCAGACTTATTTTCTAAATGCATTAAGTGAAGAGCAATTAAAAAATGTTCTTTTCCCTATAGGCGAAATAGAAAAGCCGAGAGTGAGAGAAATAGCGAAAGAAGCTGGTTTAGCAACGGCAGGAAAGAAAGATAGTACTGGTATTTGTTTTATAGGAGAAAGGAATTTTAAAGAGTTCTTAAGTCAATTTTTACCAGCACAACCGGGCAATATGGAGACATTAGACGGAGAAGTAAAAGGAAAGCATGATGGTTTAATGTATTATACGTTAGGACAACGACATGGATTAGGTATTGGTGGAGCTGGTGAACCATGGTTTGTTGTTGGGAAAAACTTAGAAAAAAATATATTGTATGTTGGCCAAGGCTATCATCACCCAGCATTATATTCTAAAGGTTTAATAGCTGAAAAAGTGAATTGGATTAGTTATGATTTCACAGATGTGCTTCATTGCACAGCAAAATTTAGATACCGACAAGGGGATCAAAAGGTAAAGGTCTCAAAGCTTGGTAACGATAAAGTTCGTGTAGAATTTGTTGAACCTCAAAGAGCAATAACACCAGGTCAATCCGTTGTTTTTTATGATAATGATGTTTGCTTAGGTGGAGGAACAATAGATGAAGTAATTCAAACAGAAATGGTAACTTCTTAGAAATAAATCAAGAAGCTCGGCAAATGCCGGGCTTCCTTTCAAGTCGAGACTAGGATGTGAAATGCAATGGATAAGAATCAATTAGCTGTCAGAAAAATGAAAGAAGGTAATATTGAAGAAGCAGCAAAGCTTTTGAATGAAGTGATTGAAGAAAGTCCAGAGGATCCAATTGGGTACGTTAATTTCGGAAACTTACTATCTACAATTAACGAAGAAGAAAGAGCTTTGATCTTTTTTAACAAAGGTCTTGAACTAGACCCAACATTAGGAACAGCTTATTATGGTAAAGGAAACGTCTTTTATAATCAGGAAAAATTTATGGATGCTATTAATGAATACCAAGAATCATTAAATAATGGGTTAAAAGAAGCAGATGTATATTATATGTTAGGGATGAGTTTTTATTTATTAGGAGATTTCTATCGTGCTCTTCCAGGTTTACAAAGAGCCTCGGAAATGAACCCTGAAGATGTAGATGCCAAATTTCATTATGGGTTATCGTTAGCACAACTAGAACAAATTGATAATGCAATAGAAGTGTTTGAAGATATAATAAAACAAGATGAAAACCATGCAGACAGCTATTTTAACTTAGGTGTTGCCTATACGTATAAAGAAGACTTAAAAAAAGCATTACATATGTTTAACCGTTCACTAGAGATACAACCTGAGCACACCTTAAGCGCAAATGGAAAAAGACAAGTGGAAGCTCTATTAGAAAATGGGGAATAAGAAAGTAGGTTCCATGTCATGAACGAGATAGAAAAGCAAGCACAAGAGCAGGAGAAAAATTATATAAAGGGAGATCTCATTCATCTCATTTACCATAGCGAAGAATCCCTTTATACTGTTGCCAAAATTAAAGTGTTTGAAACAAATCATCCCATGGATGAAAAAGAAGCTACGATTGTGGGGACTTTACCCCTTCTTGAAAGAGACGTTAGCTATCTTTTTCATGGACATTTTACAGATCATCCACGATTTGGTCGGCAATATAAAGTAGAGCAATTTCAGAAAATTATGCCTGAAACAGAACAAGGAATTATTTTATATTTATCGAGTGATCGTTTCCCAGGGATTGGTCGGAAAACAGCAGAAAAAATAGTAGATGAGTTAGGGAAAAATGCTGTCTCTATTATTATTGAGGATAGAAGTGCATTAGAACGAATTCCTAATTTAAAACCAAAGAAAGCGGAGGAAATTTATCAAACACTTATGGCTGACCAAGGCATTGAACAGGTCTTGATGAAGCTCTACGAATTCGGCTTTGGGTTACAATTAGCGATGAAGGTGTATCAAGAATATAAAATAGAAGCCCTTGAAATAATCGAAACAAATCCATATCAGATGATTGAAGATGTAGAAGGGATCGGTTTTGGAAAAGCAGATTTAATTGGTAGGAAGCAGGGGATTACAGGTAATCATCCAGATCGAATTAAAGCGGCAATACTCTTTACACTAAATGAAAACTGTCTGAATGAAGGCCATGTTTATTTAAAGAATGAAATGGTAGTTACGAATGCAAAATCCTTACTAGAAAAAGAAGGTGGTGAAGAAATTTCGCCACTAGAAATTGCCGAACAAGTAATAGCGCTAGGTGAAGAACAGAAAGTAATGATTGAAGAAGATAAAATGTATTTAAAGACGCTTTATTTTGCCGAACAAGGTATTGTCAGTAATTTGAAGCGGCTTATTAAAGATCATTCAGAATTAAATGAATTTCCTGATTCGGAATTCTATAAAGCTTTAGGAGAAGTGGAGGAGTCGTTAGGTATTCAGTATGCTCCATCCCAGCAAGCTGCAATTAAACAAGCTATACATTCTCAAGTGACAATATTAACAGGTGGTCCTGGTACAGGGAAAACGACCGTTATTAAAGGTCTTGTGGAGGTATTTGGTAAATTAAAAGGCTTATCAGTAAGTCCAGATGATTATGATAAAAAACAAACCTTTCCTATATTAATGGCAGCACCTACAGGTAGAGCAGCAAAGCGTATGACGGAATCTACGGGCCTTCCAGCATCAACAATCCATCGTCTTCTCGGATATAAAGGGAACGAGGATTATTTAGAGAAAGATGAACATGACCCGTTAGAGGGAGAGCTAATTATACTAGATGAAATGTCAATGGTGGATACGTGGTTAGCTAATCAGCTATTTAAAGCAATCCCTCCTACTATGCAAGTAATTCTAGTTGGAGATGAAGATCAACTACCGTCTGTTGGACCAGGACAAGTGTTGTCTGACCTATTAGAGACGAACATTGTACCCTCCGTAAAGCTAACTGATATATATCGTCAGTCGGAGGATTCCAAAATAATTGAGTTTTCACACCAAGTAAAGGATGGCAATATTCCACAAACAATAGATGATAAAAGTAAAGATTTACGCTTTTTCCCTTGTGCTCAGCATCAAGTCCCCGATGTAGTGAAACAGATTTGTGAAAAAGCTGTCGGAAGAGGCTATACTGCGAAAGATATACAAGTATTAGCGCCTATGTATAGAGGAGAAGCAGGCGTTGAAAACTTAAATAATTTACTACAATTACTTTTTAATCCACCTTCCGATCAAAGAAGAGAAGTTGCTTTTGGAGAGAATATATACCGTGTGGGAGATATGGTTTTGCAATTAGTAAATAACCCCGAGGATAATGTTTATAATGGAGACCGTGGTGAAATTGTAGCAATTTTTACAGAAAAAGAGAATGAAGATAGAGAATTAAAGATCATTATTTCTTTTGATGGAAATGAAGTGACGTATACAAAGCCGGACTTGTCTCAAATTACACATGCCTATTGTTGTTCGATTCATAAGTCACAAGGAAGTGAATATCCCATTGTAGTTATGCCTGTGGTCAAAGGATATTATCGGATGCTACGGAAAAAACTTATTTATACAGGAATTACCCGTGCAAAAAACTTTCTTCTTATGTGTGGAGACCGCAGTGCTCTTGACTATGCAATAAAGAATGATCAAGATTTAAAAAGAAATACAACATTAGCAACAAAACTAAAGGAACAATTAATGGAAAAGGACTACCAGCATGAAAATAAAGGTGTTTCCAAAGACTAAGAATGTTCGAAAGGAGGAGAGATCCTTGCGGACATTTCAAAAGGTCAAGGGAACACCTATTTTTTTTAAGGATAAAGGGAAGTTCATTGGTAAAATATCTGATCTAGTTTTATCTGCCAATAAAGATACAGTAAATGGCTACTGGGTCCAGACTAGCCAATGGTGGTCTAAGAAGCATTTTCTTCCTATAGAGGACATCGTTCATATTGACGGAGAAGGGATGTACGTAAGTAAGAAAACCAAATTAAAGCCTATGTCTAAGAAATCGGAAATACGTCTATGTGATGGTAAAGATCACATTTTAGGGAAAGCCTTAAGAGACAAACATGGGTTAATGGTTGGATTAATTGAGGACGTATATTTTCTTCCAGATTCGGGGAAAATTGTAGGGTATGAACTAACGGAAGGATTATTCTCCGATCTTAAAAGGGGAATTTTAGTTGTAAAACCAAAGGTACCATTTATTAATCAAAATAATTCTTTCGTTGAAGTATCGGATTTATGAGGAACTGGAGGGGGAAACCGTCATGCGATGTCCTAATTGTAAAGGGAAAGACATTGGAAAGATAGGAACCAATCAATATTACTGCTGGAATTGCTTTATTGAACTTTCTATTGCTGATGGTCGCTTTTGTCTTCATCAAGTGGAAGTAGATGGATCGTTAAGCTCACTTGATGATTTATTTGAGGAGAAAGAACGACAAATAGAAATGGAATAATGATTGGTGGTGAAGAAGTTGAAAAAGGTGGTTTCATTTGCTGCAATCGGTTTAGGAGCATATGCTTATGCTTCTTCGATGGATAAAAAGACGAAAAAACAATGGAAGAAAAAAATGGACCAGTTTACTTTTACCAATATTTCAAACTACCTTCCAAATCAACATTCAATGAAACAAATGGGAAAAAGATTCTCGAAAGCCATTTCGTAGTAATAGCATAATAGCTGTGCAAAAGTGTGAATGAAGTATGCAATATTAGCAAAGTCATGTATAAAGCTTCACGGATTTGGAGGGTGTACAAGGGCATCGACCTTATTGTTCACCCTCTATTTCCGTTAAACATATGTAGAAGGAGGACAAGAATTTTATGGAAAACCGAATAGTTCATTGGGTTATGCGACTTACTTTTATTTTGCTTATTGGTCTTGTCCTCTTCATGTTTACTCAGATATTTGTTTATTTAAAACCTGTTATTGAAATTATTTTTCGAATTCTACTACCATTTTTAGTTTCAATTGTTATCGCTTATATACTCCATCCTATTATCAATGCTCTTGAAAAGAGAAGAATGCCACGACCACTTTCAATCATATTGATTTACACGTTATTTGTAGTTCTTTTTGTTTTTGTTTTATTTAAAGGAACGCCATATATTATTGACGAAGGACAAGAACTATTAGAGCAGCTCCCAGAAATGGCAGATACATATCGTAACTTTGCGAATACGATACACGAACAAACAGAAGTCCTTCCAACAACCTTTCAGGACCGTGTAGAAAGCTGGATGGAAAGTGGCGAAACGTTTATTGCTGAAGCAATAATGAAGGTTGGTCTCTTTCTTCGACAATTAATTGATTGGTTATTATTGCTTGTTGTCATTCCGTTTTTAGTCTTTTATTTATTAAAGGATACGGAGCTTATAAAAAAAGTGTGTTGGTATTTAACTCCAAAAAAATGGCGTAAAGAAGGATTAAGTTTAATAAAGGATATTGATAAATCTTTAGGCTATTACATTCGCGGGCAGCTTATCGTATGTGTTGTTGTAGGTATACTGGCTTATATAGGATTTTGGATTATAGACATGCCTTATGCATTGTTGCTAGCTGTTTTTATTGGTTTAACAAATGTCATTCCATATTTTGGACCAATTATAGGTATGGTTCCTGTAGTATTTATTGCATTAACGGAATCATTAGAACTCGTTATATTAGGAATTATCGTTAACTTTATCGTTCAAATTATTGAAGGAAATTTGATTGCACCTCTTGTAGTTGGAAAAAGCCTGCATATGCATCCAGTTTTAATAATTTTTGCACTTGTCGTCGGGGGAGAGTTAGGTGGGGTCATTGGATTAATTATCTCTGTACCAATTCTCACTATTTTACGAGTTATCTTACTACATGTGAGACAGATTGTCCGTGAACGAAAAGGAATTTATTATTAATTTGACAAATATGTCGCTAATTTTTATAATATGACAGAGTATATGAAAAAAATGCATCCCTTAAGGGGATTTTCGTATCGCGCTGATCTCGCTGGAGTCACCGCATTCACTCCTGAACTTACAGCTATTTTCAGGGTAGATAGCCTATAGAGTTTTTAATTACATAAACATAAATATAATTAAATCATAAATTGATGACGGAATTGAGTTACTGAAGCCCCCTAAGAAGTAAGTTTGCTTTATCAGAGAGGAATTTCCTTGGCTGCGAGAAATTCTAGGTGAAGATCAGTAATGCGCTACTCCTGAGAGCAGGAAAAACCTGCCGTACGACGTACGTTACATGTCTTCTGAGGTGACAAAGTATTTTTATCTTTGTAACTAGGGTGGTACCGCGATTAACTCTCGTCCCTGATTTTATTAGGGATGAGAGTTTTTTTATTATTTATAAGTAACAGAGCTGGGACGGCGGTATATTGTTCCAGAAAGCAATCATGTTGATTTTTAATAAATATCTGATTGAATAATTAGGAGGTTGTAAAATGAAACGATTAAGCTCAGCTGAAGTACGACAAATGTTCTTAGATTTCTTTAAAGAAAAGGGACATGATGTAGAACCAAGTGCACCGTTAGTTCCACATGAAGACCCTTCCCTATTATGGATTAATAGTGGAGTAGCAACTCTGAAAAAATATTTTGATGGCCGTGTTATCCCGAAGAATCCTAGAATTACGAATGCCCAAAAGTCAATTCGTACAAATGATATTGAAAATGTAGGTAAAACAGCCCGTCACCATACTTTTTTTGAAATGTTAGGGAACTTTTCAATTGGAGACTATTTTAAAAGAGAAGCTATCCACTGGGCATGGGAGTTTTTAACTTCGGAAAAGTGGATAGGTTTTGACCCAGAAAAGCTGTCTGTTACTATTTATCCAGACGATGATGAAGCATTTGAATTTTGGAAAAAGGATATAGGACTTCCAGAAGAAAGGATTATTCGGTTGAAAGAAAATTTTTGGGATATAGGTGAGGGGCCATGTGGACCAAATACAGAAATATTCTATGATCGTGGAGAAGCATATGGAAATGACCTAAATGATCCTGAATTATTTCCTGGAGGAGAAAATGAAAGATATTTAGAAGTATGGAACCTAGTATTTTCTCAATTTAATCATAATCCTGATGGTAGCTATACACCACTTCCTAAGAAAAACATTGATACAGGTATGGGCTTGGAAAGAATGGTCTCTATTATTCAAGATGCTAAAACTAATTTTGATACGGATCTTTTTATACCGATAATTAAAGTAACAGAACAAATATCTGGATTAAGCTATGGGAAAACAAATGAAGCTGATACTGCATTTAAAGTTATTGCGGATCATATTCGTACAGTAACATTTGCAGTAGCTGATGGTGCTCTACCATCCAATGAAGGTCGAGGCTATGTTTTAAGAAGGCTATTACGTCGTGCTGTAAGATTTGCAAAGCAGCTTCAAATAGAACGTCCATTTATGTATGAGCTAGTGCCAGTAGTTGCTGACATAATGGTAGACTTTTATCCGGAAGTAAAAGAAAAAACTGAGTTTATTCAAAAGGTAATAAAAAATGAAGAAGAACGCTTCCATGAAACTCTAAATGAAGGCTTAACTATTCTAGGACAAATAATCGAAAAGGCTAAAGAGGCAAACCAAGACACGATTGAAGGTACAGATGTTTTCCGCCTTTATGATACGTATGGATTTCCAGTTGATTTAACAGAAGAATATGTAGAAGAGGCTGGTTTTACCATTGATAGACAAGGCTTTGAAAAAGAAATGGAAAAACAGAGAAATCGTGCACGTGAAGCACGACAAGATGCGGGATCTATGCAATCACAAGATGAAATATTAGGAAGTATTAAAGTAGAAAGTAAATTTATTGGATATGACCAGTTAGAAACATCTGCTGTAATAAAAGAGATTGTAAAAGATAAGGATTTAGTTGACATAGCTAATGAAGGGGATATCGTACAAGTTATTACGGATCGAACATCCTTTTATGCAGAGAGTGGCGGGCAAATAGCAGATTATGGTACATTTGAAAACGAGGACACTATTCTTGTGGTAAAAGACGTTCAAAAAGCACCGAATGGTCAAAATCTTCACACTGTGGAAGTAGCTAAAGGAACTTTAAAAAAGAATATGTCTTTTACTGCTAAAGTAGATAATAAAAACCGTAAAGGGATAATTAAAAACCATACAGCCACACACCTTTTGCATCAAGCGTTAAAGGATGTATTAGGTGAGCATGTGAATCAAGCGGGTTCACTCGTTGCGGAAGAACGTTTACGCTTTGACTTTTCTCACTTTGGCCAAATAACAGAAAAAGAATTAGAAGAAATAGAAAAAGCAGTAAATGAAAAAATTTGGGACGGTATAGCAGTTGAAACGATGCAAAAAAGCCTTAATGAAGCAAAAGAAATGGGGGCAATGGCTCTATTCGGTGAAAAATACGGAGAAACAGTTAGAGTTGTTAAAGTAGGAGATTACAGCTTGGAGTTATGTGGAGGGTGTCATGTAAATAATACAGCTGAAATTGGGTTGTTTAAGATTTTATCAGAAGCAGGGATTGGTGCAGGTGTTCGTAGAATAGAAGCTGTAACTGGACAGAATGCATATTCTCATATGTCTGAACTTGTTGATATATTAAAAGAAGCCTCTGGCTTATTAAAGTCAAAGGTTGTAGATGTACCGTTTCGAATTGAGCAACTCCAAAAACAATTGAAGGAAAAAGAAAAAGAGAACGAATCATTTGCTGCAAAGCTAAGTAATCTAGAGGCTGGTAATATTCTTGATGAAATGATAGAAATTGAAGGTGTCTCCCTGTTAGTTAAACAAGTAAATGTATCTGATATGAATAGATTACGCCAAATGGCAGATTCGTTAAAAGAAAAAATAGAATCAGGTATTCTTGTTTTAGCTGCTGTCAACAATGGTAAAGTTAGTATTGTTGCTAGTGTTTCAAAAGATTTAGTTAAGGATGGACACCATGCAGGTAATATAGTAAAAGAAGTAGCTACACGCTGCGGTGGTGGCGGTGGAGGTCGACCAGATATGGCACAAGCCGGTGGTAAAGACCCTAGTAAATTGCAGGATGCTTTGAAAATTGTACCTGATTTTATTAAAAGAAATTTCTAATTGTATTTTAATTAGTGTAAAATAGAGACAAGGTGAAGATCGTAACGGAAGTTTATGGTAATGGGTATCCTTTTTTTCAAAAATGGAGAGAGGTGTTTATGATGAGTTCAATGGATAATACAATGAAATTTAATTTTAACGACGACTCTATGGATGAAGATGTGAAGGAAATATTATTAACAGTATATTCTTCTTTGGAGGAAAAAGGCTATAACCCAATTAATCAAATTGTAGGTTATTTACTGTCAGGAGATCCAGCATATATTCCACGCCATAATGATGCTAGGACGCTTATTCGAAAAATAGAACGTGATGAAATTATTGAAGAATTAGTTAGATCCTATTTATCTCACCGCGAGAAGGAGTAAAGATGAAAGTATTAGGACTTGATGTAGGAACAAAAACAATTGGGGTTGCTGTTAGTGATGCATTTGGTTGGACGGCTCAAGGACTTGAAACTATTCAAAGAGCTAATGGTGATGAGGAAAAAGACTTTCTTCGTCTTGATGAGATTATTAAAGAGCACGAAATACAAACGATTGTTGTAGGGCTACCGAAAAATATGAATGGAACAATAGGTCCAAGTGGGGAATTGTGTCAAGAATTTGCCCGAAAGTTAGAAGCAAGAACAAATTTGAAGATTGAATTAATTGATGAACGCCTATCTACAGTGGCTGCAGAAAAAATGTTAGTAACTGCAGATGTAAGTAGAAAAAAAAGGAAAAAAGTCATTGATAAAATGGCCGCAGTCATCATACTACAAAGCTACTTAGATCGAAAACAAAACTAATTTTTGTTATTTTTTAAGTTATTTTTGAGCATCCTATATGAACGACAATTATTAGTAAAAGAAAAGGGGGATTAAAAATGTTAAGTTATAATCTACCGGAGGAAGACGACAGTCGAATTATTATTCCAGGAGAAAATGGAGAAGAGCATCTTTTTGAAATTTTGTTTACTTTTGACGTTGATACTACTGGGAAATCTTATATGGTATTAACACCTGAAGGATCTAATGAAGATGATTCGGAGGAAGAGGAAGTGGAGGTTCATGCCTTTCGGTACGAAGAACCAGAAGGAGAGGAGCTTTCTTTGTACCCAGTTGAATCTGATGAAGAATGGGAAATGATTGAAGAACTCTTAAACACTTTCACAGAAGCAGAAATGGAATAATATATGACAACAAAAACTGATGAAAATTTCATCAGTTTTTTGTTTTTTAAAAGGGAAGAGAGATGTAACGAATAAATAGTATATCTTTATTTTTGGATTAGCTATATTCAGTGTAGACCGCCCATGCAGTGAAAGTTCACTATGAGGGATGAAAATTTTCTATCTAAGGTATACTACCTTCCCGCAAATCCACTCTCCTACTATTCGTGGGAACTGATGGCTTCTTTCTTCCCGCATTTTTGTTTTTCTACCGTTTGCGGGAACAATATCAAGTCTTCGTATTTTCAGGGTAGTTTTGCAGTCGTCAAGAGCAATTCTTTCTCTACCACTGCATAGTGTTGATCTGAAGCTTGATCAATCGAGACAACTTGAAGTGATTCAAAAAAGAGGATGCTCATCGATAGAGCACCGAATTAAACTCCTGAACCTCTTTTTATTTTCGTGGTAATTTTTATTAAATAAATGACAATATTTTTATTATATGTCACTATTTCAGTAGAGGGATCGAAATTTGAAAAATATGTAGTATAATAGATGAGGTGAAAGGGGGAGCAAGGTTTGACTGATAATAATAATTTTAAGAAAAAACATATAGAAAAACTAAAAGAAAGACAAAAAGAAGCAAGTATTGTTAGAAAAATCGTTCTCATTTGTTTATTTGTTATTATCTTAATTCTAGCAGGAGGCCTCTACAGTGCCTATAATTTTATCACAGGGGCAATTGGGCCACTAGATGAAAATGATGATGAGGTCATACATGTGACGATTCCAATAGGGTCCACTGCTACAACTATTGGTAATATACTTGAGGAATCGGAAGTAATAAGTAATGGAACTATTTTTCGATATTATGTTCGTCTTACCAATGAGACTGGCTTTCAAGCAGGCGAGTACGAATTAAGCCGATCAATGGATATTGATGATATTATATCTGAATTAAAGGAAGGGACTGTGTATCAAGATTATCAACTTACCTTTACAATTCCTGAAGGGCGTTGGCTTGATAATGTGGTTAATATAGTTTCAGAGCAAACTAATGTTACTGAAGATGAAATGTTTGAACTCATCCATGACGAAGAGTATTTAGAAGAATTAATTGAAAGATATATTATATTAGAAGATGTTATTTTAGATAGTGATATCCGTTGGCCTTTAGAAGGTTACTTATTCCCTGCTCGTTATGATTTTGTTAATGATGAGATCGAGGGAGAACAGTTAATTGAAACGATGATTGAACGTACTGCCAATGTTTTATCTGATAGTGGTGCAGGAGCATCTGATTATAGTTACCATGAAATTTTAACAATAGCATCCATTATTGAAGGGGAAGCTCGTAATGATGAAGAAAGATATAGAATATCTGGGGTGATTCATAATCGCTTAAATATTAACATGGCTCTTCAAATGGATCCTACGATAGCCTATTCATACGGTGAGCATTTATCCCGTACGTTATATGATCATTTGGACATCGATTCTCCTTATAATACGTATCGAAATAGAGGCTTACCAATTGGGCCAATAAACAACCCTGGTGAGGCTTCCATACGAGCAGCATTAAATCCAGAAAATCATAACTATTTGTATTTCTACCATGCTCCGGATGGTCAGGTATTCTTTACTGAAACGTATAATGAACATACTGATATAGTAAACCAATATCAATAAATGAAGAATAATCTCCTGTGGGAGAATGTGTTATTCGCATTCTCCCTATGTTTATGTTAAAATATATCGGTCAAAGTACTAACACAAACAAATTTAGATGAAATGACTAAAAGGGCAGCCAGAAGGAGGCGCTTTTTTTATGAATATAAAAACAGAGAACTATTTAGAAAGTCTCATTCAAAAGAGATCCTCATTTATTACTGAGATGGAACGCTTTGCAGCTGAAAATGATATACCAATTATGGAACCAACTGGTATGGAGCTCTTACTTCAATTTTTAGAAATTCAACAACCTAAAAGAATTTTGGAAATTGGTACTGCAATTGGGTATTCTGCAATCCGAATGGTTGAGAGGATTCCTAATTGTATCGTCTATAGTATTGAACGGGATGAATCGAGACTAACAATTGCACAAGAGAATATATCAACACTTGGGTTAGAAAAGCAAATAAACGTTATATATGGAGATGCTCTTGAAGTAGTAGATGATGTCTCTATACATGGCCCTTTTGATATGTTGTTTATTGATGCAGCAAAAGGTCAATATGAACGATTCTTTACACTTTATGAACCGTATGTTGCTACTAACGGTTTAATCATATCGGATAATGTGTTGTTCAAAGGAATGGTAACTGGAGAAATGGACATCCCTTCAAAAAACACAAAAGGTTTAGTGACGAAATTAAGAGCTTTTAATGAAGAACAGATGGCAGATAAACGATTTTCTACCATGATTTATCCTGTAGGTGATGGTGTGATGGTGAGTCGGAAGAAAAATATGGATGAAATAGGTGGTGAATAGAATGAAAAAACCAGAACTATTAGTAACTCCAACATGTTTGGAAGACATAAAACCTTTAATTGATGCAGGAGCTACTGCCTTTATTATTGGAGAAGAAACATTCGGTCTACGATTAGCAGGAGAGTTTGATCGAACAGCTGTACAAAAAACAGTAGAACTTTCTCACGAACACGGTGTTAAGGTATATATAGCTGTAAATGCTATTTTTCATAACGATTTACTGCCAAAGCTACCTGAATACATTAATTTTTTACATGAAATTGGTGTAGATAGTATCGTTTTTGGCGATCCTGCAGTATTAATGAATGTTCGTGAGGTGGCTCCTTCTATGAAGCTTCACTGGAATACAGAAACAACTGCAACAAACTGGTATACTGCTAATTATTGGGGGAGAAAGGGTGCCAAGCGTGCTGTACTTGCCCGAGAAATTAATATGGACTCTATAATTGAAATAAAAGAACAAGCTGAAGTTGAAATTGAAGTACAAGTCCATGGAATGACTTGTATGTTTCAATCCAAACGAACACTAATAGGTAATTATATGGAGTTTCAAGGGAAAGATTTAAAGGTAGAAGGACGTAGTAAGGATCGTACTCTTTTCTTACATGATCCAGAACGAGATTCTAAATATCCAATATGGGAAGATGCTAATGGGACTCACATTATGAGTCCTAAGGATATTTGTATTATTGATGAACTAGAAGACATGATTGATGCAGGTGTTGATTCCTTTAAAATAGATGGAATCTTAAAAAGTAGTGATTATATAGTAAAAGTGACTTCTTTATATAGAGAAGCAATTGATTTATATGTTGAAGATCCTGATAAATATTCGGAGCTTAAAGACGATTTTGTTGAAAAAATAAAGGCTATTCAGCCTCCGAATCGTGACCTTGACACTGGATTTTTCTTTAAAGAATCGGTTTATTAAGTAAGGGGTGAAAAAAATGGAACAGATTGCAATGAAAACAGCAGAAGGAAAACGTGTTATTACGAAAAAACCAGAATTGTTAGCACCAGCAGGTAACCTTGAAAAGCTTAAAATAGCCGTTCATTATGGTGCAGATGCCGTTTTTATTGGTGGACAAGAGTTTGGATTACGTTCCAATGCAGATAATTTCTCTATAGAAGAAATGGCTGAAGGAGTTCAGTTTGCTAATAAATATAATGCAAGAATTTATGTGACGACCAATATTTTTGCCCATAATGAAAATATGGATGGGTTAGAGGAATATTTAGAAGCATTAGAACGAGTAGGAGTTGCAGGAATTATCGTAGCAGATCCAATGATAATTGAGACGTGTAAACGTGTGGCGCCCAAACTAGAGGTTCATTTATCAACACAACAATCGTTGTCAAACTGGCAAGCCGTGAAGTTTTGGAAGGAAGAAGGGTTAGAACGCGTCGTTTTAGCACGTGAAGTAGGATTAGAAGAGATGCTATTAATGAAAAAAAATGTTGATATTGAAATTGAAACATTTATTCATGGAGCAATGTGTATATCCTATTCAGGTAGGTGTGTACTTAGTAACCACATGACCGCACGAGATTCAAATCGTGGTGGTTGCTGTCAATCATGTCGGTGGGACTACTATTTGTATGAGGAGAATGATCAAGAGGTTGAAAATGGAATGACAGAGATGAAAATGTTTGAAGAAGATGATGCGCCTTTTGCTATGTCTCCAAAGGACTTAAATTTAATTGAATCCATTCCTAAGCTTATTGAAGCGGGTATCGATAGCTTAAAAATTGAAGGACGTATGAAGTCAATTCATTATGTTGCAACAGTTGTAAGTGTTTATCGTAAAATAATTGATACGTACTGTGATGATCCTGAAAACTTTAAGATCAAACAGGAATGGTTAGATGAATTAGCTAAATGTGCTAATCGTCCTACAGCACCAGCATTCTTTGAAAATGTTCCTGGTTATCAAGAGCAATTATTTAGAAACCATAGTCAAAAAACAACACATGATTTTGCAGGGCTCGTATTGGATTATGACGAAGAAACTCAAATCGTTACGTTACAGCAAAGAAATCACTTTAGACCGGGGGATGAAATTGAATTTTTTGGCCCTGAGATTAATAACTTTACACAAACAGTTGGAACTCTATGGGACGAAGATGGTGAGGAGATAGATGCTGCTCGTCATCCTTTACAAATAGTAAAGTTTAAAGTTGAAAAGCCTGTTTATCGTAATAATATGATGCGAAAGGAAGCAATGTAATGGTGAAAAAACCTGTTATTATTGGTGTGGCAGGTGGATCTGGTTCAGGAAAAACAACTGTTGCAAAAAAAATATTTTGTCAATTTCATGATCAAGATATTCTTATGATTGAACAGGATTCCTATTATAAAGATCAAAGTCATTTGCCCATGGATGAACGTTTAAAAACGAATTATGATCATCCTTTAGCATTTGATAATGATTTATTATTGGAGCACTTAAAGATCCTTCTAGAAAGAAAAAGTATTAGAAAGCCTGTTTATGATTATGCTAAGCATACACGTTCAAATGAGATAATTAATGTCATTCCTCGTGATGTTATTATTTTAGAGGGTATTCTTATTCTAGAGGATGAACGATTAAGAAATATGATGGATATTAAACTATTTGTAGATACAGATTCAGATATAAGGATTATTCGTAGGTTAGTCCGAGATATGAAAGAAAGAGGGCGTACGATTGATTCGGTAATAGATCAATACACTTCTGTTGTTCGGCCAATGCATTTACAATTTATTGAACCGACAAAAAGATACGCTGATGTTATTATACCGGAAGGTGGCCACAATCAAGTTGCAATTGATTTAATGGTAACAAAAATAAAAACGATTCTTGAAGAAAAAGCAATTTTGTAATAGCATAAGATAAAGATAGAAAAAGCAACTAGGACGGAACGGTTTTTGTTTATTTATTAACGTATGATCAGCGCCCCACTTTCCAAATCCTTTTAAAGGAATGAGAGAGTGGGCGCTGAACATTTATATAAAAGTGAAAAAATATCATTTTTTTATTAAAATATCATATTGTTCATATAAACCGTTTCTATTTTTGCTAACATTTGACGTAGTGCATACAATAGAGAGATGAAAAGGCGCACGTTGAGTAGGATTTATGATTGATCACACTAAGGAGTGAAGTAAGTTATGGCAGAAGAAAAGCACTATATGACCCTTGAAGGTAAGGGTAAGCTTGAAAAAGAATTGGAATACTTAAAAACAGAACGACGAAAAGAAGTCGTAGAACGAATAAAAGTTGCTCGTAGCTTTGGAGACTTGTCTGAGAACTCAGAATATGACTCTGCGAAAGAAGAGCAAGCTTTTGTTGAGGGACGTATTATACAGATTGAAAAAATGATTAGGAATGCACAAATCATTGAGGAAGATACTACTAATACTTCCGTTGTTTCACTTGGTAAGACTGTTTCATTCAAGGAATTACCTGATGGTGAAGAGGAAGTATATACCATTGTAGGTCGTGCAGAAGCAGACCCAATCGATGGGAAGATCTCAAATGATTCTCCTATGGCTCAAAGTCTTATGGGTAAGACGATTGGAGATAAAGTATCAGTTACTACGCCAGGTGGAGATATTAAGGTAGAAATTTTAGAGGTTAAATAATGTAATTATTCTCCCTTTGTGATGGGTATTCACAAAGGGTTTTTTTTGTCTTTATGTTAGTCTGAAAAAAAATTTTTATTTTTGAGTGTTAATTTAAGAAATATCGAATTTTTTGAGTGTTTCAATTATAATATATAGGACAAGGTAGTGGAGTAAAAGGAGGAAGAGTGTAATGAATCATTATGGGGGTTATGGACCTAGACGAGCAGAAATGAGGAAAAAGAAAAGAAATAATATTTGGTTGAATACTTCCATTGCACTGGTAGTTGCTGCGATTATTTTTGTGGGAGGAAGTCTATTTTTTGGAAATAATTCAGAACCAGCATCTGTAACAGGAAACGGAGAAAATAATGAAAGTGAAAATAATGAGGAACAACAAAATAATAATGCTGAGGAATCACCTTTAAATAATGAGTCTGTAAACGATGGAGTTAACGACGAATCAAATAACATGAATGACAGAATAAACAATAACGATGAATTAGATGATCAAGATATAGACAACAATAACGAATCAGATAGTGTTGGGGAAGTAATTGTTAATGAATGGGAACCTGTTGGTACAATTCAAGAAGAGCCATTTGAGGCAGTGTTTAGTAGTGATCATGTGAATTGGGAAGAGATGCTAACAGCCTTAAGATATGCTACAGGTATACCTGAGGATGAACATATGGAAGTTTGGTTTCTTGGAAATGGTGGAGATCTCCAAAGTGCTGAAGGCTACGTGAGTGATGCTGCTAACCATGACACGCCATTTAAAGTCAGGCTAGAATGGGTTACAAATGAAGGTTGGATGCCTGTTTCTGTTGAGCATCTAGAAGAAAATCCGAGAAGAAACAACTAAGGAAAACATAAAGGATGGTGAAGGAAGTTGTTCTTATATCTCTTTCACTATCCTTTTCCTATGTGTTTTTTCTTATTTTTTCCCTTTAAAGTGTACGACAGCAGTATAGAGTTTACTCCCTACAGGATCTATTAAGACTTGATGGGAGACGTGATTTACACTTAACATAATAGCTTGATTTTGTTCAATTTTTGTTGCAATTTGTTTTTCTAATGTTTGTAAATTTTTAGTTTCAAAAAATTCTACCTTATCTTCAATAAAGCCTGTGTGAATCATATTATACCCCTCTCTATTCCATTTCTATTTCTTCTATCATTAGAATAACTAAATGAATGAAAGAAAACAATAATTCATTGAGAGCATTTGCCATTACTCCATCATTTCGCTATGATAAAAAAGATGATTGAAAAGAGAGAGGGTACAAATGATATGAGAATAGGTATTATTGGTGCAATGGAAGAAGAAGTAGAATTATTACGTTCGAAGATGAATGTATTGGAAAACGAGAATATAGCAGGTTGTGAATTTTTTCTTGGTAAGCTTCAAGGAGTAGAGGTTGTCCTTTCAAAATCTGGTATTGGGAAAGTAAATGCTGCTATTAGTACGACTTTAATGAATCGATTATTTCATCCAGATTATATAATAAATACAGGTTCTGCTGGTGGTTTTCATAAGGAGCTTTCTGTAGGAGATATCGTTATCTCTACAGAAGTAAGATACAATGATGTGGATGCAACAGTATTTGGTTATGAATTTGGACAAGTTCCACGAATGCCTTCTTTTTATACTCCTACAGATGAGCTTATAAAAATTGCAGAGGAGTGTGCAGAGGAAGTAGGAATCCATTCTGTAAAAGGGTTGATTATTTCAGGAGATTCTTTCATGAGTGATCATGAAAGAGTAGAAGCAATTCGTCAAAAATTTAATGATCCATACTGTTCAGAAATGGAAGCGGGAGCAATTGCTCAAGTTTGCTATCAATTTCAATGTCCATTCGTAATTATACGTTCCCTATCGGATATTGCAGGACAAGATGCAAAGTTATCATATGACCAATTTCTTGAAACTGCTTCTGTGAACTCTGCTAAGATGGTATTGCTCATGCTTGAGAAACTAAGAAAAAAACAATAATTATTTTACTCTAACAAAAAGAGCTTCCAATAATGGAGCTCTTTTTGATTCCAATTTTAACAAATATTGCTTGTCCCATCCTTTATAATACATGTTATACTATTCATAGATTACAAACTTCGTCTCTTCTATATAGAGGCGATTTTATTATGATACTTGCTTCCTTCAATGTATTTTAATAGATGAGGTGAGGAATAATGGATGAGAAAAAAATAATTGATTTAAAAAATAAAGTAATAGATTTAAAGCGTTTTGCTTTTATTTTATTAGCACTTTGTGGTTTTTTAGCAATTGGTTTAGTTTTACCTGATAATATTGCAGGAGAACATCAAGGGATGATGATTGGGTTAAATGCATTACTATTAATTGCAGCTATCTACTTTCATCGTACTGCTTTAGCTACACAACGGAAACTTTTGGAGGAAGAATAATTTAAATTTTTATTGTCCTTTTTTAGAAAAGGAATTTTTGACAATGGACGTGATTTCATTAAACTATGAAATCACGTCCGTTTTTTATTTGCAATGAATTTAAATAATGTAGTGTAAATGTATTTCAGCTGTTACTCATTTAAACCTTTTCTAAAGAGGTCTAGGAGAGTCAGGACGACGATGATTTAGCCGTAGCCCACAGGAATGAACTGCACTTAGGTGTAATTGGGACCACTTGCTCTTATCTTTTCTTATGTATGTTCCAACTCTGCTATAATTATCTTGGGACAATATGGTGATTAGTTCTTAATAAACGGAGTGGTACTATGACAGGAAAACAGACAAAAAGGCCATTTGTATTAGCAGCAGTGATGCTTGGTATGTTTATGGCAGCAGTTGAGGCTACGATTGTTGCAACAGCAATGCCAACAATTGTGGCAGATTTAGGAGGATTTTCGTTATTTAGCTGGGTGTTTTCAGCATATCTCCTTATGCAAGTTGTCATGGTTCCCATTTATGGGAAGCTATCAGATATATACGGAAGAAAGCTTATATTCTCAATTGGTGTGACCATATTTTTGATAGGATCCTTCCTATGCGGTCTTGCACCTTCTATTGAATTTTTGATTATTGCCCGTTTAATTCAAGGATTAGGTGCAGGTGCTGTACAGCCTGTAGCTACAACAATTGTTGGAGATATTTATACGAAAGAGGAAAGAGCAAAAATTCAAGGGTATTTAGCCAGTGTGTGGGGAATTTCCTCTGTTCTTGGTCCCGTATTAGGTGGATTGTTCGTTGCATTTACTCATTGGAAATGGATTTTTTGGGTTAATATTCCATTTGGTCTTATTGCTATGGCTGGAATTATCGTCTTTTTAAAGGAGGATGTTGATCAGGAAAAACGAAAAATAGATTATCTAGGATCAGGTTTTTTACTTATTACCGTCAGTGCATTAATGGTTGTATTTATTCAAGGTGGTGTGCAGTGGAATTGGACTTCTCCACAAATTATATCACTAATGTGTATTGCAGCATTATCACTTATAGCCTTTTTGTGGCAGGAAAAGCGAGCAGAGGATCCAGTAATGTCACTGTCTATTTGGCAGCATCGGTTAATTGCGTTAGCAAATATTGCTTCCTTAACATTAGGAGCCATGTTAATTGGGGTTTCAAGTTTTTTACCTACATATGTACAAATAGTATTAAATCAACCAGCGATAATTGCAGGGTTTACGTTGACGATGATCAGTGTTGGGTGGCCGATATCCTCAACACTAGCAGGTAGATGGATTATCCCACTAGGTTCTAGAAAAACAGCACTAATCGGTGGGGTTAGTTTAATGATTGGTGCAACCATGTTTCTTACATTATCGATTGTTCAGCATCCAGTTTGGGCAGGTGCTGGTTCCTTCTTCCTAGGAGCTGGAATGGGCTTTTCTACAACAACGTTTATTGTAAGCATTCAAAGCAGCGTCTCTTGGCGTATGAGAGGAGTTGCTACAGCATCCAATATGTTTATGCGTTTATTAGGAAGTGCCCTTGGAGTGGCTTTGCTAGGTGGAATATTAAATAGTAGAATGCAGCAATTTTTAATGGAACAAGGGGATGAGCTTACGATTGAACCTTCAATTGATGTTGTAAATATGCTCTTAGACCCAGTGGGGAGAGAACAATTTAGTGCAGAAGAGAGTCAGCTAATTCAAGAAGGAATAACTCATTCATTAAATAGTGTTTATATTGGTGTATTTATTTTAGCTTTTATTAGTTTTTTACTCATTTTTTCATTACCTAAATCAGATATGCAAAACAGCTCTGTTAATAAATGATTTAGGCTAGACGTAAAAGTATTCATGAAATAAGTGACCAGAAGGAATTACTCCTTCATGGTCACTTTTCTTATTTCATCAAGAACATGTGTTAAGATTCTCGCAGTAAGACCCCAAATGACATGCCCTTCATATTCATAAAACTGTTCCGTTATTTTTCCTGTTCTCCAATTATAATTTTCCCCATTAGGAATGAGATGGTATGGAAAGCTTTCTTCTGGCATTACCTTTAAAAAGACATGGTGCTCCTTTGGTTTCATTTTTAGTAATGTTGAAAGTGGAATGTATAAAACTTCTTTTACTTCTGCATCATTCTTTTCTATAGTAGCATCGGAACTAATTTTTCCTAGGAAGGGATATAGAATTAACTTAAAAGGAGTTACCATATAATCAAGTTCTCCTAATAGTTCAATATTACTTGTTTCTACCCCTAATTCCTCTGACAATTCACGAACTGCTGCAGATGAGTAGGAACGATCTTCATCATCTACCTTTCCACCTGGAAAACAAATCTCTCCAGGCTGGCGTATGTTTTGAGCCCTTACTTCAAAAATAATAGTTAATTCTCCATCCTTTTCAATTAGAGGAACAAACAGAGCAAAAGGGATGTAAGTTTCATAGTCTATAATATTTGCTTTCCTTTTACGAAAATGATTCATTACACTTTGATCGTTAAAATTCAAATAGGACACTCCTTTTTTTATAAAAATATGACTGATTTCTGACAATTGAAGTTACCATAAATATTCCATTCGGTTTAATTAACCTTTAAAATGCAGAAATATAGCTTTCATAGAACGAAACTTATAAATTGGTTACAAATATATAATACAAGAAATATTTGTATTTATCACATTATCAACTTATAATAAGATATATCACAAATTGAGGAGTGGTCAAATGAAACTGACAGTACAAAAACCTATTTTTGCAGATGCAGCAAGTAAATTTGTTAACACAGCTAGTAAATATTCTTCTACGATTTTATTAAAAAAAGATCACTGGGTAATAGATGCTAAAAGTTTACTAGGTGTTTTAGCACTTTCCTTACAACCAGGTCAAGAAGTTGAATTTACCTTTGACGGGGAAGTTGAAGAAGGATTTATCAATGACCTTGTGGAATCAGGTCTTTTCCAAAAATAATTTAATGATTTAAGAAAAGCACATGGAGCTAGACACCTTACGTAGAGTGAAAATTTTATACTTTAACTTTAAAAAAAGGCTAGCCTTCATTGGCTAGCCTTTAGACTTGTTATTAACTTAGTTTTTAAGATATTTTTCAAACCATGTCATTAATTCTTGTAAACGAGCATATCTTAAATACGGAGCGCCGCTTCGGGATAATTCATGATTAGAATTAGGGAATCGAACAAAGCGTGTTTCTTTCCCTCTATGTTTTAATGCAACAAAAAGCTGTTCTGCTTGTTCCACAGGACAACGGAAATCCTTCTCCCCGTGTAAAATGAGTAATGGTGTTTCGATGTTATTTACATATTTTATAGGAGAGTGGTTCCAAAGCTTTTCAGGATCCTTTAATAAGTCAGTACCAATCTCCCACTCTGTGAAAAAGTAACCAATGTCACTTACGCCGTAAAAGCTAATCCAATTTGAGATGCATCGAAGAGTTGCAGCTGCTTTAAATCGGTTGTTATGGGAAACAATCCAATTCGTCATAAACCCTCCGTAGCTGCCTCCAGTTACACCTAATCGATCCTTATCAATATCCGGGTATTTTGCAATGGCATCATCTGTAAAGGCCATGATGTCCTCATAATCCATCCCACCGTAGTCACCACGACAGGCGTCTACATATGCTTGTCCGTATCCATGACTCCCTCTAGGATTAGAATAGATAACAAAATAGCCTTGTGCAGCTAAAAGCTGCAGCTCATGGAAAAATGTATTTCCATACATAGCATGGGGTCCACCATGAATTTCTAAAATGGTTGGATATTTCTTTCCTTCCTCATAATTATAAGGCTTAAGAACCCAACCGTGAACGTTCCAACCGTCACTAGAAGAACAATTGATTTCCTCTGGATCTTGAATGTGTACTTCCTTTAATAATTGAGTATTCGCTGATGTTAGTTTGACTACTTCTTTAGTTTCAAGATTTACAATATGAAGGTCTCCTGGATTTGTTGGAGTACTAATACCTAATACAGCTAGGTTTTCCCATACGTTTACATCGTAGCCATACACGTGCTGTGTTCCTACATGAATCTCATCAATAGCTCCATTTCGGTCTACAGCATAAAAGTTCGTATTACCATGTGAACTTGCTGTTACATATAATTTTTGATTATCTTTAGACCAAATAGGCCCAGGAGTAGGATGGCCGGAACGAATATCTCCAATGGCAGCATCTGTTAGGTGAATATCCCAATCCTTAGTTAAACATGTACGTTCCTTCGTTTTTACGTCAATGAGCCATAACTTAGAGTGGGTTGCTCCTAAAAATTCCTTTCCATGACCATAACAAGCAATAGTAGTTCCATCTAATGAGAAGGTTCCGTTTGTAAACATTCCATCATTAGAGGTTAGAAGCTCCGGTTTCTTCGACTCCACATCCATTAAATAAAGATCTGCAATCAGCTTTTCATCCCCTTGCTTATTAGCTGTGTATACAATGCTTTTCCCATCAGGAGACCAAGCGGAGGGAGCATGATCGAAATCATCGTCTGTTAAAAATGTAACTGTTTCTGTTTCTAGATCGTAATAGGCAATTTGTTGACGTTTCCCATCTAAAAATCCAGCAGCATCTGATTTGTACTTTAATCGTTCAACAACGAGTGGTTCAGGCTTTTTGTCCTCCTTTTTGTTTTCTTTTTGGTCTGCAGCACCTGGTTGTTCTTTTTCTTTATAAGATGTAGTAAATAGAATTCGTTTACTATCAGGTGACCAAATAGGCTGGGAAGCACCATTTTCTAAAGATGTTAGTGGCTTTCCTTCACCACCATCAAGGGATAAAAGGTATAATTGCGGTTTCTCTTTATCTCCTTTAGATGTTATGTAAAGGAGCCATTTCCCGTCTGGTGAAAAACGAGGTGAAGATACTCTTCCTTTTCCAAACGTCCATTGTACAGCATCGTGCTCCACAGCTGATTGAACAAAAAGGTGGGAAGTGTATTCATCTTCATCATTTATAAATTGACGCGTAAAAGCTATTGTAGCCCCATCTGGTGATAATTGAGGTTCATTTATTACATTAATCTTTTTTAGGTCTTCGACAGTAATTGCTCTTTGATTAGGCATTTATAATTCTCCTTTCACTTTTACAATTCAGTTATGTAATATTTTTTATCTGAATCTTCCTTTAATTTTAGCAGAAATATTCGGAAATCGAAATAAATAACTAAAATAAATAGTTTATGAATCTATTATCAGGGAAAAAGAATTATAACCTCACTTTATGAAAGGTAGGGGATTACATGTTATTTCATTTAAGTAATTGGTTAAAATCTTTTTCAGTCGTAGGAAATGATGGTGGGTTTGGTACAGTAGATAACGTCTTATTTGATGAAGATAAGTGGACAATTCGTTATCTAGTTGTAAAGGCTGGCTTATGGTTTACGAATGAAAGATTATACATCTCACCTGCATCTATTGAAGAGATCGATATAAAATCAGAGATGATTCGTTTGAATATTTCGAGAGACCAAGCAGCAAAAGCGCCAATTATTGGAGATGAACCCATTAGTAGAAAACAAGAAAGAGAGTTCTCTTCGTATTATCAATTTAGTCCTTACTGGTTAGGAGGTAAAGTTTGGGGCGGTGTTGTATTGGCAAGAGATTTACTAGATTTTGATCAACCTGTTCAGGAAGTAGAGGATAATGAAGATGAACCTAAAATTCATGTTGCTAACGATGTTATAGGTTATGAGCTTGCAGCCCAAGAAGATACTTTTGGAAAAATAGAAGATTTACTGTTTGAGGAAGAATCGTATGTTATTCGATATTTTGTTGTAGATACGAAAAAGATTTTACCAGGAAAAAAAGTTTTAATTTCTACAGAATGGATTTCCCATGTAGACTGGGTATCTGGAAGAGTAGAGGTAACGATTACGAAAGAGCAAGTAGAAAAGTCTCCTGAGTATTTACCAGGACAGCCATTAACACGAGAAATAGAAGAAGCTTTGTTTGAGTATTATGATAAAGAAAAATATTGGTAATAAAGAAGGTTGTCCTTTATTAAGGACAACCTTTCTTTTAGTTTCAAGTCCATGAGCTAGTACATTGTTTTTCTTATGTATACTTGTTAATATATACTTTGTTACATTTTCCTATGATGAAATGAATCAAAGAATGATACTGAGGTGAAAACATGGTAATTACAAATGATGCAAAAGACTTCATTCAAGAACTATTGGTGGAGCATGGGGCTAGAAACATACGAGTGTTCTTTGCAGGAATGGGTTGAGGTGGACCCCAACTGGGATTGGCTCTGGATGAGACAACTGAAAAGGACATCGTGAAAGAAATTAATGGTTTAACCGTTGCATTTGATGAAATGATACACGAACAAACAGAAGGATTAACACTAGAACTAAAAGTTACTCCTGAAGGTAAAGGCTTGACAATTACAGGTAATGAAAGTGACTGCTGTTAACTTTCAAGGGACTACTTTCTTAAAGGATGTTTCATTAGGAATTTTATTTTTCTGGTGGGACATTCTTTTTATATTTTTCATTAACTGTTTGTCTACCCTGCAGGGGGGAGGGGAGAGTATGTTAGTCTCCTCAAATAATTTATTTATGGTTTCGATTGGAACTGAAGATCTTTTTATTTTGTTGCAACTCCAATTCCGATTGGATAATGGACATTTTCTTTTGGAGGTTCAAACATAACCCCTTTTTGAAAATAAAAATCCACGGACTGAAAATTGTTGAAGTTTTCTTTAAATTCGGCCACCGTTAATTGATGGTAATGAAAAGGTTGATTTGTAGGTTTGCCTCTTCCTTGTCCAAATGGTGTTGATAAAATTAACGTTCCGCCAGGTTTTAGGAGACGATGCATTTGATTCATAAATGCAATATCATCTTCTACATGCTCTATCGTTTCAAAGCTTACAATTGTATCAAAGCTACCTAGTTCATTAACAATACTTTCATCCATAATATCTCCTTGTCTGAATGATAGGAGTGGATGATAATAAGCTTTTTGCGCATATGTAATTGCATCCTCTGCAATATCTACACCAATAAGCTCTGATATATCTTTTTTTCTTTTTTTAGCTAGCATTTTACTCCCGTACCCAGAACCACATGCTATATCCAATACTCTTCCATTAACAAAGGGCATAGAAAAATAATACCTTGCGAGATGCTCTAAGAGCATACCATTCATGGGATCCATTTTTTCGGGAATGACACGTTCCCCAGTGTACTCTAACAAATTAATCACCGCTTTTTAATATTTTTCCCCTTTATTATACACGTTTCTGAAGATTTATTTTAATAACATTTCATTGAGACAGACACAGACAATCTATCCTCTGCATATATATTAGGTACAATGCCTAAACGGAGGTGTGTGAATGTCTAGTTTACTTGCAGCGATTACACATTTTGCAAAAGAATTTATTGTTTTTGTATCATTTGTAAAAAATAATGCATTTCCACAACCGTTAAATGCGAAAGAAGAAAAAAAGTATATTGAAAAGATGCACGAAGGTGACGATGAAGCACGAAATATTCTTATAGAACACAATTTGCGTTTAGTGGCTCATATCGTCAAGAAGTTTGAAAACACTCGTGAAGAAAATGAAGATTTAATCTCGATTGGTACAATCGGTTTAATTAAAGCCATTGAAAGTTATTCCCCAGGAAAAGGTACGAAGCTTGCAACGTACGCTGCTCGCTGTATCGAAAATGAAATACTTATGCATCTACGAGCACTGAAGAAGGTAAAAAAAGATGTCTCTTTACATGATCCTATAGGTCAGGATAAGGAAGGGAATGAAATCAGCCTAATTGATGTACTTCAAGCAGAGACGGAGGACGTTGTTGACACGATCCAATTGAACATGGAGAAAAAGCAAATTTATAAGTTTATTCATGTTTTAGATGAACGGGAAAAAGAAGTTGTTGTAGGGAGATTCGGACTTGATTTAAAAAAAGAAAAGACTCAGCGAGAAATTGCGAAGGAATTAGGAATCTCAAGAAGTTATGTTTCTAGAATTGAAAAGCGAGCATTAATGAAATTGTTCCATGAATTTTATCGCCATCAAAAAGGAGCATACAAAACAGAGTAAACATGCTTATTTCTAGCTCTCCCCTGAAAATAGAAACGGATCAGTAGTGAAGGGTGACAACTCCAGTGGGATCAGCACGAGTCGAAAATCCCCTAAAAGCTTACTGTGTAAGTTTTAGGAAGTTGAGGCCGTGCCCCACGGAAAGAGTCCGCAAGAAAACGGAGGAACTCCTTGATGTTTATTTTCATCCTTCATGGTGCAAGTTAAATAAGTAAGAAGGTGTCAAAAGTTTGCAATTTTAACTTTATGACACCTTCTTTCTTCCATGTGTTTAGTGGGAGAGACATTTCATTTTATTACCTCTTGATCCCATTTAATAAGATATCCACCATTTTCGTAATTTCTGTTTCATCATTTCTAGGATATAGCTTTGGGAAATAATTTGATAAAACGATATAGCCAAGGAGTAAACTAATAAAGGAACGACTTATTGTTGTACTATCAACCTTTCTTAGCTTATGCTTTTCCCTTTGTTGTTCGATAAACTGCTCCATGGAAGGGTAAATTGTCTCCTCCATTAACTTCTGTACTGAAAGCATCAATTCCGGATAATAGATGGATTCAATTAAAACAATCTTAAGAATTTTTCTGTTTTGATCAATGAGATGAAGTCTTTGCTTAAAAAGAAGAGTTAGTTCCTGATTTAATGCTCCTTTTTTATCTTCTTTGATTTTTGCTAATGTTTCTTCAATAATTGGCTTAAAAAAATGATGAATAATCAGGGGTAAAAGAGCCAGCATCATATCTTTTTTGCTTGGGAAATAACGAAATAATGTACCTTCAGAGACACCTGCTTTTTTAGCTATTTCACTTGTACGACTGGAGCTAAAACCTTTTTCAGCAATAATATCAATAGCTGCTTTTAAAATGCTAATTTGCTTTTCGTTGAGTTCTTCACCGTTGTAATCTACAAAGAGGAAATCATTTGAATGCGCTTCCATAATTTATTGCCTCCTTTTAGTGTGAGTACTCACATGTTTATACTTATCGTATTGAATTCTACTCCTCTTGTCAAAGAAAAAGAACAGTCAATCTGACTGTTCTTTTTCAAATATATAGAATTTACTTAGTTTCAATACCCAGTACTCTATTTACGCGCTTACGTAGCATTTTCATTCCGCCACCACCCGCTTGGAAATGACGAAGCTTTCCTTCTTCATCAAATACATAATAAGCTGGTACATATTGATTTTCGAAGGCATCCGTTAATTTATGCTCACCATCAACAAAAATTGGCTGTGTTATGTCATGTCCTTGACTCATGGCTTTTATGACATCAAGATCTAAATCCTTTTCAGAACGAGGCATATGAACTGCTATAACATTTAATTCATCCTCAAATTCATCTCTAAATTCATTTACTTCAGGCATAGCTTCTTTACATAAGCCACAGCTTACAGACCAAAAGTGAATAAGGGTTGGTTTATCTCCAATAAGATCACTTTTTGTTACTTCTCCATTGATCCATTCTGTTGCACCTGTTAATTCTGGTAATTCTGAACGAAGTTTCATTGTCAACTGCCCCTTTTATTAAAATGAGTATTTTTATTATGCTACTTAGTGGAGAATTGATTAAAGCGTTTCTTGACCTGGCTTCCAGTTAGCTGGGCAAAGTCCACCTGTTTGTAGTGCTTGAAGGACACGTAACGTCTCGTCCACATCACGACCTATATTGTTGTGGTTTACGACAGAGTACATTAACTCTCCTTCAGGGCTAATAATGAATAGACCACGAAGTGCAATTCCTTCATCTTCTACTAGTACACCATATTCGCTGCTAATTGTGTGGTTTGTGTCAGCTGCTAATGGATATTTAAGGTCTCCTAGACCATTATCATCACGGCTTGTATTAATCCATGCTAAGTGGGTGTGGATAGTATCTGTTGAAACACCAATAATTTCTGCATCTAAATCCTCAAACTCGTCGTAGCGATCACTTAATGATGTAATTTCAGTTGGACAAACAAAAGTGAAGTCCATTGGATAGAAGAAAAGAACTGTCCACTTATCCTGCTTCATATTTTCTTCAAGACTAACTTTACCGAATTCCTTATTTGCTAAAACAGCATCCATTTCAAACCTTGGCGCTTGTTTTGCTACCATACGCTTATCTGACATGTATAACATCTCTTTAGATTATAATAATTATTATTTAATATAAAATATATTATAATTATTATTATTATAAAAAGTCAAGTGGAGTGTTAATAAAATATCGTATAAGATTATTATAAGTAAAAGAAATGATAGTTCAATTAATGTGCTCATTAGAAAAATTATTCTCGATGATTATCATTATCATCGATATCTTCTTTATTATTAAATAGTAAAATTTTATTCATTATTTCATCCTTCGTTAAATTTGGATTGTTTAATTGAATACTTTCCCCTAGAAGTAACAACTCCTTGTAGATAGGACCAGGTTCAATTCCATATTCCTTTAAATCTCTACCTCCGACCTTTGGAGTCATTTTTTCTCGATTTAGCAGATAATTTAAACTATCATCATATTTTTCGTTTGGAGCTACGGAGAAATAGGCTACAAGTGATTCTAATTCATAAGTGGAAAAGAAAGAATGCCAATTGCCTAAATCTGATCTTGTGACTAATTGTAAAACATCTTGTTCCCATAAGGATTGAATATCATCTAACAGCTTTTGATCCTCTTTACGTAATGAAAACTCCTTTAATTCATCCCAGCTTTCATCTTTTAAATTGGTTAAACATAAAAGGTAAACAATCCAAAAAGAATTAGCTAATTCTATTTTGTCCTTTCTTAATAAGTTACTTGCATGAACTAGTCGTTCCATTCTTAACTTGATAGTTGATTCCTTATCAAAATTTTTCAGGAAAAAAGGAAGCAAGCCTAATTGTTCCATTCGTTTAAATGTACGTAGTTGATTTTCTTCAAGAAATAATTTTGATATTTCGTTAGCGAGTCTGGGCTTAGAAACAGATAAAATATTGTTTGCAGATTCTTTTACTAACGTTTCTGTTTGTTTATCCATTCGGAAATGAAATCGGTTTTCAAAGCGGATAGCTCTAAATATTCTAGTTGGGTCTTCTACAAAGCTTAAATTATAAAGAACTTTAATTTTTCTATGGATTAAATGTTCGTACCCGTGAAAATAGTCAATTAATTCACTAAATTCGTCGCTGTGTAAGCAAATACCCATTGCGTTTATGGTAAAGTCTCGTCGAAATAAATCCTCTTTTATGGTTGAAATTTCTACTTTAGGAAGAGCTGCAGGAAAATCGTAATATTCTGTTCGAGCAGTTGTGATGTCAATTTTCAAACCAGAAGCATGCTTCCATGTAGCTGTCTTAAAGTTTTCATGGGAACGTATATGTCCACCATACTTGTCCTGTAAATGTTGTGCTAATTGAATACCGTCCCCTTCAATAACGATATCCATATCCTCATTAATACGATTTAATAAAATATCTCTTACCATACCACCTATTAAGTAAGCTTTCATCCCAAGTTGAGAAGCTTCGTTACCAATTAATCGTAATAAACTAACGATAGTTTTAGGTAATAGATGCTTCATCTCTTGCTCTAGCTTTCTTTTAAAAGGTTTAGCCATAGCTGGTGGGTTAGCGTGTAAGCTGTTATTACCATGAGTAGCTTGAATGACATCTGTTCTTGAAACGATTCCAATTAAGTGACCATTCTCTAATACAGGTAGCCTACCAATTTGCTTTTCAATCATTACTTCTTGAATATGTTCAAGACTGTCGTTTATTTGAATTGTATCTACTTCCCTACTCATATACCCTTTTACTGGTGCATGCCCCAATCCGTGATGTAATGCTTTATCTACATCACGTCTTGATATGATTCCTACAAGTTTTCCATCCTCAATTACAGGAAAGCCTGTGTGTCCATATCGGTACAACATTTTCGATACATCTTCTATCGTTGTTTTAGGCGCTACTACGCGAACTGGACTTGTCATTAGGTGTTTGGCTGTAATAGCAGGAGAAACAATGGTAGGTAACATTGTTTTTATGAAATTTTTAATGGTCGTTTCAGTTTCATTATCATTTCTAACCATTGCAGAGGCAGCATTTCTATGTCCTCCACCTTCAAGTTCCTTTATAATTGGTAATACATTTACTCGTTCTGATGAAGCTCGTGAAGTAATAAAAATTTTTTCTCCCATTTTTACGATAGAAAAGGCAGCATCGGCACTGGTTACGTCTAAAATTTTTCTAGTGATATAAGCTAAATTACCAGTATAGTAACTCTGAATATGAGTACTAATGACAATATCAATACTATCAATTACTATTCGTTCACTATTGTCTAATAAGGATAGAAATAATGATCTTTCTGTTTCACTTAAGGGAGCCTCTCTGAATTGATCCACAACAGAGAGGTTTGCACCACATTGTAATAACCAAGCTCCAACAAGTAAATCTCTACTAGTTGTTTGCTCATATGTAAATGAACCTGTATCAGAATAAAGACCTAATGCGAATACAGTAGCTTCGAAAGGGGTAATTATTATTCCGTTTCGTTGAATATGCTCTGAAATAATCGTTATAGTAGCACCAACAGCTGAAATTTCCCCTTTTGTCTCTTTAATAGATGCAGAAGTAATTGGGTGATGATCAAAAATAGTTATAGGTAAATGCTTTATAGATGTCTCTAAGTTTCCGAGACGAGAATAACTATTCGTATCTACAACAATAATATGGTTTACGTGTTCCCAATTAATACTAGTTTGTCGTTTAAATGGGAAGATATCTTTGTAGATACCTAAAAAATAAGCTACGTGAGAACTAACCTTATCGGGTAATATCAATTCTGCCTGTGGATACAATTTTTTAGCACCTATCATAGATGCTAGGCCATCAAAATCTAAGTTTGTGTGGGATGTAATAACTTTCATTATTTGATCCTCCAACTTCAATTGTTTAAGATACGTTGAAAAAACGTCTCCCATTATGGAAGACGTCGAATATATTATACCTTTTTTATTCGAAAATTGCTTATCATTAGTAATGATAGTGTTAAAATAATAAACATGAACACTGGAGATTCAATGAAATCGTTTACTAAATGACTAATTGTAAGAATACATCCAGCAGCCGTAATAGGCAATCCTACAAAGAAACCATCCTGTTCAGAAACATTAAATCGTGCTAACCGGATTGCACCACAAGCAATGAAAATAATGGTGAACATAGCACCAGCGAAACCAAATTCAATTAAGGTAGAATAGTAAAGTAATATTGCAGGAGCAACTCCAAACGAAATAATATCACATAATGAGTCCAATTGCTTTCCGATTTCTGAAGTAATATTCATTTTTCTAGCGACCATTCCATCAAAGCGATCAAAAATTGCTGCAAGACATATAAAGGTGACACTTAATCCAAATTGACCTTGAATGACAAAAATAATAGCAAACCCTCCTAAACCAAGGTTTATAATTGTTAATAGGTTTGCTATTTGATATCGGAGCTTTTTTACAGTATTGTCAACTAGATGTTGAAATAATATCAAACACATCACTCCTTCATTATTTTATTGTTTTAAAAAATAAGTACGTTTTTATGAAAAAAGGAGACTAGGTTCATGATCTATCCATAATTTCTTTGTATAATTATACCACATAACCCAAATATTTAAGTTAAATAATTTTTTGCATATAAAGAGAGGAAGAATTTAATGAAAAAACATTTATATACTTCAATTGTCCAATTAACGAATAATCCAATTTACACGATGGCATTAAAACGGTTTGCAACATCAAAACTAAGTGGTTTATTAACGAATTCCTTTTCAAAAACCTTCAAAATAGATGAACAAGAAATGGAAGGAACTAGTTCTGATTACCCTTCGTTACATGATTTTTTTGTTAGAAACCTAAAGGAAGGCTCAAGACCTTTACATGAAGAAGTAGATAGTATTGTTAGCCCAGTAGACGGTAAATTATCTCAACTTGGAGTTATTGATAGTGAGAATTTCTTTCATGTAAAAGAGAAGGATTATTCCTTAGCTACCATGTTAGGTTTAACGAATACAACAAAAAGATATGAAGGCGGAACATATATGCTTTTCTATCTAAGTCCTAGAGACTATCACCGCATACATAGTCCAATAAAGGGTCATGTAGTAAAAAGGTGGGCAATTGGTAAATATTCCGAACCAGTTAATCAATGGGGATTATTATTTGGGAACAGTCCTTTAGCTAATAATTATCGTCTCATAACAGAGCTTGAATATAATAATAAGCGTATGGCAGTTGTAAAAATAGGGGCTTTAAATGTGAATAGTGTCCAAACTACACACCTTAATTCATCTGTAGAAAGAGGAGAAGAAATAGCGTATTTCACCTTTGGTTCTAGTGTTATTTTGTTGTTTGAAAAGGATATGGTGACACCATCCTTTGACATGAACCACGAGAATGTTCCTATAAAGCAAGGCGAAAAGATTGCTTCTTTAAACTAGACTCTCATAAATTTTGTTATTGATTTTTCTACTGGGTACTCAAATTATACTTAAGCTCTATGTATACTAAAACAACTGCATTCTTTAACAAAGCCACAAACGAAGAGAACCCCCACTATATTTTGCGGGGGTTCTCTTCGTTATGAATGTTATTATTGCCTAGCTTTCTTTTCAGCTTTTTTTATTGCTTTTCCTAAATCATCTTGAATACTTTGGTCCCACAGCTTTACTCCAACATTATAGGCAGATTTTGAAACCATGAAACCTACAACTGGAGCAGTCATGAAAACAAAAAGAATAGTTAACAATAATTTACCAATGAACAGTTCTTGTACAAGTAAAAAATATAGAAATGTTCCAATGATAATACAAATAACACCAAGGGTGGCACTTTTGGTAGCAGCATGTAATCTCCCATAAACATCAGGGAATCTAACAATACCAATCGATCCGAGGATACTAAATGCACCACCTAAAAGAATAAGAATACTAACGACGATCTCTGTCAAGTACCACACCTCCCTCTATAAACTTTGCAAATGCAATGGAACCAATAAAGGCGATTATTGCAATGACTAAAATAACTTCTGAGTAAGCTACAGTTTTTTGAATTATCATTAAGATCCCAATGAAACCAATAAGGTTTATACCAATCGTATCCAATGCAACTACCCGATCGGACATTGTAGGACCCTTTACAACACGAATAAAGCAAATAAATATGGAAATGGACATCATGATTAATACGATTGTTGTGACGGTTTGAAGCATTATTTCGTCACCTCCAGGATGGCCTTTTCAAAAGAATTATGAATTTCTTTTATTGCTTCATTTTTGTCTGGAACATGGATAGCATGAACATAGATTGTTTTACCATCCTCTGAAAAATTCATCGAAAGTGTCCCAGGAGTTAATGAAATTAAACATGATAATAAGGTAACTTCCCATTCAGTTTTAAGCTTTGTGGGTACAGCAATAATACCGGGTTTTATATTTAATTTAGGGCTTAATACTATTTTAATGACGTCTATATTCGCTAGGATTAGCTTGTATATGAATAATACGATTAGCTTAAATACGGCTATCACCCTTCTAAAGTAAAAATCGAAATTAAGGAATCTTCTTAATACAAATAGTAAGAGCAAGCCTACAATATAACCAATGGCAAATTCAACACCGGTAAAATTGTTTTTTAATAGCATCCAAATAAACGCAATTGCAATATTAAGCAGGATCTGAAAGGCCATAGTACCTACTCCTTAATTACAGAATTAATATAGATTGATGGATCTAACATTTGATTTGCAGCTGCCTCAAAAAGAAGGTAAACAGGTTCTGCAAGGATCCCCATAAGAATGCTAATGATAACTAATGGGATTCCAGGAATTAATAACTTACCTACTTTTGTTTTCTTTACTTCTTCAGGGGATAGTGACGGCGATCCCCAGAATACGTACATAAAGATTTTTACCATTGAGAATAGGGTCAATAAACCAACTACTAAACTGACGAATACGATAAAATATCGTTCTGCTTCAAGACCACCTAAAACAAGGGCGAATTTACTAAAGAATCCACTTAGTGGTGGTATACCTGCTAATGAGATGGCAGCGACGAAAAATAACCAGCCTAAGTATGGATGAGTCTTTAATAAACCACTCATTTTCTTTAAGTTTGTTGTGCCAGTTACTTTTTCTGTAGCTCCACAGAATAAAAACAGAGCAGTTTTTACGATCATGTTGTGAGTAATTATATAGATGGAGCCAGCAATAGCCATTGTTGTACCAATACCTAATCCCATTATCATATACCCAACCTGACTAACGATATGGATTGCAAGGATACGCTTAAAATCAAACTTTGATACAGCCCCAATAACCCCAAAGAACATAGTTAAACCGGCTAAGATTAATATGATCGTTAACGTGAAATCTTGATTGTGTGTAAAGATTAACGTGTGTGTACGCATAATGGAATATACGCCCACTTTCGTTAATAGTCCCCCAAGTAATGCTGCAATAGCAGTAGGAGGGCCAAAATATGCGTTTGGTAACCAAAAATGGAGTGGAACTAATGCCCCTTTTAAACCAAATACTATCAAGAATAGAATGGCAATAACCGTTAATATTCCTGATTGACCTTGCTGAGCGGCTTCAGCAACTCTTTCAGCAAGATGAGCATAGTTTAATGTCCCAGTTACGGAATAAAGAAGTGCAACTGCAATAACAAAAAACATAGACCCAAAGGTACTAATTACGACGTATTTGAACGATTCTCTTAGCTGATATTTTGTTCCTCCCATAACTATTAACACGAAGGAAGAAATAAGCATTACTTCAAAGAATACGAACAAGTTAAATATATCACCTGTTAAAAACGAACCATTCACCCCTGTAAGTAAGAAAAAGAAAAAGGGATAAAAATAGTATTTCTCTCGATCAGGATGGAGAGTTTGAAAGGCGAAGAATAGACATGCTGCAGCAACAATGCTTGCAAAGACAACCATAATACTCGCAAATAAATCTCCAACTAGTACAATTCCAAATGGCGCTGGCCAGTTTCCTAATTCAAGTGTGATTATCCCGTCCTGATAGATTAAATAGGTGATGTAAGCTGAGATACCGACTAAACCTAGAGTAGTTACTCCACTTACAAAACGTTGAATGGGTAATTGATTTCTAAAAAGAATTAGGATAACACCCACTAAAAATGGTATCAAGACAGGTAGCAATACAATATTATTCATCGGCACTACCCCTTAATTTTTCAAGATCATCTGTCTTGTGCTCTTTATATGTTCGGTAGGATAAAACTAGTAGAAACGCAGTTACACCAAAGCCGATAACAATCGCTGTTAATATAAGAGCTTGCGGCAAAGGATCAGCGTAAGATGCAGCTTCTTCTCCTAATAGTGGAGGAGCCCCTTCTTTAAGACCTGCCATCGTTAAAAAGAGTAGATGTGCAGCGTGAGAAAGGAGAACTATTCCTAGAACTACCCGTAATAAACTTTTCGTTAAAAGTAAATATGTGCTTACGGAGACTAGAACACCGACCGTAAGAATCATTAATATTTCCATTACGAATCATCCTCCGCAATCGTCAAGATTATTAACAACGCGATTGCCACCACAACTAAGTATATTCCTAAGTCAAATGGAAGAGCTGTTGTTAATTCTATTTCTCCTAGAATTGGTACATTGTAATACTCAAAGTACTGAGTTAAAAATGGATCTCCAAAAAGTAAGCTATTTAATCCAGTAATGATAGTAATTAGTAAACCTACTGCTATGATTACTGGATAATTAAAGGGTATCACTTTCCTAATTTTCTTAATATCAAAACTAACATACAGGAGGAGGAGGGCAGAAGCGGTCATTAACCCGCCAATAAAGCCCCCACCTGGGTTATTATGTCCTGCAAAAAATAGAAAGATGGAGAAGGAAAGAATGATAAATGAAACGACTCTAGTAATTGTATGAAGCATTAAATAGTTCGTTTTCATATGTCTTGCCCCTCCTTCATTTTCAACTTAATTAGAGCAACGATACCAAGTGCTGCAACTCCCAACACTAATACCTCAAGCATAGTATCAAGTCCACGGAAATCAACAAGAATAACATTTACCATGTTGTAACCACCAGCAAGTGGTACGGAGTTTTCTACAAAGTACTGAGAAATAGGTTCAAAGCTTAAACCATGTCTTGCTGCATGTGCACTAAAAGCAATAAGTGTAACAATAGCTCCCATACCTACTGATATGATAAGGTTTGTCATTTTAAATCTAGCTTTAAAGGACTCTTTGCGTAGCTCTGGTAAGTGGTAAAAGCATAGTAAGAACAACACTACCATGACCGTTTCTACAAGAAGCTGTGTTAACGCTAGGTCAGGTGCTCGGAAAACTACGAAAAGGAGTGCAATTAAAAAGCCAATAACTCCAACGACAATGATAGCTGTAACACGATGCTGAATAAACGGAACACTAATTGTAGCTGCAATTAATGCTAAGGTAATAATCCATAAATATGGAGAAATCTCAGAAACATCAACAAAGTTAAATGCCACAGCATCGTAACGGAAGAACGTCCAACCTAGTAACAAGATCATAAAAACCATCATATAAGCAAAATAGTCTCTTAATAATCCTGTTAACTGTAAGTTTGTCACACGTTGTGATCCAGCTACGAGACCTTCTAATCCACCATCATAGAATCTGTTTAATGGATCTCTTTCATGAAGGAAGAAGGTAGTTTCTTGCCAACGTTTTAAATTTAAAAACACGACTGTACCAAAAAGTACAACACCGATGGTCATAAATAATTCAGCATTAAAACCATGCCAATGATAAATGTTGATGTAAGGATCAGACACATACGGTAATACGGACTGCATTGCAGGTTCAATTATTGTATAAGAAAGCATATTTGGGAACAATCCAAAGATAACCACAAGTGATGCAAGAACAATCGGTGATATTAATAAACCAATTGGTGCTTCATGTGCCTTCTTTTCAAGTTTTTCTGGCTGATATTTTCCTGTAAATGTTTTAAAGAACATAATCATACAATAAGCAAAAGTGAAAACACTAGCTATCCATGCCACAATTGGAAAAATGAAGCCTAATGTTTGCACATTAAAGATGTTTAAGGTAGTTGCTTCTAAAACACCGGTAAAGAACATCTCCTTACTCAGGAACCCATTAAATGGTGGTAAGCCTGCCATAGAGGCAATACCAATAATGGAAATGGTAAAGGTAATAGGCATGATTGCCATTAACCCACCTAGCTTCCGAATATCCCTTGTGCCAGTTTCATGGTCAACGATACCAACAACCATGAAAAGACTTCCTTTAAACGTTGCATGGTTAATTAAATGGAAAATAGCTGCAATGATTGCTACCTCTGCAACATTATCGATAAAGGAAGCAGAACCTAGTCCTAGTAAAGCCATAATTAATCCTAATTGACTTATCGTTGAGAAGGCTAAAATGGCTTTTAAGTCTACTTGCCTAATCGCTGAAATAGAACCCCAAATTAATGTGAGGAGACCGAAGCTCGTAATAATCCAAAACCATTCTGGTGTTCCTCCAAATACTGGGGTAAATCGGGCTACTAAATAAATCCCCGCTTTTACCATTGTTGCTGAATGAAGATAAGCACTTACAGGTGTTGGTGCTTCCATTGCATCTGGTAACCAAATATGGAATGGAAATTGTGCAGATTTCGTAAATGCTCCAAGCAAAATAAGGATCATAGCAGGTAAAAATAATGCTTCATTAAAGATTGCGCCACTTTCTGCAAAGAACGAAATGATTCCTTGAATACTGAAAGTTCCAGTCATGATATACAATAGACAGAAACCTGCAAGCATTGCAAACCCACCTGTTACAGTGATAAGCATTGATTTTTGAGCACCATAACGAGATTTTTCTTTGTGGAACCAATAAGCGATTAAAAGTGAGGAAGCTAAACTTGTTAACTCCCAGAATACATAAATGACAATAAGATTGTCTGATAAAACAACTCCAAGCATGGCTCCCATAAACATTAGTAAGTATACATAGAAGTTATTTAATGGTTCGTCTTTCTTATTTGCTATGTAGAAGATGGAATAAAGAACGACTAATGTTCCTATACCAGTAATTAAAAGAGCAAATAATAAACTTAAACCATCAAGATAAATGTTAAAGCCAATACCTAATGAAGGAACCCAATCCATTGTTTCTTTTACCACTTGTAATGGTTCCCCTATTGGAATAAACCGCAAAAGGTAAATAAATAATAGTAATGGAAGTGCTAAAACAAACCACCCTGTATGAATACGACGAAAGCCTTTATAAAAAAAAGGAACGAATATCGCCATAATAAAAGGTGCTAATACTAATAAGTGAAGCGTTGACAAATGATTTACCTCCTTTATTTTTCTAAAAATAATTACACGTCCTGAAAATAACTTCTATCCTTTTCCTTATAAACGCAAATAAAATTATAATATAAATTACATAACCTTGCATCTTTCGTACAATTAGCCTTTGCAAATATTTAAGAATTTATTAAATATGTAGAAACTCAACTTTTATACATAAAAAATTTTTTTTGAAAGACGATACTTTTTTAACTTTTTATGAATTTTTGTTGCTTTGTATAGGGGATTACTCCTATAAAATTCATGGAGTTTTTAATTATAAAAATTATATATTGATAATATTTGTTTAACTGTTTTATGTTTTCTATCCTGTAAATAAGTATTGGTTCAATAGTGAAGGGTGACGACTCCAGTGGGATCAGCACGAGGGCGAAAATCCCTTAAAAGCTTACTGTGTAAGTTTTAGGAAGTTGAGGCCGTGCCCTACGGAAAGCGACATTACTATAAGTAAAGAGACTGAGACATCTTACTTTTTTCTTTGAATTTATTAAGTATAAGTATAAAAAAAAGAAAACCGTATCATCCTTAATAATAAGGTGGTGATACGGTTGAAGAAAAAATTCTCTTATACAGTTTCCATGTTCATTTTCCTTTTAATGGTTTTAATGGCGTTACCATTTCACCAGGATTCAACAAACAGAATTATTGAAAGACAAAATGTTAATCAAGAAATTGGTGGTTTTTTTCTTACTGAAGATCAAAAAAGAGAAAAACGATTTAAGCCACGAGAATATATTCATAAGCAAGAACAGCTACAACCTAATATAATTGAAGACATAGAGGAATGATAAAGTATAACCTTTATTCACTTAGCTTCGTGTTTTAAAGTAGAGAGAACGTAATAAGGTTAAATAAATACATTCGTATATAATTCTATTCTTATTTTGAGTTCTCTCGATTTTTCCTATTAGGATGTTATTTGATCATTATTTAAGTGTGATCTTCTATTTATTTCTTGTTTAATTAAAGAAATGAAATCCTCACTTAAATCTAGTTCTCGAGCTTTATAATAGGTTTCCAAAAGCAAGGCATCCGACAAATATTTCATACCTCCTTGCCGCCCCATGGCAGCTCCACCTCCTTTTGTTTATCCATATTCAACTAGAAGGTTAAAAAAATGAATAGTTACATTCGACAGGACAATTCAATTTTATATACGTTCAAAAATTTTGTAGAAAGTAGTTTTTATTTACTTTCTATTTGCTTGAGTAGATGATAACACGTAACAGAAAGGTTCTCAACGCGTCTTTTTTCCACAGAGAACAGTGGATAAGTTGTGGATATACTGTATATAAAAATGGGAAAAGTAGACAGGTTATAGGTGGATATGTGTATAATGTTATCCACAATTGTTTGTGAATGGTAAAATTTGTCGAAAAATTTTTATCATATTTAATTAATTACCTAGTAAAGGGGAATAAGAGAATTAAAATGTAAACATAGAATCGTATAAGTAAGCAATAATACACCTTTGTTTAAGTTTGAAATCATTGATAAAATAAATGTATGATAGATAGGAATATCTTACCTATTAAATAAGCTGTCTTCATAGAGACTTGTATTGAGAATTTTTATTTATATTAAGAGAGGATTGTTTGAAATGGATGAATTTGAAGAACGTTCCGTTATTTGTTCCGGTTGTGGAATTAAGATACAGACGAATGACCCCAAAAAGATAGGCTATACACCAAAATCAGCTATAAATAGAGAGGTAATTATTTGTCAACGATGCTTTAAGTTAAAGCATTACAATGAAGTTCAAGATGTTTCATTAACAGATGATGATTTTTTAAAAATATTAAATGAATTAGGTAAAAAGGATGCATTGATTGTAAAAATAGTAGATATCTTTGATTTTGATGGTAGCTGGTTACCTGGATTAAATCGTTTTGTAGGAAATAATCCGGTTTTATTAGTTGGAAATAAAGTTGATCTACTACCAAAATCAGTGAAACGTACAAAGCTCATTAACTGGATGAAACAAGCAGCCAAAAATTATGGACTGAAAACGGAAGATGTTCATTTAATGAGTGCAGAAACTGGTGAAGGTGTAATAGAGACAGCTAATTTAATTGACCAATTTCGAGGTAATAGAAATGTGTACATTGTAGGAAGTACAAATGTGGGGAAATCAACGTTTATAAACCGATTACTAAAGGAATTTGGTGCTGAGGATGAATTTTTAATTACAACATCCAATATTCCAGGTACTACGTTGGATATGATTGATGTACCACTTGAAGACGGTGCATCGTTATTTGATACACCTGGAATTATTAATCACCATCAAATGAGTCATTTATTAGATAAAAAGGAGTTAAAGACTATTTCTCCTAGAAAAGAGATAAAACCGAAAGTATTTCAGTTAAACTTAGGTCAAACGTTGTATTTCGGGGGAATGGCAAGAATTGATTTTGTGGAGGGGGAACCTCAATCCTTTGTCTGTTATTTTTCAAATGACTTACAAATTCACAGAACCAAGATAGAAAAAGCTGATGAATTATATACAAATCATCTAGGTGAGCTACTTTCGCCACCAATGAAAGAAAACGCAAGTAACTTTCCTTCATTAGTAATGCAAGAATGGCAGTTGAAGCAAGAGAAGACTGATATCGTTATTTCAGGGTTAGGATGGATCACTATACATGGCAAAGGGGCAAAGGTACGGACGTATGCTCCAAAAGGAGTCCATGTCATTCGTCGCGATTCTATTTTTTAAACAGTAATTATATCCTTCATCGGTAAAAGATGAATTGGTGGAGAGGAGAGAACCAAAATGAATATGGTTATGGGGGTAATCGGCTATCCAATAAAGCATTCCCTTTCACCTGAAATGCATCGTTCAGCATATAAAAATTTACATATAGACTATGCCTACCATGCATTTGAGGTTTCACCTGCTAATCTCAAAAATGCAATAGATGGAGTGCGGGGATTGGGGTTAAAAGGCTTGAATGTGACAATTCCACATAAGGTAGAGGTAATGGCGCATTTAGATGAAATTGATGATTTAGCAGTTGAAATAGGTGCTGTAAATACGATCGTTAACGTAGATGGTAAACTAAAAGGATATAATACAGATGGAGAAGGGTATTTGAAATCCTTAAAGGAATATGTAAACAAGGATATTCGCAATTTGAATACGCTAATTATTGGTGCTGGTGGAGCTGCTAGGGCAGTTGCATTAACATTAACAAAAGATGGTGTAAACAATTTAGTAATTACAAATCGAACTTTATCAAAGGCTGAAGATCTTGCAGAAAGGTGTGCTAAGTTTTCTGAAGCTACCGTACAAACGATAAAGGACATAGAAACGAATTTACAGGATTTTGATATTATTATTAATACAACTTCAATTGGAATGTCACCGAATATTGATGAGATGCCAATAAAATTAGATAATTTGAAAGAAGGAACCTTTGTAAGTGACCTTATTTACACCCCCTTTAAGACAAAATTACTCATTGAGGCTGAAAATAAAGGCGGTAAGGTGTTAAATGGATTAGATATGTTTGTTTATCAAGGAGCATTGGCATTCGAAAAATGGACAGGATTACAAGCTCCTACAGACATCATGAGAAGTACAGTATTAAACCATTTGAAAGGAGTCAAATGAATATATGTTAACTGGAAAACAAAAGAGGTTTTTAAAGAGTAAAGCGCACCACTTAAAGCCAATATTTCAAGTTGGTAAAGGTGGTGTAAATGAAAACCTAATAAAACAAGTAGAAGATGCATTAGAAGCACGTGAACTAATTAAAGTTAGTATTTTACAAAACTGCGATGAGGATAAAGATGAAGTGGCAGATGCACTATCATTTGGAGCAAAAGCAGAAATTGTACAAATCATAGGGAATACGATTGTTTTTTATAAAGAATCAATAAACAAAAAAACGATAGAATTACCTTCCTAAGAGGTGCAACTTATGAAACGTATTGGAATACTAGGAGGTACGTTTGATCCTCCACATATAGGGCATTTATTAATGGCTGAAGAATCCCGTATAAAAATGAACTTAGATGAAATATGGTGGATGCCAAATAGAATTCCTCCCCATAAAGAAACGGCTACCGATTCACTATTAAGAGAAAGATTAATGATGGTACAACATATGACAGATTTGCATGAAAAATACATCCTATGTGATGTTGAATTAAAGCGTAATGGACCATCCTATACTGTGGATACTATGGAGTTGTTAAATGAAAAATATGCTCACTATGAATTTTTCTTTATCATTGGAGAAGATAGTTTACAAACATTAGATAAGTGGCATAGAAGTGATTACTTAAAATCACTTGTTTCATTTATTGTGATTCGTCGTCCAGGCTACGAACATGAGATGGAGAAAGCGAATAATGGTATATTATTTATAGAGGGTCCAACAATTGATGTTTCATCTACAGATATTCGAAAAACTCTAAAAGAAAAAAAAGAAGTTAATCGTTTTTTATTAACGAAAGAGGTTTATGAATTAATAAAGGAGCACCAATTGTATGAATGAAGACCAAGCATTAGCTGCAGTAGAGAAAAGTTTAAAGAAAAGAAGGTTTGAACACACGCTTCGAGTTACAGAGGAAGCAGAAATATTAGCTAGGCGCTACAATGTGGATGTAAAAAAAACAAGACTAGCAGCTATCCTTCATGATTATGCAAAATATCGCCCAGTTGATGAAATGAAAGAGACTGTAAAACAAAATGGACTGTCACGTTCACTTTTAACTTATAGTGATGAAATCCTTCATGCTTTCGTTGGTGCATTTTATGTTGAAAAAGAATTACATGTAACAGATAGGCAAATATTATCTGCAATACGTTACCATACTACAGGTAGAGCAAACATGACACCGATAGAAAAAGTAGTCTTTTTAGCAGATTATATTGAACCTGGAAGAACATTTAACGCAGTAGAAATAGTAAGGGACATGGCTAAACTGGACTTAGACAGGGCTTGTTTCTTTGCACTAAAAAATATTATACAATTTATCGTAAGTAAGGATGAAGCTGTTTATCCAGAAACGTTTGAAGCGTATAATGACTTTGCTTTATTATTACAAAGGAGGATTTGAAACGTACATGCAAAAAAATGAATTGTTAGATTTAGCTGTAAGAGCTGCAGATGACAAAAATGCAGCAAACATTATTGTATTAAATATGGCTGGAGTATCCTTAATTTCAGATTATTTTGTTATTTGTCATGGGAACTCTGAAAAGCAGGTTGAAGCTATTGCTCGGGAAATAAAAGATCGAGCTCAAGAAGAAGGTATTGAATTAAAGAGGTTAGAAGGTCTTCAAGAAAGTAGATGGGTATTGATTGATCTCAATGATGTTATTGTACATGTTTTTCATAAGGATGAAAGACAATATTATAACTTAGAAAAGCTTTGGGGAGATGCTCCTACAATTTCTGTTGAACAAGTATTAAACTCTTAAATGAAGGATAGATGAATAGGAGAAAGATATATGAATGAGCAACATTTTGCGAACATTTATGATGAATTAATGCAGGATGTGCCGTATGAAAAATGGGTTAGTTATACGAAAAAGTATATACAAACCGGGAGTAAAGTGCTTGATGTTGCATGTGGGACAGGTACTTTTGCTATGGCTCTTCAAAGAAATGGTTACAATGTACAAGGAACAGATATTTCACAAGACATGCTAACAATTGCAGAAAATAAAATGAGAAAAGAAAATATAACATTTCCTCTATTTAAACAAGACATGAGACAATTATCAGGTTTTTCTAGCCTAGACGGTGTGACACTATTCTGTGACGGGTTAAATTATCTATTACAGGAGGGGGATGTTCAAGAAACCTTTCAACGAATAGGGCGTATTTTACGTCCAGGTGGTGTGTTTTTATTCGATGTTCACTCCATTTATAAAATAAAGACAATTTTTAATGACCACTTATTTGGCGAAAATAACGAGGACATATCTTATTTATGGTTTTGTACTCCTGGCGAATATTCTAATAGTGTGGAGCATTGTTTAACCTTTTTTGTGAAAACTGAGGATCAAACTTACGAACGGATGGATGAAGAACACGAACAACGTACTTTTTCACCTCACCAATATTGTAGCTGGTTAAAGGAAGCTGGTTTTTCTGATATTGAAGTAACGAGTGATTTTGGACGTACTTCTATCAGTGAAACGGATGAACGGATTTTTTTAAAAGCTATAAAAAAATAAAGCAGGATTTATTTGATTTATGACGAATACGAATAAAGAGCATATGGAAACATGCTCTTTATTCGTTCAGTTAAAATGGTTTTCATTACATTAATTTTTTCTATAATACGGTTTCTCCTATTTCCCCTTACTCTGACTATTCATTATTTTTTCTTGGTCTTCTAATTGCCTCTTTACTAAAAGTCGATCTTCATCGAATTTTTCGTGGGTTTTTTGAAACAACAAATTAAATTGGTCTTCAACCTCATTTCTTAAAACATTTAATCCTATCCCTGTAACCCCTCCAGGAACAGTAACCTTTTCTCTTAATGATTCAAGTGTGAAAACCTTTTTCTTCAGCAGTTCCCCGTACCCTATTAACATAGACTCCATAATATTCGTTGCTTCTTCTTTTGTGATATTCGTCTCTTTAACTGCGGCATCAATCATTTCTTCAATCAAAAAGGTTACAAAGGCAGGTCCGCAACACCCAATATCAGAAGCTACTCGTGTAATATCATCTCCTATAATTTCAGGCCTAGAAATAAATTTGAAAAAGCTCAGCAGTTCTTCCTTTTCTTCATTAGAAAATTTTTTTCCAAATGTGACTAACGAAGGGCCATTTAGGGCGCGATTTACAATACTTGGTATAAATCGTACAACGGATAGGTTGGTGATTTTTTCTAACTCGTCAACTAATATTGGACTGGTAATAGAAATGATGGTTTTATCCTCTGAAAGTGTATCCTTAACTTCCTCTAATAATGGAATCATTTGAAGAGGTTTGACACAAAGAAAAATCCAATCACTCTGCTGAATGACTGCTTTTGCATCCTTTACAACATGAATCCCTTCGTATGATGTTGCTAAGTCGAATGCTTTCTCAATCGTTCGATTCGTAATAGTCACATTATTTGGGGTGATGGCACTAGCATCAAGAAATGATTCAATTAAGATCTTTCCCATGCTTCCAGTACCGATGAAGCCTATTCTCTTCAACCGTTCCCCCTCCTTCATATACATATACTCCTTACATTGTATGATTAAAAAAATTGATTATGATTTTTTATGAGGTGATGTTCATGCAATTATTAAATTTAAACCGAAAAATAGTTATCATTGTATTATGTTTATGTTTTTTCATCGTAGGAAGTGTTGTCTCTATGTTTTTACAAAGTATGTGGTCTTCGTCAAGTGATGAGGAGTGGGAAATTCCTTGGATGATGAATGAGAATGAAGAAGACCTAAATAATGATAACGAAAATAATATAGTGCAAACCATCTATGTAGATATTAAAGGGGAAGTAAAGTTCCCAGGTATCTATCAATTAAATCTCGGAGATCGAGTGTTTAATGCAATCGAAATGGCTGGCGGATTTTCAGATAATGCACAAAAAAATGCCATTAACTTGGCTGAAAAATGCTATGATGAAATGGTGATTTATGTTCCATCATTTGATTCTGACAATGGAGAGGGTTTGAGCTACACACATTCTCAAGGAGACAGTAAAATAAGAATTAACCAGGCTTCTCTTTCAGAATTAACGGAATTACCTGGAGTTGGTCCTGCTAAAGGCGAGGCGATAATTCGTTATCGAGAGGAAAACGGTCCTTTCTCCACAGTAGATGAATTAACTCAAGTCCCTGGAATCGGAGAAAAAATGCTAGAAAATATAAGAGATTATATACGCATTCCATGAAAAACAATATATATTTTTATAATACAAAATTTGTTTGACGAAGGATAAGTACTTTGACTACACTGAAAAGAAGGTTTTCCATACTATAAGAGTTTCTTCAATAGAGGACACCTTCGGAAAATAAAATGTTTTAGTAGTGTAGAAATCATTTGCAAGCAAAACTTGTACCATGGGGGATGAAAATATTCTAACTAAGAGGAGTTCATCCGTTGCAGGCGAACACTTTCCACGGTGGAACGAATGATTAACATAACCTTTATTTGTTAATACTGCTAAGTTCGATAACACTTATTTTCAGGGTAGACCGCCGATGCAAGTGAAGATTTGCACCATGGGAGATGAAAATATTTCTATCTAGCGGCTTCATTCTCACCGTATATTCGTTTTTCCACCGTTTGTGGGAACAAAAGCGGCTTCATTCATCCCGCATTTTTGTTTTTCCACCATTTGTGGGAACAATAGTGGCTTCATTCATCCCGCATTTTTGTTTTTCCATTATTTGCGGGAACAAAAGCGGCTTCATTCTTCCTGCATTTTTGTTATTCCATCATTTGCGGGAACAATAGTGGCTTCATTCATCCCGCATTTTTGATTTTCCATTACTTGCGGGAACAATATCGAGTCTTCTTTCGTATTTTCAGGGTAGACCGCACATGCAAGTGGAAATTTGCACCATGGGGGATGAAAATACTCATCAAGTAGTTCATCCGTTTTAGGTGAACGCTTTCCCTGGGGCACGGCCTCAACTTCCTAGCGCTTACTCGGTAAGTGCTAGGGGATTTTCGGACTCGTGCTGATCCCACTGGAGTCGTCACCCTTCACTCCTGAACCGTTCTTATTTTCAGGGTAGACATATAAATTATAAAAAAGGAGGAATAGATTCGTGGAAAGATTATCATGGCATCAATACTTTATGGCACAAAGTCATCTACTAGCACTTCGAAGTACATGTACTCGTCTTATGGTAGGTGCAACAATTGTAAGAGATAAACGAATAATAGCAGGAGGTTATAACGGTGCAATTTCCGGAGGAACTCATTGTTCAGATGAAGGCTGTTATGTAATAGATGACCATTGTGTGAGAACGATTCATGCAGAAATTAATGCTTTACTTCAGTGTGCAAAATTTGGTGTTGCTACAGAAGGGGCTGAAATATATGTTACACATTTTCCGTGTCTTAATTGCTGCAAGGCCCTTATTCAAGCTGGTATAAAAACGGTGTATTATGCAACTGACTATAAAAATCACCCCTATGCAGAAGAATTATTTGAACAAGCAGGAGTTAATTATGAACAAGTGGAATTAGAAGAAATGATTCTAGATTTAAATAATAAAGAAAAGCTTAGTTTTACAGCAGAGCTTTTATCTAAACTAGATCAGCTTGGTATTGAAACTTCAGAACTTCAAAAATTAAAAGAAAAAGCAAACAAACTCTACACTTCTTAAAAAAAGAATAGTTTCGAATATCTACATAAACCTTCGTGGGAGAATGAACAGGTAGGAGCCTGTTGTCCTTGTGTTCATTCTCCTCCTCCTATATACTCCTGAGCAATTCTGTTACCTTTCATAGTGAACAATTAGTTTCTACATATATAATCTTTATTACCTAGATCGACTGCTGTAAAAATATGTGTGCTTAAGTACATAGTCAAGGGGGTTAGTTATTGTTAAAACGAATATATTGTTATTCATTACTATCTATCTCTGGACTGCTATTTGCATTTATCGGAACCTCAATTTGGAGTTGGTCCTTTACTGTTCTTGGTTTTTTACCTTTAATAATTTCTATAAAAAATCGAAAAGATTGTTTATCTTTATTATTTGGATTTTTCATTTTGGGAGTTTTTTATTTGTATGGACAATGGAGTATAGATCAATCTAAGTCTTCCTATTACGGAGATGAATTGGGCTTTATAGGCAAAGTTATTACTGAGCCAATGATTACTACAACAGGCAATTGGTCATATGAAATAAAAGAAAAAAGTGGAGAAAAGTTACAAGCGTTTTCCCGTACTGACTTAGGCCCCCCTTTATTTGGTGAAACTTGCTATTTTGAAGGAGAATTACAGACACCTTCTCCAACTCGAAATCCTTATGGCTTTGAATACGATATATATTTAAAACAAAAAGGCATACATTGGATTTTAAATACGAAAAATCTACAGTGTTCCACTTACCTAGAACCTAAGAAATGGAGTATTGACACCACACTTCGTAAATTAAGAATAGCGGGAATAGATGGAGTAATGGACATTGATACTAACAATGAAGCTTCTTCCATTATTGTTGCACTTGTTTTTGGTGAAAGACAATTTCTAACGGATGAACGTATTACTAGTTATAGGCAATTAGGTGTATTACACCTCTTGGCTGTTTCTGGACTTCATGTTGGACTAGTTATATTTGCTATTAATTATATTTTGAGTCGTTTTGGGTTGACTAACAGAATGACTAGTATTATTCTCATCCTATTTTTGCCATTATATATCGTTATTGCAGGAGGTGCCCCGTCAGTTATACGAGCATCTCTCATGAGTATGACTTTCCTTATTGTATCTACTGTTAGATGGAAGCTTAAAGGAATTGATGTTATATCATTAATTTGTATTGCTCTTCTCTTGTACGATCCATTTTTAATTTTCCATCTAGGTTTTCAGTTATCGTTTTTAACAAGCTTTGCACTAATTGTTTCTAGTAAGTTGTTCCTAGTAAAGAATCCTTTTAGGTTACTTATGAAAGTAACCTTCGTAGCACAATTAATCTCATTACCGTTAACGCTATACCACTTTTATGAAATATCCTTACTGACTTTACCTGTAAATTTAGTATTAATTCCTTTTATCTCTTTATGGATTCTTCCTCTTTCATTTCTTACGGTCATTCTTCACTATACTATTCCACCTTTGACAGTTTTACCTTATCATTTCATTTCTTTTAGTTTAAAAGTAGTTCATTATATGATGGATAGTATTGTTAGCTGGAATTGGGATATGGTTGTTTTTGGAAAACCGTCTAATTGGATGACAATCATACTTTTTATAACAATCATTCTATATTTTATTGTCTTAGAGTCTAATAAAAGGATAAATAGTATGCTTATAGGCGCATTATTAACGTTTCTTTTATTTTTTCAATTGTTAACTCCATACTTTCGTACATATGCCACTATAACTGTTCTAGATGTAGGACAAGGTGATGCAATTGTAGTGGAGTTACCGAGAAGAAAAGGGGTGTATTTAATTGATACTGGAGGTGTAATTCGTTGGGGAGAAGTGGAGGATGCAAATTCGTCTGGTCCTGGAAAAAGAGTAATTGAACCATTTTTAAAAGGGAATGGTGTTAGTAAGATAGATAAGCTAATTTTAACTCATGGTCATCAAGACCATATTGGTGAAGTGTGCGTGATCGTAGAAGCGTTTAAAGTGGAGACTGCATATTATCCACTGTCAAATGATATTCCAGAAGAAGCTAGATCAAAATTAGAATGTATATTGGAGAAAGGTATTCCTTTGGTAAGAATGAAGGAAGGGGATAATTGGATGGTAGGGGGACAACGTTTTGTTGTCATTCACCCACAAGGGCACGAAATGGAGGAAAATGAAAGGTCCATTGTTATTTATGCGAGGATAGAAGGAATTACATTTTTATTTACTGGAGATATTGAGGTGGAATCGGAGAAAAGAATTGTAAGGGATTATGCTACTTTAGATGTAAATATATTAAAGGTTAGTCATCATGGGAGTAGGTCCTCCTCTAGTGAAAGCTTTCTAAACCTAACGAACCCAAATGTTGCTGTTATTTCAGCAGGTAGAAATAACATTTTTGGCCATCCCCATTCGGAAGTAATAGAAAGGCTGCATAGCAAAGGGATAATAATATATAGAACAGACCAAAATGGAGCAGTACAAATGAAAATAAAGGAAAAGAAGCTAAAGATAAACACGTTACAATAAAAGAAAAAGTATTAATTTAAAAAAATAACCAGTAAAAGGTTATTTTTCCTATAAAAAGAATAAAACACGCATCCGATAGGAAGCGTGTTTTTATGTAATATGTCCTACCGTGTTCCAAAAAATTCGATTACTTGAGCAATGATGAAGATAGTCATAAAGAACCCGAAAGTGACAATAAAGCCAACAGCACTATCAATGGCGTCATTTCTCTTTGTTTGAACTTCCTTTTCAAATTCATTCATCATAAATCCCCCCTGTCACACATTTAGTATACGGCAATAGTGTAAAAAAATCCACAAAAAAGTCATGTCTCAAATGATTCAATAATTATGACTGTAAAGAGTTGTCACCTATATTGTTTAACTGCATAGGATATGATAACGAATAGAGAGAAAATAATAAGCAAAAAACAAATGGTTGATCATCGCCATGGTGAAGGATCCTAGGTACTTTACAATGGCGTTTATCATAAATGGGGAGGGAACATATACTGTTTTCCTCCCCTCTTACTTTATTTATGGTAAACTACATAAATAAAGTATACTGAAGGGGGAATAAACCTTGGCGTACATAGATATTATTAAACGCATTAAGAAAGGATCCCTATCTCCTGTTTATCTACTTTCTGGAAGTGAACAATATTTGATCGAAGATACAATCCATCAATTGATTGATCATACCTTAGCAGAAGGGGAACAGGAATTTAATTTAACGAAATACGATATGAAAGAATATCCAATAGAAGTGGCAATAGAAGATGCATACACATTTCCCTTTATGGGAGGTAAACGTGTTGTGATAATAAATGATGCGTACTTTTTTAGTACTGTTAAGGAATCAACAAAAATAGAGCATGATCTAAAAAAGCTAGAGAATTACTTGGAAAAGCCAGCACAAGAAACAGTTTTTATAATACATGCTCCATATGAAAAATTAGATGAAAGAAAAAAAATAGTGAAGCTTGCAAAGAAAAGTGGAGAGTATTTAGATGGTTCTCCTTTGACAGAGCAAGAATTAAAACGTTGGATCGAGGAGAGAGGTAAAGAAAGCAATATCCAGCTTCAAGATGATGCAACAGAAAGTCTATTGATGTTAACTGGTGGTAATTTAATGCTTTTATCATCTGAATTAAAGAAGATATTTGTTTTTGTAGGTGAAAATGGTGTGGTTACCTCAGAGGTGGTAGAAAGTCTTGTACCACGTTCACTAGAGCAAAATGTTTTCACCTTAGTTGATGGTGTGGTGAAACAAGATATTAATAAAGCTTGGAAAATATATTTAGATTTATTAAAACAAAAAGAAGAACCTATAAAAATTATTTCATTGATGGTGAGGCAGTTTCGCATTTTATATCAAGTAAAACAAATGACACAAGAAGGATACGCACAAAAGCAAATAGCAGCACAATTAAAACTTCATCCTTATGTTGTCAAGCTAGCCATGGGCCAAACTAGAAATTTTCAAGATGAAGAGCTTCTTCTTTTATTAGATCAACTAGCAACGATGGACTATGAAATTAAAACGGGGAAAATTGATAAAAATCTGGCAGTTGAATTATTTTTCTCTAAACGTAGCAAAGCTAATGTTTGAATCGAAATAAAAGAAAATGAACAAATAGTCCATTTCTTATGAATGGGCTATTTTGTTTTTTTTTTTTGAAAAAAACCATCCTATCTAATGAATATAACGACGTTGCTTTAGTAAAAGCTACTAAAAATGCAAGAAAAAAGGCATTCAACCTTTACAGTGAATGCCTGTCTGCTTTATGCAGATACTTCGTTTAAACGTTTTTGTAAGTTAGACTTTTGACGGTTTGCTGCGTTTTTATGAATAAGCCCTTTGTTAGCAGCTTTATCAATCTTTTTGGTTGCCACCAAGAATGCTTGCTTAGCACCTTCAACGTCGTTGTTCTCAGCTTTTGAATTAAATGATTTTACCGCTGTACGAAGATCTGATTTAAAAGCAGCATTTTGAGCGCGTCGCTTTTCACTAGTTTGAACACGTTTGATAGCAGATTTAATGTTTGCCATCCGATTCACCTCCTTGATGCAACCTTATGCGTAATAACGTTTCATTTTCCGTGCAACAATAAGGATTGTACCAAAAGCGTTTTTAAAAAGCAATAGAAAATATTAAACGTGTCAAGTTAAAGTACTTTATAATACAAAAATTGAGGTGAAAGATCATGTCACAAGAATTAGACTTAAGCCAATATCAAGTTAGGACAGACCTTGCTGTCGAAGCTCATGAAATGGTATTAGAACAAGAAAAACAAAAGGAAGCAGAAAAACAGCAAGAAAATCAAAGTGCTATTGATGGTGTTGTAGTAAAGGAGCAGGAACTAGATGGTATCACAATTACAAAAGTTGATATTTCTGAAGAAGCAACAGAAAAAATTGGAAAAAAAGCAGGTCAATATTTGACTTTTGAAGCTCAAGGTATAAGGCATAAGGATACAGAGTTACAAGATCGTGTATCGGAAGTGTTTGCGAAGGAATTTAGCCAGTTTTTAAAAGACCTAGGAGTTAGTCCTGATGCACGTTGTTTAGTAGTAGGCTTAGGGAATTGGAATGTTACCCCGGATGCATTAGGTCCACTTGTAGTGGAGAATTTATTAGTTACTAGTCATCTTTTTGAACTTCAGCCAGAAAATGTAGAGGAAGGATTTAGACCTGTAAGTGCCATTACCCCAGGTGTAATGGGAATAACAGGAATTGAGACGAGTGATATAATTAATGGGGTTGTGGAAAAGGTTAAACCGGATTTCATTATTGCAATAGATGCTTTAGCATCACGATCTATCGAACGGGTAAATACGACCATACAAATTTCTGATACAGGTATTCACCCAGGTTCTGGAGTAGGGAATAAGAGGAAGGAACTATCGAAAGAGGTGTTAGGAATACCTGTAATTGCTGTTGGTATTCCTACAGTAGTTGATGCTGTTTCCATTACGAGTGATACAATTGATTTTGTTTTAAAACACTTTGGAAGAGAGATTAGAGAAAAAGATTCTCCAAAAAGATCTTTAGTTCCTGCAGGTATGACATTTGGAGAAAGACGTAAATTAACTGACGAAGATTTACCTGGAGAACAGGAGAGACAACAATATTTAGGGATAGTTGGCGGTCTAGAGGATAATGAAAAACGTCAGCTTATCCAAGAAGTTTTATCACCTCTAGGATATAATTTAATGGTTACACCTAAAGAAGTGGATGATTTTATTGAGGATATGGGCAATGTCTTAGCTCAAGGATTAAACGCCGCATTACATGGAAATATTGATCAAGAAAATGTTGGTGCATATACGCATTAACATAAACATGCTTTAGCAAAAGCTTAAATACTCCCATGTAAGTGAAAATTTGCACCATGGGGTATGAAAATTTTCTTTTCATGGGGCTTCATACGTTTCAAGCGGTCGCTTTGCTTCACAGGTATAAGCAACATCTGTTTATGCTTCACAGTGTCTTCTTCACTACGGGCAACGCTAGACTCCACACTTCGTACTGATGTACTGAAGTGTGGAGTCTTCACCTGTTACATTCCCCTATGGAGTCACCGCACTTCACTCGTGAAGGTTTTTTATTCTTAGGGAACCCCAAAGACATGAAAAAGAATCGACTTTGTAGGTCGATTCTTTTTTTATTTATTGAGAGAGAATTTATAAATATTTTTCTAACGATGTCTAGGAGTCAGGACGACGATGAATTAGCCGTTGCCCACAGGACGTGGACAATGGTGTATTTGGGGCGCCTTTCGCTTTTCTATTATCAAAAATTCTAATCATCTCGTTCTAGCTTGTCCTTTTCTAGCATACATATGGTCAAAGAGAGAATGACGATATATATATACTTTGCCTATAGTTAGGAAGGATGAAATAAAAAATGAAGAAACACCGTATTCGAAACAAAAGGAGAATCAACCAATGGAATAGGACAAGCATAAAAAGTGGCGTTTTTTCCACTGTATTTGGAGTGATTGGGCTATTTTTTTTAATAGCGTTGTTAACGGCTTTTGGACCTAGCTATTCCTTGTCCTCTGCCTCCATCAATGAGGCTAGTAGAAATTTATCAAACGAAATGTTCGTTTATATGATGGGGATGGAGAATCAGTACTTTACTCAATCTCTTCCTGAAGATGCATCGCCGCCTTCTATAACTGCAACTGCCTTTCAGTTAGCAACAAGCATAAATCCTCAGGATCATCGAAGCTTACTAGGGAGGGAACTGCCTGGATTTGCTCTGTTTGATGGTAGAATAATCGTGGCAGGAGAAGGGGTAGATTATACACAAATGCCAATCGAGTCTGCTCCACCAATGGAAGTATTATTAGCAGAGAGAGAGGCAGCTGAGGAACGGTTAGAAGAAATGGACAAGCTAAGAGAGGAAATGGCTAATCAGGAGGAATTAGATAATGTCGTTCATATAATGCACTCTCACAATCGTGAATCCTTTTTTCCTGAGTTGAACATAGATGATGATTCAAATGCTAGTTTAGCCAATCATGGTTCAGTAAATATAACTTTAGCAGGAGAAAGGTTAGGGATGGAGCTTGCAAAATACGGAATAGGCTCTATCGTGGATACGTCAGATATTAGTTCAAAGCTAAATGACAGGGGCTGGCAATTTGTTGACTCTTATAGAATGTCTAGACAGGTTCTTGAATCGGATATTGAGGAGCATGGAGGTTTTGAGTTTTACTTTGATCTTCATCGGGATGCACAACGAAGAGAAACGACAACAGTAGAAATAAATGGAGAAATGTATGCAAAAATACTGTTTGTTGTAGGGAGTAATAATCCTAATTATGAGCAGAATGAACAGGTAAAGAAAGAGTTGCATAGCCGAATTGAAGAAGATTATCCTGGTTTAAGTAGAGGTGTATTTGATCCTGTGAAGGCTGGGGGAAATGTTAATGGAGTGTATAACCAAGATATGTCTCCAAACTCTATTCTCGTTGAATTTGGTGGTGTCGATAATTCTTTGGAAGAAGTGTATCGTTCCGTTGAGGTATTTGCAGAAATATTTAGTGAATACTATTTTGAATTAAAGGCTACGGAGGATGAAGGATAATGGGACATATTTTGAGTAGAGGCTTTATCTTAGCTTTCATACTTATGTTTGGGTTTATTTTAGGGATTATTTATTCTAATCATTTTTCGCTGAACGATGAAAGTAGTAATCGGGTACTACAACGAACGGAGGATGAGCTAGATAGTAAACAAGAAAATATTGACCAATCGTCACCATATAGTGGGTTAATCAAACAAGAAGAGAATATTATAGAAATGGAAGATGGAGAGGGTCTTGTTATTTATAACCATGGTGATGAAAAAATACGCGAAGAATTGATAGAAGAACCTGATTTGAAAAGAGACTTACTTGATAAACAAATGTATTCGGCTGAAGATGGGCAAAACTTATTCTCTCAAACGGGTATTAGAACAGCAGATGCATTTGAAAGTTTATTTAAAGGGTTTTTCTCCATATTTGCCCTTAATTAAATGTTAAAATTAATCCCAGAAAAGCTTGGCTTAATGCCAAGCTTTTCTGTTGTATTGCCATGTAATGATAAAGTTGAAAAAAGTTTCAAAAGAATATTTGATGATGTAGCAAACTTATTGCTATAATAATTGTTAGTGTATTTCTCGGATAATACAATTTAATTTTTTTTTAGCCTCCATTTTAATCTTTTAGATTGAAAATAGGTGAGTTTCTTGAGAATAGTAGGAGTGATAGCGCTATGAAGCCTGAAGATCGTATAAAAAGAAGAGAAAAGATTCGTAATTTCTCAATCATTGCCCATATAGATCACGGAAAGTCAACATTAGCAGACCGTATTTTAGAAAAAACAAGTGCTTTAACACAACGAGAAATGAAGGATCAAATTCTTGATGCTATGGACTTAGAACGTGAACGAGGTATTACAATCAAATTAAATGCAGTTCAATTAAAATATAAAGCAGAGGATGGGGAGGAATATATATTCCATTTAATTGATACCCCAGGTCATGTTGACTTCACATATGAAGTATCTAGAAGCCTTGCAGCCTGTGAAGGGGCATTGTTAATTGTTGATGCTGCACAAGGGATTGAAGCACAAACTCTAGCAAATGTTTATCTCGCTTTGGATAATGATTTAGAGATAATTCCAGTTATAAATAAAATTGATTTACCTAGTGCTGAACCTGAAAGAGTTAAACAAGAAGTAGAGGACGTTATTGGATTACCACAAGAGGATTGTGTGTTAGCGTCTGCGAAAAATGGTATTGGTATTGAAGGGATTTTAGAAGCTGTTGTGGATAAAGTACCACCACCATCAGGTGATCCGTCAGCACCATTAAAGGCTATGATTTTCGACTCTCTATATGATCCATACAGAGGCGTTATCGTTTATATAAGGATCGTTGAAGGAACGGTAAAGCCTGGTGAAAAGGTAAGGATGATGGCTACTGGAAAGGAATTTGAAGTTCAGGAATTAGGGGTATTTACTCCCAAGCCAGATATTCGTGAAGAGCTAACGGTTGGAGACGTAGGATTTATGATTGCCTCCATCAAAAATGTAGGTGATACAAGAGTAGGGGATACGGTGACTAGTGCTAAGAATCCTACAACGGAACCACTTCCAGGGTATCGTAAATTAAATCCAATGGTGTTTTGTGGATTATATCCAGTAGATACAAATGATTACAATGATTTAAGGGAAGCATTAGAAAAGTTAGAGTTAAACGATGCATCACTACAATACGAAGCAGAAACTTCTCAAGCATTAGGCTTTGGTTTCCGTTGTGGATTTCTTGGGTTACTTCATATGGAAATTATCCAAGAAAGAATTGAACGTGAATTTAACATTGATTTAATCACAACAGCCCCAAGTGTAATATATAGCGTTCATTTAACGGATGGTGACATTCTTACGATTGATAACCCATCCAAAATGCCTGATCAACAAAAAATAGAACATGTTGAAGAACCTTATGTTAAAGCACAAGTAATGGTACCAAATGATTTTGTCGGTGCCGTGATGGAGCTATGTCAGAAAAAACGTGGAGATTATATTGATATGCAGTACATGGATGAAAACCGTGTAACCATAACATATGAAATCCCATTATCTGAAATCGTATTTGATTTCTTTGATACATTGAAATCCACTACAAAAGGTTATGCTTCCTTTGATTATGAACTAATTGGATATAAGGAAAGTCGACTTGTTAAGATGGATATATTATTAAATGCTGAACAAATTGATGCCTTATCTGTAATTGTTCATCGAGACAGTGCTTTCCAACGTGGTAAAGCCATTGTAGAAAAACTAAAGGAACTCATTCCGCGCCAACAATTTGAAGTTCCAGTACAAGCGAGTATTGGTCAAAAGATAATTGCTCGTTCTACAATTAAAGCTATGCGAAAAAATGTTTTAGCAAAATGTTACGGTGGAGATATTTCTCGAAAGCGTAAGCTTCTTGAAAAGCAAAAAGAAGGAAAGAAGCGAATGAAAAGTGTAGGTAGTGTTGAAGTTCCACAAGAAGCATTTATGTCAGTTCTTAGTATGGACGAAGGAAATAATTAAACGTGTATGGCAAATAAAACTACGGATATTTATCCGTAGTTTTCCTTTTAAAAGATTTACAAACTTTCTCTTGGAGGTGAAACCAATTGAATACAAGAGCAGTATATATACATGTGCCATTTTGTGAGCAAATTTGTCACTATTGTGATTTTAATAAATTTTATATAAAAAATCAGCCAATCGAAGAATACCTTGACCTTTGTGAAAAAGAAATGGCTAATACGATAGAACGATTTCCCACTTCTGAAGTAACATCAATTTATGTTGGAGGAGGAACGCCTACTTCTTTATCAACAGAACATTTATCAAAGCTCCTACGTGCTATTAGGACACACTTTCCTATTAGAGATGACTATGAATGGACAGTTGAAGTGAATCCAGGAAGTGCAGATAATAAAAAGCTAGAGATGATGAAGGAAATGGGAGTAAACCGCCTTAGCATCGGTGTTCAGACATTTGATCAAGAACTTCTAAAAACCATTGGACGTGATCATAACCCTGAGGATGTATCAAATACAATAAAGTTAGCTAGAAATAATGGATTTAGCAATATTTCATTAGATCTAATGTTCGGATTACCTAATCAAACGATGGATCAATTTAGAGAAACTCTCGAAAGAACCATGGATATGCAAATTGAACATGTTAGTGCTTATTCCTTAAAAATTGAAGCAAAAACAGTTTTTTATCAACTCATGAAAAAAGGGAAACTTTCTCTACCCTCTGAGGATCTAGAAGCTGATATGTACCATGTGTTGAGGGAACAGCTTGAAAAGGCTAACTTACAACAATATGAAATAAGTAACTTTGCGAAAAGAGGTTTTGAAAGTAAACATAATTTAACATACTGGAATAATGAAAGCTATTTTGGAATTGGTGCAGGATCCCATAGTTATATTAATGGTGTTCGGCGAGCAAATTATGGCCCACTTCCTAAGTATATGAAGGCTGTTCAGTCATTAGGATTTCCTTATATAGAAGAGCATGAAGTAACGTTTAAAGAGAAGATGGAAGAAGAAATGTTTATGGGTTTAAGAAAGATTTCTGGTGTTTCATTTAAGACATTTCGGGAAAAATATGGGATGGAGATAGAAGATACATTCAAAAATATCATACCTCCATTAACGGAAAAGGGTTTATTAATTAATGACGGTACTTCCATACGGTTATCAAATAAAGGATTATTTTTAGGGAATGAGGTTTTTGAAAAGTTTTTGATGTGACTTCTTATTTGGAAGTGTTTTCATTAATTGTCTTGATTGACAACAACATTCCTAATTTGGTAAGTTATTATATAGATTTAGCACTCGACAATAGAGAGTGCTAACAGGAGGGGATGCATATGTTGACAGAACGTCAGTTGCTCATACTAAATGCAATAATTGATGACTATATTACTCATGCTGAACCTGTAGGATCACGTAGTGTATCTAAGAGAGAGGATATTGAATTTAGCCCAGCTACGATTAGAAATGAAATGTCTGATTTAGAAGAGTTAGGTTTTTTAGAAAAACCACACAGCTCAGCTGGTCGGATCCCATCTCAAAAGGGATATCGATATTATGTTGATCATCTACTCTCTCCGAAAAAACTAACGAAAAATGAAATTCATGGAATACAATCCGTTTTTCGGGATCGATTTAGTGAAATGGAACAGGTTATTCAGCAATCGGCTAAAATTCTTTCCAGTTTAACAAGTTATACTTCTATTGTCTTAGGACCAGAAGTATTTGAATCAACATTAAAGCAAATTCAAATAATACCGATTTCTCATGAATCTGCGGTAGCCATCATTGTTACTGATATGGGTCATGTTGAAAATCAAACAGTACCACTTCCAGAAGGTATAAATATAAATGAGCTTGAAAAGGTTGTTAATATTTTAAATGAAAAGCTAAAAGGCGTTCCACTTATCCATTTGCGCCATAAGCTATCAACAGAGATTGGGAAAGTACTTGAAAAATATATTGATCACTACGATTCAATGATAACTCTTTTAAACCAAACATTTCTTTCACAGCAAAGTGAAAAAGTGTTTTTTGGTGGGAAAACCAATATACTAGCACAACCAGAATTCCATGATGTGGAAAGGGTAAAACGATTGTTTAATATTCTTGAAGAGGATGCCTTAGTTTCAAAATTATTTCGATCCGATTATAAGGGGATAACGATAAAAATAGGACAAGAAAACCGATTTGAGCCTTTTGATGACTGTTCTGTTATTACAGCCACTTATTCTGTAGATGGAAAACACATGGGGACAGTTGGTATATTAGGGCCTACGCGAATGGAATATCCACGAGTTATTGGGATTTTGGATTACCTTTCAAAGGATTTGTCTAAGCTGTTATCAGCCCGTTATCAGAAATAACTACTATGAAATAATACATTTTCATTGACAAAATTTATAATACACTTTATTCTGCTTATTTGTGAATGGAAAACTCTTTCTCTAATTATACTATCAAAGATTATTCTAGTATCGGTGGGAGAGAGTCTTTCCTTACTGATTTTTTCTACGTTTCCGTTTTTGAGGAGGTGAAAGTGATGGAAAAAAACAACAATACAACAACCAATGAAGAGATAAATGAAGAAGTAATAGAAGAAAATCAGGAAGTTGTTGAGGAAACAAATACTCAAACTGATGAGGAAGCTTCAAACGTTGAGGATGAAATATCCCCACAACAGGAATTAGAGCAAAAGCTAGAAGAGACTACCAATCGACTTCTACGTACTCAAGCTGACTATGAAAATCTCCGCCGCCGTACAAGATTAGAAAAGGAAGCGGATGCTAAATATAGATCACAACGCCTTGTTGAGGAGTTGTTGCCTGCCATTGATAATTTTGAAAGGGCACTTATGATAGACGCAGAATCAGATGAAACAAAGAATCTATTACAAGGTGTCGAAATGGTTTATCGTCAAATAAAGGAAGCATTGAGCAAAGAGGGTATTGAAACGATTGAGACAGTTGGTCACTCGTTTGATCCTCATATTCATCAAGCTGTTATGCAGGTAGAGACGGATGAATATGATAAAAATGTTGTGGTGGAAGAGCTTCAAAAGGGCTATAAACTAAAAGATCGTGTTATTAGACCAGCTATGGTTAAAGTAAATTCCTAAATTACATAAAGGAAAAGAATGGAGGCATTTTAAAATGAGTAAAGTTATTGGAATAGACTTAGGAACAACAAACTCTTGTGTAGCAGTTATGGAAGGTGGAGAAGCTACAGTTATTTCAAACGCAGAAGGGGCTAGAACAACACCTTCAGTTGTTTCATTTAAAGACGGAGAACGACAAGTAGGGGAAGTAGCTAAGCGTCAAATGATTACTAACCCTAATACAATTGTGTCTATTAAACGTCATATGGGCACGGACTACAAGGTAGAAGCGGAAGGGAAAGAATACACTCCACAAGAAATCTCTGCTATTATCCTACAAAAGTTAAAAGAAGACGCGGAAAGCTATTTAGGCGAAAAGGTTACAAAAGCAGTTATTACAGTACCAGCTTATTTTAACGATTCACAACGTCAGGCAACAAAAGATGCAGGGAAAATTGCTGGACTTGAAGTAGAAAGAATTGTTAATGAACCTACAGCAGCTGCTTTAGCATACGGTCTTGAAAAAGAAGAAGATCAAACTATTTTAGTTTATGACCTTGGTGGTGGTACGTTTGACGTATCGATTCTAGAACTAGGTGATGGCTTCTTCGAAGTAAAAGCAACTTCAGGTGACAATAAGCTTGGTGGGGATGATTTTGACGAAGTTATTATTGATTACTTAGTGGCTGAGTTTAAAAAAGACAATGGTATTGACTTATCACAAGATAAAATGGCATTACAACGCTTAAAGGATGCTGCTGAAAAAGCCAAAAAAGATTTATCAGGAGTTTCTCAAACACAAATTTCACTACCGTTTATTACGGCTGACGCATCAGGCCCTAAACATTTAGAGCTAAATCTTTCCCGAGCTAAATTTGAAGAGTTATCTTCTGACTTAGTTGAAAGAACAATGGGACCTACTCGTCGTGCTATGCAAGATGCTGGTCTTTCAGCTAGTGAAATTAATAAAATTGTCCTTGTTGGGGGTTCAACAAGAATTCCTGCAGTACAAGAAGCAATTAAAAAATTAACTGGAAAAGATCCTCATAAAGGTGTAAATCCAGATGAAGTAGTAGCACTTGGAGCTGCAATTCAAGCTGGTGTTCTTACTGGTGATGTAAAGGATGTAGTATTACTTGACGTTACTCCACTTTCCTTAGGTATTGAAACAATGGGTGGTGTAATGACGAAGTTAATTGATCGAAATACAACGATTCCTACGAGTAAGTCACAGGTATTCTCAACTGCTGCTGATAACCAACCTTCTGTTGACATCCATGTTTTACAAGGGGAACGGGAGATGGCAGCTGATAATAAAACATTAGGGCGATTCCAGTTAACGGACATTCCACCAGCACCACGTGGAGTACCTCAAATTGAAGTGTCCTTTGATATTGATGCGAATGGTATCGTTAATGTCCGTGCTAAAGACTTAGGTACGAATAAAGAGCAATCAATCACGATTACTTCTTCATCAGGATTATCTGAAGAAGAAATTGAAAAAATGGTAAAAGACGCAGAAGAAAATGCAGAGGCAGACAAAAAGCGTCGTGAAGAAATAGATCTTCGTAATGAAGCTGATCAGTTAGTTTTCACTACGGAAAAAACGTTAAAAGATCTTGGAGAAAATGTAGATGCTGCTGATAAAGAAAAAGCAGAAACAGCAAAAGATAAAGTGAAAACTGCCTTAGAAGGTCAAGATATTGAAGCAATTAGAACTGCAAAGGACGAATTGCAAGAAGTTGTACAACAGTTATCAACAAAGCTTTATGAGCAAGCAGCACAACAAGCCCAAGCACAACAAGAAGGGCAAGGTGGCGCACAGGACGGTGCACAGGGAAATGACGACGTTGTAGATGCAGAATACGAAGAAGTAAATGATGACGAGAAAAAGTAATATTTAAAAATTTTCTCATTGATAAGTCAAAGTCAGGTTGCCCTTGGCTTTGACTTTTATCATTAAACAGGAAAAAAAGGATATGAGGAATGATTAAGGAGAGGGGAAATACCTTATTATCCTCTAAGAAATAGTAGAATATAAAAGCTATTACCTTATTCTTAACCTTGCCTGTTTAACACGAGGATGTTAACATATTCGTTATGGATTAAAATCGGGAGTGGATATAATGAGCAAGAGAGATTTTTATGATGTACTAGGTGTGGAAAAAGGTGCATCAGAAGCAGAAATAAAAAAAGCTTATCGAAAGTTAGCGCGTCAATACCATCCAGATGTCAATAAAGAAGCAAATGCTGAAACAAAATTTAAAGAAGTAAAAGAAGCTTACGATACCTTAAGTGATTCACAGAAGCGTGCACATTATGACCAATTTGGCCATACAGATCCTAACCAATTCGGTGGTTTTGGTGGTGGTGCTGGTAACGGTGACTTCGGTGGCTTTAGTGATATATTTGATATGTTCTTTGGTGGTGGTGGAAGACGTGATCCGAATGCCCCAAGGCAAGGTGCAGATCTACAATATACAATGACATTAGATTTTAAAGAAGCAGTCTTTGGGAAAGAAACGGATATTGAAATTCCACGTGAAGAAACATGTGATACTTGCAATGGATCAGGAGCAAAGCCAGGTACGACACCTGAAACATGTAAGCATTGTGGAGGTTCTGGTCAATTAAATATTGAACAAAATACACCATTTGGTCGGGTTGTAAACCGACGAGTATGTAATCACTGTCAAGGAACTGGTAAGGAAATCAAGAATAAATGTAGAACTTGTGGCGGAGAAGGTAAGGTAAAGAAACGAAAGAAAATACACATTAAAATACCAGCTGGTGTAGACACCGGACAACAAATTAGAGTTTCTGGTCAAGGTGAACCTGGTGTAAATGGAGGTCCTTCAGGGGATCTATATGTGGTGTTCTCCGTTAATTCACACGAGTTCTTTCAACGTGATGGAGATGACATCTACTGTGAAATGCCTATTACCTTTGTACAATCGGCATTAGGGGATGAAATTGAAGTACCAACGTTAAATGGTAAGGTTAAATTGAAAATACCTGCTGGCACACAGACAGGCACTCATTTCCGATTACGTGGTAAAGGTGTACCAAATGTTAGAGGTATGGGGCAAGGAGATCAGCATATACAAGTAAGGGTTGTAACGCCGAAAAAGCTTTCTCAGAAGCAAAAAGACTTACTCAGGGAATTTGCTGAAATTAGTGGGAATGAGGCACCGGACGAACAAAATGATAATTTTTTTGCAAAGGTAAAACGGACATTTAAAAGCTTTGGAGAATAAATCAGCTTGGTGACAGGAATGATCTGATCGAAAGGGAGTTGGTCTGTGTGAAATGGTCGGAAATATGTATTCATACGACGCAAGAAGCGGTTGAACCAGTAAGTAACATTTTGCATGAAGCAGGTGCATCAGGTGTTGTAATAGAAGACCCTCATGACTTAGTAAAAGTTTGGGATACTAATTTTGGAGAGATATATCAATTATCTCAAGATGATTACCCAGAGGAAGGTGTACTTGTAAAAGCTTATCTACCTATGAATAGCTTTTTAGGTGAGGCAGTAGATGCAATTAAAGAGTCCATTAACCAACTCCTTTCATTTGATATTGATTTAGGGCATAATACAGTCTCCGTGAGTGAAGTTAACGAAGAGGAGTGGGCCACAGCTTGGAAAAAATATTATAAGCCTGTGAAAGTTTCCAATTTAATAACGATAACACCTACATGGGAAGACTATGAAAAAGTACACGATGATGAATTAATCATTGAGTTAGATCCCGGGATGGCTTTTGGTACAGGAACTCATCCTACAACAGTATTATGTATTCAAGCACTAGAAAGATATCTTACTACTGGAGATGCTGTCATTGATGTAGGAACAGGTTCTGGCGTACTAACTATTGCTGCTGCAAAGCTAGGTGCATCTCATATACTAGCATTGGATTTAGATGAAGTGGCAGTAAATTCAGCTAAAATTAATGTAAAGCTAAATAAAACACAGGAGTTTGTAACAATTAAGCAAAATAATTTATTAAAAACGATAGATTATACTCCTAATTTAATCGTTGCAAATATCTTAGCTGAAGTTATTGTTCAAATGACGGATGATGCATTCTCATTGTTACAAGCTAGAGGTAAGCTTATTACTTCCGGGATAATAAAAGGTAAAAAAGAAGAAGTGAAAAATGCACTAGAGAATAGTGGATTTACTATTATAGAGACGATTGTAATGGAAGATTGGTTAGCTATAATAGCAGAGAAACCAGAATAGGTGACAAAGATGCAACGTTATTTTATTCAAAAGGAATATTTTAATAAAGATCATGTAACGATTACTGGTGATGCATCTAAGCATATTCGCCGTGTGATGAGAATGAAAAATGGTGATCAAATTATTTGTTGTACTGAAGAAGGTACGTGTTATGTTTGTGAGCTTGAAGATATTACAGATGAATCAGTAAAAGGGAAACTAGTTAAAGAAGAATTGAAAAATGTGGAGTTACCTATTCATGTTACGATTGCCCATGGTTTGCCTAAGGGTGATAAATTTGAGTGGGTTATTCAAAAAGGAACAGAGCTTGGTGCTTCACAATTTATACCATTTGAAGCAGAACGTTCTATTGTAAAATGGGATGAACGAAAATCAGTAAGGAAATTAGATCGTTGGAATAAAATTGCTCTTGAAGCTGCAGAGCAATCCCATCGTCAATTTTTACCTACGGTTTCTAATGTACATTCCCTTACACTTTTTCTAAAAGAGTTTAGTCGTTATGATCAAGTGATCGTAGCTTATGAAGAAGCTTCTAAAGTGGATGAGAAAAGCCAATTATTTTCCGTTTTAAATAAGATGAACGTTGGAAATACTCTCTTATTTATTGTTGGACCAGAGGGTGGTTTTTCTGATCGGGAAATAAAGTTAATGGAAGAGCATGGAGCTATTATTTGTGGATTAGGACCACGGATTCTTAGAAGTGAGACAGCTCCATTATATGGCTTAGCAGCCATTTCCTATCATTTTGAATTAATGGGGTGATGAATATGCCAACGGTTGCTTTCCATACATTAGGATGTAAAGTAAATCATTATGAAACAGAAGCCATTTGGCAGCTGTTTCAAAAAGCGGGTTATGAAAAAACGGAATATGAAAATAGTTCCGATGTTTATGTTATAAATACTTGTACAGTTACAAATACTGGGGACAAAAAAAGTCGTCAAATTATCCGTCGTGCTATACGAAAAAATCCAGATGCTGTTGTTTGTGTTACGGGATGTTATGCACAAACATCTCCTGCAGAGGTTATGGCGATTCCTGGTGTAGATATCGTTGTTGGTACTCAAGATCGTCATAAATTACTACCATACATTGAACAGTTTCAAAAAGAACGGGAGCCAATCAATGGGGTAGGAAATATAATGAAGGCACGTGTATATGAAGAACTAGATGTACCTCAATTCACAGATCGTACACGGGCATCATTAAAAATACAAGAAGGCTGTAACAATTTTTGTACGTTCTGTATTATTCCTTGGGCACGTGGATTAATGCGTTCTAGAAAGCCGGAGGATGTAATTAAGCAAGCGGAGCAGCTTGTAGAAGCAGGATATAAAGAAATTGTATTAACAGGTATTCATACAGGTGGTTATGGGGAGGACATGAAGGATTATAGTCTGTCCCATTTATTATTAGATCTTGAAAAGGTAGAAGGGCTAAAACGTATTCGAATTTCATCCATTGAAGCTAGTCAAATTACCGATGAAGTAATTCGCGTAATTGATCAGTCTGAGAAAATTGTGAATCATTTACATGTTCCATTGCAATCTGGCTCTAACAGTGTGTTAAAAAGAATGAGAAGAAAGTATTCCACAGAGTTCTTCTTTGAAAGAATTGAAAAATTAAAGATAGCACTACCTGGTTTAGCTGTAACTTCTGATGTTATCGTTGGCTTTCCTGGTGAAACAGAGGATGAATTTGAAGAAACGTATGAGTTTATACGAAAAGTCGGATTTTCAGAACTTCATGTTTTTCCATATTCAAAGCGTACAGGAACACCTGCAGCTAGAATGGAAGACCAAGTGGATGACGATGTTAAAAATACACGTGTCCATAAATTAATATCATTATCTAATCAATTAGCAAAAGAATATGCATCTAGGTACGAAGGTGAAGTTTTAGAAGTAATACCTGAAGAAGCTGATAAGGATAATATAGAAAAAGATTATTTCATTGGCTATTCGGATAACTATTTAAAAGTTAAAGTTCCTGCAAATGAAAGTTTGATTGGGGAAATTGTAAAGGTTAAAATAGACAAGGCTGGTTATCCATATAATTTTGGAAGCATTGTTAGAGTTGTAAAAAATGAAGTAAAGCAAGCAGCAAATGGTTAAGAAAATTTTGAAAAAATAATAATTATTAAACTCCCAGTCTGATGGTAAGTTTGAGAGGATGAGAAAAATGACTTCAGAATTAGCTCGAATGATTGACCATACGTTATTAAAGCCTGATACTACAAAGGAACAAGTAATTATTTTAGCGAATGAAGCAAAGGAGTACAGCTTTGCATCCGTATGTATTAACCCTGCATGGGTAAATACAGCATATGAAATTTTAAAGGAGTCACCTGATGTAAAAGTATGTACTGTTATAGGATTTCCATTGGGGGCATCAACTCCTGAGGTAAAAACATTTGAAACGAAAAATGCAATCGAAAATGGTGCAACAGAAGTGGACATGGTAATAAATATAGGGGCACTTAAAGATGGGGAAAATGATCTTGTTTTAAGGGATATTGAAGCAGTTGTTAATGCAGCAAAAGGGAAAGCATTAACAAAAGTTATTATTGAAACCTCTTTATTATCAGATGAAGAAAAAATAAGAGCCTGCGAACTTTCAGTAAAAGCAGGAGCTGATTTTGTAAAAACATCTACTGGTTTTTCCGGTGGAGGAGCAACAGTAGAAGATATTAAACTAATGAGAAAAACAGTAGGACCAAATATAGGAGTCAAAGCTTCGGGCGGTGTCCGTGATCGTGAGACTGCAGATGCAATGATAAAAGCAGGAGCAACTCGTATTGGGGCTAGTTCTGGTATTGCCATCGTTCAAGGGGTTAAAGGCGAAGGAGACTATTAAAAATAATTTTTATTGAAAAAACCAGGTGAATTAACTACCTGGTTTTTAGTCTATAGATGTTTTATGGATCCACTGAACAAAGACTGCGAAATGGTTTATAAAAGGAAGAAAAATAGTAGAACTTATGACATTAAAGGCTAGTGCAGCATGTGCAAGTTGTTGAGAAGGAGAAATTGCTAATCCTTCTATTACCGCAGAGAACAAACTGATAAATGGTAGAAAGAGTACTATTCCAATTAAATTCACCCAAATATGAGTATAGGCCGTAAGCTTTGCTTCTTTACTTCCTCCAAGACTAGCAAGCCATGCAGTTACGCAAGTACCTAGATTAGCACCAAGCATGATGAGGATAGAGGAGGTTAAGATTAATAAATTTTCATTCATAAAACTCATTGCAATGGCAGTGACAGCTGAACTAGATTGGATGATTGCACTTAATATTACACCTGCTGAAAGAGCAACAATGTTATACTCATTCGTTGATAGTAACCACTCATAAACGATAGTTAAAGATGAAAGTGGATATGCTAATGTTTCAAAACCATGCATTGCAATAAGGATACAACTAAATCCGAAAAAGAAGCATCCTATGCAAAATAAAACTTGTTTTTTTGTGAATAATAAGGGTACTCCCAGTATTAAAAATGGGAATATTAGCCATGTTAAGTCGAATGCTAAAATCTCTAATGTTACCACAGTTCCTATATTTGCTCCTAAGATAATTCCAATAGAATGACGAAAATATATAAAGCCTGCTGAAACCAACCCTATTGTAATAATCATTACTGCTGAGCTGCTTTGTAGAATTGCTGTTACAATTATCCCGACTCCAAAACCTTTAAGAGGATGATTGATAGTATTATGTAGCCATTTCTTCATACGTTCTCCTTGGATATGGAGAAGCCCTTGACGCATGACGGTCATTCCAAATAAAAATAATGCAATATAGATTGCGAACATAGATAAAATGTGGTTCATGAATGTCTCCTCCTCTCTTTTTATATGTATGGGAGAAATAGGACGAGGATGACAAGCAATTATATATACATAAATTTATACTCTTTTATGAGATAAAAGTTGACCGATAGACGTCATTCGTTTATAATCAACAAAGACATGCAAATAAGTGTGTCTTCGATTGGTTTTTTGGAGGGAGGGATATAGAATGGCAGAAACACGTGTACGTAAAAATGAATCCATAGATGCTGCTCTTCGTCGCTTCAAGAGAACCATGTCAAAAGAGGGCACGTTGGCAGAAGTTCGGAAGCGCAAGCATTATGAAAAACCGAGTATTAAGCGTAAGAAAAAGTCTGAAGCAGCTCGTAAGCGTAAGTTCTAAGGAGAGGGTGTAGTTCCTTGAATCTTCTTGATCAATTAAATCAAGATATGAAGGATGCGATGAAGAAAAAGGAGAAGCAACGTCTAACTGTTATCCGTTCACTAAAGTCAGCTTTACAAAATGAAGCAATTGACTTAGGGAGAGAATTATCAGATGATGAAAGCTTAACTGTTCTAAGTCGTGAAATGAAAAAACTTAAAGAATCCCTCCAAGGATATGAACAAGCCAATCGTGAAGACCTAGTGGAAAAAACGAAGGTTGAGATTGAATTAGTAGAAGTTTATATGCCATCACAGCTTTCTGACGAAGAGTTGGAACAAATCGTTAAAGAAACAATTAGCGAAGTTGGTGCAACCTCAAAAGCAGACATGGGGAAAGTGATGGGAGCCATCATGCCAAAGGTTAAGGGAAGAGCAGATGGTAAAAAAATTAATCAACTTGTTCAAAAATTGCTAACGTAATATGAACGCCTTGCAAAAGCAAGGCGTTTTTTATATACATAACGAAGTAAGCATTAATAGTAACTAGAAATTAATTGTATTCTTACTTCATCGTTTTAAATTTTGAGCTTTATTAGTATAATATATAGGTGGGACGAGTAAAACATACTTATATATGGGATGCTGTAAAATCGTTCTGAAAATATTTATTGAAACTTTATTTAAGCCCTTTCGTATTTACAAGTAAGGTTCATTCCCTAGAAAGGAGGAAAGTTTATAATGAAACGCTTAAGAGTTGGGTTCTTTTCCTTTTTACTTCTTTTTAGCTTAGTGTTATCTTTACTACCTACACAAGCAGACGGAGGTGGGGAAGGGAGACTAGTCTATTATATCCCAGTTGAACAGGCTGTAGAACGAGGTTTGTTAGCTTTTTTAGAACGATCAGTTGATACAGCCATTGAAGAAGGGGCAGATCACATTGTTTTTGAAATTAATACTCCCGGTGGACTCGTAGATGCAGCAGGTGAAATAGCTTCATTAATTGGGGATTCACCAATACCTACCACTGCATTTATTGTTAGACAGGCAATGTCTGCAGGAGCATATATATCTCTTTATGCTGACAATATCGTAATGAAACCAGGTACAGAGATGGGGGCAGCACAAGTCATTGATGGATCTGGTACAGCAGCTGATGATAAAGCTCATTCTGCATGGCTTGCAAGCATGAGGAATGCTGCAGAGCATAACGATCGTGATCCAGTATACGCTTTAGCTATGGCAGATCCATCTATTGATTTGCCAGATTATAATGCACCAGCAGGTGAGCTATTAACTTTAACATCTAGTGAAGCACTGGAGGTTGGTTATGCAGAAGCAGTTGTACAGGACCGAGCTGAGCTTCTCCAATATTTAGGACTTGAAAATGCAGAAGAACGGGATATGGAAATAAGTTTTGCTGAACAAATTGCTCGTTTTGTAACAAGTCCAATTGTCATACCGATATTACTATCTATTGGTAGTATGGGACTCGTCCTAGAATTATACTCACCAGGATTTGGAGTTCCTGGTATTATGGGCTTATCTGCACTTGTTCTGTTTTTCTTTGGACACCTTGTTGCCGGCTTTGCTGGTATGGAAACGTTTATCTTGTTTGGAGTAGGAATTGTTCTATTACTTATAGAAGTTTTTGTGCCAGGCTTTGGAATTTTTGGTATTATAGGTATTGGGTCCATTATCGGCAGTATGGTTCTTGCATCCTATTCGACAACTACTATTTTGTTTTCTTTATTATTAGCTACAGTTTTGACAATCATTATGTCCATTATATTCTTTAAGTACGTAGGCTACCGAGGTCCGTTAAAAAATGTTATTTTAAAAGATGCAACAAAAACGGAAGAAGGATATGTCTCTAATGTGACAAGAGAAGAAATTCTGGGGAAAACTGGCGAAGCTTTAACGGTATTAAGACCATCAGGAACAGCAATTATAAACGATGAACGATTTGATGTAGTATCTGAAGGTGGATTTATCGAACAAGGAAAACTAGTAAAAGTTGTTGCAACTGCAGGATCTCGTATTGTTGTTAGAGAAGTAAGTAATAAGACTAATAAAAATGATTAAAAGGAGGAATTTAAATTGAATAATGAAATAATGCTGATAATAATAATAGGTTTGGTTATTATTGCGTTCGCAATTTTATTCACATTTGTACCAGTTGCACTTTGGATTTCAGCATGGGCAGCTGGCGTAAGAGTCGGTATTTTCACATTGGTAGGGATGAGGTTACGTCGCGTTATCCCTCACCGTGTTGTTAATCCTTTGATTAAAGCTGTGAAGGCAGGTCTAGAAATAAATATTAATAAACTTGAGGGTCACTACCTTGCTGGGGGAAATGTGGACCGTGTTATCAATGCTTTAATTGCTGCCCAGCGTGCAAACATTGATTTAACCTTTGAACGTGCAGCAGCTATTGACTTAGCTGGTCGTGACGTTTTAGAGGCTGTGCAAATGAGTGTTAATCCTAAAGTAATTGAAACGCCATTTATTGCCGGTGTTGCGATGGACGGTATTGAGGTAAAAGCGAAAGCACGTATTACAGTTCGTGCTAACATCGATCGACTAGTTGGGGGTGCTGGAGAAGATACAATTATTGCCCGTGTGGGTGAAGGTATCGTATCCACTATTGGTTCAGCAAAGACACATAAGGAAGTATTAGAAAATCCTGATATGATCTCCCAAACTGTGCTTAAAAAAGGGCTAGATTCAGGAACTGCATTTGAGATTCTATCCATTGATATTGCAGATATCGATATCGGGAAAAACATTGGTGCAGGATTACAAACGGACCAAGCTGAAGCAGATAAGAAGATTGCGCAAGCAAAAGCAGAAGAACGCCGTGCAATGGCCGTAGCACAAGAGCAAGAAATGAAAGCAAGAGTTGAAGAAATGCGTGCGAAGGTTGTGGAAGCAGAAGCAGAAGTACCTCTTGCAATGGCAGATGCGTTCCGTTCTGGAAACATGGGTGTCATGGATTACATGAACATGAAAAATGTAATGGCTGATACCGATATGAGAGAATCTATTGGTAAAGCGACAGATGACGGAAATGATGAAAACACAGATAGACGTAAAAAATAAGATAGTCTTCCTTAAGTAATGGCTATATATGTTAAGAGAGCCTAACTAATAGAAAGGGGACGATTAGAATGAATTTAATTGAATCGTTATTAGGAAACCCTTTCCTTCTATTTTTTCTCATTGCTGCCCTATTGAGCTTTTTCCAAGGATTCGGGAAGAAGAAAGAGGATCAACAACAATCCGGTAATAAAGGTCCACAAGAAAAACCTAAAAAAGAAGAAATAGACTGGCGAGAAATCTTTAAGCAGGAACAGGAGCCACCTAAGCAAGAACCAAAAAGACCTCCAAGTCAACCAAGAAGGCAGGAAACGTATACGGCTTCTATTGATGTTGAACATGAATTGAATAAAGGTAACAAAGAGCTTAATGATCGATATGAAAAAGCGAAACAGCGTAAAAGAGAGGTATTAGAGAGTACTGCTGATCTAAGTGATTCTCCTATCATTAAAGGAGATATTACGAAAAGTAGTTCTAAAATTGATTTAAGCTTTAGTAAAATATCTCGAGAAGAAGCTGTGAAGGGGATTATTTGGTCAGAGGTATTAGGAAAGCCAAAAGCAAGAAAACACTCATAGTTTCAATTAGAACAAGGATGATTCGTTCATCCTTGTTTTTTTATTTTTGTGATGAGATGACGTCTTTTCTGTTCTTATATGATCTAGAAAACAGTAAAGAAGTATAGTGCAGGAAGATAGAAGACCTCCAATGACCCTGCAAGTGGGAAAAAGGAGATTGCAGGTGTATGGAAGGTGGCCAATAAGCCTGCAAATGGGAAAATGATGATGCAGGCATATAGAAGGTGGCCAATAAGCCTGCAAATGGGAAAATGATGATTGCAGGCACATAGAAGGTGGCCAATAAGCCTGCAAATGGAAAAAGGAGATTTGCAGGCATATAGAAGGTGGCCAATAAGCCTGCAAATGGAAAAAGAAGGATTGCAGGCATATAGAAGGTGGCCAATAAGCCTGCAAACGTGAAAAAGGAGATTGCAGGCACATAGAAGCGAGCCAATAAGCCTGCAAAAGGAGAAAAGCGGGATTGCAGGCACATAGAAGCGAGCCAATAAGCTTACAAAAGCAAAAAGAAGAAGTGGTGAAACATTTGTTGAACTATTATTAATTGGAATAAGAATCGGGCAGTTTTTGCTCGGGTGTTCTTTTTGAGAGTTGGTCATCCTTGCCAGTGAAAACTTCCACCATATGGGTTGAAGATACTCATCAAAGAGGTTCACCCGTTACAGGTGACAGCTTTCGCCACAGGCATAAGTACGACATCTATTCTTTCTTCACAGTGTCTTCTTTACTGTGGACACGACCTAAACTTCCTAAAACTAACATATTAGCTATAGAGGATTTTAGGTTTGTGCTTTTCCAACTGGAGCCACCGCATTCCACTCCTGAACCAATACATATTTTTAGGGTAGATCGCCAATGCAAGCAAAAATTTACACCATGTGGAGATGAAAATGCTCATAAAAGAAGTTTATCCGTTCTATACGTAATGTCTCCGGCCTGGCTCTGCAACGCCTCAGCCTCCACATTCACACTATACATTGCTAAAGTACATTAGCCTGTCTCTGACTCTACAGGTGTTGCTCTGTAGTTATTGGCATCGAGACAACTCGAAGTTTATTGGTGAAGCATATGCTCGTCGCTGGAGTCACCGCATTCACTCCTGAACTACTTAATTTTCAAGGTAGTCTTCTTATAAATTTTAACTACTTTTCAGTGATAGGTATAGAAGATCTGTCATACATATGAGTTGAAAGGGGGTTCGTCATGAAACAGCTTAGAAAAAAAATGAAAAGATGGATTACTGATCAAATGGACTTACCACCAGATGTCATGATGGACTTACCGAGAGTTACATTAATCGGTAATTTTCACATATACATTGAAAATCATAAAGGAGTTATCCGCTTTACTAGAAAAGAGCTACGTCTTCGATTAACGGAAGGTGAATTATTAATTGTTGGTGATGAGTTTGTTATTAAAAATATTTTACCAGAGGAAATGCTTCTTGAAGGAGTTATAGAAGACATTCGATTTATAAAATAAGAAGGTATAGGGTAGGGGATAAAAATGAAAAACCAATGGTTGCATAAAGTGACAGGGTATGTACGTATTAAGATCTCAGGACCATACCCTGAGAGTTTTATTAATCAATGTATTAATGAGGGGATGAACATATGGAATATTCATTATGCAGGAAAGAATGTTCTCATATGTTCAGTATTATTGGACGAGGTATCGTATTTGAGGAAGCTAGCGAGGAATTCTGATTGCAAGATTAGATTCATTGATAAAAAAGGATATCCATTTGTTTTACAAAAGTTTTGGAGAAGAAATGGAATAATATTTGGTTGTGTAGCCTTTTTCCTATCATTATTTATTTTATCCAACATGGTCTGGAATGTGGATATTGAAGGTGCTTCTCCTACTGTGGAGAATAAACTTGAACAAGCTGTATCTGAAATTGGAATTAAAAGAGGTGCGTTTCAATTCTTTTTACCTCCCCCAGAGGAAATACAATCCATTGTAACAGATGTGATTACTGATGCTACATGGATTGGTGTGACTAGAAAAGGTACAACCTATCATTTTCAAGTTGTAGAAAAAGACATTGCAGAAAGAGAGCCTGCTGAGGCACCAGGACATATTGTAGCTGCGCATAAAGCGGTTATACAGGATTTATTTGTTGAAGAAGGATTACCGATGGTGGAACTAAATCAAGTTGTAGAAAAAGGGGACTTGCTTGTATCGGGCTTAATTGGCATAGAAGGAAATGAACGACAAGTATCAGCTAAAGGAACAATTTTTGGAGAAATGTGGTATGAGGCTGAAATCAGTGTGCCACTAGAAAGAACACTTTATGCGGTAACTGGTCAAAGCTATAGGAGACATAACCTTCATATTGGAAATTGGAGTATACCAATTTGGGGATGGAATCCTCCAAATTTTGAGCATACTAAAAGGGAAGTGTTTGAATCAAATTGGACAGTATTTGGGTATGAATTACCTTTTCATTACGGTTATTCCGATTACATGGAAGCAGAAGTAATAGAGATGGAATCAGCTGTAGATGAGGCAGTAATAGTAGCGAAGGAAGAAGGAAAAGAAAAGCTTAAAGAACAATTTACTAAAAATGCAGAAATCACTGGAGAAAAAGTTTTGCACCCCAAGGTGGAGGATGGTAAAGTTATAGTAATCATTCACTTTCGTATAGTGGATGAAATTGGTATGAAACAACCCATTATTCAAGGAGACTGAGACGATTGACAGAATTGAAATATACAATGCAACTTCCAATTCAAAATGCTAATGAAGTACAAGCTCTTTTTGGACCGAATGATCGCCATTTAAAGCGTTTAGAGGAAGCTTTTGACACGACGATTTTAACAAGAGGGGAAGAGGTTTCTCTCATTGGTTCAGAAGAAAAAGTAAAAAAAATTGAAGAGATTTTAACAACACTCCTTCAGCTTATTCGTAAAGGAATTCCTGTTCAAGAACGGGATGTAGTGTATGCTACCCAACTTGCTGAAAGAAATATGTTAGATGAGCTTCCAGATTTATTTGAAGATAAAATTACTGTTACTGCAAAAGGAAAACCTATTTTAGCAAAAACATTAGGCCAAAGACACTATGTAAAAGCGATTCGAAACAGAGATATTGTTTTCGGTATAGGTCCTGCAGGAACTGGTAAAACATACTTAGCGGTTGTTATGGCTGTCCATGCACTTAAGGAAGGGTATGTAAAACGAATTGTTTTAACACGTCCAGCTGTAGAAGCTGGAGAGAGTTTAGGGTTTTTACCTGGAGATTTAAAAGAGAAGGTAGATCCTTATTTAAGACCATTGTATGATGCACTTCATGATGTTTTAGGTGTTGAACATACAGAACGCTTAATGGAGAGAGGAACCATTGAAGTAGCGCCCCTTGCATATATGAGAGGACGAACGTTAGATGACTGTTTTGTTATTTTAGATGAAGCACAGAATACAACTCCTGAACAAATTAAAATGTTTTTAACAAGACTTGGTTTTGGGTCAAAAATGGTTGTAACTGGAGATCTTACACAAATTGATCTTCCAAGAGGAAAAGTATCAGGTCTCCATGTAGCTCAAAACATTTTGAAAAAAGTAGAAGGAATTGCATTCTTACATTTAGAGTCTTCTGATGTAGTAAGACATACGTTAGTAAAACGAATTATTGATGCATATGAAAAAGAATACCACGAGAATGATCAGAAATTAAAATAAAAAAAAGATTTCTGTAAGCTTGATGAGGTGGAAAACTAATGGGGAAACGACCTTCAATTGAACATCAAAAATGGTGGCAAAATATTAAAGATCATCGGTATATTCGTTTTATTTTGTTTGTTCTAATTGGTGTATTTACGTATGGGATTATGGTCAGTAATGTAATTCCAGAAACAGTTGAAATTGACACTGGTACTATTTCAGAACAAGATATTCGATCTCCAATAACGATTGAGAATAAGGCGGAAACGGAAAGATTAAGGCAAAATGCTTATGAATCTATTGAACCAGTTTATTCAAAAAATAGTCGCTATGCTCAAAATCAAATTGAACGAATTAATGATATTTTTAATACGATAAAACAAGTTCAACGTGAAGCGTTAGATAGGGAAGTTGAAATTGAAATAATTGAACGTCAATTAGAGGAATCTGAGCTAAACGAGGAAGAAAACAACAATGAAAATAATAATGAAGAAAATACTGTTTTAAATTTAGAAATTCCGGAAGAAATAACTATTGAAGAACAGCTCGAGAGAGTTCGAGATATAATAACTCCACAAACCATTGAACAAATTTCTGATGAAACCATTATCACTTTATTGGAATCATCAAGGGATAATATAGAAATAGCACAGGAAACTACAACGAATGCAGTACACGATGTCATGAGTGAAGAAATTCAAATGGATGACGTTGAGGAAGCTAGAAATGAAGCAGAACGAAAAGTATTAATTACGACATTTGATTCTAGTTTAAATCGTTCTATGATTGAAATTGCGCGCTTTGGTATAACCGCAAATTATTTACTAGATGATGAAGCAACTGAAGAAGCACGACATGATGCAGTAGAGAGTATCGATCCGGTTATGGTTAGAGAAGGACAATTACTAGTAGAAGAAGGACAATTGATCACTTCAGAAATTTCTAATCAATTAGCTTTAGTGGGATTGTTGGATGATCATTCTAATTTATATCCGTATATTGGCTTAGCTTTATTAGTTATTTTATTAATTGGTATGCTTGCTTATTATTTAAGTGATGCCAAAACATCAATTCAAACGAATAATTCTCATTTACTAATGTATGCCATTATTTATATTTTAACTCTTACTATTATGAAGATTATAAGTTACGGTGAAATAATCGATGTTGTTGGACTAACCTATATTGTACCTGTAGCTACAGGAACAATGCTTATTACAATGCTTTTAAATTCCCGAGTGGCACTTTTTACATCTATGATCTTTGCTATTATTGCTAGTGTAATTTTTAATGCTCAAACAACTGGGATACTAGACTATTCGCACGGAATTTATGTCTTTTTTAGTTCAATTGCTGGTGCATTCTTTTTAAGTAAATCTCACCGAGTTATTCGAATTCTTCAAGCAGGTATTTTTGTAGGTGCATTAAATGTACTTGTAATTGTTTCATTAATATTACTGAAAAATGTTCAATATGGTTGGGTGGAAATAAGCTTTAATGTTGGCTTTGCTGCTTTATCTGGCTTTATAGCAGCTGTTTTAACCTTGGGTCTGTTACCGTTCTTTGAAGCTGGTTTTGGTGTTCTTTCACCAACAAAGCTAATTGAATTGTCCAATCCAAATCATCCTTTATTAAGAAAAATATTATTAGAAGCTCCCGGTACGTATCATCATAGTGTTATTGTAGCAAACTTAGCAGAGGGAGCATGCGAGGCAGTAGGTGCTAATGGACTGTTGGCCCGTGTAGGTTCCTATTATCATGATTTAGGAAAAACGAAACGTCCACATTTTTTTATTGAAAATCAAATGAAAATAGATAATCCACATGATAAAATATCGCCACAGTTGAGTAAAACGATTATAATTGCGCATCCTTATGATGGAGCAGATATGTTAAAAGAGTATAAAATGCCTAAGGAAATTATTGGAATAGCAGAACAGCATCATGGTACAAGTCTTCTTAAATATTTTTATCACAAAGCTAAAAACGAATCGGATAAAGAAGTAACAGAGGAAGAGTTCCGTTATCCAGGACCGAAAGCACAAACTCGTGAATCTGCTATCGTTGGTATTGCTGATTGTGTAGAAGCAGCAGTTCGTTCAATGAACAAGCCTACGCCAGCTAAAATAGAAACCCTTGTTAAGAAAATCATCAATGAACGATTAGAAGATGGTCAATTTGATGAGTGTGATTTAACACTGAAAGAGCTAAATAATATTGCTAAATCAATCTGTGAGACATTACAAGGGACATTTCATACTAGAATAGAGTATCCTGAAGAAATTTCTGAAGAAGATGGTGAAAAGAAGGATGAATAATAATCAAATAGGGTTAATTGATGAAACGAATGAATTATCTGAAGAGATGATGAACCTTGTAGGTAATGTCGTGAGTACTGCAATAACGGTAGAAGGAATTAACAGAAATGTAGAAGTATCTATTACATTTGTTGATGATGAAAGAATACAAGAGTTGAATAAAGAATATAGGATGAAAGATCAACCTACTGATGTTTTGTCTTTTGCACTTAACGAAGGGGATGAAGATGAACCTTTTGTTACGGAGGGTATTCCTGAACTATTAGGCGACGTTATTATTTCGGTTCCACGAGCAGTCGACCAAGCAAAGGAATATGGACACGATTTGAAACGAGAACTTTGTTTTCTAGCTGTACATGGTTTCTTGCACTTGATTGGTTATGACCATGATACAGAGGACCGAGAGAAAAAAATGTTTAATAAACAAGAGGAAATTCTTCAAAAGCATGGGATCAAAAAATAAAAATCCCTTTATATCGTGGAGCCGATTAAAAAAAAGCTTTGTTTATGCTTCTAGTGGGATCATTCATACCTGGAAGCATGAGCAAAATTTTCGGATTCATTCATTACTTACTATAGTTATATTTATATTTGCACAAATTCTAAATGTACCAATGAAAGAGCAAGCCATATTAGCGATTGTAATTGGTGGTGTACTAGCATTGGAATTAATTAATACAGCATTAGAACATTGTGTTGACTTAATTATAGAAACCTACGATATTCGTGCAAAGATTATTAAAGATGCCGCTGCAGGTGCTGTTTTTGTTTTTTCAATAACAGCAGTAGTTGTTGGCGCAATGATTTTTATTCCCAAAATTTTGGAGTTATTTTAGTGGAACCTATAGAGGTGAGATAATGAATAAAGACGTGTTAATTTCAGAAGCAAAAAAGGCGATGGAAAAAGCATATGTACCTTATTCTTCCTTTCCTGTTGGAGCAGCACTTCTAGCGGAAAATGGGAAGATATTTCATGGTTGTAATATTGAGAATGCTTCGTATGGTCTTTGTAATTGTGCAGAACGAACAGCCATTTTTAAAGCTGTTTCAGATGGGGTTCGTTCTTTTAAGGGGATGGCTATTGTGGCTGATACGGAAGGACCAGTGTCTCCATGTGGAGCCTGTAGACAAGTGATCTCTGAGATGCTTCCTCATTCGGCAAAAATTATTTTAACTAATTTAAAAGGTGATGTAGCAGAATGGACAGTTGAAGAGCTGTTGCCAGGTGCTTTTTCTCCGAGGGATTTAGAAAGGTGAGTTTAGCATGAAAAAATCAGGATTTGTAGCTTTGATTGGACGACCAAATGTAGGTAAATCAACTCTTTTAAATGAAATGCTAGGTCAAAAAATTGCCATAATGAGTGATAAGCCTCAGACAACACGAAATCGTATTCAAGGTGTGTATACGGAAGATAGGGGACAAATAGTTTTTATAGATACTCCTGGAATACATAAGCCAAAGCACCGACTTGGCGATTTTATGACCAAAATCGCACAAACGACTTTACGTGAAGTAGACGTCGTTCTTTTTCTCGTTGATGCGAAAGAAGGAAGAGGAAGAGGCGATGAATTTATTATGGACAAGCTTAAAAACCTAGAAACACCAGTCTTTTTAGTAGTGAATAAAATTGATGAAGTCCATCCAGATGATCTATTTCTTATAATAGATGATTATCGTAGTCGTTTTGACTTTACAGAGATAATCCCTATTTCCGCATTAAAGGGGAATAATATTTCTACCCTACTTGATCAAGTGTATCGATACTTAGAGGAAGGACCTCAATATTATCCTGCAGATCAAGTAACGGATCACCCTGAAAGATTTTTAATGTCAGAAATGATTCGAGAAAAAGCTTTACATTTGACTCATGAGGAAGTTCCTCATTCTATTGCGGTTGATATAGAGCAAATAGAGAGACGAAATGAAAATACAATCTATGTAGGTGCAGTAATTATTGTAGAACGAAGCTCACAAAAAGGAATTATAATCGGTAAGCAAGGCAAAATGTTAAAGGAGATCGGTCAAAAGGCTAGGGAAGATATTGAAAAAATGTTAGGATCAAAGGTTTTTCTAGAATTATGGGTGAAGGTAGAAAAAGATTGGCGTAATAAGGATAGATATTTAAAGGATTTTGGTTATCGACAGGATGAATATTAAAATTAGGGCAGTATAGAATTTTTAAAAAATAAGTCATGCACTGTAGAAACAATGGAAATAGAGGTGTTTTTATCATAGTTTGTACCTTATGGAATGTTTTAAAAATTATGATAAGTACAAGGAGGCCCATTGTTTTTTTGTAAAAAAAAGTCTATTATATCCTTAAGAAGGAATTTAATTATCTTGGTAATATAAACAATGATTTTTTAGCAAAAGTAAGATCAATCAATCGTTGTCACTTTATTTATACCAATATTATCTAGCCGAATTAATTGTCAAAAATTATATAACATGTTTAAGGCATTTGAGGTCAAGCTATTATTACATGAGGTAAATAAAGTCATGCTTGAAAGGTGGATATACTCATGATCGACTTAACGTGGAAAGTCTTCTCGATGACAGGCAATATTGACTCCTATTTGTTGTTTAAGGAATGTGAACGTGATGGAGCCTTTGTGAGAGAGAAAGAACGGGAATTTGAGTCAGAAGAGTTAGAACCTCCTATGCATTAATCGACCTCTTACTGCCGCCATACTAATTGGTGGTGAAATTGATGCTACACAAAGTTGAAGGATTGGTCATTCGAACGAATGATTACGGTGAAACAAATAAGATTGTAACTATTTTTACAAGGGAAAGTGGAAAAGTTGCGTTAATGGCACGTGGAGCAAAACGGCCTAAAAGTCGATTTGCGTCCAGTGCCCAAATTTTTATTTACAGTATTTTTGTATACCAACGATCTTCAGGAATTGGTACATTAAATCAAGCAGACCTTATTGATTCCTTTAAAAATATTCGAAGTGACCTTAAGCTAACTGCTCATGGAGCATATATTGTGGAATTATTGGATCGTCTTACTGAAGATAATGAACGTAATCCTTATTTATTCGAATTAGTTTATCAAACTCTAGTATTCCTTAATGAAGGAATAGACCCAGATATTTTGACTCGTATATTTGAAACTAAAATGCTTGAAGTAGCGGGTGTATCACTTCAGTTGCGACACTGTATGTTATGCGGAAATCCTGAGTACCCTTTCGTATTTTCAATGCGGCATTCGGGTCTTTTGTGTAATCAATGTAAATATGAGGATTCAAACCATATCAATATACAAGACAGTGTTATAAAATTATTACGTTTATTTCAACAAATTGATATAAATCGAATTGGAAACATTAACGTAAAAGATGATACGAAGCGGCAATTAAAAGACATACTACATCATTACTATGATGAATTTGTTGGCGTTCGTTTAAAGTCAAAACGATTTCTTGATCAAATTGATCATTTATATTAAATGAAGTTGACATGATGTTTTTTTTTGAGTAAGATTTGAATTAATTAAACATGATGCATTGATGGAAAGTAGTACTTAATCTCTCTGTATAAGTAGATAAACACAGCGAACCTAGGACAGTGGAAGCTAGGGATACAGATATTAAGGAAGGCGTTCTGGAGCATATTTTTTAAAGTGGCTTATATTTAATGTTATTACTAGATATAAGCAAATAGGGTGGAACCGCGGGTAATCTCGTCCCTATGTCAAATTTCTGACATAGTGTGATGAGATTTTTTTATTTGTTTTTTATATCCAAAGAAGGGGAGTTGTATAAAAAATTCAAAAGTTAGTTTCTACAAACTATGTGAATATTGCATGAGAAAGTACCAAATTTAATGGAGGGATAAAAATGAATCTGCAAGATATGATTTTGACGTTACAACGATTTTGGGCAAAACAAAATTGTTTAGTTTTACAAGCCTATGATGTAGAAAAAGGTGCTGGGACTATGAATCCCATGACTTTCTTAAGAAGTATAGGACCAGAGCCGTGGAATGTGGCATATGTGGAGCCTTCACGCAGACCAGCAGATGGTAGGTATGGTGAAAATCCAAATCGTCTATATCAACACCATCAGTTCCAAGTAATCATGAAGCCTTCCCCAGACAACATCCAGGAGTTATATTTAGAAAGCTTGAAAGAATTAGGGATAAACCCACAAGAACATGATATTCGTTTTGTAGAAGATAATTGGGAAGCTCCTACGTTAGCTGCATGGGGCTTAGGTTGGGAAGTATGGCTGGATGGTATGGAGATAACTCAGTTTACATATTTTCAACAGGTTGGTGGCTTAGATGCTAATCCTGTAGCCGTTGAAATAACTTACGGGTTAGAAAGACTCGCTTCTTATATTCAGGATAAGGAAAATGTATTTGATTTAGAATGGGTAAACGGGTTTACATACGGAGATGTATTTCTACAAAATGAATATGAACAATCAAAGTATTCATTTGAAGTAGCAGATAGCAACATGCTCTTTAATTTATTCTCAACGTATGAACAAGAAGCTATTAGAACATTAGAAGAAGGATTAGTTATCCCTGCCTATGACTACGTATTAAAATGTTCTCATACTTTTAACCTTTTGGATGCTCAAGGAGCAATTTCAGTAACAGAACGTACTGGCTATATTGGTCGTGTTCGAAACCTAGCACGACAATGCGCAAAGCAGTATTTTGAAATTAGAGAAGGGTTAGGATTCCCTATGCTAAAGAAGATGGAAGGAGATGGAGAAAATGAGTAAGGGGACATATTTATTAGAAATTGGGCTAGAAGAGATGCCTGCTCGTTTTGTAACGAATTCCATGAACCAATTGGCGGAGAAGGTTGAAAAATGGCTGAAGGAAAATTCTTTAAACTGTAATGAGATAAAGCGTTATTCAACACCGCGACGGTTAGCGATCATAATTGAGGGTTTAGATGAAAAACAAGCAGATATGGAAGAAGAAGCAAAAGGACCTTCAAAAAAAATCGCACAAGACAAAGATGGAAACTGGTCACAAGCAGCAGAAGGGTTCTCACGTGGTCAAGGAGTTTCTGTTGATCAATTATATTTTAAAGAAGTAAAAGGTGAGGAATACGTCTTTGTAAAAAAATATACGAAGGGGCAAGATACTGTCTCACTATTAACGGACTTAAAAGAAGTGGTTCAGAACCTACAATTTCCCAAAAACATGAAATGGGGCTCTTACCAACTTCGTTACGTAAGACCGATAAAATGGATCATTTCGTTGTTTGATGATGTTGTTGTTCCTTTTGAAATAACAGATGTACAAGCAGACAATAAATCTGAAGGACATAGATTCCTCGGAGAAAATGTGGTCGTTGAACATGCTCAAGAGTATTTGACTACTCTATTAGAGCAATTTGTTATAGTAGATCCTGTTGAACGGAAAAAAGGAATTGAATCTCAAATTAAGGCAATGGCTGAAAATGAAGGCTGGAGTATCCCAATAGATGAAGATTTGTTAGAAGAAGTAAATAATTTAGTAGAATATCCAACAGCCCTTTTTGGGAGCTTTGACGAAAGATTTTTAGGAATTCCTGAAGATGTGTTAGTAACATCTATGAGAGAGCACCAACGATACTTTCCAGTAAAAAATAAAGAAGGAAAGCTACTTCCACATTTTATTACTATCCGTAATGGGGATCATCGTCATTTAGAAAATGTTCAAAAAGGAAATGAAAAGGTTTTAAGAGCACGTTTAGCTGATGCTGAATTTTTCTATAAGGAAGATTTAAAAACACCATTAGAAAATCAATTAAAAAGATTAGAGTCTATTGTTTACCATGAAGAGCTAGGATCTATTGGAGATAAGGTGCGAAGAATAAAAGACCTTGCAGCTACTATTGGTAAATCTTTAAATCAAAGCACTGATGAATTAAAAAAAGTTGATCGGACAGCACAATTGAGTAAAGCGGACCTGGTAACGCTAATGGTAGGAGAATTTCCTGAATTAGAAGGGCGTATGGGAGAAGAGTATGCTTTAAAGTCTGGTGAAGACAAGGATGTCTCAAAAGGGATATATGAGCATTACCTACCGAAGCAATCTGGTGACAGCATCCCGACTACTACAAATGGTTCCATCGTAAGTGTCTCCGATAAAATTGATACAGTAGTAACAAGTTTCGGTATTGGTTTAGTTCCAACTGGTTCGCAAGATCCACATGGATTAAGACGACAAACAGCAGGTGTTTTACAAATTTTTAATGGAAAGTCTTGGACAATCGATCTTCTACAATGTTTTGATGAAGGATTAACAGTAGCTGAAAAAAGGGGATTACTTAAACGTGACAAGGAAGCTGTGAGGGACGACCTTATAGATTTCATAATGTTAAGGTTAAAAAACCTTTTACAAGAACAAGGAATTCGTTACGATGTTGTTGAGGCTGTTTTGAAAAATGATGACATTGGTCAGGTTCATACATTAGTGAAAAAAGCTAATTTCTTAAATAGTCAATTGAAAAAACCAGAATTTAAACAGGTTGTTGAAGCCTTCAGTCGTGTTACAAATATTTCGAAAAAAGCATCCCAGAATGGGGAATTTGATAAAGGTTTATTAAAAGAAAAAGAAGAAATTGCTTTGCTTGAGATTAAAGAGGATGTTGCTTCAAAGGTTAGGTCATTGTTGGGTGAAGGAAGCATTGAAGAAGCGTATAATGAGTTAAGAAGATTAGAACCATTCATTCATCAGTATTTCGATAATATTATGGTAATGGCTGACGATGCAGCAATTAAAAATAATCGTCTAAATCATATGAGAGATACAGCCTCATTAATTACGACTTTTGCTGACTTCCAATCGATCGTCTTTCACTCAGGAGAGTAATATTGACGATTTTCAAGAAACACTATTTCGGTTATAATAAAACGAAACTATCGTATCACATTTCCCTGTGAGAAGAGGGCGGTGAGAATCATCGAATTAAACAATAGACAAGAACATATTTTACAAATTGTAAAGGATAACGGGCCAATTACAGGTGAACAGATTGCAGATAAACTTTCCTTAACACGTGCGACTCTAAGGCCAGATTTAGCTATATTAACTATGGCTGGATTCTTAGATGCTAGACCAAGAGTAGGGTATTTTTATACAGGTAAAACAGGCTCACAGTTGTTTTCAGAAAAAATAAAGAAGTTCACAGTAAAGGATTTTCAATCGGTTCCAGTAGTAGTAAACGAATCTGCATCTGTTTATGATGCGATTGTAACGATGTTTCTTGAGGATGTTGGTACGCTTTTTGTAGTAAACGAAAATTCTCATTTAGTAGGTGTTTTATCTCGAAAGGATTTACTACGAGCTAGTATGGGGAAGCAGGACTTAGAATCAGTACCTGTGAGTATTATTATGACGAGAATGCCTAATATAACAGCATGTAATCAAAATGATCTTCTTATTGAAGTGGCTAAGCAATTAATCAATAAGCAAATAGATGCTTTGCCTGTTGTACGTGAAGTAACAGATGGTGAAAATTTAAAGCTAGAAGTAGTTGGTAGGATTACTAAGACGAATATTACAAGAGCATTCGTTGTGATAGGTACCGAAGAAATTTTTTGAAAAATAAGTATAAGGATTTTTCTCGAAAGGTGTCTTTACTTAAATTCGTTTATCGTGGGGAGGAGAAGAATTTTTGATGAATAACCATCCAGTTGTATATGTCGTCTCCGATTCAGTTGGAGAAACTGCAGAGTTAGTTGTAAAAGCAGCAGCTAGTCAGTTTAATGGCTCCAATATTGAAATTAGACGTATACCTTATGTGGAAGATATTGGTACTGTTAATGAGGTAATCGATCAAGCAAAAGAGACTAATGGTTTAATTGCATTTACACTAGTTGTACCTGAAATTAAAGAAAAATTGGAAAAAGAAGCATACAAAGCAAATATTCCTGTATATGATATCTTAAGTCCAATGATGCATTTACTGGAGTCACGTTTTAATAAGACGCCAAGAAATGAACCTGGTGTGATGCACACGTTGGATGAAGATTATTTTCGGAAAGTGGAAGCAATTGAATTTGCTGTAAAATACGATGACGGACGTGATCCAAGAGGGGTGTTACGTGCAGATGTTGTTCTAATTGGAGTTTCAAGAACTTCTAAAACGCCATTATCCCAATATTTAGCACATAAACGTTTAAAGGTTGCCAATATACCGTTAGTCCCTGAGGTAGATCCTCCATCAGAAATATTTGAGATACCAAGTAATAAAGTCATTGGATTAACAATAAGTCCGGAAAAGCTGAATACAATACGTACAGAACGATTGAGAGCATTAGGATTAAAAGAAGAAGCAAATTATGCTAATGTAAACAGGATTCAATCAGAGTTGGATTATTCAAATAAAATAATGGAGAAAATAGGATGTAAAGTGATTGATGTCTCTCATAAAGCAGTAGAAGAAACAGCTAACATTATCTATCACTTATATCAAAAAAGTAAATAACTTCATACATTACCTATTTAAAAGTATATGTAAGGGAAAAGTTCTCTTTCATATACTTTTTTTATTTCGCAATTTGACAACATACAAAAAGCTTATATTTAATTCGATCTCCGCTTCAGACGTGTAAATTACACCTAAGGGCAGCTCCCGTCCTGTGGACAACGGCGTAATGTCGACATCCTAGCTCCGGGCACGGCTTCAATCTCCACACTAGACATTTTGTATACAGCTAAAGCACTTGGTCCTGTCTCTGCCTCTACTTGTATTGCTCTGTTGTTATAAGCTTCGAGACAACTCGAAGCTTATTCGTGAAGCAAATGCTCATAACTAGAGTCCACGTCTTCCTCTCCAATCGAAAATAATGTTCGTCTTTTTCAACAAGTTTTCATTTATGAAATTCATTCAATGTAATAAAAAAAGTATGAATAAAGGAAAATAAAATTAATAAATAAGAGAATAGAGAAAAGTTCTAGCAAAAATCTAAAGGTTGCTTTATAATGAAATATTGTGATTTCATAATTTATTTATAAAAAATGGGCATAAACAATAAAAGAACAAATAAATTGTAAATGTCAAGACTTTTTCTCAGATTTTTGGTAAAGATAGTAAATGGGATAAATTCTGAATAGAAAAATACAGAAAGAAGGAATCTCGAAAAGGATGTAGAATACAGAAATATGGGAAAGAAAAATAGTAAATTATTTGTCGATGGCGATGCGTGTCCGGTGGTAAATGAAATTGTATTACTAGCAAAAAAGTATGATGTGCCAGTTATCTTTGTTTCTTCATATGCGCACGTAAGAAAAGAAAGCTTTCCATCTTTCGTAAAGCACATTTTTGTGGATCAAGATAAAGAGGCAGTTGATTTGAAAATTGCCAATGAAATTTCAAAGTATGACATGGCAGTAACAGAGGATCTCGGATTAACAAGCTTATTATTAGCAAAGGGGGTTCAAGTTTTAACCTCAAGGGGAAAATGGATAACTGCTCAGGAAATTGATTACTTATTAGATTCAAGGTATCAATCAGCAAAAAAGCGTCGATCTGGTGGTAAAACAAAAGGTCCAAAGAAACTAACAGATCAAGATCGACTTCTTTTTACAGAGCAGTTAGAAAATTTTTTGTCAAATTTGCAGGAATTTTGACGGAGAGGGCGAAATATTATAAGCCACCCTTTTATGTTATGTGGAAAGAAGGTTGGTATTGGGATGAGTTCCCGTATTCCTGAAGAAAAAATAGAAGAGATTAGAAAATCTGTTGACATTGTAGACGTAATTACTGAATATGTTCAATTGAAAAAGCAAGGTAGAAATTTAATAGGCCTTTGCCCTTTTCACGGTGAAAAAACGCCTTCCTTTTCCGTTTCACCAGAAAAGCAACTTTATCATTGCTTTGGGTGTGGTGCAGGAGGTAATGTATATTCATTTTTAATGGAGTCTGAAGGGCTTTCATTTATCGAATCTGTAAGTAAGGTTGCTTCTAGAGTAAATATTACTTTGCCTGAAATAGATGAAAAAGTAAATAATTCTTTAAACGAGAATAAATCATTAAAATATTGGTTTGACGGACATACACTTGCTGCAAAACTTTATCACCATGTACTGACTACAACTGATGAAGGTCGTGAGGGCAGAGAATATTTACGAAAAAGAGGGTTCACAAAAGAAATTATTGATAAATTTCAAATAGGTTATGCACCGAACTCTTGGGACTTTCTTACTTCCTTTTTGGAAAAAAGAAAATTTCCCGTGAAAGAAATGGTTTCGTGTGGTCTGTTAGCTGAAAGAGAATTTGATAATAAAGCCTTTGATCGTTATCGTGATCGTATTATGTTTCCTATATGGGATAAGCAAGGTAATATCATTGCTTTTGGAGGCAGAATATTAAAGGACGGTCAACCAAAATACTTAAACAGTCCAGAATCTGCTGTTTTTAATAAAAGTGAGATTCTATATAATTTTCATCAAGCAAGACCTGCAATGCGGAAAAAGAGAGAAGCGGTTCTCTTTGAAGGTTATGTGGATGTTATTTCTGCATGGCGTGCGGGTATAGAAAACGGAGTAGCAACACTAGGTACTGCATTAACAGAAGGGCAAATAAAGATGCTAAGTCGAAATGCTGACCAAGTGATACTTTGCTATGACTCAGATACTGCTGGACAAAATGCTACGTTAAAAAATGCACAACTACTAGAAGAAAAAGAGGTTTCTGTAAGAGTAGCGAGGCTCCCAGAAGGAATGGATCCAGATGATTTTATTCAAAAAAATGGATCGGAAAGTTTTAATCAAGATGTGATTGGTCAAAGCTTAACGTTGATGGCCTTTAAATATCAATTTTTAAGGCATGGTAAGAATCTTCAAGATGAAGGTCAACGGATGGAGTATATTTACCAGATTTTAAAGGAAATAAGCAAGTTAAAAAGAATAGTGGAACGTGATCACTATTTAAGACAATTAGCAGAAGAATTTTCTTTGTCTTTGGAAGCATTAAAGCAAGAACAAATACAAATATCTAAGACCGATATCAAAAAAGAGCAACGTGAAATAAAAGCTGCGGTTCAGAATAGTGTGAAATTAAAACAGCAAAAAAAGTTATTGCCTGCACATGAAAATGCAGAGAGGTTATTGCTAGCGTACATGCTACAAAATGATAATGTTGCTACACAGGTTCAACAACGAGTGGGAGCAACATTTAATATAGATGAGCATCAAGCTCTTGCTGCTCACCTTTACAGCTATTACAGTGAAGGTTTTGAACCAAATCCATCTTCGTTTATTGAACGATTAGAGGATGATAATTTGCGCCGTATAGCGACAGAACTTGCGATGATGACGATAAGTGAAGATTTGTCTGAGCAAGAGATGGACGATTATATTACATGTATAAGTAAATATCCAAAAAAGTTAGAAATTGAAAACCTTAAATTAGAACGAAAAAAAGCAGAAGAAGAAAAAAACTACAAAGAAGCTGCTGAAATCGGAATGAAAATTATTAAGATACAGCAGGAATTAAAAAAAGCATAATACAGAGGATGTAGAAGTTTTCTTGAATTATAGGAAGGAGGGGTCGTATGGCTGAGAAACCGTTGCGCCCGATGGCGGAAGGGGATTTGTCCATCGATCAAGTTAAGGAGCAATTAGTTGAACTGGGTAAGAAACGGGGGGTACTATCGTATTCAGAGATAACAGAGCGCCTTGCAGTTTTTGATCAAGATTCAGATCAGATGGATGAATTTTTTGAGTACTTAGGAGAACAGGGAGTCGAAATTTTAAATGAAAATGAAGGGGTTCCTAGCTTACCTCAAGTAGAAAAAGAAGAGGAATTTGATTTAAATGATTTAAGTGTTCCACCTGGAATTAAAATAAACGATCCGGTACGTATGTATTTAAAAGAAATTGGACGTGTACCATTACTGTCAGCAGCGGAAGAAATTGATTTAGCAAAGAAAATTGAAAATGGAGATGAGGAAGCAAAACGACGTTTAGCAGAAGCAAACCTTCGTTTAGTTGTAAGTATTGCTAAAAGGTATGTTGGTCGTGGTATGTTGTTTTTAGATCTCATTCAAGAAGGTAACATGGGGCTAATTAAGGCTGTTGAAAAGTTTGATTATAATAAAGGGTATAAGTTTAGTACGTATGCAACTTGGTGGATTCGTCAAGCAATTACACGAGCAATTGCTGACCAAGCAAGAACAATCCGTATCCCGGTTCATATGGTTGAAACGATTAATAAGCTCATTAGAGTACAACGACAGCTTCTACAAGACTTAGGTCGTGAACCATCTCCAGAAGAGGTTTCAAAAGAGATGGATTTAACACCTGAGAAAGTAAGAGAAATTTTAAAAATAGCTCAAGAGCCTGTTTCATTAGAAACACCAATTGGTGAAGAAGATGATTCACATCTTGGTGATTTTATTGAAGACCAAGAAGCGTTAGCTCCGTCAGATGCAGCAGCTTATGAATTATTAAAAGAACAACTTGAGGACGTCCTAGATACGTTAACAGATCGTGAAGAAAATGTACTCCGTTTACGATTTGGTTTAGATGACGGACGTACACGAACGTTAGAAGAAGTGGGTAAAGTCTTCGGTGTAACACGTGAACGTATTCGTCAAATTGAAGCAAAAGCATTACGTAAGTTAAGACATCCTAGTCGAAGCAAACGTTTAAAGGATTTCTTAGAATAGGGTAAGCATTAGCCTGGCAAATCTTTTTGTCAGGCTATTTTTATTTATTAGTTCTTTATCACATTGATTCTGGATTATTTATAAGAGGATGTTCAAAAAATCCAGGAAAAATATCTGTCGAGTCTCTGCGTTGGCTTGCTTTTCCGTTCCACACGTATTAAAAGCATACACTGCGGTACTCAAAGCTACGCCACCTTGATCTTTCGACGCACAGGACGTGCTAGTGTCGGCGTTGTAACAGGACGTTGTGACTTTAGCCGACTCGGCTATTTTTATTCTCCTTTTTGAACATGCACTATAATAATATATTAATTTTTCCTTTGTTTAACTTTGTGTATCCTAAATGATAGCGCTATCATTTATTTAATTTAATTTTACTCATTTTTCATGTATTTTGCAAATCCATTAACTAGGTCTAAAGTTATTATTGTAATAATGACTATGTAGAGTAATCCTAAGCAACTATACTCATTAAAGTAGCATTATTGCCTATTTGTATGTGGTGACAACACTATTTATGTTAGTTATTCTAATTGTAAGGTACCTATGATTGGAATATATTACCCTAGTTTTTTTATACTATATAATAAGCTTTGTTATATTCGTTCTTCCGTTAGCTTCTCGGAGGTTCCCTCAAACAAGATTCCTTTTTGTTAACAACGTACTTATTTTGGCATTGGGAAGCAACGTGAATTCTACAATATTGAATCTAGCTCATAAGTAATCAAAAAATATAAAGGAGTTATTCAGATGAAGATTGTTGCTCATCGTGGAAATAAACGTTATTGTCCTGAGAATACAATGGCATCATTTTGTTCTGCAGTTGCTTATCCCATAGACGGTATTGAGTTTGATTTACAATTTACAAAGGATAACATTCCTGTTGTCATACATGATGAAAAAATTGATCGAACGACAAATGGAAGAGGATATGTGCGTTCTTTTACTCTTCATGAACTGCGTCAATTTGATGCGGGAGTTTGGTTTCATAAACGTTTTATTGGAGAAAAGATTCCTACATTTGAAGAGGTACTAATTTGGTCGAAGGGACAAAATATAACCTTACATGTAGAATTAAAGCCACAAAAACAAAAGGTAATGGAACGTTTTTTAGATGTTTGCCTAGCTATGATTGAAAAACATAATAAGGTTGAATCGGTTATTATTAGTACTTTTTCTCAAGCCTATTTAGCTTATATCAAAAGTAAAAACCCTAAAATAAAAACAGCTTTATTGGCAAAAACGCCTCCCTTTAACGCAATAAAATATGCAAGTAAAATTGGAGTTGATGCCATTCATATACGCCATACTTATCAAGCGAGTCACTATTACAGGAGATGGATGTCAAAAGGGTTAGTAGTACGAGCATATAATGTGCATCGCCATAAGGATGCTTTAAAATGTAATCGATTAAATATTGATAGTATTATCACTAACGATCCGAAAAAGATGACAGAGGCATTTCAAAAAGAAGAGAAAACATCCTAACAGAAACTATCAAAAAGAGCATAAAAAAATAATTTGTTGATTCATCGATCACAAAGCTTTTCTATTATTAAATTTTAAAGTACAATATACATAGCTATGCTTAAGCATGCGTTGGGTGTATAGAGATATAATTAAAAGGAGGTACATAAAATGAAAGGGAAACCCCTTTATCCTTTTGCTATTACTGCTATTTTGGGGATAGGTTTAATTATCATTTTATCTTTTTACGGTCTCAATATTGATCAAAATATGGCTGGAGATAATGATGACGGTAATGAGCAAGAGTTTAGTGATCCAATCGAATTAGGTGAATACCTTTATGGTACGACAGGCTGTATTAGCTGTCACGGTGGAGATTTAGCTGGTGTCGGTTCTAATCCAGCAGTAAATGCTCTTGAAGGAAGATTAACTGTTGAGGAAATTGTGCAGATCATAGAGGATGGTCCTGGTTCCATGCCAGGAGATCTTGCAAGTGGTTCTGATGCAGAGGCAATTGCTGAATACTTATTATCAGAGTCAGAATAACATAGTTTAAATTCCGTGAGTGATGAGAATATGCATGTATGGATAGAATATTCATTCACAATACTAAAAAAAGAAGGATTAATTTATCCTTCTTTTTTTGCTAAATAAAATGTTGTATTCTAGAAAATCAAACTACAGATTTAAAAATACATAAATCATAAAAGGTGAAAAAGATGAATGAACAGCAGTTATCAAATCGATTAGAAAAAGTTGCATCCTTTATTAAAAAAGATGCCATCGTGGCAGATATTGGTTCAGATCATGGTTATCTCCCTGTTTTTTTAGTGAAGCAAGGAATTGCTAAAGAAGCAATTGCGGGAGAAGTAAATGAAGGTCCACTTAAAGCTGCTGCTACTCAGGTGAAAAGAAACGGTTTAGAAGGTAAGATAAAAACGAAGCTAGGAGACGGGTTAAAAGTACTAACTGGTGAAAAGGTAGACACCGTAGTAATTGCTGGTATGGGTGGGCCGTTAATATCCAAGATACTAGCTGAGGGTAATGACTATTTACAAAACGTAAATAGACTAATTCTACAGCCAAATATAGCTGCGGATCATATAAGAAGATGGTTAATAGAGAACCGTTGGATATTATTAGACGAAGTAATCATGAATGAGGATAACCATATTTATGAAATTTTAGTTGCAGAACGAGGAGATCCATTCGTACCATATAGTGCTGATCAAGATAAGGAACTATGGCTCGGACCATATTTATTAAAGGAAAAAAATAAGGCATTCGTTGAAAAGTGGAGGAAAGAATTACAACAACTTGAAAATATAAAAGAACAGCTTGAAAAAAGTACAGCAAGAAATGAAGCAACTATAGCAAGAAAAGAGCTAGTCTGTCAAAAAATTAAATGGTTAGAGGAGGCACTGTCATGAAACTAGCAACAGCACAGGCAATTATTCAGAGCTTTGAGGCATATTCACCTAAAAAATATGCAGTTGAAGGCGATAAAATAGGTCTGCAAATTGGTACGTTAAACAAAAAAGTCAAAAAGGTTATGATTGCTCTAGATGTTTTAGAAACAGTTGTGGATGAAGCAATTGAAGAAGGTGTTGATTTGATAATTGCTCATCACCCTATCATTTTCAGACCTATAAAAGCATTACGTACGGATAAGTCTTATGGTAGAACAATTGAAAAATTAATTAAGAATGACATTGCTGTTTATGCTGCCCACACGAATTTAGATGTAACACCAGGTGGCGTTAATGATTTGATGGCAGAAGCTCTTGGGTTAGAGAATGTAGAAGTACTTGTAGAGACCACAGAGGATCCATTAAAGAAAGTAGTGGTATTTGTACCAGAGGAGAATGCTAATGATGTGAGAGAGGCCCTAGGGAGAGCTGGAGCAGGTTTTATAGGCAATTATAGTCATTGCACCTTTAATACAAAAGGAACTGGCACCTTTAAGCCTGGAGAGGGTACTAACCCACATATTGGTGAGCAAGGTAAAATGGAATATGTGAATGAAGTGAAAGTAGAAAGTGTTTTTCCTTCATCCATTGAGAAAAAGGTTATTCAAGCTATGAAAAAAGCACACCCGTATGAAGAAATGGCATACGATATATATAATATGGCTATAGAGGGGCAAGTATTCGGATTAGGAAGATTAGGTACATTAGAAAATGAGATGAATTTAAAGGAATTTGCTAACCATGTAAAGAAAGCTTTTGATGTTGGAGGAGTACGGGTGGTAGGTGACCTAACTCGTTCTGTAAAAAAAGTAGCTGTTCTTGGTGGAGATGGAAATAAATATACATCAACTGCCTTGTTTAAAGGTGCAGATGTGTATGTAACTGGTGACCTTTATTATCATGTTGCTCACGATGCTATGATGGAAGGGCTCATGATGGTGGATCCAGGTCATAATGTAGAAAAAATTATGAAAGAAGGAGTTAGAAAAATTATTAAACGGTTCTTGGAAGAGAAAGGATATGGAACAGAAGTAATTTCATCAAAAGTACATACAGACCCATTTCAATTTATGTAAAATAAATACATATAAAATCAAAATATAAATAACTAAAATTAAAGAGAAGTCCTCAAAAAGAACATATATGAGCTTTTTGGGGACTTCCTCTTTTGAATGGTTAGGTTGATGCTTTCTTTTTTACTTTAGGAAGGATCCTAGTTAGCTTAACGGTACTTGTTGTATCCCAAGTATGAGGATCATCTTCATCAAACTTCTCAAGAAATGTAATAACTTCTTTTGTAATTGGTGTCGGTGTACTTGCACCAGCAGTTACTGCCACTTTTTTTATCCCTTTTAACCAATCAAGATTTAGTTCATTAACGTTTGCTATTCGATGAGAAGGGGTTCCAGCAATTTCTTGAGAAACTTGTGCTAAACGATTAGAATTATTGCTCTTTGGGTCACCAACTACTAGTAATAAATCTGCTTCCTTTGCTTGTTCTGCTACTGCTTCTTGACGAACTTGTGTTGCTAAACAAATTTCGTTGTGAACCTCAGCATGAGGATATTTATTTAAAGCACTATTGATAAGATGAGAGACATCCCATTGGCTCATTGTAGTCTGATTAGTTATCAAAATTTTATCAGATTTAATAGATAATTGATCAACATCTTCCGTAGTTTCTACGAGATGAACAATATCTGGTGCTACTCCCATTGCACCTTCAGGTTCAGGATGACCTTTTTTACCAATATAAATGACTTCATATCCTTCTGCTTTTTTATCTCGAATTAAGTCATGGGTGACCGTAACGTCAGGACATGTAGCATCTACCATTGTAAGTCCTTTATCCTTAGCAAGTCTCCGCACCTCTGGTGATACCCCGTGTGCAGTGAATATTACTGTTCCTTTTTCAACGTTTTTCAAAATTTCAAGACGATTTGGCCCATCTAAAGTAATGATACCTTCTTCAGTAAATGCATCTGTAACATGTTTATTATGAACGATCATACCAAGTATATAAATCGGTCTAGGTAGTTCTAGGTTTTCTGCCGCTTGTCTAGCTAATACCATCGCATCGACGACACCATAGCAATAGCCTCGCGGGGAAATTTTGATGACTTCCATCATAGTTCCTCCCCATAAAGTTTTTATGATTATCTCTTTATTATAAAGGCTATGTCCTTCAATTGACAAATGAAGATTTTAGGCTATCACCTGAAAAATAACTGACAAATAAATATAAGCTTAATACGCGAATTGGAAGTGTGCCCTAAAATGATTCAAATTTATTTAACGGCGCAGCTTGGGGGAGCATGAGGGAGGCTGAACCAGGGAGAAATGAAGCGGGTACAAAAGTATCCGGTTCAATCCGGGAGAATGAAGGAGTAAGAGGAAGCTTGAACCAGGTTTGTACTTTTATGGTGTTCTATCCTGAAAATAAGAAACGTTCTTGAAGCCCGGTAAGCAATGAAAAACAAAAATACGGGATGAATGAAGACGATGATCTTCCAGCAAACGGGGAAGGTCACAAATGCAGGAAGGGAGTATACCTTAGCTAGAGTATTTCATATCCCATGGTGCAAATTTACACTTGCATAGGCGGTCTATCCTGAAAATAGCTGATATCGAACTTATAAGTATTAACAAGTAAAGGTTAAGTTAATCATTCGTTGCATCCCACTTCGCTTTCCGCGGACGACCTGTCAAGCCTCCTCGGTCGTTACACTTCCTGCGGTGTCTCGTCTAGCTCGTTCTTCCGCAGGAGTCTCGTAGGATTCCACTCATTCCAATTGGATTAACATTATTTTCATCCTTCATGGTGGAAGTTTACTTGCATGGGCGGTCTACCCTGTAAATAGCTGTTATCGAACTTATCAGGATTAACAAATAAAGGTCAGGTAAGCACATAGGCGACCATCTATGGACCTGCAAATCTCTTTTTCCTATTTGCAGGTTCATTGGCGTCCTTCTATGAACCCGCAAATATAGGAGTCTCGTGGGATCCCACTCATTCCAATTGGATTAAAATCATTTTCATATCCCATGGTGCAAATTTACACTTGCATGGGCGGTCTACCCTGAAAATACGAAAATGCGGGATGAATGAAGCCGCTATTGTTCCCGCAAACGATGGAAAAACGAAAATGCGGGATGAATGAAGCCATCATTGTTCCTGCAAACGATGGAAAAACGAAAATGCGGGATGAATGAAGCCGTCATTGTTCCTGCAAACGATGGAAAAACGAAAATGCGGTAAGATAGAAGCCGCCAAATGTTCCCGCAAATGGAGAAAAAGAAGGTTTGCAGGAAGGGAATATACCTTAGAAAGAGATTTTCATCCTCCATGGTGCAAGCCTTCACTTGCATCGGCGGTCTACCCTGAAAATAGAAACGGTTAAGCAGTAAAGGGCGACCATTCCCAATCAGAGATGTTGAATAAGTAATTTCTGTAGGTCAGATAAAAAAATCCTTCCACGTTGATTGTGGAAGGATTACAATTATGCTCCTTTAGAGTTATCGCTAATAAATTGTAGAGCTTCTTCTTCAGAAATATTCTTTACAAGCATTAATTCACTTACTATAAACTGCTTGGCTCGATCTAGGTTTTTACGGTCCTCCATATGTAAACCGTTGGTTCGTTCGCCTTCTTTAGATGTTAAATTAGCAATTACCATAGCAGCATCTATAATTGATCCCGATTTTAATAATGTTTCATTTTCTTTCGAATAGGGGCGTGCTGCTTCTTTCTTGGAGGCATATTCTGTCGGTTTTAAAGCAGTTGCTACCTCTTCTAATTGTTTCGGTTGAATAATTTTACGTAAGCCAGAACTTTTTATACGATTTTCGGGTAACATTAATGTAACATGATTAAGTGGAAAGAATACCACAAAATACCTTAATTTTTCGCCTAAAATATCCTTTTCTTCAATATCATTAATCGTACCGGCTCCATGATATGGATAAACAACGTGGTCACCGACTTTAAACATGAGCATTCCTCCAATGTAATAGTGATTCTATTATAACATATATGAAAATAAATTTAAAATTTTACTATGGAAATGTTATTTAGTCAATAATTAATTGTGGAAAAGAAAGAAATCCAGTCATTTGTAATATATGACTGGTATCAAATATATAGTTTAGGTTTAGGTATTTCCCCTGTTTTTTCCTTTTTTCGTTTTACTTGAGTTTGATTTTTTTTCCTATGTTTAACATTATTATATGATTTTTTTTTCTTTTTATTTGTACTATTTTTTGTTAATTTTTCCTTTTTAGGTGCACTTTTTTTTGAATTATTTTCTTTATCAGCTATTGCATTTTTGTTTTTACTTCCCTCATCTTTTTCTAACTCCTTACTTTTTTCTTCCTTTTCTTTTTCTTCGTCCTGCATCTCTGTTAATTCATCCTCATCCTCTTGATTGCTCTCCAGTTCATCTTCCGAAATTTCATCCACAATTTCGTCTTCAGAATCGACTGCATTATTGTCATCATCACTAGAATCTGAATCATCCTCTGATTGTAAAGAGGATAAAATTTGAGGCAAAGATTTTACGAGTGGTCCATATTGTTCAACCATTGGACCAAACGTCTGTACCACCTCAATTGCTTTTTGGGCATTTTCTACAAAGCCTAGTATACTGGCCAAGCCTCCACCAGATCCAGCAGCAGATGCAACATTAGCAATATTAGCAGCATTGGCAGCATTAGCAGCAGTTCCCATTGCAGAACCCGCTCCTCCTACTGCAGAGCTAGCCCCACTCATAGCAGCAGATCCGGCGTTTCCCATAGAAGCTCCTCCGCCGCTTCCGAAAAATCTAGATAAAAGTCCACCAGTATTTCCTCCAGCTTGTTGCATCGGAGCGCTACTTAATGAACGTTGTAGCATTTGTGTTTGCGGTTGTTGTGATGAAAATGCTCCTCTTGAAAATAGACCACCAGGTGATGGAGGACGAGGAGGAAATGGTCGTGGTCCAAACATTTCGAACATCCTTTCAAAAAATAGATGATCTTCTCATGTTAGGTATATGCATTGGGGTAGAATATGTATAGGCGATTAACCAATAATAAAAAATTCAACAAGATGAAAATGTTAATGAAATTGTAAGTAGCAACATGGATTGGATTCATGATAAAATAAATAGTTAGTGTGTAGAACGAACATAAAGAACCAAGAAAGAAGGATTAATAATGAAGCATAACTTTGAAAGATTTGAATTACAACCATTTTTAATAAAAGCATTAGATTCTCATAACATTTCATTACCAACTGAAATACAAGAGAGGTTAATTCCTGCAATAAAAAATGGAATGGATGTTATTGGGCAGTCACAAACTGGTACTGGAAAAACATTCGCATTTTTGTTACCTATAGTTGATCGGATTAATATTACGAAACAAGAAACTCAAGCTGTAATCACAGCTCCTACTAGGGAGTTAGCTAGTCAGTTGTTCGATGAGTTAAAGAAGTTAACCGATTTCTCAGAAGGAGTAATTCAGTCTCAATTAATTGTGGGAGGGACAGATCGTCTTAGAATGATGGACAAGCTTAAGCAAAAACCCCATGTAATCGTGGGGACTCCAGGTAGAGTAGCAGACATGATTGATAAACAAGCGTTAGATGTTCATCATGTTGATATGTTTGTTGTTGATGAAGCGGACCAAATGCTAGACATGGGTTTTTTAGAGGATGTTGATCGAGCTGCTAGTCGCATGGGGAATGAATTACAAATGATGGTTTTCTCTGCAACTATTCCTGAAAAACTTAAGCCTTTCTTGCAAAAATATTTAAGTAACCCCCGTCATGTTCAAGTTCAACCTAAGGATGTATCTCCTAAAAAAATTGAACATTGGCTGGTACCAGATCGAGACAGAGATAGAAAAGAGATATTGGTTCAAATATCTAAAGCGATCAATCCGTACTTAGCAGTAATTTTTACAAATAAAAAGGAAACGGCAGATGAAGTTTTTGAAGTATTACAAACAGCAGGATTAAATGTTGATATACTACATGGTGGAATTAGCCCTCGTGAACGTAAAAAAGTAATGAAACGCTTGCAGGATGCTGAAGTACAATATTTAGTTGCTTCTGACTTAGTAGCAAGAGGGATCGATGTTGTTGGTATAAGTCATATTATAAATTATGAACTTCCAACCGAATTAGAGTACTATATTCATCGAGTAGGGCGCACAGCTAGAGCAGGCTGGGATGGAATTGCAGTTACAATGATAGGAAGACATGATCAAGATAGTATTATTAAGCTAGAAAAACAGGGTATTTCTTTTAAATACCGTGAACTGAAAAAAGGAGAATGGGTGGAAATTGAAAAACGAAATCGTCCAAGGTTAGTTTCTACAAAAACTGAAAATCAAGTAAGCCAAGAAAAAGGACGAACAAAAGCAAAAGCGAAACCTAAAAGTGTGAAGCCTGGCTATAAGAAAAAGGCAAGATATAAAAAAGCCAAAGAAGAACAAAGACAAAGAAGAATTGAAAGAAATAAACGAAAGTAAACGCTAAGTTATATGGGAGAGGATATATAATGTTATTAGGATCACATGTTTCCATGAGTGGGAAAAAAATGCTATTAGCAGCAAGTGAAGAAGCTGCATCATATGGTGCAACAACATTTATGATTTATACAGGAGCTCCACAAAATACGAGAAGAAAACCAATTGAAGATCTTAACATTGAAAAAGGTATGGAGCATATGAAATCAAATGGGATTTCTAATATTGTAGTACATGCACCTTATATTATAAATATTGGTAATAGCTTGAAGCCTGAAACGTTTGAATTAGGAGTACGTTTTTTAAAAAGTGAAATTGAACGAACGGAAGCATTAGGTGCTAAACAAATCGTTCTTCATCCGGGAGCACATGTAGGAGCTGGTCCTGAAGAGGGAATTAAGAAAATTATTGAGGGACTTAATGAAGTATTAGATCCTAAACAAGATGTGCAGATAGCTTTGGAGACAATGGCGGGAAAAGGCTCTGAATGTGGTAGGTCATTTGATGAACTTGCAAAAATTATTGATGGGGTTACTCATAACGAGAAGCTATCCATCTGTTTTGATACATGCCATGTTCATGATGCAGGCTACGACATTGTAAATGATTTGGATGGAGTTATAAAGGAATTTGATCAAATTATTGGTATTGATCGTCTAAAGGTACTTCATATAAACGATAGTAAAAATGATCGAGGAGCAGGGAAGGACCGTCATGAAAATATAGGCTTCGGTCATATAGGTTTTGAAGCTCTTGAACAAGTAATTTACCATCAAGTATTTGATAACATACCAAAAATATTAGAAACACCATACGTAGGTGTAGATAAGAAAAATAAATTTGCTCCATATAAATTAGAGATTGAGATGATTAAAGAACGTAAATTTAACGAAGATTTAAAAGAACAATTACTAAATGGAATAGAAGTATAAATGGATACATTTCTTAACGGTCTCAATTTATAATATTTTAAAACAAAGATAAAAACGCACATGAATTAAATTCACTGTGCGTTTTTTTAGTCTACCCTGAAAATAAGTGATATCGAACTTAGCAGTATTAACAAATAAAGGTTATGTTAATCATTCGTTCCACACCACTTCGCTTTCACCACAAGGGTATAAGTGCGACATCTGCTCTGTTTCACTTCGTTTGCAATCGCAGTGTCTTCTTTACCACGGGCAACGCCTCAGCTTCACACTTCGCACACTGTGCAGAAGTGCGGGATCTTCACCTGTTGCTTTTCCCGCAGGACTTTGAATTGCTTCTAAGAGTAATCCCACGCACGAAGAAAATGTGATAGCATTTTCGAGGAGTCTCATGGGATTCCACTCATTCCAATTGGATTAAATTATTTTCATCCCCCATGGTGCAATCTTCACTTGCATGTGAGGTCTACCCTGAAAATACGCGGTATAAAAGTTCAGAGAAGTATAGACAATATGCTTTTTTTCATACCTCATGGTGTAAGATACATGTATAGTGGAGAAAAGTTTTTAGTCTATAGAATAATCTAAATATGATTCATAAGGTTTTAGTAATTTTCTTGCTTTTTGGTAAAGCTTTGGATCTAAATTTGATTTTAATTTTTTGTTTACAGATAATACTAATTTTTTATCACCAATATCGAACGGTTCCTCTTGAAGAATGGCAAGAACTTCTTTTGCTTGCTTTACAGTTATAGATATTCTATTTTCTCTTCCTAAACGAATTAATTCTTTAACAGTTAAAGATCTAATCTTCTGATTCACCATTTGACGAACGAGGGGATTCATGAAGTATACCTCCTAAAACCAATTTAAGTAATAAAATTAACACTTTTTATTATAAATATGGTTCTTACAGCAAAATGTTCCATATTCATGTATACTAAAGGCAAGGAAACTGACAATGATATGTATTGTAAGGAGAGCATATTTATGGTAAATACAAAAAAAGAAGCTTATGAAAATAACTTTTTGTTAAATAAAATTTCAGAGCTCTCTAATACATGGACCTTCGTATTTGATCTAAATGAAAACCTTAAAAGATTGTATATAAACGATGACACCGTTAAAAGTCATGTTCAGAAAGATTTTCAAGGGTGTTTTAGTACTAAAGAATGGAACAAGTTTCAGCATTTTTATCATAAGATAATTTACTCCAAGGAACATTCTCTTCAAGAATTGAATGTAACCTTAAAAATAGGAGCAGACTATCATCCTCTTCAATTAAAAGGTGAACGAATAGATAATGTAGTTGTTATTATTGGGAAAAAAATGATAGTGGAAAGTAAATACAGTATGTTTAATGGTCTTCCAATTCCTATTATTTTTATGGATATTGATGGGGTTATCCTTGATTGGAACTCTCAGTTGGAGTCATTATTTGAAAGTTTAAATATTGCAACTTTTAAAATGAATGAACCATTTTACTTAGAACAGTATCATGCGTTTTATGAGTCAATATATTCTCTCCTAAATACCTTGAAAAAGGAGAATGAAAAATGTGCTGAAACGTCGTTTCGGGAAGATGGTATTCAGTTAAGTGTACAGGCTGTGAAATTTGAAAATAATTTTGTTATAGTGTCATTTAAGGATGAAAGTCTGCTTCTAAAACATGAAAAAATGTTGAAAACACAACAACAAATGGAAGCTGTGACTCAGGTGGCTGCAGGAGTAGCTCATGAATTAAGAAATCCTTTATCAGTTATTAAAGGTTTTCTCCAATTATCACGATTATCAAATAATTTAAACAAGTATTATGATACTATTTTTTCTGAGATAGAACGAATGAATAAAATTATTGAAGATTTTTTATCGGTTTCTAGGAAAGAAATTGAATTGCACTTTGTTAAACCATTAACATTAATGGAATCTTTATTAATGATTTTCCGTTCTGAATGTTTGTTACATGATGTACATTTTACGTTTTCAATTAATGGATCAGATTCACCAGTGTATGTCAATGATCAGATGATAAAACAAGTTCTGATCAATATATTAAGAAATTCAATAGAAGCTTATGATAAGCAAAAGGAAAATAGGACATTTAAATTAAATACATATAATGATGGGGACTTTTTTAGAATTGAATTAGTAGATCAGGGTCCTGGAATACCAGAAGCTATACTTTCAAAAATTGACCAACCTTTTTTCACAACAAAAGAAAAGGGAACTGGAATTGGGATTCCATTATGTAAACAAATTATTGAAGAGCATAAAGGGCGTTTTTTTGTTGAAAGTGAAGAATCTAAAGGGACAAAAGTAAGCCTCCTTTTACCAATTTATAAAGATAGAATTTAATTACAAAAACACTCGAAACTATTTTTAACGGGTTTATTTTCATAGGTGCTAAAAAGCCATTCACAAGCAAAAACACATGCGATTTCACACCAGAAATCACGTGTGTTTTTTTGTTACTATATCAATCTTTTATTACTAAATAGACATGAAATCACAAAGTAATTCACACACCTATTCACATAGGTGGAAATAAATATATCTTCTTGTGATGTCGATGTGATTTGTCATGTGAATTTTGCTGTGAAAAAGAAAAAATTGGATATTTATGCTAAAATTAATGGAAGGAATAAACAGATTTTGTGAAGTAATGTACTTAAAGTTACGTGGAGTTTAGTGCAAGAAGCAAATAGAGGAATAAGTGAATGTATTTATTTGAACGTTTAGGAGGAATTTTTGATGGAGTGTTCCCAATGGTTGCAAGGTGGTCCTTTCCTTGAAGTTAGTTTCATTACGGAACTTAAAGAAAAGAAATCGAAAGCAATACAAGCCATTATAAGTAGGTTATCCAAGTTAACAAATAAAGTTGAAATCGTAGACAAAAACGTCGATGAAATAATAGCCTTTTTTGAAAGAGGATACTCCTTTGATGAAGAAGACCCACACCCCATTAAATTACACTCACTAAGATTAAGATTATATGTCAATTTTCCAAGAAAACGAAAGGCAACATTACAAATAGAAACGGTTTCTTCAAATGCACTTATGGTTAATTTTTGGTTTTATGGAGATGAATTTGATGAACCTGAATGGGGCCAAATTGGTATAAGGAAAGAGGAGTTTACAGACTTTACAAGTTTTTTTGAAGAACTATATTCTGTTTATGAGTTTAAAATCGGTGCAATTGCAATCGAAGAAGATGTTCTTGATTTATTTGATTGTGGTGAAACCTACCCAAACGAACGTTATCGTTTCAAAAATGTGTCTTCTGATTATCTATTTAAAGAACCATCTCGTTTCATAAATATAATTTGGAATGAAATGTATAATGAATTAAGCCATATTCCTTATAGTTATAAAAGGCTTGATAAGGAAGGTATTCTTATTGATACAAGGAATCATAACGAGTAACATTGTTCAAGTAACGGACCGTTAGTATAACAAGCAAATATGATATTAAAAGGTACGAAGAACATATCTTCGTGCCTTTTAAACTGTGATTTTAGTTGTGAAAGTTGTGTGATTAAGCTTGTGATTTGGTCTGAGATTTACAATTTTTGCACCTCGCAAGTAACCCGTTAAACTATTTTTGAGTTGTTTTAATTTGTAATTTAAAATTATTATTATTTAAGGATTGAAAATATAGAATAAGCAAACTATAATGATAGATAAGAAATGTTTACTTAGGGCAACTTTTTAAATCTTACGAAAAAAAATCGTTCATATTCACATTCGTTGCCTGTACGACATATAGTAATTTATCTTTAAAATACGTTTTAAATATTAATAAGGAATGTATTGAACAGGAGGATGGAAATGGCAAATAATACAGAAATTATAGTTGATCATTTGTCTGTTCATTACCATGGGAACTTAGCACTTAAGAATGTGAGTTTTTCCATTAATGAAGGAAATATTGTTGGTGTAATTGGACCAAATGGTGCAGGTAAGTCAACGTTAATGAAAGCAATGCTCGGTTTAGAGAAATATACCGGGAAGGTTACTATTTTTGGTAAAAAAATTAGGGAAGTACGTAAGAATATTGCTTATGTACCTCAACGTAGTACGATTGATTGGGATTTCCCTGTTCGCGTAGAGGATGTTGTTTTAATGGGTAGGTATCCCCACATTCCTTGGTATAAAAGGCCAAGTCGAAATGACAAAAGAATTGTAAATGATTCCTTAAGGAAAGTTGGTATGGAGGATTTTGCAAATAGACAGATTGGGGAGCTTTCTGGTGGACAACAGCAAAGAGTTTTTATTGCACGAAGCCTAACTCAAAATGCAGATATCTTTTTCTTAGATGAACCATTCGTTGGAATTGATGTAAAGTCTGAAGAAATAATTGTAAATTTACTTCACGAACTTAGGAACGCCAACAAGACAATATTTGTAATCCATCATGATATAAGCAAAGTAGAAAAATATTTTGATCAATTAGTTTTATTGAATCAAGAACTCATCCATGCTGGCTCCGTTAAAGACGTTTATTCTGCTGAAAATTTAAAGCGCGCATATCAAGGGAGTACGACTTTCATACAAGAGGGGAAAGAATTGGTGGTGGTGAATCCTTGATTAACCAAATACCTATGTTCATTGATCAATTATTTCGTTACACATACTTGCAGCAGGCGTTAGTTGCATCCGTACTTGTTGGTGTTATTTGTGGTGTCATTGGTTGTTATATTATTTTAAGAGGAATGGCATTGATGGGGGATGCTATTTCTCATGCTGTTTTACCTGGTGTTGTCGTTTCTTATATGATTGGTGCAAGCTTTTTTTTAGGTGCAGTAGTAACAGGAGTATTAACAGCATTAGCTATTGGATATATATCACAGAATAGTCGAATAAAAGAAGATTCAGCAATTGGAATTATGTTTACAGCTATGTTTGCCTTAGGTGTTGTGATGATAACAAGCTTACGAGGGACTCGTTTTGATTTGTGGCATATATTGTTCGGTAATGTATTAGCCGTTTCAAGAACAGATTTACTTATTACAGTTGGGATAGGTGTATTTGTTTTAATAGCTATTGTAATTTTTTATCGGCCATTGCTTTTAAGTACTTTTGATCCAACGATGGCAAAAGCTTCAGGTCTACCAGTAAAATTGATACATTATATTTTAATGTTACTATTATCATTAGTAACAGTAGCTTCATTGCAAACAGTAGGTATCATACTTGTTGTGGCAATGCTTATAACACCAGGGGCTACAGCCTATTTATTGACAGATCGTTTTCCTGTAATGCTCTTATTGTCAGCTCTAATAGGAGTGGTTTCAGCAATTAGTGGTCTGTTCTTCTCAGTTGTTTATGATGTTGCATCTGGGGCATCCATCGTACTTGCTGCTTCGATTTTGTTTTTACTTGCATTCTTCTTTTCACCAAAACAAGGTATTATTCCAAGAATGTTTAGAAAACCAATTTCTTAACAGTTTCTATCAGGATAGATTATTTCAATGGTGACCGACTTGCGGTTGCC
>NZ_JARUKY010000020.1 GCF_029688925.1 Evansella sp. AB-P1
AATAATTCATTGACGGGATATTTTCATATCCCACTTCGTTTGGCTTTTTGTTTAGTTTTCAAAGGTCAATTACTAACAAAATAAACGTTTACATTTAATGTGTTTTTTGTTAGCGACTTATACATCATATCAAATCAAAATATATAAGTCAATACTTTTTTTTCTTTAATTGAAGATGTGCATTTGTTGTTTTTAAAGACAACGAATAATAATTTACCATATTATATAATCTAAATCAATATTAAATTTAAAATAATTTAAAATTAATTCGATACTTCATCCCTTAATAACATGTCTTCTATATACAGTTCTCGATTACTTGTTAATTTTAATAGTTCATTATTAGTTAATTTTACAATTGGCCTTGTTGGTTCATTATCATCTAGAAATACTATTTCCCCAATTTCTCCATTGTTTAAACGTACTTTTTTGCCTATTGATAAATCTAATATCATTAGAATAAAATTTTCTAAAACTATAATGTCAATTTTACTAAAATGCTCTTGCTTTAAAGATTCAATAACTTTAAATGGAGATCTTTTCTTACGGTAATAACGTTCAGATGTCATTGCATGGTATATATCACATATAGAGATAATTTTTGCAAAAAGATGAAGTTTTTCTTGAGAAAGTTTAAGTGGATAGCCACTAGCATCATTTCTTTCATGATGCTGTATCACACCTAATAAAGCCGCCTTGGAAAATCCAGGAATATCCTTGAGCATTTGATATGCAAACATTGGATGTTTTTTTACTTCTTCATATTCTTCAATTGTTAATGGATCTTTTTTTATTAATAGACTCATAGGTAATTTGGACATGCCACAATCAGATAACAATGCTGATAAACCTAATTGAATTACCTCTCCATTAGATAAGTTTAATCTCTTTCCTAAGTTATAGCTTAAGATGCTAACTGCAACAGAATGATAATATAAATAATCTTCTTTCGTGCAATAATGATGGAGTTCTATTAAATCATCCTTTGTAGGACTAATTTCATACAGTGGTAAAAATACTTTTCTAATTGCAAAAGCATCTACTTTTGCCCCAGCTTGCCAACTAGAAAATAGCTTTTTATATTTTTGCACAGCAACTAAATATCTTTCCATAAATGTAGATTTGAAATCAGTCTTATTTTCCCCAATACTATTTTCTTCTTGTATTACTTCACTTGGCTTATATTCTCTTCCATCTACAAGCCTTGATTCTACTACTGCATATGAAATAACAAATATTTTTAAAATATTTATATGACCTTTAGTTAGGACAGTCTTTTTTTTCATTATTGGTGCGTTAGTATGTTTATAAATATCTTCAGATAAAATACAACCAGGAATTAATTGATTAATTTTTACTTTCATTTTTAGTAACCACTCCTATTTTATATACACTATTAATCTTCTCTAATTTCTTCATTACTAGTTAGTTATAATATTATCTTATTTTGGTTTATTTTGTCATATATGTATTTCGTTATTTTGTTCTTAAATAATATGAAAGTATAAAATAATGGATTTAATAGTTGTTTTTTCATTCTTAATCCATAATCTTTAATTTATAAATATTTTTAAAGACTTTGTCAAATTTGAAATTTAACTAGTTTTTTAAATACATAATTGAGTCAATTTCTAGTTCACTATTTCATTCTAAAACACGAATATTTATATCAAGAAACTTATATTTAATTTGATCTTCGCTTCAGACGGATCAATTACGCCAAAGAGCAACCCACGTCCTGTGGACAACGGCGTAATGTCGTCGAGACAACTCGAAGCTAATTCGTGAAGCATATTCTCGTCGCTAGAATCACTGTCTTCCACTACAATCGAAAATAATGTACGTCTTTTCAATAATTTTTATTTATGAAATTCATTCAATTATAAATTTATAATACTATTTATTAAATTTCCATATAAAAAATCTATTTAATATAACAATACTTAGTTTTACGAAAGTGTATTCTAAAAGTCCAACCTCGTAATCTTGGTTACTTTTTTATTAAGTTATTTAGAAGTGAATGGTGAAGAATCCTACCTTCAAATGGAAAATTTTCATCCATAGCATATCCAATACAAGCAATATACTACTAAAATCAACTAAGCTTTTAGAAAAAATGCATATTAAAAAACTAACCAAGTCTAATTTACATCTACACTTGGTTAGTTTTTAATTAATATGGATCTGATGGATGCCCTATTTGTTCTGCTTTCTTAACTGCATCATCGGAATCTTTATTTCCAATAGGGTTTCTATGGGATAACGTTTCATCATCGTTATCTGAATTCAAGCCATCTTCAACACGTTTCCCATATTCCTCATCACATTTCGTTAATAATTCCACCATGGTATTTTGTATTTCTGCACGACAAGGTTTTAAAGTATTAACAAGGTTTTTTATTAATTCATCTCTTTCCCAATTTGAAAATCTTCTATACGTTTCTCCAGCCTGTGTAAAATTATTTTGCCTTTCAATAGATTCTCTTTTCAATTCCCCTTCTACATATGGAGTATGATCCTTTCCTTCTTTAGGTGCTTCCTTTAACCCACCTATAATTGATGGCTCATAGTTAACATGTGGATTTTGACCTTTTCCTTTGTCAACATGGTATTCCATTTGTCCATCCCGTTGATTTGTTGCCACATGCTTTTTAGGTGAATTAATTGGTAACTGTAAATAATTTGAACCTACTCGATAACGTTGTGTATCTGAATAAGAAAAAGTTCTTCCTTGTAACAATTTATCATCTGAAAAATCTAACCCATCTACTAGAACACCTGTACCAAAGGCTGCTTGTTCAACTTCTGCAAAATAATTTTCTGGATTTTTATTTAACACCATTTTACCAACAGGTTGCCATGGTATATCATCCTTATACCATAATTTTGTTGGATCTAATGGATCATAATCTAATTCAGGATGTTCATCATCACTTATAATTTGAACAAATAATTCCCATTCAGGGAAATCTCCATTTTCTATTGCTTCATATAAATCTTGTGTTGCATGATTAAAATTTTTCCCCTGTATCTGTTCCGCTTCTTCTTGAGTTAAATTTTTTATTCCTTGCTTTGGTTCCCAATGATATTTAACTAGAAATCCTTCACCATCTTTATTTACCCATTTATATGTATTAACACCAGATCCTTGCATAAGACGATAATTGGCAGGTATTCCCCAAGGTGAAAATAAAAATGTAATCATGTGCATCGCTTCTGGAGTTTGAGAAATAAAATCGAAAATTCTTTCTCCATCCTGAAGATTTGTTACTGGATCTGGTTTAAATGCATGAACTAAATCCGGAAACTTTAGTGGATCTCGAATAAAAAATATCTTCAAATTGTTTCCTACTAAGTCCCAATTTCCATCCTCTGTATAAAACTTTACTGCAAATCCTCTTGGATCTCTTAATGTTTCAGGTGAGTGTCCCCCATGTACAACAGAAGAAAAGCGGACGAATACTGGAGTTTGCTTTCCCTTTTCCTGAAACAGCTTGGCTCTAGTATATTTGGAAATTGGTTCATCTCCTATTGTCCCATAAGCTTCAAAATAACCATGAGCTCCAGCTCCTCTTGCATGGACAACTCTTTCTGGAATTCTTTCACGATCAAAATGACTAATTTTCTCTAAAAAGTCATAGTTCTCAAGAGTAGTTGGACCACGATTACCTACCGTTCTTACATTCTGATTATCTGTTACTGGATGACCTTGCCTATTCGTTAATTGTTCCGATGTAGCTCTTTCTTCCCTTTCATGGTTCATATGTCCACCTCTTAATATATTTTGTAAACATATATAATTTTTACCAATATCACTATTTTATTCAAAAAAAAAAAGAAACTGCCTAAATATCTTTAAGACAGTTTCGTAAAATAAATTTGTTTATGTTATTCTTCTTCCTTGTTCACATTATCTACTTCAGTTTCTATTTCAACACTAATGGTATCGCTATTTTCTTCTATATCCAAATCTTCAATTGTTTCATCGTCATCATCAATATTTACTCGAGCAACAGTTGATACTTGTTCTTCATCTCCTACACGGATGAGACGAACGCCTTGCGTATTTCGACCAGTAATAGATATTTCATTTACATGCATTCGAATAATAACACCAGAGTTTGTAATAATCATAAGGTCATGATCATCAGCTACAACCTTTAATGATACAAGATCTCCATTTTTGTCCGTTATGTTACATGTTTTAATTCCTTTACCGCCTCGACTTTGAATACGATAATCCTCTACTGCTGTCCGCTTACCAAAGCCTTTTTCAGTTACGATTAAGACATGCTGTCCTTCTTCTATAATATCCATTCCTACTACTTGATCGTCCTCTTGTAATGTTACACCTTTTACACCTGTGGCTGTACGTCCCATGAAACGTACATCGTTTTCATGGAATCGAATAGACATACCTTTTCTAGTACCAGCAATAATTTCCTTAGATCCATCCGTTAAACGAACACCATAAAGAGTATCGCCTTCACGAAGATTGATTGCAAATAAACCACCACGACGGATATTAGCAAAAGCTTGAAGCTTTGTTCGTTTTGCAACTCCATCTTTCGTCATAAAGAAAAGATAACGATCCTCAGCAAATTCTTCAATAGGAATGACCGTGCTAATATACTCATCTTTATCTATTTGAAGAAGGTTGATTATAGGAATTCCCTTTGCTGTTCTACTAAAGGAAGGAATTTCATACCCTTTTAAGCGATATACTTTTCCTTTATTTGAAAAGAACAGAATATGATCGTGAGAATTTGTAATAAATAAATGTTGTACAAAATCGTCATCATGCGTTCCCATTCCTTGTATACCACGACCTCCACGTTTTTGACTACGGTAAGTAGAAAGTGGAATACGTTTTATATATCCGTTATGTGATAAGGTAATAACTACATTTTGACGAGGGATAAGGTCTTCATCCTCTAAGCTATCTTCACCTAAAGTGATAATTGTTCTTCTTTCATCGTTATATCTATCACGAATATCAGTTAATTCTTCTCGAATAATTTCGAGAACTTTTTCATCATCAGCTAAAATTGCTTTTAACTCTTTAATTTTTTCTACAAGTTCTTGATATTCTGACTCGATTTTATCTCTTTCTAAGCCTGTTAACCGTTGTAGTCGCATATCTAATATTGCTTGTGCTTGATCATGACTTAAGTTAAATTGTTCAATTAAGCCTTGTCTTGCAATTTCAGTCGTTTCTGATCCACGAATTAAGGTGATTATTTCATCAATATGATCTAATGCAATCCGAAGACCCTCAAGTATGTGTGCTCTCGCTTCTGCTTTTTTCAGCTCAAAAGCAGTTCGACGGCGAATTACTACTTTTTGATGCTCTAAATAATGGTATAGGACTTCCTTCAACGATAGTACCTTAGGTTGACCATTCACTAATGCTAGCATATTAATACCAAAGCTTGTTTGTAATGCCGTTTGCTTATACAAATTGTTTAATAGAACATTAGCATTAATATCTCGACGTAGCTCCATAACAATACGCATACCATTACGATCCGATTCATCACGTAGGTCTGTGATTCCATCTATCTTTTTATCTCGAACAAGCTCTGCTATTTTTTCAATTAAACGAGCTTTGTTTACTTGATATGGTATTTCATTAACAATAATCCTTGGTTTTCCATTATTATCTTCAATCTCTGCTTTTGCACGGATTGTAATAGATCCTTTTCCAGTCTCATATGCACGACGAATTCCTGAAATCCCTACTATTTCTGCACCTGTTGGGAAATCAGGTCCTGGTATATAATCCATTAATTCTGTGCTAGTTAAAGAAGGGTTTTCACTTAATGCTAGAACTCCGTCAATAACTTCTCCTAGTTGATGTGGGGGTATGTTAGTAGCCATCCCTACAGCTATTCCAGAAGTACCATTAATTAAAAGATTTGGGAAACGGGCAGGAAGAACAATTGGTTCTGTTTCTGAACCGTCATAGTTTTCCTGGTAATCTATTGTATCTTTATTTATGTCACGAACAAGCTCCATTGATATTTTTGACATTCTAGCTTCTGTATATCTCATGGCAGCTGCTGCGTCCCCATCAATAGAACCGAAATTACCATGACCATCAACAAGCATATACCGATAACTAAAGTCTTGTGCCATACGAACCATTGTTTCATAAACAGCAGAATCACCATGTGGGTGATATTTACCAATTACTTCTCCAACGATACGGGCTGATTTTTTATATGCTTTATCTGAAGTCATTCCTAACTCATTCATCGCATATAATATACGACGGTGAACAGGCTTTAATCCATCTCTTACATCAGGTAATGCACGACTTACAATAACACTCATCGCATAATCCATAAAGGATGTTTTCATTTCCTGACTAATATTAATTTCTTTTACTCTTGATTGATCTTGTTCAGACATTCCTTGTACCTCCGTTCACCAAATTCTAACGGAATAATTTTGTGCTTCATCCGTTTATGAATCTAAATCAATATTTATATATTAACAGCTTGCTTTTAAAAGCTTAGATGGAAGAATACTATATATGACAATGAGCTTTAATATTAATTTTCAGAATCCTTTTTCTGCAATGCTTTTAATTTATGCCTTTTAATTTAAAGTACATGAACCATGCAGCTACAAGCTGCATGGTCTTCATTAAAACGTTAATTGATAGGATTGATATAATTAAATATCAAGGTTCTTCACGTAGTGTGCATTGGCTTGGATAAAATCACGCCTTGGTTCAACCTTATCTCCCATTAATGTTTCAAACGTTTCATCAGCTACCATGGCATCCTCTAATGTAACCTGTAACGTTGTTCTAGTATTTGGATCCATTGTCGTTTCCCACAATTGTATAGGATTCATTTCTCCAAGACCTTTATAACGTTGAAGACCAGGTTTTGGATTAGACGGAATTTCAGCCATAATGCGTTCCAATTCTTTTTCATTATAGGCATAATGAATTTGTTTACCTTGTTGAATTTTATATAATGGTGGCTGAGCAATGTAGATGTAACCTTCCTCTAATAATGGTCGCATATAACGATAAAAGAAGGTAAGTAATAGAGTACGAATATGGGCACCGTCTACGTCAGCATCGGTCATGATAATAGTTTTATGATATCTTGCCTTCGTAATATCAAAGTCGCCACCAATACCTGTTCCCAGTGCTGTTATAATTGCTCGAACCTCATTGTTAGAAAGAATCTTATCTAATCTAGATTTTTCTACATTTATAATTTTTCCTCGTAGTGGCAATATTGCTTGGAAGTGACGATCACGACCTTGTTTTGCTGAACCACCAGCTGAGTCACCCTCAACAATATATAGTTCACTAATGGATGCATCCTTTGAGGAGCAATCTGCAAGTTTACCTGGTAAAGAACTAATCTCTAATGCAGATTTACGTCTAGTTAATTCTCTTGCTTTTTTAGCAGCATCTCGAGCTCTTGAAGCCATAATCCCTTTTTCAACTATTTTCCTAGCCACATTTGGATTCTCAGCCATATATTTTGCCATGTGCTCTGTAAATAAAGAGTCTGTAATTGTTCTGGCTTCACTATTTCCTAGCTTTGTTTTCGTTTGACCTTCAAATTGAGGATCAGGAATTTTAACAGAAATAATTGCTGTTAAGCCTTCACGTACATCATCTCCAATTAAGTTTGGATCCGCTTCTTTAAATAAACTATTTTTTCTTGCATAATCATTTATTACTCGAGTGAGTGCAGTTTTAAACCCAGACTCATGTGTACCACCTTCGTGAGTATTAATATTATTAGCAAAGGTATAAAGGTTACTTGCAAAACCATCATTGTACTGCATTGCAATTTCAACAGAAATACCTTCTTTTTCACTTTCTATAAAAACTGGTGGTTCATGTAATGGTTCTTTTGTTCGATTTAAATGCTCTACAAAGGAAGAAATCCCGCCTTCATAAAAGTATTCAGCATTTTTTCCACCTTCACGTTTATCATTAATAAAAATACGTAGCCCTCGATTTAAAAAAGCTAACTCCCGTAATCTATTCTTTAGAATGTCATATTCAAATACTGTTGTTTCTGTAAAAATTTCTGGATCTGGTTTGAACTTAATAATAGTTCCTCGTTTTTCTGTTTCACCAATAATCTTAAGGTCTCCCTCTGGAACCCCTTGACTAAATTTCTGATAGTGAATTTGCCCTTCTAAATGAACAAATACTTCTAGTGAAGTGGAAAGGGCATTAACAACTGAGGCACCTACACCATGTAGTCCCCCTGATACTTTATAACCTCCACCACCAAATTTCCCACCTGCGTGAAGGACTGTCATAATAACTTCAACAGCAGGTCTTCCCATTTTTTCATGAATTCCTACTGGAATACCTCGACCGTTATCTTCAACTGTAATACTATTGTCTTCTTCAATCGTAACCTTTATTGTGTCACAATAGCCACCCATTGCTTCGTCAATACTATTATCAACAATTTCCCACACAAGATGGTGTAATCCGCGTGCACTTGTTGATCCTATATACATACCTGGCCTTTTACGAACGGCCTCTAATCCTTCTAAAACTTGAATCTGACTTTCATCATATGATTGTTGTTCTATAGTCAATTTTTTCACCTACACTTTTCCTTGCAGTTTTTTGCACTGCAACAAAGTAATATCTATAAAAATGTTGTTCAAAATTTAAGGAAGCATATTTATATGTTTCCAACACTTGAACAATCGTTGATTTTAAAAAAGTATGAATGTTTATTTATTCTTCTTCTAAAACCGTCACTGTTTCAGCACGTCTTTTTAAAGTATGAGAGGATATAGGAGACAAATAAATCTCATTTTCTGTAATAACAATGGATTTTGGATTATCATTAGAAATAGACACTGTTTTCTTATTTAACTCATTATGCTCAATAAATACCTCATTATCTTGAGAAACCTCTTTACTTTGATAATCTAAAATGGCAATAACTTTATTTGAACGTAAAACCATATCTCCACCTAAATGAATAAACATATTAGACACCTCACTTATTTACTTTAATTTTTCCATTTTCTACATGGTAAATTTTTGCCTCGCGGAGTGTGCTATGCTCAATTCCTTCAACACTTGTTGTTGTTACAAACGTCTGTACCTTTCCTTGAATTGTACTTAATAAATGTGACTGCCTGTAATCATCTAGCTCAGACAAAACATCATCTAATAATAAAATGGGGTACTCTCCTACTTTTTCATATATTAGTTCAATTTCGGCTAATTTAATAGATAGTGCCGTCGTTCTTTGCTGACCTTGTGAACCAAACGTATGAATATCTCTATCATTCACAAGAAACTGAAGATCATCTCGGTGTGGTCCTATTAACGTTGTACCTCTATGGAGTTCTCTTTCTTGTAAACGTTGAAATTCATCTTGAAGTATTATTTTTAGTGTCGACAAATCCATCTCTTCTGATACGTTAATTGATGGGATATACTTTACTTTTAATGTTTCTAAACCTCGACTTATTTCTCGATGAATAGGTTCAGCCCATCTCTGGAGCTTATTAATAAACGCAAATCTTTTTTCAATAATATGACATGCAGAATGAATTAATTGATCTGTCATGACATTCAACATTGTTGTATCTTGTTTTTTCTTTTTTTGTTGAACATCCTTCAACCATTGGTTTCTCTGCTTCATAATCTTATAGTATTGAGATAGATGATAAAGATAAATAGAGTGAATTTGTCCCATTTCCATATCTAAAAATCGTCTCCGTACTTGAGGACTTCCTTTTACAAGGTTTAGATCCTCAGGAGCAAACATAACGATATTACAAGAACCAATATAGTCACTCAACCTTTTTTTTTCAAGATGATTTAGTTTGACTTTTTTTCCTTTATGAGAAAATACCACTTCCATTTGAAGTGGTCCATGTCTATTTTCTAAGTGACCTTCTACTTTAGCAAAGGATTGATCCCATCGAATTAATTCTTTGTCTTTTGTTGTACGATGTGATTTTGCCATTGCAAGCACATAGATAGCTTCCATTAAGTTGGTTTTCCCTTGTGCATTTTCTCCAATAATTACATTAATTTTATTTTGAAAATTAAGAGTTAAATCGTGATAGTTCCGATAATTTTTAATGGTTATATTTTTAATATACAAAGGAATCCCTCAATTACTTACTTATTAATTAAAACTACCCCGAAATTTTCAATTTCAACTTTATCTCCAGGATATAGCTTTTTTCCTCTACGGTTTTCCATTTCAGAATTAACTTTGACTGGAGTTTCTTGTAAAAACCACTTAGCTGCTCCGCCAGTGGAAATTACCCCTAATTCTTTTAATAGTTGTCCCAATGTCATATATTCATCATGAATTGTAATATTATGTTCCATATTGGGTCACATCCTCTTTATCTTACTCATATATTTTCACTTTGATAATAACTGACACAAAAATGCTCAACTTATATTGTACTAAAAATTTTACAAATACGCCAATTTATTCAGAAAATATACGATTTATCCTTAAAACTAGATAGTTTTATTAACTAAATATGTTTAGGTAGTTAGAGGAATTTAGAATGTGATTTTGTTATTACGCTTGATATGGGGATAACCTTTAACAAAGGAGTAACAGAAAAGAAGTGTCTCAAACATGAATATTTGAGACACTTATGAAAAATAGCTGTGTAAGTTAATTAATTACAATATCTACCCTGAAAATAAGTATTAGTTCAGGAGTGGAAGGCAGCGACTCCAGTGGGATCAGCGCGAGACAAAAATCCCCTAAAAGCTTACTCTGTAAGTTTTAGGAAGTAGAGACCGTGCAAGGAGCTAGGATGGCGACATTACGCCGTTGCCTACAGGACGTGGGCTTACCTTAGGTGTAATTGAGTCACCAGTAACGGATGAACACCCTTTGAAAGTATTTTTATCCTCCATGGTACAAGTTTTTACTTGCATGTGCGGTCTATCTTGTAGTTATCAACGTCCCTATAGTCTATGTCATAAACCAAATTGGAAATTAAAAATTTTAATAAGTTCTAACAGGTGAGAATAGGTGAAGCATGTTATCATTCTCTATTGGTTTAATTACAAATGGGCTCATTGCTCCAGTAAAATCAATCATTATTTCTGTTGATTCAATAACTTTTAATGCATCAATAATATTTTTCCCATTGAAAGAAATACGTAATTCTTCTCCGTTGAAACTATTTGTAGTTATATCCTCCGTAACTTTACCAACCTCTGGTGTTACAGAAGTAATTTCAATATTCCCATTACCTAACGTTTTTAAATTTACAACATTATTTTTTCCATCTCTAGAAAGAAGCAATGCTCTTTCAATTGCTTGCATAAATAATTTTGTAGTTAGTGTTACACCAGTTTTTGATTGAGTTGGAATCATATTCTTCGTAGCAGGATAATTTCCATCTAATAATCTTGAGAAAAACAATAAATTTTTCCCTTTAAATAAAATTTGATTATCTGTAACGATAATATCAACCCATTCTTCATTTTCATCTAATATTTTACTTAATTCATTTAAACTTTTTCCTGGAATAACAACATTAGTAAATGATAATTCATTTGTAGTATCTACTTTTGCTTTTCTCATAGCTAAACGGTGACTATCTGTTGCAGTGCAAGTGAGTAAACCATCCTCAATTGTCCAGTTTACACCAGTTAATATAGGTCTTGTTTCAATAGTTGAAACGGCAAAAACGGTTTGTCGGATAATATTTTTAAGTAAATCTGTACGGAGCTTAAATACATTTTCTTCTTCTATTTCAGGTAAACGAGGATATTCCTCTGGATCTAAACCATTTAAATTAAAAACAGATGAACCTGATTTTATTGTTGTTACAAGCTGATCTGTTACGTGAATATCAATTGTATCCTCTGGAAGTTTTTTTACAATTTCAGAGAAAAAACGAGCTTGAAGTACGATACTACCTTTGTCTTCTACTTCTACTAATTGAAGATCACCATCTTCTTTAGGTATAAAAGATTCAATGGAAATATCTGAATCACTACCAGTTAATGTAACACCATATTCATTAGCTACTAATTTTATACCTGTTAATACTGGAATGGTTGTTCTTGAAGAAATTGCTTTAGATACATGCTGAACACTTTGAACGAATTGGTCACGATGTATAGTAAATTTCATATTTCGATCCTCACTTTCTTTATGATTTCATAATGTATAAAAATCTCATTTTATTAAGCATATATTATTAATATATTTATAAAAATAATAGAAGTACTAGTAGTAATACTTGTGAATATGTGGATAACTTCTCCAAACTCTTTTTGTGGCATGGTTTTCCACATGTGGATAAACTGTGGGTAAATAGAACTTATTTATTCACAGTTTTCACAGTTTATGATTTTAATTGTTCTTTAATTTCTTGAATTTGTTTTTGTAAATCCGAATCTGTTGAAAAAAGCTTTGAAATTTTTTCATGTGCATGGATAACGGTAGTGTGATCCCTACCTCCGAATTCAGTACCTATTTTTGGTAAAGAATTATCAGTAAGTTCTCGAGATAAGTACATGGCAATTTGTCTAGGATATGCAACACTTTTTGTTCTTTTCTTTGCTTTTAATTCATCAACACGAATTCTAAATATGTCAGCAACTGTTTTTTGAATATCCTGGATCGTAATTGTTTTAGGTTTTGAATTAGGAATTATATCTTTTAAAGCAACAGCAGCTAAATCTGCGTTCATATCCTGATTAATTAACGAAGAATAAGCTACAACTCGAATCAAAGCCCCTTCTAATTCACGTATGTTCGTATCGATTTGATTTGCTATATAAAGCATTACCTCGTTTGGAATATCAAGATTTTCTGCTTTTGCTTTTTTTCGTAATATTGCTATCCTCGTTTCTAAATCTGGTGGCGTAATATCGGTAATTAATCCCCATTCAAAGCGCGATCTTAATCTATCCTCAAGTGTAGGAATTTCCTTAGGAGGACGATCACTAGAAATAACAATTTGTTTCCTTTCTTCATGAAGGGCATTAAATGTATGGAAAAACTCTTCTTGTGTTTGTTCTTTTCCAGCTAAAAATTGAATATCGTCTATTAATAGCACATCCACATTTCGGTATTTATTGCGAAAGTGTACCGCTTTATTATCACGAATAGAATTTATAAATTCATTTGTGAACTTTTCGGATGACAAATAAACAACCTTTGCACTTGGATTATGATCAATAACATAGTGGCCAATAGCATGCATAAGATGGGTTTTTCCCAAACCGACTCCACCATATATAAATAATGGATTATAGGCTTTTGCAGGTGCTTCAGCTACAGCTAAAGAAGCTGCGTGTGCAAACCTATTTCCACTTCCAATAACAAACGTATCGAATGTATACTTCGGATTTAGCATATGCTTAGGCATTTCTTCATTCATTTCAACTGGCGTTTTAACTTGTGGTTTTACCTTTTCTAAAAGTTCTAAATCATTACTTTTATCTTCCTTAGGTAAAACAAACCTAGCTTCAAGTTCAGCTCCAGTTAACTCATGTAAAGTTTCAGTAATAATTCTTAAATAACGGTTTTCTAACCAATCTCTCGCGAATTCATTAGGAGCAATTATATGAATCGTATTCGTTCCTTGGTCAATGGAATCTGCTTTTGTAAATTTAAACCAAGTATCAAAGCTAGGCTTACTTACTTTTTCTTCTATCATTTTTAAAGCTTGCTCCCATAGGTCATTTAAGTTTTCCAAACATTTTCCCTCCTTTGCTTAGATTTGTTACATAACAGATAAACGAATTTAACATACAAATCCATCTTTGTACAACAAATGTATAGCCATGATGTATAGAATTGTATATAAACACATTGGTGAAAATTGTGGAAAAACATATTATATAGTAGAAAAATGTTAATTCACGTAATTCACAGATATGTGGACAATGTTATACAGAGCACTTAATAACTATCCACAAAAATACTCACAGTTGTGGATAGTTTATATTTTACCACAGGTTTTCCACGAAAAAAAACAACAACATCATATCAAATTTACTCTTTGTTGGCAATAATCGCTAATAGTTATCCACATAATTCAATAGCTTGTGTTTAGTTTTTGTCCACAACACAAGATACTGTGTAAAAAGTGAAAAAAAGGCTGTGGGCAAATAAAAAAAATGTAGAAAGTTGTCCACATTTAGGAGAAATAAAAAAAGTTACAAGTTTGTATGACAAAAGTTTAAATAAATGTTTTATCCATTTGCCTCAAATAAAAAAGTAAAAAGTAAATATTCCATCGATTTTTTAATTGTCATTTTTAGAGGTGTTGATGGAAGACGGTGACATTGTAAACATTTTTGAAGGCGAGAAGAATACTAAAAGAGTAAAAGATGAAAAAATATATAAATAATGAAGTAATATGAGGAAGAACTTAATAGAGCAAAAGGTACTAAACTAAGCCATAATTTCAAGGTAGTCAGAACTTAGTAAATTTTTTATAAAAACTTGACAAGCGGGGATGACTTTCATATAATTTCTAAGACTGTCGTTTTCGTAATTTCCTGCAGGAGGTGTTATAGATGGGTAAACCAACATTTAATCCAAATAATCGTAAACGTAAAAAAGTTCACGGTTTTCGTTCTCGTATGAGTACAAAAAATGGACGTAGAGTATTAGCTAATCGTCGTCGTAAAGGAAGAAAAGTACTATCTGCATAATAGTAGGCCACTGAGATCTCAGTGGTCTTTTCTTTTATATACGATACATAAAATTTAAAAATTCTTATATTGTTTATAGTAGACCTCCTGGAACTCAATCTTGCACTATGGTTAACTAGGCTAGGCTATTTTCAAGTTAGACAACTAGTAATACTCTGGTTATATTTGCTTCGATACAATTTTTATTTGTCAGTGAAGTGGATGTTCGTTGCAGTAGTCTGACTTTCACTATTGGAGCCTTTTTTGGAAAATATGATGTATATTTATGGATTTTGTTACTGAATAAAGGAAATAATGATGTTTGTGTAGCGATATGATCTTTTTTTCTTTATAATGTAATTTGGGTTCTATCAAAAATTAATGATATCATTTTATTTTTTGATAGAAATTGAATGAGGTGTTTGTAAGTGAAAAAGTTAAACCGATTGAAAAAAAATGAGGAATTCCAAGAGGTTTTTCAAAAGGGGAAATCTGTTGCAAATAGACAGTTTGTTGTTTATTACTTAAAAAAGGAAAATCAAAAAAATGTTAGAATTGGTTTATCCGTTAGTAAAAAAATAGGACATGCTGTCATGCGTAATCGGATTAAACGTTTAATTCGAGAGTCTTTGAGAGAATTGATGGTAAACATAATGAATGATTATGATGTTGTCATTATAGCTCGAAAACCTACATCACAAATGGAGTTATCTCAGATGAAGAACTCTTTATCCCATGTATTGCATTTATCTGGTGTTTTACAGAGAGATAACCGTAAACATGGCAAGAGACATAAAGAGGTGAATGGAAAGTGAAATGGATCTTTCTAAAACTAATTGGTCTTTACCAAAGATATATTTCACGCTTTACACCACCTACATGTCGGTTTTATCCCACTTGCTCCCAATATAGTATAGAAGCGATCGAACGTTTTGGTGCATTAAAAGGAGCATGGTTAACTATTAAAAGAATTGTTAAGTGTCAACCATTACATCCAGGTGGATTTGACCCTGTACCAGAATGTAATGATAGAAAAAGGGTTAAATAGTAGCAGAATTCTCATGTTTTTTCGGTCATTCACATTATTACATGCAATCATGATGTGATTGGCGTTTTTATATACTATGTTTTAGGAAAAGGTTAGGAGGACAGCACGTGGCAAGGAAAATAAGTTTAATATTTATTTTAGTAGGTTTAATGGTTATTATGACTGGTTGTTTTAATATAGATCAACCAATCACTGATGCAAGAGAGGGGATTTGGGATTCTTATTTTGTATATCCTTTATCTTGGTTAATGATAACGATTGCTGAAGCATTAGGAAATAGCTATGGTTTAGCGATTATTATTGTAACAATTTTACTTCGTATTTTAATATTACCTTTAATGATTAAGCAAACGAAAAGTACGAAGGCAATGCAGGCTATTCAACCTGAAATGAAAGAATTAAGAGAACAGTATAGTGCAAAAGATCAACAGACTCAACAGAAATTACAACAGGAAACGATGGCACTTTTTCAAAAACATGGTGTTAATCCATTAGCTGGGTGTTTACCAATTTTTGTTCAGATGCCAATATTGATAGGTTTCTATCATGCAATTATACGAACACCTCAGATTAATCCAGAAATAGATCCTGTTCAATATGGACATTATGATCCACAAGTATTTTTATGGTTTGAATTAGGTAGTGCCGATCCTTATTTTATTTTACCTTTAATTGCAGGTGCAACGACGTTCATTCAACAAAAAATGATGATGGTAACGGATAATCCTCAAATGCGTATGATGATGTATTTAATGCCGATTATGATTATCGCGTTTGCAGCATTCTTCCCGTCTGCACTAGCACTTTATTGGGTAATTGGTAACCTGTTTATGATCGTTCAAACGTATTTTATTACTGGGCCAAACGTAGGAAAAGCGAAGGAGCCTGAAACAGGGGGAGCGAAAAATAAGTGAGAAAAGTGACTGTATCTGGGAAATCAGTGGATGAAGCGGTTGAGTTAGGATTATCAAAACTTCAGACTACAAAAGAGCAAGTGGAGATTAAGGTAATTGAAGAAGCCCAAAAAGGTTTCTTCGGATTGTTAGGTGGAAAACCAGCAGTCGTTGAGGTGAAATTGAAACCTGATCCAATTAAAGAAGCTATTCTTTTCTTACGAGAAACCATTGATAAGATGGGTATTTCTGCAAGTGTAGAAAAAGATGAAAGAAATGAAGGTATATTTTTAAATATCACAGGTGTTGATATTGGCGTATTAATTGGAAAAAGAGGACAAACGTTAGATTCACTACAATACTTAGTTAATCTCGTTGCAAATCGTCAATCAGATAATTATGTTCGTATTTATTTAGATGCAGAAGGATATCGTGAACGACGAAAAGAAGCCCTGGAAACATTAGCTATGAGGCTAAGTAATAAGGCTCTTCGTACGAAAAGAGAAGTTCGTTTAGAACCGATGAATGCCCACGAACGAAAAATAATTCATACTACATTACAAAATGTTAAAGGAATTACAACTTACTCTGATGGTGAAGAACCAAATAGACGAATTATTGTTGCTCCAAAATAGAAGTTACAGTCATCTTAGAATCACTTAAATAATTGCATACTTTATTTAAACACTTATATCAAAATGGTATAAGTGTTTTTTTATTTATTCTACCCTGAAAATACGAAAGTTCTCGCATATAGTGGGAAAGTGGATTTGCGGGAAGAAGACTCGATATTGTTCCCGCAAACGGTGGAAAAACAAAAATGCGGGATGAATGAAGTCTATATTGTTCCCGCAAACAGTATTAGATTGGAATTGCGGGAAGGTAGTATATCTTAGATAGAAAATTTTCATCCCTCATGGTGCAAGTTTTGCTTGCATAGGTGGTCTACCCTGAAAATAAAACATTTCAGGAGTGGATTGCGGCGACTTCAGTGACGAGCATATGCATCACGAATAAACTTCGAGTTGTCTCGACGCATATAACAACAGAGAGCAACACTTGCAGAGGCAGAGACAGACCCCCATGTACATGTACTTTAGCAGTATTCAAAATGGATAGTGTGGAGGCTGATCCGTTGCTGCGCTATAGAAGTCACTATGAAGTATGGACAGATGTCCTTATTACATATTTTTAAATTGGTTATTATCTACTTTTTATTCCAATCCTGTATAAAGATTATGATAGGAATAATAATGGAATAGATGAAAAAAATGATAAACAAATGAGGTGAATATATTTTTATCCACAATTAGACTTGCTGATGCTTTTCTATATGATACAATTTCATCTATCCACATGTGGATAAAAAAGAAGCTATAATGTTTTATATATATTGTGGATGAAAGAAAAAGGATAAGTATTGTGGATAAGTTCTTTTTTCAAGAATAAATTTATGGTATTCTATTTATTTGGGTAGTTGTTTATTCTTTCCATAATAGATGGATAAACGAGTTTGAAGTATAGGAGGTGTGGTAGGTGGAATTGGATACAATTACAGCCATATCTACTGCAATGGGTGAAGGTGCAATAGCTATAATTCGAATTAGTGGAAATGACGCGATACAAATTTCAGATAAAATATACAGAGGAAAGAAACATTTAAAAGATGTAGAAAGTCACACAATTAATTATGGACATATTGTTGATCCTGAAACAAAAGAAAAAATTGAGGAAGTAATGGTTTCAGTTTTATTATCACCAAAAACATTTACAAGGGAAGACATGGTTGAAATCAATTGTCATGGTGGTATTGTTTCTGTTAATCGAATTCTACAATTAGTGTTAAAAGAGGGAGCTAGATTAGCTGAACCAGGTGAATTTACAAAACGAGCATTTCTAAATGGAAGAATAGATTTATCACAAGCTGAAGGAGTAATGGATTTAATTAGAGCAAAAACAGATCGTGCAATGAATGTGGCTATGTCTCAAATTGAAGGTAAATTATCTAAACGCATTCAAAGACTTAGACAAGCCTTATTAGAAACTGTGGCACATGTTGAAGTAAATATTGATTATCCTGAATATGATGCAGAAGAAATGACATTAGAGATCTTGAAGGAAAAAGCTACCTTTGTAAAAAATGATATAGATAAGCTTTTACAAACAGCTCAACAGGGGAAAATATTAAGAGAGGGTTTATCCACTGTTATTATAGGACGTCCAAATGTTGGGAAATCATCATTACTAAACAATTTGGTTCATGATAATAAAGCAATCGTCACTGAAATAGCTGGGACTACAAGAGATGTAATAGAGGAATATGTAAATGTTAGAGGAGTACCTCTTCGATTATTAGATACAGCAGGTATTCGGGAAACAGAGGATTTAGTTGAAAAAATCGGAGTAGAACGTTCAAGAAAAGTAGTATTAGAAGCAGAACTGGTTCTTCTTGTTTTAAATTTTAATGAAGCACTAACGGATTCTGATGAGGAACTTTTTAAAATAAGTGAAGGTAGAGATAGAATTATTGTCATTAATAAAACAGATCTGCCTGAAAAAATTGATATAGATAAGGTAAAAAATCTTGCTGGAAATGATCCAATAATTACAACATCATTATTGAAAGATGAAGGTGTTGATGAATTAGAAGAAGCAATTAAATTATTATTTTTCCAAGGAGAACTTGAATCGAATGATTTGACGTACGTATCAAATTCAAGACATATCGCATTATTAAATGAAGCTTTACGTGCAATTAACGAGGCGTTACAAGCAATTGAAGCAGGAATGCCTGTAGATATGATCCAAATAGATATTACGAAAACTTGGGATTTATTAGGTGAAGTGATAGGTGATAGCGTTCATGAAAGTTTAATTGATCAATTATTTTCGCAGTTTTGTTTAGGTAAATAAAATAGAAAGTTGAAAAGGAGGGGTAAAAATGACATATCACGGTGGTGATTTTGATGTAATTGTAATAGGTGCTGGTCATGCAGGTGTAGAAGCTGGATTAGCATCTGCAAGAATGGGTGCAAATACATTAATACTCACATTAAACTTAGATGCAGTTGCGTTTATGCCATGTAATCCATCAGTTGGAGGACCAGCAAAAGGAATCGTTGTCCGAGAAATTGATGCTTTAGGTGGAGAAATGGCCCGAAATATTGATAAAACCCATATTCAAATGCGTATGCTTAATACAGGAAAAGGTCCAGCTGTACGTGCACTAAGAGCACAGGCTGATAAATTTTTATATCAACATGAGATGAAAAAAACAATAGAAGAAACAGAAAACCTTTTATTAAGACAAGGTATGGTTGAACGGTTAATTATAGAAAATAATGAAGTAAAAGGTGTTATTACGCAAACAGGTGCTACGTATAATGCAAAGGCTGTCGTTATTACTACAGGTACTTATTTAAGAGGTAAAGTAATCATCGGTGACTTAGCATATGAAAGTGGCCCGAATAATCAACAACCATCTGTTAATTTATCTTATCATTTGCAGGAATTAGGTTTTGAAATGGTTCGTTTTAAAACAGGAACTCCACCTCGTGTAAATAGTGAATCAATCGATTATTCTAAAACGGAGATCCAGCCTGGAGACGATGTGAAGCGAGCATTTTCATATGAGACAACTAAGTTTATAACGGATCAGCTTCCTTGTTGGCTTACGTACACTAATGAAGATACGCATAATATAATTAATAATAATTTACATCGTTCTCCAATGTACTCAGGAATGATTGAAGGAACGGGTCCTCGATACTGTCCATCAATTGAGGATAAAATTGTCCGTTTTAATGACAAACCAAGACACCAAATTTTCCTTGAGCCAGAAGGTAGAAACACAAAGGAAGTATATGTACAAGGGTTATCAACTAGTCTTCCAGAAGATGTTCAAGGGGAGATTTTAAAAACAATTCCAGGGTTAGAAAATGTTAGAATGATGCGTTCTGGCTATGCTATTGAATATGATGCTATTGTGCCAACACAGCTTTGGCCGTCACTTGAAACAAAAATGATTACAGGACTTTTTACTGCTGGACAAATTAATGGAACTAGTGGGTATGAAGAAGCTGCTGGTCAAGGATTAATGGCTGGTATTAATGCAGCAAGAAAAGTCCAAGAAAAAGAGTCCATTATTCTTGATCGTTCAGAAGCATATATTGGTGTTTTAATTGATGACCTTGTGACAAAAGGAACGAATGAACCTTATCGTTTACTTACATCAAGAGCTGAGTATCGATTATTACTTCGTCATGACAATGCAGATCTCCGTTTAACTGATGTTGGGTTTAACATTGGATTAATTTCTAAGGAAAGATATGAACGTTTTATTAACAAAAAAGAAGAAATTAAAGCAGAAATAGAAAGATTAGAAAATACAATTATTAAAGTTACGGAAGATGTACAAAATGTAATGGAAGAGGCTGGGGCTGCTTTATTAAAAGATGCTGCACATGCATCAACTTTATTAAAACGACCTGAAATAAAGTATGAGCATATTGAACGTTTATCGAAACCTAACCATAACTTAGATGAAGATGTAAAAGAACAAGTAGAAATCCAAGTAAAATATGATGGGTATATTTCTAAGCAATTAGAACAAGTTGAACGACTAAAGAAAATGGAAAACAAAAAGCTCCCAGAAGACTTAGATTATAGTGTCATTAAAGGATTAGCTATGGAAGCAAGACAAAAATTAGCAGAAGTAAGACCATTATCAGTAGCACAAGCATCAAGAGTATCGGGTGTTAATCCTTCTGATGTTTCTGTTTTACTCGTTTATTTAGAGCAAGGAAAGCTAAAAAGAGTAGAAAGTAATGCTTAATTAACGAATGAATAATAGACTCTAATTAAATTATTTAATATTTTCACACTCATGTGTTCAACTACGACGTCTTCTCCTGTTTCTTTCAGCAGGAGTCGCCGCGTTACACTATTGAACTAATTTTCCAAAGTAGTCTTTATTTTTAATCTCTTGTAAAACGTGAAGTTTTCTTTTTAGAAAGTAGGTAGGAATCGTGAATGAAATTGAATTTCAAGATGCACTATTGAAAAAAGGGATACAAATTTCCGACTTTCAATTAGATCAATTCAGAAAATATTACGAAGTACTCATTAGTTGGAATGAAAAGATGAATTTAACTGCAATAACAGAAAAAAATGAAGTTTACTTAAAACACTTTTATGATTCTATTTCTGTTGCTTTTTTTCATAATTTTTCAGCACCTTTGAAAATAGTTGATGTAGGTGCAGGTGCAGGTTTCCCTAGTATTCCATTAAAAATATGTTTTCCTAATTTGGACGTAACAATTGTAGATTCTCTTAATAAGAGAATAACCTTTTTAAATACTTTAGCGGCAGAGTTAGAACTTGAAAATGTTGCATTTCACCATGATCGTGCGGAATTATTTGGCAAAAACAAAATCCATAGAGAAAAATATGATATCGTAATGGCCAGAGCTGTAGCGCGGTTACCAGTTTTAGCTGAATTATGTTTACCTTTAGCAAAAAAAGATGGATTCTTTATAGCAATGAAAGGTTCTGGTGGTCAAGGAGAAGTTACTGATTCTACTAAAGCTTTTAATATACTAGGTGGCGTTGTGAAAAACAATTATTCCTTTCTCCTTCCTAATGAAGAGAGTGAAAGGAATATAATTATCGTTCACAAGACGAAGACCACACCTAAAAATTACCCAAGAAAACCTGGAACTCCAAACAAGCAACCTTTATAATAATATTTGTTATGGGTAGTGATGATTTTAGCCCTTAGGTATAATAGGAGTATCTAGCAGCAAAAGTCATAATGAAGAATAACAGAGCTTATCTAACTTAAATGTGCTATTATGAATGTAGTTAAACAGAATGTTTCACGTGAAACATTCTGTTTATATGATGTTCTATTATCATTGAAAATATTAGAAACAGAAACTATTCACCTTTTCACTATTATAGGGAGAAATAAGTGTAAAAAAATAATATAATAGTTTTATTTGCAGGATTTTCCGTTTATTTCTCGAACTTTATTATAGATAAAGAGGTAGTTTTCTTAAGGTGGTGTTAACCATGAAGCAATCATTTACCCGATTATTCGGATTAAATGAAAAAGAGGAAGAGGTATTAACCTCAGATAAAGAAGAGGTTCAGCAATTAAAAGTTGATGAAATCGTTCCTAATCGTTATCAACCAAGAACCATCTTCCAAGATGATCGTATTGAAGAATTAGCTCAAACAATAAAGACCCACGGTATTATACAACCAATAGTTGTAAGAATACGTGATGACCAGTATGAAATTATTGCTGGAGAACGTCGTTGGAGAGCTGTAAAGAAATTAGGGTGGGAAACCATACCAGGAATTATTAAAGAATTTAATGATTCACAAACTGCTTCCGTTGCTTTAATTGAAAATTTACAACGCGAAGGTTTAACATCCATTGAGGAAGCTGCTGCATACGCAAAACTATTAGACATTCATAATTTAACACAAGAAAGTTTGGCTCAACGTTTAGGGAAGGGCCAGTCTACAATAGCAAATAAATTGAGACTACTCCACCTGCCTGAATCTGTTCAGTCAGCATTATTAGAAAGAAAAATTACTGAAAGACATGCACGTGCTCTTATAGGATTAAAGGATGTTGAACAGCAAGAAAAGATTTTACAGAGAATTATTAGTGAAGAACTAAATGTAAAACAGACAGAAGAAGTTATAAAAAAACTCAAAGAAGGTACTGTTACTAAGAAAAAACCAATTCGTAAAGGTGTCTCTAAAGATATGCGTCTAGCAATGAACACCATTAGAAAATCAGTCGATATGGTTGTTCAAACAGGAATGAATGTAGATACTTCAGAAGAGGAACATGAGGATTACTATCAATTTACAATCAAAATACCGAAATCATAACTTAAAAATATAGACATTGATTTTTGTCATAGCTAAATCGATATAAAAAATAGCATTCGTCTAATGAGACGAATGCATTATTTTTGTTTTTACAATTTTTTCGTATACTATTATTAGTAGTTCAGAAGGAATTTACTAGAAAAAACGTTAATTGTAATTAGTTTTTATTTTTTTTTATAAAACCATTACCTACTAAATCTACTTTTCATGATAAAATAAGAATCAGTCAGTCAATTTCTTTTTTACTGTAATAGATTTAAGGTAGTGTACATTATTTAAATCTGTTTTTATCAATACAGAAATTGTCTGAATCACTGATTCTCTACTTAAAGGAGTTTTCAGATGGTATTGTACGTATAGCTATTATTGAGATAGCTATATTTGTACGTGTAGGTGTATTTCATCCATGATTTTCATAAATAGAATGCTAGAATTAAGGTAGGTGACAAAATGGGAAGAGTCATAGCTATTGCAAATCAAAAAGGCGGTGTTGGAAAAACGACAACTGCTGTTAATTTAAGTGCATGTCTCGCCCATGTGGGGCGCAAAACACTAATAATTGATATTGACCCACAAGGTAACACAACTAGTGGTATTGGAATTGACAAAGGTGACGTTGACCACTGTATTTATAATGTTCTTGTAGAGGATCGTAAAGCACATGATGTTATCATTCCGACGATCGTAGATAACCTTCATATAATTCCATCTACTATACAGTTAGCTGGTGCTGAAATAGAGTTAGTACCTACAATATCGAGAGAAGTTCGGTTGAAGAGGGCTATAGAGCAAGTGAAATCGGATTATGATTATGTAATAATAGATTGTCCACCATCACTTGGTTTATTAACGATAAATTCATTAACAGCTGCTGATTCTGTATTAATTCCTGTACAGTGTGAGTACTATGCATTAGAAGGACTTAGTCAACTATTGAATACAGTGAGATTAGTTCAAAAGCATTTAAATCACGATTTAGAAATTGAAGGCGTGTTATTAACAATGTTAGATGCAAGAACTAACTTAGGTATACAAGTTATTGAAGAAGTGAAAAAATATTTTCGGGAAAAAGTATTCCAAACAATAATACCGAGGAATATTCGCTTAGGAGAAGCGCCAAGTCATGGGGAACCAATCATTACATACGACCCGAAATCAAGGGGTGCTGAAGTTTATATTGACTTAGCTAAGGAAGTGATGAATCATGGCTAGAGGTTTAGGGAAAGGGATTAGTGCTTTCTTTCCAGAAGCGGAAAATAATAATGATGAACAAGTACAAGAAATAAAAATTACCGAATTAAGACCAAATCCATATCAACCAAGAAAAACTTTTGAACCAGAAGCTATTGAAGAATTAAAAACATCTATTTTAGAGCATGGAATCCTTCAGCCAATTATCGTAAGGAAAAGTATTAAAGGATATGAAATTGTAGTTGGTGAACGACGATTTCGCGCAGCAAAAGCAGCAAACTTATCATTTATTCCGGCAGTTGTTAGAGACTTAACTGAGGAAAAAATGATGGAAATTGCATTAATTGAGAACTTACAACGAGAGGATTTAAATCCTTTAGAGGAAGCAAAAGCATACCAAAAATTGATGGGGCATTTAAAAGTTACTCAAGAAGAGCTTTCAAAAAAGCTTGGGAAAAGTAGACCACATATAGCTAACCATGTTAGATTACTTCAATTACCACAAGTAGCTCAAACATTAATAGATGATGGTAAACTATCAATGGGTCATGGCCGTGCTTTATTAGGCTTAAAAAATAAAGAACAATTTAATGCTATCATTGAAAAAGTAATAAAAGAAAAGTTAAGTGTAAGACAACTAGAAGAATTGATTCAACAAGTGAACAAAAATGTTCCACGTGAAACAATTCCTAAAAAAAATGTTTCTCCCTTTATTCGTGAAAGAGAAGCTAGCCTTAAAGAATATTTTGGAACAAATGTTCAAATTAGAAAAGGAAAAAATAAAGGTAAGATCGAAATAGAATTTTTTTCCGATGACGATTTAGAACGAATTCTTCATTTAATTAATGAAGAGAATGAAATTTAGAACTAGTGATCATCATTTGATGATCACTTTTTGTTAATAATTGTATTAATAGGAAAGTATAATTAATTAATATAAACAGATAACTATGGAATGTCTTTGAACTTTATACTGGATAGTAATTCAGGTCAGTAGGTATACGCAGTTGCCACCGTTCTAAAAACTACAAATTACGAACAGATGTAACACTAGTGCCTTGCCTATAAGTATCCGGCTTGTAGTGTATTAAAGCCATACTATATAGTTCTTATAAAAACAATCTCATAGAAAACAACGTATAATAAATCTAAAAATACACTTGAAGTAATTTGGGTAATTAGTAAGGAGTAAAAGCGATGATTTTATTTGGAACAATAGTAAATGGAGTAGCAATTATCATTGGTTCGTTATTAGGGATTAAGTTAAAGAATTTTTCAGATAATCTAAAAGAAACAGTTATGAAAGCAATTGGTTTAGCTGTAATTGTGTTAGGAATAAGCATGGCTTTTGAAGGGGAACAATTTCTTGTTGTTATTTTCAGTTTAGCTTTAGGTGGGGTGATAGGAGAAAGGTGGAATTTAGAAGGGAAGTTAAATGAAGTAGGTAATTGGGTAGAGAAAAAAATGAAAAGTAAAGCAGATGGAAAACTAGCTGAAGGATTTGTTGCAGCAACACTATTGTTTGTAGTAGGTGCTATGTCAATTATAGGTGCATTAGATAGTGGATTTAGAAATGATCATTCTGTTTTGTTAACTAAATCTGTTCTTGACGGTTTTGCTTCTATAGTATTTGCTGCAACCATGGGCCTGGGTGTTATGTTTTCCGCTATTCCAGTTGTTCTATATCAAGGTACCATTGCATTACTTGCTACTTATATTGTGATTTTAGTTCCAGAAAACTTCTTAAATTTATTTATTAATGAAATTACAGCAGTAGGTGGAGTAATGATTATAGGTATTGGACTTAACCTATTAGGAATTCCTAAAATAAGAGTGGCAAATTTATTACCTGCAATTATTGTTACTGTTATTCTATTAATAATTCTACAATATATACCTAGTTTCTAAGTTTTCATGAAATATAAAATTCATAACTAGGACAAGATATACTCATATACAGTTCTTATTTGATAAGATTAAAACTGTCTGTCTACCCTGAAAATACGACTGTGCAATATTAGAAAAATAAGTTATTGTACCTTAAATAGTTCAGTAGTGAAGGGCAGCGACTTCAGTGGGATCAGCACGATCCGAAAATCCCCTAAAAGCTTACTGTGTAAGTTTTAGGAAGTTGAGGCCGTGCCCGGAGCTAGGATGGCGATATTACGCCGTTGCCTACAGGACGTGGGCTGATCTTAGGTGTAATTGGCCTGCCTGAAACGGATGAACCTCCTGATGAGTATTTTCATCCTCCATGGTGCAAGTCTTCACATGCATAGGCGTTCTATCTTGAAAAAAAAGAACTGCATTCTTTTATAAAGTGGAATGCAGTTCTTTTTTTTGAAAGGTAATTTATAATATTTTCACCACGAAAGGCGGCTAGCTCCAGACGGGGCCTTGCGCTTTGCTTTCTAAATATAGTTTTCACGTTTTAATGTTTGTTCTAACCAATTTGGTGTAACTGATTGCCAACGAGCAGATCGGACGATTGCTCTAGATATAATATCAGCCATCTCCATTACTAATGAAAGGCGAGTGTTTTGGAGTACCATCATTTCCATAAAGCCATTGACATTTACAATTCCAGTAATATGAATATCACCAATAGCTGGTAATTGTTTATTTACTGCGGCTCCCGGACGAACTGGTCCTTCTCCAATGGTTAAATAACCAACACTGGAAGATCTCCCTAGACAAGCATCAATACCAATGATAAATGGGTTATGGTGATTCACTTGTATTTGAGAAATTATATCTTCTAAATTTTTTGCGTGAACAGGTTCTTTCAAAGTACCATAGGTTGAAAATTGATTAAACCCTCTTTCTAATAATTTAGTACCTACTAATGGCCCTAAACTATCTCCAGTAGAACGATCAGTTCCAATACACACAGTCACAATTTCCTGTTCTTTATCTTTTGGTAAAAGAGAAAAAATTTTTTTTGCCATATGACTAATGACAATTGGTTGATTCATATGCACTCGAAATGAGTTATTTTTCTTTTGTGGAAAAAGTTGTCCAGAAAGCATCATACAACCCTCATTTCTACAATAATAGTAACAGTATACGGAAACTTTTATTGTTCTATACATCAAATACGAAAAAAAGAGGGGAAAGCGATGTGGCTATCAGGTTTTAAATGGATGTTCTTAATTATAGGTACGATGATTGGAGCAGGGTATGCTTCAGGAAGAGAGCTATGGCAATTTTTTGGGACAGAAAGCACGTTTGCAATACTCCTATTTTCAATTCTATTTTTTATATGTTGTTATGTAATTATGAAAATAAGCTATGAAAAGAAATCCACTCACTATATTCCTATTTTAAAGGAATTGATGGGAAGAAGGTTAACACGTTTATATGATGGGATGATTATATTATATTTATTTTCCACTACCGTAATCATGATTGCAGGTGGAGGAGCAACATTGGAAGCCGTTCATATTCCATATTGGTATGGTGTTGCAATCATTGTAGGACTCCTCGTTTTGTTATTTGTTTGGGGTATAAATGGTATGACGTCAATGAATGCAATGATAATACCAATACTGATTACATTCTTAGTTGGGACATTAGTTGTTTTTCAAATAACAACAGGTTTTTCTATTGAAATGACATTAACAGAACAAAGAAATTGGCCATCAGCATTTACTTTTACAGCACTAAATATTTTACCATTAGTTGCTGTCATAGCAGCAATTGGAAATAAAATATCATATAAAGGTGAAATGTTAATTGCAAGCCTAGGTAGTGCAATCATATTAGGATTAATTTCACTGTTATACAATGATTCATTATTAAAGGTAGCAAATGAAGTGATGTTATATGAAATACCACTTTTTGCAATTTTAAAACATTATCCTTACTTTATGATTCTAGTAATGTCAGGATTATTATGGGCAGCAATTTATACAACTGCAGCTTCTGGAATACTTGGTTTATGTACAAGAACATATGAATATATTAAATTTCCATTCTGGTTAATCGCTTTGATGCTATTACTTATTATGATGCCACTTACAACCATTGGATTTTCAAAATTGATAGCTATTCTTTATCCTCTGTATGGGGTATTAAATTTATATATATTGGCTGCAATTTTATTGCACCCTATTGTGCACCGGTTTGATGACAGTAGGACAGAATAAATGTATCAATAGCACTGTTGTGATGAGTTATAGTATAATTTCAACAAATGAATAATTAAGAGGAAGTGAATTCGTATGGCCGATAAGGATTTTAATCTACAGGATATTGTGGAAATGAAAAAACCTCATCCATGTGGTGAGAATAGATGGAAAATTATACGTATGGGTATGGACATACGTATAAAATGCTGTAAATGTGACCATAGTGTGATGATTCCCAGAAAAGAGTTTGCTAAAAAAATGAAGAAAGTTATCGTTCATCATAATCAAGAATAGTAATTTATTAAAATAAATCCTCTTTTGCTTGCCCACTAATTTACAAAAAAGATTAGAAATATTTACATACACCTTTTAGTGGGAAATTAACGCCTTGCGCTTTTTTTATACTATTACTATAATTGGTAGGGATATAAATAAGGTTTATATAGGAAAGGTGTAACTAACACGTCTATCATGACTGAAGCTAGACACCTCTCGTGGAAATATGTATAATTCCTATCTTTTAAATAAAGGAGCAATTTACTATGGCGTTAACTACAGGAATTGTTGGTTTACCGAATGTAGGGAAATCAACGTTATTTAATGCAATTACTCAAGCAGGTGCAGAATCAGCTAATTATCCATTCTGTACTATTGATCCAAACGTAGGAATCGTAGAAGTCCCAGATCATCGTTTAGATAAACTAACAGAAATGGTAGAACCCAAAAAAACAGTTCCAACTGCATTTGAGTTTACGGATATTGCAGGTATTGTGGAAGGTGCAAGTAAGGGAGAAGGGTTAGGAAATAAGTTCTTATCTCATATTCGTCAAGTAGATGCCATATCTCATGTTGTTCGATGCTTTGTAGATGATAACATCACACACGTGTCTGGAAGTGTAGATCCTATACGAGATATTCAAGTGATTAATTTAGAACTAATTTTAGCTGATTTAGAAACAGTGGAGAAAAGAATCGGTAAAGTTGAAAAGATGGCAAAACAAAAAGATAAAGAAGCAATGGTTGAATTTGAAGTGTTAGATAAGTTACGGACTGCATTCGAGAATGAAAAGCCAGCACGTAGTGTAGATATGTCAAAAGAACAAATGAAGATTGCAAAAGGACTTCATTTATTAACAATGAAACCAGTTTTATATGCAGCAAATGTTAGTGAAGAGGAAATTTTAGATGCAGATGAAAACCCTAATGTTCAAAAGGTAAAAGATTTTGCTACAGAAGAAGGTTCAGAGGTAATCGTTGTTTGTGCCAAAATTGAATCTGAAATTGCTGAATTAGACGGTGAAGAAAAAGAAGAGTTTTTGCAGGAACTTGGTATTGAAGAGTCTGGTTTAGACCAGTTAATTAAAGCAGCATACAATCTCCTCGGTCTAGAAACATATTTCACTGCAGGTAAACAAGAAGTTCGTGCTTGGACAATCCGTAGAGGTACAAAGGCTCCTCAGGCAGCGGGAGTCATTCATACAGACTTCGAAAGAGGATTTATTAGAGCTGAGATTGTTTCATACGAGGATTTAGTACAAGCTGGATCAATGGCAATTGCAAAAGAAAACGGTAAAGTTCGATTAGAAGGAAAAGAATATATCGTTCAGGATGGAGATGTCATCCATTTCAGGTTTAATGTTTAGACTATCCAGAAAATAAAAATAGTTAAGTAGTGTAATGCGGCCAATGCTTCAGCTTCCTCGGAAGCAAAGAACGCTTCCTGTGGTATCTTCACCTATTGCTTTTCCCGCAGGAATCTCGCATGATCTGCAAAAATCAAATGTCTAATAAAATAACACCATCCTTTAACATAGCCTTTTTATTAAGTTAAAATCCTCAGAGAAAATCCATTAAATTAATGTTTAATGGATTTTTTTAATACAATCTTGTATAAAAGGTTCTACTCTGCTATAATTGATCATTGCGAGCAATAACTGAATTATTTGCTCCTTGCTCCTCTAATTAATAGTGGAGCCTTAGACCAAAAGGAGGTGACGAAACATGCGCAAGTATGAAATTATGTACATTGTACGTCCAAATCTTGAAGAAGCAGCAACGAAAGAGGTTGTTGAACGTTTCAATACTATTTTAACGGACAATGGCGCAGAAGTAGAAAAGGCTGAGGAAAAAGGTAAGCGTCGTTTAGCTTATGAAATCAATGACTTTAAAGAAGGCTATTACGTGCTATTAAACGTAAATGCTCCTACTGAAGCAATTGATGAATTCAACCGTTTAGTAAGAATTAACGACAACATCTTACGTCATATTGTCGTTCGTGATGAAGAATAATTTATAGATAGATTATGTTCCGGGGAGGAGTTCGGATGATTAACCGAGTTGTTTTAGTTGGTCGTTTAACGAAGGATCCAGAATTACGGTATACAGCTAACGGTATAGCAGTTGCCACATTTACAATAGCTGTCAATCGGCCTTTTTCAAATCAGCAAGGAGACCGTGAAGCGGATTTCATAAACTGTGTGATTTGGAGAAAGCAAGCTGAAAATGTAGCTAATTATTTGAAAAAAGGCAGCTTAGCTGGAGTTGAAGGAAGAATTCAAACTCGTAACTACGACAATAATGAAGGACGCCGTGTATTTGTGACAGAAGTTGTAGCAGATAGTGTTCAATTTTTGGAGCCACGTAATGCATCAGGTGGTGGAAACCGTGAGCAATCTAGCGGCGGCTATAATCAAGGTCAAGGTATGGGACAAGGCCAAGGGCAAGGCAACAGTGGTTATCAAAACCCTCCGAACCAGGGATATGGACAGGGCTTTGGTCAAAGAGATCAAGGTAATCAAGGTGGCAATCAAGGGAATTCGAATGATGATCCGTTTGCTAATGATGGTAAACCAATTGACATTAACGATGATGATTTGCCATTTTAAAATAAACAAAATTAATTATTAAATATAGTAATTTAAATGAAAAGGAGGGGTTATCATGGCACGTCGTGGTCGTCCAAAACGTCGTAAAGTATGTTACTTTACTGTAAATAAAATTGAAAAAATTGACTATAAAGACACTGACTTGTTGAAGAAGTTTATTTCTGAACGTGGAAAAATTCTTCCTCGCCGTGTGACTGGTACTTCCGCTAAGTATCAACGTCAATTAACGCGCGCAATTAAGCGTTCTCGTTCAATGGCTCTTTTACCATACGTAACAGAGTAATGTTTTAAAATAAAAAACTCTCAGTAGTGACGGAGCTACTGAGAGTTTTTTATTTTAAGATTCCAGAAATTATTTAAATCCTTATGTTTGTTTCTATATAAAATAAGGAGAAAATACATAGTAGATAGATTATTTTGATGTTTCACATGAAACATCAATAGAAGAACTTTTTGTTCTTTTTATTTGACTCATGCTACAATAATTACCGACACTAATATTAACATTAGAAAAACTAGAAAGAGGGAAAATACGATGGAACGTTCTAAACAATTGAAAGAAGGCATGAAATTTATAGCAATTTATATATTACTCATTTTATTAACACTCTTTGTCCCTTTTATTGGTTTATTTCTCATGTTAACTTTACCAATACCGTTTGTTATTTACACGTGTAAGCACGGATTAAAACAAGGGATTATACTTGGGTTAATTGCTTTCTTTTTATTATTTATAATAACCCCGTTATCTCTACCACTAACGTTAACCTTCGTTGCTACAGGTATTGTTATTGGAGAACTATATAGAAGGAAAAAAGATGCATTTGGAGTTCTATTAGGGGGATCGCTATCATTTATAGCAGCATTAATATTAAACTATATCGGAAGTATCGTAATTTTTAATTTAAACCTTGTTGAAATCATTCAAGATTTAATAAGAGATTCCATAGTAATATCTGAGCAAATGCTTGATTTTGTTGGACAAAATGAAGAAGTTTTAGTAGAAAATGCATATGCATTCATAGATGAAATTCCATTTATTACTCCTATGATTATCATTGTAACAGGGATTAGTATAGCATTTTTAGTACAATGGCTTTCTTCTTTATTCTTGCGACAATTAGATTATGAAATTGCTCTTTTTCCACCATTTAGAGAGTGGTCTTTCCCAAGAGCCTTTATATGGTATTATTTATTTACATATATCATTATGCTGATTGGAACAGAACACGGTTCTACTATGTATATAGTGATTGCCAACCTTGCACCAATACTTGAAATAGTGATGATAATACAAGGCTTCTCTTTTATTTTCTTTTATTTTCATAGTAAAGGGAAAAGTAAAGCGATGCCTATAATAATTGTGGTATTAACTTTTCTTTTACCATTTATGCTTTATATCATCCGGATCTTAGGTATAATTGATTTAGGTTTCGAATTAAGGAAACGTTTGAACTCGAAGAAGTAGGAGTTGTGAAGAATGCCCAATTTTTTATTAAAGCGATGGCATGGCTATCACGTAATCGCACTGTTCTCAATAGCAGTGTTCTTTACGGGAATTTTAACTTACTTTCAATGGAAAATTGGAATTTTAGGTTTTATTTCTCTAGCTATTGTTTTCTATTTTATGATGAAGGCCAAAAAACAATTTGCAGAAGAATTAAGTAACTATATTTCAACGCTAACATATAGAATTAATAAAGCAGGAGAAAAGGCTGTTACAAGTTTACCAATAGGAATAGTACTATATAATAAGAATAATCACATACAATGGGTAAATCCGTACATTTCTTCTTTATATGATGAAGAATGTATAGGTAAGCCTATACAGTTTATTTCTGATGAACTTCCTGATGATTTAGAGGAAGAGCAATTCTTATTATCTATAGAAGAAAAAAACTTTCGAATTATCCATGAAAAAAATGAACGTCTTCTCTATTTCTTTAATGTGACAGAAGAGCAAGAAATTAAAGAGTTATTTGAACGTGATAAAACCGATATAGGTATTGTTTATTTAGATAATTATGATGAAGTAACACAAGGGATGGAAGATCAATTAAGAAGTAGGTTATTAACAAAAGTAACTGATAGATTAAATCAATGGTCGCAAAAATATAATATATTGCTTAAAAGAACATCATCGGACCGTTTTATCGCAATATTTAACGAAGAAGCTTTAGAGCAGCTAGAAGAGGACCGCTTTACCATTCTTGATGAAGTGAGAGAAGCAACAGCGAAAGAGCAGGTAGCACTAACCCTAAGTATTGGAATTGGCAGCGGTGAATCTAACTTAAGAGAGCTAGGGAAATTAAGTCAATCTAGTTTAGATTTAGCACTTGGTAGAGGTGGAGACCAAGTTGCCATTAAGCAATCAAACGGTAAAGTTCGTTTTTATGGTGGTAAATCAAATGCCATTGAAAAACGGACAAGAGTCCGCGCAAGAGTTATTTCACATGCTATAAGGGATTTTATATCTGAAAGCGATAAAGTAATTGTAATGGGTCATAAAAACCCAGATATGGATGCTATTGGTGCAGCAATAGGAATGTTAAAGATTGCAGAAGCCAATGGTAAAACAGGTTTTATTGTATTAGACCCAAATGACATGAATCAAAGTGTTTCTAAGCTACTTGAAGAAATAAAAAATCATAATGAACTTTGGGCTCAATTTATATCACCTGAAGAAGCCTATGAGGAAAGTACAGAGGATACACTTCTCGTAGTAGTGGATACTCATAAACCATCACTAGTAGTCGATCCTTCGTTATTAAGTAATATGGATAGAGTAATTGTAATTGATCATCATAGGCGAAGTGAGGAGTTTATTAAAGAGGCTGTTCTTGTATACATGGAGCCTTACGCTTCCTCCACAGCTGAATTAATAACAGAGATGTTACAATATCAGCCAAATCATCCCAAATTGGATGTTTTAGAGTCAACAGCACTTTTATCTGGTATTATAGTGGATACGAAAAGTTTTGCTATTCGAACAGGAACAAGGACGTTTGATGCTGCATCATACTTAAAAAGTAAAGGTGCAGACACGACACTTGTTCAAAAGCTAATGAAAGAAGATTTAAATCAATATGTAAAACGTTCAAAATTAATAGAAAGAGCATATATATACTCTGGTGGTATGGCGATTGCAAAAGGAGAATCAGATGAAACATATGGACAGTTACTCATTGCGCAGGCCGCCGACACTCTATTAACAATGAATGATGTAATTGCATCTTTTGTAATTTCTAAACTAAGTGATGATAGGATAAGTATAAGCAGTCGTTCTTTAGGAGACGTGAATGTACAAGTAATAATGGAAAAATTGGGAGGCGGAGGACACTTAACGAATGCAGCTACCCAATTAGAAGATATTGATATTGAAGAAGCAGAAGATTTGCTAAAGGATAAAATTGATGATTATTTCAAGGGGGGACAGTCGTCATGAAAGTAATTTTTTTGAAGGACGTTAAAGGTAAAGGGAAAAAGGGAGAGGTAAAAAATGTTGCAGAAGGTTATGCTCGAAATTATCTCCTAAAAAATAACTTAGCCATTGAAGCTAATACTGGAAACATGAAGTCTTTGGAGAAAAAACAAGAAAGTGAACAGAAAAAAGCAGATGAAGTAGTTGAAGAAGCAGAAAGATTAAAAGAAGATCTAGAAAAAATGACGATACAAATTAAGGCAAAAGCAGGGGAAAATGGTAGGCTTTTTGGTGCAGTAACAAATAAACAGATTGCAGAACAATTGAAGAAAAAGAAAATTAAAATTGATAAAAGAAAAATTGAAATGGACGAACCTATCCGTGCATTAGGTTTTACAAATATTAATGTGAAATTACACTCGAAAGTGACTGCAACTTTAAAAGTTCAAGTCATCGAAGAATAGAAAATACTTGAGAAACGGGGGAAGTGTGTCATGAGTGATATCTTTGCTGATCGCACACCACCACAAAATATAGAAGCAGAACAGGCGGTGTTGGGGGCTATTTTTATTGAAGAACAAGCTCTCGTCACCGCCTCTGAACGTTTAGTTCCAGAAGACTTTTACCGTGCTGCTCATCAACGTATCTTTTCCGTAATGCTAACTCTTGGACAAAGAGGAGAGCCGGTAGATCTTGTTACAGTCACATCGGAGCTACAGACGAAAAAGTGGTTAGAAGAAATTGGTGGTGTAACATATATAAGTGATTTGGCAAATGCTGTACCTACTGCTGCCAATGTAGGCTACTATAGCCAAATTGTTGAAGAAAAGTCTCTTCTCCGTCGTCTAATTCGTGTAGCAACAAACATCGCATCAGATGGATATGCTGCTGACGAAGATGTGGATGCTATTTTAAATGATGCAGAGAAAACTATTTTAGAAGTTTCACAGAAAAAGAATTCTGGAGCATTTATTTCCATTAAAGATGTGTTAGTAGAGGCATTTGATAAAATTGAAATGATGCAGCATCAAACCGGTGATGTAACAGGTATCCCTACTGGTTTCTCAGAATTAGACAGGATTACTGCTGGATTTCAACGTAATGACTTAATAATTGTTGCAGCAAGACCATCTGTAGGTAAAACGGCATTCGCATTAAATATCTCTCAAAATGTAGCAACTAAAACAGATGAAAATGTGGCAATCTTTAGTTTAGAGATGGGAGCAGATCAGCTCGTTATGCGTATGCTTTGTGCAGAAGGTAATATAGATGCCCAAAGACTAAGAACTGGTAAATTAACAGATGATGATTGGCAGAAGTTAACGATGGCTATGGGAAGCTTATCAAAAGCAGGAATATATATTGATGATACTCCTGGAATAAAGGTAAATGAAATACGAGCAAAATGCCGCAGATTAAAGCAAGAAAAAGGTTTAGGGATGATCATGATTGATTACTTACAGCTGATTCAAGGTGATGCTCGTAGTGGTGAAGGTAGACAACAAGAGGTTTCTGAAATATCACGTTCATTAAAAGGTTTAGCACGTGAACTAGAAGTTCCTGTAATTGCCTTATCTCAGTTATCTCGTGGTGTAGAATCAAGAACAGATAAACGTCCAATGATGTCGGACATCCGTGAATCAGGAAGTATTGAACAGGATGCTGATATTGTTGCTTTCCTTTATAGAGATGATTACTATGATAAAGAAAGTGAAAAGAAAGATATTATCGAAATTATTATTGCTAAACAACGTAATGGGCCAGTAGGTACAGTAGAGTTAGCTTTTGTAAAAGAATATAATAAGTTTGTCAATTTAGAAAGAAGGTATGACGAACAAGATATGCCACCTGGAGCTTAGAAATTTCTAAGCTCTTTTTTTGAGGTCTTTAGAGTATTAGTAAAAATATTTATAAAATTATAATAAAATAGTGAAAAAGTAATGAAAATTAAATTATATAAAGATATACTAAAGGAATGCATTTAAAAGATTCAAAAAAATATAGAAGTAGACTAGAATAATAGAATTTCTTATTGGAAGAATGAATTTCATAAATGTAAATTGTTGAAAAAGACGAACATTATTTTCGATTGCAGAGGAAGACGTGCCCGCAGCTAGGATGTCGACATTACGCCGTTGCCTACAGGACGTAGGCTGCCCTTAGGCGTAATTGATACGTATGAAGCGGAGATCAAATTAAATAGTAGCTTTTTGTATAAATGTTCGTGATTTATAATGAATAAAGAATTATGAAATTGACTCGTAAGAGAATAATTGTAAAAAAGGGGAATAGTATTTTATGAAAGTAAAAGGGAAGTTACTAATTTCTTACATACTTATTGCAGTTTTATTAATTGGTTTAGGAATAGCAGCGATAATGGGATTACAAACAATAAACGATAATGGACGGATTATGTACGAAGAACGAGTACAGCCATTAAATGACTTAGCATCTATTATTCAACTTGCAGAGAATACAAGAGTAGTTCTAGTTACTTCAGTTGTAAATGAGGATATATCCCTTATTGAAAGGATTGAGAGTAATCTAAGGGAAATTGAAACCTATATTGAATATTATGGAAGTAGAGAACTAGCAACTTTTGAAAGAGAGGTTTTCGAATCTTTTCAAGCTGATTGGGCAAATTTCTCTAATATTGTAATTAGGAATTTAAGTCTTATAGGAAGTGGAAATTTTGAACAAGCACACAACGGTTTAGCAATGGGGGAAGGGTCATATTCACGTGCTTCTAATCATTTAACTGAATTAAGAAATATTAATGAAGAAATAGCTAGCAACTTAAATGAACAAAATGAAAGTAGTTATTCATTAACATTAATAATTATAACTGTTGCTAGCGTTGTAGCCCTAGCGTTTGCCATAATAATCGGTGTAATTATGGGCAATGCAATTGGCTCACCTCTTCGTAAAGTAACGGTACGTATGAGAGCAATTTCAAATGGAGATTTATCTGGAGATATAATTAAAACAAAGAGAAAAGATGAAATAGGACAGCTAGCAATAAGCCTAAATGAAATGCAAGAAAATATAAAGCATATTATGAAAGGTGTTTTAAAGGCATCAACTAGTCTTAACGATCAGAGTAAAACGTTATCTACTTCAGCAAATGAAGTAAAAGCAGGTTCACAACAAATTGCAACAACAATGCAAGAGCTAGCATCCGGGTCTGAAGCACAAGCAAACAATGCAAGTGATCTATCATCTGGGATGGAAGCATTTTCTTCTGAAGTTCAAGATGTAAGCTTAAGTGGGGAAAAAATTTATGAAGCATCTAATGGAGTCTTGGAATTAACAGAAGAAGGACACCAAATGATGGAGAAATCTGTTACACAGATGGAGACTATTGACAATATAGTTAAAGAAGCAGTGGTAAAGGTAAAAGGTCTAGACAAGCAATCACAAGAAATATCAAAATTAATTTCTGTCATTCAAGAAATTGCTGATCAGACAAACTTATTAGCATTAAATGCTGCAATAGAAGCTGCTCGGGCAGGCGAACAAGGGAAGGGCTTTGCTGTAGTTGCAGATGAAGTAAGAAAGCTTGCTGAACAAGTAGGACTTTCGGTAAAGGATATTACAGGAATTGTTAAAGGTATTCAATCAGAATCTAGTGAGGTTGTTCACTCTCTACAAGGTGGATATGAAGAAGTAGAAAAAGGGAAGAAACAACTGAAGATTACTGGTGGAACGTTTACAAATATAAATGATGCAATGATTGAAATGGTGAATAGAGTAGAAGAAATAAAAGAAAGATTAACAACCATATCAGCAAATAGCCAAGAAATGAATGCTTCTGTTGAGGAAATAGCATCAATTGCTGAAGAATCAGCGGCAGGAGTAGAGCAAACAGCTGCAGCAGCCCAACAAGCCAGTAACTCCATGGAAGGAGTTTCAGATAGCTCAGAAGACCTTGCAAAGCTTTCTGGAGAACTTAATAGCATAGTACAAAAATTTAATATTGATGATAAAAAAGTAAGATGACTGTCGTATTTTTGAGGGTAGTCCTCGATACAAGTAGAAATTTGCACCATGGAGGATGAAAAATAATTTCAACCCAATTGGAACGAATGTTTAACCTGCCCTTTAATACTGATAGGCGCTTTTCTAAAAGATTGTTGTTTTTAGCTATTGGACCTTTTTTTTAACATAAATCAGCCTATTGATAAGTTTGATGACAGTTCTTTTTAAGGTGGGCCTAACCTTTTACTATATAGAAGGTTAGGTTTTTTATTATGGTATTTAACAACAAAAACGAACGAAAAGTATTATATTTATATAAACGTTCGTATTTTTATTGACTATAAAGGTAATTGTTGATAAACTAACGTTGGTTTTCATGTTTATAAAATTTATAGACAAACTAACAATGTTATAATTAAATTTATTAAAGAGTAAATTTTCACTAAAAAGAGCTAGAACTGCAGTTTATAGTAAAGTACAGCAGTAATTCATATGGAGGTGCACTCAAATGCCATCAGTAGTAGTAGTTGGTACGCAGTGGGGAGACGAAGGTAAAGGGAAAATCACAGATTATTTGTCAGAACAAGCAGAATTAGTTGCACGATATCAAGGTGGAAATAACGCAGGACATACGATTGTATTCAACGGGAAAAAATATAAGCTTCATCTAATCCCTTCAGGAATTTTTAATGGAGAAAAAACTTGCGTTATCGGAAATGGAATGGTTATTGACCCTAAGGCTTTAGTTACAGAATTAAAGTATCTACATGACCATGGGGTGGATACAAGTAATTTACGTATTAGTAATCGCGCACATGTAATTTTACCTTATCATTTAAAGCTAGATGCAGTAGAAGAGGATAGTAAAGGTGCAAATAAAATAGGCACAACTCGTAAAGGAATTGGACCAGCTTATATGGATAAAGCTGCTCGAGTTGGTATACGTGTGGCAGATCTTCTGGATAAGGAAACATTTGAAGAAAAGCTAGAGTATAATTTAAAAGAAAAAAATAAAATGTTCGAGAAATTTTACGAAGTAGAAGGATTCAAAAAAGAAGAAATCTTAGATGAATACTACGAATATGGACAACAAGTTGCTAAGTATGTTACTGATACATCTGTTGTTTTGAATGATGCTTTGGATGCAGGGAAACGTGTCTTATTTGAAGGAGCACAAGGAGTAATGCTTGATATTGATCAAGGTACCTATCCATTCGTGACCTCATCAAACCCTATTGCTGGTGGTGTTACTATCGGATCCGGTGTTGGGCCATCAAGGATTAATCATGTAGTTGGTGTATCGAAAGCCTATACTACACGAGTAGGGGATGGACCTTTTCCAACAGAGCTACAAAATGAAATTGGAGATCGAATTCGAGAGGTAGGAAATGAGTACGGTACAACAACTGGAAGACCACGTCGTGTTGGCTGGTTTGATAGTGTGGTTGTTCGTCATGCAAGAAGAGTAAGTGGAATAACTGATTTATCATTAAATTCAATCGATGTATTAACAGGTATTGAAACATTAAAAATTTGTGTTGCTTACAAGTATAAAGGGGAGATAATTGAACAATTCCCTGCAAGCTTAAAAGTACTTGCAGAATGTGAACCTGTATACGAGGAGCTTCCTGGTTGGAATGAAGATATAACAGGAGTAAAGTCATTACATGATTTACCTAAAAATGCTCTTTATTATGTAGAACGAATTTCCCAGCTAACAGGGATTCCTTTAACTATTTTTTCTGTAGGTCCTGATAGAAACCAAACAAACCTTGTTAGAGGTGTTTTTGCTTAATATATTTTTAATTGGTATTGAGGTGAAGAGAATAGAAAACGTGATTCTCTTCGCCTATATTTTTTATAAAAAAGGTGTTGCATTAATGAAATAAAAATGATATTATATTTCTTGTCGCTGTTAAAAAAAATTAATGGCCCGTTGGTCAAGTGGTTAAGACACCGCCCTTTCACGGCGGTAACACGGGTTCGAATCCCGTACGGGTCACCAATTATTTACTTTACATTATCTTAGTATTTGTAGTATAATAAATCTTGTGGCTTCATAAACTACTTTTATCGTCGCTGGGTGGAGCACAAGCAAGACATCGTCAAATTAACTAAGCACAAACTTGACGCATAAGCGTTAAGAGGAGAGTTCAATACATCATTGAATATTCTTCATCCGTAAACTTTATAACGTCGCGGGGTGGAGCAGTCTGGTAGCTCGTCGGGCTCATAACCCGAAGGTCGGTGGTTCAAATCCGCCCCCCGCAACCAAATTTATATTTTGTATAAAATAGTAATATTGGACAAGGTCCCGTGGTGTAGCGGTTAACATGCCTGCCTGTCACGCAGGAGATCGCGGGTTCGATTCCCGTCGGGACCGCCATTTTAAATTAGAATGCTATCTATAAGGTTGGGAGAAACGAGAAGATCGAGGAAGCAACTGATTGAACACCGGAGTGTATATTAAAGATACATGAAGATGTGAAAGAAGGCAGTTGATAAAGAAATTCGAAGTTTATCGCAAGCCGAAAATAAGGCTCGGTAGCTCAGTCGGTAGAGCAATGGACTGAAAATCCATGTGTCGGCGGTTCGATTCCGTCCCGAGCCACCACTTAACCTTGCTGGCCTAGCTCAATTGGTAGAGCAACTGACTTGTAATCAGTAGGTTGGGGGTTCAAGTCCTCTGGCCAGCACCACATAAAATTAAACTAACACCTATCCTTATAACGGATGGGTTTTTTTATTGCTGTTAAACGAAAAAAGCATTGCAGAGCCAGGACGGCGACATTACGCTGTTGCCCACAGGACGTGGGCAGCGTTGAAGCGAAATTAATGCATCTAAGAGCAAGAATAAAAAGCAAAATAAATTTAAAGACTTAAAAAAACAAATTTTAATAATATATCTTAAATAAATAGTCTAATAAATTTACACTATAATCCATTAATATACAAAAATTTCATATTATATTTCATTTTTGTTACAAAAAATATTTAACAAAATTACAAATATAAACCATTTTTTAAATCCGGATTTTTACATGGTAAACATAAAAATATTAGAAAAAAGTCAATTAAATTAAGGACTCTAATGATATTTCGAGATACAATAAGTACGAAACTAATTGTCGTATTATAAAAATATGTTTTATAATTTGTAACATTAATAATACATTTTTTTTACGTTTTCAAACAATCCGCCTATTTCTTACAATATATGATAAAATAACAATGCTTATATTGAACTAGTAAATTGATAACTAAGATAACCAATAGTTATACATAAGTAAACTAGGAGGAAAATCATGAATTTATCGAAAAACTATCTCATAGCACAAAATAGAGATATTTCAAATAATAATATTTTCATATATATATCCACATTATTACTATCTACTTTACTCATATTCTTATTTTCTAATTTAGCAAGTGCTAATAATTCTGAAGAAGATGTTCAAGAATTAAATATAGAAACTATCTACCATGTTTATTATGGAGAAGAACGAATTGGCATTGTCGATGATAAGAATGTTATTTCTGAATATAAAGATGGAATTCTAGAATCACTAAATGAAGAGTTTGAAGACTTAGATTTTGCTTTAAGTGATACTATTTCACTTATTCCAGAACGTGTCTTTTTTCATAGTACTGATAATTCAAGTACAGTTCAAGAATTAGATGAAGTAGTAGTAATAAATGCTAAATCTTATAAAGTTTCAATTGGTGAACATGTTGTTGGACATGTAAGTAGAGATGAAGATTTAGAGCAGATAGAGAATCTTCTAATTTTAGAATATGTAAGTGAAGAAGAATTGGAAGAGTTTCAAAAAAGAGCAGAAGATGAAGATATCAAAGTTGGGAAATCTAGAATAATTGATATTAGTTTATCTGAAGAAATTGAGTGGAGTAAATCATCTACACATCCAGATAAAATATTGACTTTAGATGAAATTATTAAAATTGCACAGCAAGGTACATTAGAGGAAGAACTATATACAGTTAAGCAAGGGGATGTTCTTGGAACAATTGCATCTGCTCATGATCTATCAATGAGTGACATTCAGGCTATTAACCCAGGTATAACACAGGATAGTTTATTACAAATTGGGGATGAATTAAATGTCACAGTTTTAAAACCGATGATTAGTGTTATTGTTGAAAAGGAATCAATAAGAGAAGAAACAATTTCATATGAAACAGAAACCCGTGATGATAATAACGTATGGAGTGGTACGACGAATGTAGCCCAAGAAGGAAGAGACGGAAAAAAGGTCGTTGAATACTCTGTAATATATGAAAATGGAAGAGCTGTTAAGCAAGAAACCATATCTGAAGAAATTGTAAATGAACCAGTTAATAGAGTAGTTATTAGGGGAACGAAAACGTCTCCTTCTAGAGGGACTGGACAATTAGCATGGCCTGCCGTTGGGGGCTATATATCAAGTTATCAAGGAATGAGATGGGGAAGGTATCACCGAGGTATTGATATTGCTGGACCAAGAAATCATAATATTTTAGCTGCAGATAATGGTACTGTGTCATCTGCGGGCTGGGAAAATGGGTATGGAAATACAATTCGAATTAATCATAATAATGGAATGCAAACAATGTATGCTCATTTAGCAAGTATAAATGTAAGAGTTGGACAGACGGTTGGAAAAGGACAGACAATTGGTAGAATGGGTTCTACAGGTAACTCAACAGGAATACATCTGCACTTTGAAGTTTACCAAAATGGTCAGCTGAGGAACCCAATGGATTATTTAAATAGATAATAGGAAAATCCTCTTAACTATAGAATATATAGTTAAGAGGATTTTTTAATAGGTAATAATTTATAAGTTTTTTCTATTGATGTCTAGCTTCAGGCGCCATCACCTCGTGTCAAATAACCTGGCCGCATAAAAAGTAAAAAGCACTTTTTAACGGCCAGAACATTTGCATATCGGTGGGAGACAGGATGTCGATATTACGCCGTTGCCTATAGGACCTAGGCTGTACTTAGGCGTAATTGGGGCGCCTTGCGCTTTTCTTAATAGGATCATATAAAACTTAGTTTTGTTAAGGATTGTGTTGTTTTAGTAGAAATTTGATTTTTGCTGATGGCACGTAGCAAAAAAAAAAACAATAGATATGAACATTTACATCATGAATAGTCTACGAGTTGTCTCGAAGGATAAAGCATCACTAGTAGAGGAAGGGAAGAAATATTTAGTAAGACTTTCTATGCTTCCAAGTTGGAGCCAGGGCAGCGACATTACACCGTTGCTCAAAGGACGTGAGCTGCCCTTAGGCGTAATTGCAGCTATCGACAGAGAAGACACCCTCGGTAAAGAAAAAACGATAATTGCGATCAGAGTGAAGCAATTACAGATGTCGTGCTTAAACTCTTGTTGTGAAAAATTTTGCTATCCTGAAAATCAAATAATTCAGGCGTGAAAAACGGTGACTCCTGAGAGAAATGCAACTGGTGAAGACTCAGCATAGGAACAAACAACAAATGTATTCGTTGGAGTAAACATATTCAAGTTAGCAGGATCTAAATGAACTAGATGATAGCACTAATCTTGTATGATAAAATAAATATAAAGATAAATACGTCTATTAAGACTACAGGAGCGGATGTAAAAATGGATAAATATAAAATTCTAGTTGTTGACGATGAACAACCAATTGCAGATATTTTAAAATTTGGTTTAGAGAAAGAAGGATTTGACGTTTATTGCGCTTATGATGGTAATGAAGCAATTGAAATGGTTAAGAAGTATGAACCAGATTTAATGCTTTTAGATATTATGTTACCTTATCAAGATGGAATGGAAGTTTGCCGTGAAGTACGTAAAACTTATGAAATGCCAATTATTATGTTAACAGCAAAAGACTCTGAAATAGATAAAGTTCTTGGACTTGAATTAGGTGCAGATGATTATGTTACTAAACCATTCAGTACGAGAGAATTAATTGCGAGAGTTAAGGCTAATCTTCGTAGAAACCAAAAATCAAAAGAACCAGCAAATGAAAAGAAAAATATTGAAGTAGGTCCCTTACTTATTCAACCTGACGCATATTTAGTTTCTAAAAGAGGAGAACCAATTGAACTAACCCATCGTGAATTTGAACTTGTATACTACTTAGCACGCCATATAGGACAAGTGATGACGAGAGAACACTTACTTCAGGCAGTATGGGGATATGATTATTTTGGTGATGTACGAACTGTAGATGTGACTGTACGTCGTCTACGTGAAAAGGTTGAAGATAACCCTAGCCATCCAAACTGGATTATTACAAGACGAGGAGTAGGCTATTATTTGAGGAATGCAGATCAGGAGAATTAAAATAAATGAATAAAATTCGCTTTTATAAGTCAATCCACTTAAAAATTGTCATTATATATGTCCTTTTAATTTTAATAGCAATGCAAGTTATTGGGGTATATTTTACTGGGAAATTAGAGGATCAACTTGTAGATAACTACAATGATACCCTATTTGAAAGAGCAAACTTACTTGCGTATTATTCTATGGAAGAAATGCAAAGAGATGAAGAAAATGAAGAGAGAAGTTTATCTAGAAGAATTAATGAATTGTATCCAGATTTATTTAATAATGACAATACAGATGTGCAAGTGATTGATAAGAATAATACGGTTATTAGTGTTTCAAACCTAAGACAAAGAAGTAATATTGGCCAAAGAACAACTAATTTTAGAGTAAAACGAGCTTTATTAGGGACAGAAGATGAGGTCACTTTAATAAACGAAGTAACAGGACATCGTACAAGGGTAATAGCAATACCGATCTATTCTGATGACGATGTGATAGGTGCAATTTATATTGAAGCATCTATAGAGGATATTTATGATCAAATCCAGGAGATTAATCAAATTCTGATGACAGGTACAATTATTGCTTTGGCAATAACTGCTGTTTTAGGAATTTTATTAGCTCGAACAATTACTCGTCCAATAATAGATATGAAAAAGCAAGCTGTAGTGATGGGACGAGGGGATTTTTCAAGGAATGTAAAGGTGTATGGTGATGATGAAATAGGTCAGTTAGCAACTACCTTTAATGAACTAAACAACAAGCTACAGGACGCAAATGCAACTACAGAAGCGGAACGAAGAAAGCTATCATCTGTATTAACTCATATGACTGATGGCGTTATTGCAACAGACAGAGATGGTAAAATAATTTTAATGAACAAAAGAGCCGAATCGATGCTTGAGAAAAAACAAGATCAAGTATTAGGAACAGAAATTACGAAGGTGCTTAATTTAGATAAATTCATGAAGCACCATGATTTATATAAAATTACAGATCCAATTTTATTAGATTTTGATTATGAAGAAGAGGAGACTATTTTAGAAGCTCACTTCTCTGTAATTGAAAAAGATAATGGCAAACAAAAAAATGGATTAATTGCCGTTCTTCATGATGTTACAGAACAGGAAAAGATAGAAGAGGAACGAAGAGAATTTGTTGCAAATGTATCACATGAACTACGGACACCACTAACATCAATGAAAAGTTATTTGGAAGCACTTGCTGACGGAGCAATTGAAGACCCAGAAGTTGCCCCAAGATTTATTAAAGTAACACAAACAGAAACAGAGAGAATGATTCGTTTAGTAAATGACTTATTACAATTGTCAAAAATGGATAGTAAGGATTATCATATGAATTTTGCGTCTATTCACCTACCTAAGTTTCTAGATCAAGTTGTGGAAAGATTTGAAATGTCCACAAAGAACGAATCTATCGACTTTGAATATAAAATACCGGACAAAGATATATATGTGTATGGTGATAGAGATAAACTAACGCAATTATTGGATAATATTGTATCCAATGCTGTGAAGTACTCTCCAGAAGGAGGGGAAATTACTTGCTCAATGAAAGTTGAGAAAGAACGTGTAATAATTAGTATTAAAGATGAAGGGGTTGGAATTCCAAAGGAAAACATTCCTCATGTATTTGATCGGTTTTATCGTGTAGATAAAGCTCGTTCAAGAAACTTAGGTGGAACAGGATTAGGCCTTGCCATTGCAAAGGAAATTGTCTTAGCTCACGGTGGTTCTATTTGGGTAAGTAGTGATTGGGGAAAGGGTACAACTATTTCATTTAGTCTTCCTTATGTAGAGGAGGGGATTGATCTATGATTGAACATATGAAAACAATCGCCCTTTGGATTTTGATTATATTAAGTGTTGTACTAACGATGCAAATATGGACGTTTCAACCAGATTATGAAATAATTCCACAATCAGATTATTTTCAAAGTGAAGCTATAGGAGAAGAACGATCAATAAAAGAGAGTTTAAAGCCAAATCAAATATACATTCATGAAGAGGATCAGAGCTATTGGCTAAACCCTACTAATTATTCTTATGATAATATATTGGAAAATTTACAAGGTATTCGAATTGATTACCTTTATCAAGGGGCAGATTCTTATGCTAATTCCTTATATGATGTAGAGGGAATAGAATTATATTTTCCTAATCGATTTAAAATAGAGTGGGTTGAAACGATGCTTGATGTTAACTTTGATCAAGATATTTCATTAAATACTATCGACCGATTCCTACTTTTTGTTAATGATAGATCAATAAATACTGAGGTATCTATTCGGTTAATTTCAACCTCTGACCAAAGCTTTTATCAAGGAAATACAAATCTATCCATAAATCAACTTAAGACATTGTATAACCAATTTTTACATCAAATAGTAGCAGTAGAAACAAATAGTATGATTCAGAGGAATAATGTATATGAAAGAAATTATGTCCCTAATGAATCATTTGAATTAAATGAATACAGTTACTTTTTAGAAAGATTTACAGAGGATGCATTTGTTCAATCCTTATTTAGTGACCCAGAAAGTGTAAAGCATTATTCCCAGGGAAATCAAGAAAATGCATATACAGATGGAAATAGATTATTAAATATAATTGAAAATGGAGATGTACTTAGGTATATACATCCTTCCAATAACCAAAGAGTCAGAGGGGATCGTTCGATTTTAGAGGCAAGTAATGATTTTATAAATGGCCATTCTGGTTGGACGGACGACTACAGATTAGACCGATGGCAGGAAGGGTCAATAAATGACCGAGCATTTTATACATTGTTTGTAGATGGATTGCCAATTATGGGCTCTCTTGATAACGCCAGTGAACATTATTCCATACAGATAACTCGTAGTGGAAATCAAATTTCCGAATATGTACGCCCTTTATTTCAACTTGACGAAAATCCTTTTGGTACTACGATAAGAACATTACCATCATTTGAAATCTTTTTAGACATAATTGAGGAAATAGAGACTGTTCAAATAGAACGAGTGGAAGACATAACAATTGGTTATTACATGAGGAAGCAAGGAGCTTCATTAGTTATATTTGAACCTGCATGGTTTGTAAAGGAACGTGGAACGTGGAAACATGTTGCTATACCTGAAAACGCTAGTATAGATGTACTAGATCGTGAGGCGGATCAAAATGGATTGGAGTAAAACAAAATCAATTTTTATAGTTACATTTCTATTATTAAATATATTTTTAGGTTTTCAGTTGGTGGAAAAGCAAACAGCCGGTAACATTAATTTAATATATAGAGAAACTTTACATGAGCTACTAGAAGAAAATAATATTGAAATTACTTTAAGTAATATAGAAGAAACAAAAATGGGTTCACCAATTATAGGTTTTTCAAAAACATTTCAATTAGAAACATTAGAAAGTCAATTTGAGAATCAAGAGTTTACCATTACTACAAATGAAAGGACGGTTTATTCGGAGTTAGAGAATCCGTATAAACTGTCAGAAAATAACCTAGAAGCTAGTGTAGAGTCTTTCTTAGAAGACCATGTATTTAATGGTACAAGCTATCGGTTTTCCAGCTTTGATGAAGAGCAGGGGACCATTGGTTTTTTTCAAACATATATGGATCAACCAATTGATAACCACGAAAGAGGAAGTTTTCATTTAGTTCTTCATGTTAATGAGGAGCTAGCAATCGATGGATACCATCAGTCTTATATTGAAATTAATCAAGAAATTCGCGAACAGGAATTGCTATCACTTCTACAAGCAATAGAAATTTTATTTGATAATCAATATATTCCTGCTAATACAGTAATAGAAGATGCAGGCCTTGGCTTTTATAGCCTTTTACCACAAAGTGGAGAATTTCAAGTATATGCTCCTATGTGGAGGATAGGTATCGGTGATACGTATCAGTATGTAAATGCCATAGATGGCACTATACAATCAAATTAGATGGAGTGTGGCAACATGAGTTTACGTTTTAGTGTACTTGCAAGTGGAAGTACAGGCAATTCAGTTTATGTAGAAACTAAAAACCAGCGATTCCTTATAGATGCAGGTTTAAGTGGGAAGAAAATAGAAGAATGCTTTAAAAAAATAGATATTTCACCAAAAGAATTAGATGGTATCTTTGTCACTCATGAACATAGTGACCACATAAAAGGAGTCGGCATATTAGCTCGTAAATATAATCTACCAATCTATGCAAACAAACGGACTTGGTTAGCCATGGAGAAGGCATTAGGGGAGATTTCTCTCGATCAGCGATTTCACTTTGAAGTAGGTGAAGTAAAGACATTTGCTGATTTGGATGTTGAGTCCTTTGGTGTATCTCATGACGCAGCGGAGCCAATGTTTTTTACCTTTCATAACAATAACCGTAAGCTTGCGATTGTTACAGATACGGGATATGTAAGTGAGAGGATTAAAGGAATTACTAAGGGGGCAAATGCGTTTGTGTTTGAATCTAATCATGATATGGACATGCTTAGAATGGGAAAATATCCATGGAATGTGAAGCGAAGAATATTAGGAGATGAAGGGCATGTATCCAATGTGGATGCAGGATTAGCCTTAGCGGAAATATTGTCAGATGATCCTGCAGATGTGTATCTTGCTCATTTAAGTTTAGATAATAATATGAAAGAACTAGCTAAAATGACTGTTCATCAAACGTTAGAAGAAAAGGGGTTTGAAATTGGAAGGCAAGTGAAACTATATGATACAGATCCATTTTCTCCAACTCCATTAGTATCTGTATAATATTTTTTGTTTATTTAAATAAGATATGGGAAAAACTGTGACTGTGTGGAAAATTATCGAAAATAATGAATTCTAATAGACGGAACGATTACTAGTTTTATAAAATGTAGTTGTAATTGTTCTGTAATGATGATCTTTCTCAATAAATGTGAATTTGAAGGAGGGTTATTTGATGGGGTATTATGACGGTCATTATCAATCATCAAGAAGGACAAAAGAAAGAATTACGAAAAGGTCTGTTATTTATCCTTTTATTAGTGCTATGATGGGCGCACTTCTTGTAGTTTTTTCAATTCCTGTTTTATCAAACTATGGCTTTCTTCCATATGATATAAATCCTAAAGGAACCATTGAATCTTCCCTTGAATCAGAGGAAGTGGAAGAGGTTTTGGGAGACATGCCAACGGAGATGGTTAATTTATCTATAACCTCCGAAGTAATTAATGCTGTTGATCGTGTATCTGATGCTGTTGTTGGTGTTATTAATATGCGACAGTCCTCTGGATTTCTAGACCCAGGTGGACAAGGAACTGGTTCGGGAGTCGTATATAAAGTGGATGGGGATCGTGCATTTATTGTAACGAATCAACACGTCATTGATGGGGCATCGGAGATAGAGGTAACCCTAAATAGTGGGGCACGAGTTCCAGCAGAATTTGTAGGCGAAGATGTCTTTACAGATCTAGCGGTGTTAACGATTGACGCAGAAGAGGTTACAGCTGTAGCGGAATTTGGTAATTCTGACAATTTACGTGCTGGTGAACCTGCAATTGCTATTGGAAATCCGCTATCATTTGAAGGTTCTGTTACTTTAGGGATTATTAGCGCTGTAGAACGAAGCATACCTATTGATTTATCTGGTAATGGACACCCTGACTGGAATGCAGAAGTATTACAAACAGACGCCGCAATTAATCCAGGTAATAGTGGAGGTGCTCTATTAAACATTCAAGGGGATGTCATTGGTATCAATTCCATGAAAATTGCCCAATCAGCTGTAGAAGGAATTGGATTTGCTATTCCTTCCTCAATAGCAGTACCCGTTATTCAGGATCTTGAGGAGTATGGAGAAGTACAACGACCACAAATGGGTATTTATCCACGGTCATTACAAGAAATTCCAAGCTTCCATTGGCATGATACACTAGGACTACCTGAAGATATTAAAGGCGGAGTATATATTGAAGGGGTTCAACCAAATACACCAGCATCTAATGGAGGCCTTCAAGAAGGAGATGTTGTTGTAGAGTTAGATGGTGAAGAGGTTAAAGATAGTAATGACCTTAGACGTTACCTATATACAAAAAAGAAAATTGGTGACTCTATGACAGTTACGTATTATCGACAAGGAGAGAGACATGAAATAGAATTAACTCTCGATCGTGAATCATATTAATAAATTTAATGTTGGAGGGGAGCTATATGTTCTCCTCTTTTTATTGGGTTCTGTGCCTATGTATTTTACAAGTTATCCACACAGTGTGTGAATAATAATGTTTGATGGGTATGCTATAATTCGAGTAATCAAATAGGAAGAATGAATGATCGAAGGAGGATGAAGGATGGTTTACAGCTGTGAAAACCATATAGATGAAGCAATAGAAGAGGTAGTTGATCAAACAGGTTTACCTCCACAGTTAGAATTAGTGGATGGAAAGTTAGGGGAAAATCAAACTTGTTTTCTTTGTGGTGAAAGTGCTAAGTACGTAATTAGTGGATAATTCCACAACTAACCTGTGTATATGTGGATAAGTTCTGTGGATAAGTGTGGAGGAGAGAGAAAAATGAACATTTCAATAGTAACTGTAGGTAAATTAAAGGAAAAGTACTTAAAGCAAGGTATAGATGAATATTTAAAACAATTATCCATATATGCTAACGTTCAAGTAGTGGAGGTACCTGATGAAAAGGCTCCTGAAAATATGAGTGACTTAGAGATGGAGCAAGTAAAAGTGAAGGAAGGGGAACGAATATTAGCTAAGTTATCCACAGATACATATGTCATCGCTTTAGCAATCGAAGGAAAGAAGTGGAGTTCAGAACGGTTAGCAAAAGAGTTGGATCAATTAGCTACCTATGGAAAAAGCAAAATAGCCTTTGTCATTGGTGGATCTGTAGGGTTGAGTAGTGATGTATTAAAAAGAGCACAAGCTCATTTATCTTTTTCAGACATGACTTTTCCTCATCAACTCATGCGACTCATATTAGTAGAGCAAATTTATAGGGCGTTTCGGATTAATCGGGGTGATGGTTACCGCACCAAACTCTAATCAATATTTATCGATTTTAGTGATTACATAGAATTTGTTCTATATATGAAAAATGGCGTTATAATCAAAGTAAAGAGGTTGGTATGAAAGGTTAAAGGTGACATTAAAATAGTCACCTTTATTTGTGGTATGGTTGATTATGTAAGATGCGATATGCTCGGTAAATCTGTTCATACATAATCATTGTCTTTAAGCCAATATCCATTTCCATTGGACTAATGTTCATTATCTCATCAGCAGTTATGCTTTCTGTTCCCATTATAATAACTGCATCTGACTTACCGGAAATACCAAGGCTATCGATATTTTTCGAAAGACCTTCAGAGCTAATCAACGATTCCTTACCAGTTGACACAAGGATTTTGTGATGTTTTTCGGTGATTTTCTTTAAGAGTGCTTCTTCATTTTTAAACCTTTGCAACTTAATTTTACAGTATCTACTCAAACGCTTTTCATATTCTTTTATTCCTTCGAGATAAAATTTTTCTATTTTGTTACCTACGATATAAAGTTTAATATTCATCTGCAAAACCTCAAATATACTAAGAATTAATTTAATTTTTGTTTTGTGCTTTTATTTATTATTCAGCGTAGCCAAGATCATTTAATGTTAAATCTTGAAAGTCCTCTCCTAGTTTATATGACGTAACTCGTTTGTCACCACTTGCCGGTTGAATGATTCCATTTTCAATCCATTGATTAGACCATTTAGAGATTGTCCTTGAATGAACTTGAAATAATTCTGCTATTTCTTTTGGTTTTACAGGTCTATTTTTTTCTATAAGATAACGCAACAACGTTTTTTCATTTGGTTCAAGACGGCTAACATTAGGATCTATCTCATTATTAGCATAACGTTTTGATAGATTTGCAACTTTTTCAAATGCAAGGGCCATGTTTCGAACAAAGTATTCAATCCACGGGGCCAGATCAGTAGGTGCATTTCTTCCACTATAATAAAGAGGGGGTAACCCCATTTGTAAATTTTGATAATATCCTTGTAGGTCTTCAACATAATATTCTTCCATAGAATGAAATCCTTTTACATCATAATCAGCTAAAGACAAAATGTAAGAAGCAAGTGCTCGGGCAGTTCTTCCATTCCCATCTTCAAAAGGATGTATTGTTAAAAACTGATAGCTTGCAATAGCAGCTTTAATTGGAGCAGGCAGTTCGTTCTCAATTTTTATCCAATCTACAAATTCTGACATCAGGGAAGAAACATCCGTATATTCTGGTGGTATGTAATCTGGTTGTCCACTGATATTATCAAAAACTGCAAATAAAACACCAGGTGGAGTAGGCCCTCTATATTCACTTTTAAATGGCTTCCTTCCTACCCCTTGCTGAATAATAATAGAATGGAGTTTCTGTATAAAAGTTTCTGTAATTTGAATTCCTTTTTGCTTTTCTCGGGCTAAATAGGAAAGAGCTTCCCAATAGTTTCGGACTTCCTGTTCAACAGGAATACGAGTTTGGTTCTGTTTTTGCTTGACCACACGTGATACTTGTTCGAGATCTAAAGTGTTTCCTTCAATCCTTGTAGAATAATGAGTCATTTTAATCTTTGCTTGTTCTTTTAAATCGCGTTCAATATGAGCTGGAATGGGCATCACTTCAACTATCGCACGAGAGTGTTCAATGGACATCAAGTCTCTAACCATCATATTAGTATACGAAAACGAAGGGTGATACAATAGTATCCCATCCTTTACGAAATTTTTTCTACACTAATTATACCTTATTGTTAATTAAAATACTTTAACTATTCCTTATTTGTTCCTTAATCATTCTCTATTCGTTCTCTAATTGTTTTTTAATTGTTTCTTAAAATTGAAATATATCAATAATATAGGAAACATTATTTGCATTACTTATGTTACGGTGAACCGTATCATAAGTAATTGAGGTATACCTAACTAATCAAGTCTATCCAAAACAATACCTTTTGGATAGGCTTTTTTTAAAATGATCGCTTATTTATGCTTAAATGGAAATATATTTGTGGAACGGTATTTATTAAAGTACAACAACTATCAAAAGAATAAAATCATTGTAGTATATAATTTTCTTCAGGGGTGAGGCAATTGAATGAGTATATACAGTTGATGATTGATTGGATTGAAGAAAATTTGACAAATGAACTTTCACTTGAGGGCTTAGCTAATTACATGGGTTATTCTCCTTTTTATTGCTCTTTTAAATTTCATCAGGCTACAGGTATAAGCATTAGACGATACATTCTTCTTAGAAAACTATATTTATCTACAGAAGATTTAGCAAATAACCGGAAAATCATCCATATTGCCTTAGATTATGGTTATTCATCACAAGAAGCCTACAGTAGAAGTTTTAAAACGGTTTTTGGTGTTAGTCCAAGAGAATTTCAATTAAATCAAATGCCTGTACAATCATTTGCTAAACTCACTATTCATCTGGGGGAAGAGGGTTACAGAATGAAGATATCAAGAGCAACGGAGGTTAAACAATTAAAAAAAAGAAAAAGAAGATTGTTTGATCGAGATGTATTAAACGTATTAAACGGTCAAGTTATGTATGAGGAATTTAAAAATAAAAAGCTTATGGGAGATTCTGACTACGTACCATTCAATGAAGCTATGTGTGTAAATGCGACTACGACAAATATTTTCGATCATGCGTTTATTCAAACGAGAGCATCAGGACATCATGATTCTTTGGAAAATTACAGCAATAAAGTAATAAAACCTTTAAATAATCTGTTTAAGAAAAATTATAACTATATTGTTTTATGGTTTGGGGAAGACATGTTTTGTCAGATGAATCTTCTAACTATCCTGGCCTATCTTGAGCAGTCTCACTATCAAGGTAAAGTGTTTTTTAATAGCTTCAGAGAGGATGAATTTAAAGTAAGCCAAACGGAGCTTACTTTAGGCAGCTATTATTCGGTTTATGAAGATGTATTGGTCAAACGTATGAAGCCTAAATGTGAACTACTTCCAGTAATGTACCAGGCAATAGAGTTATTCTTTGAAATGCAAACAGAGAATAATACCGTAATAAAATACATTTTAAAAAATAAACATTTACCTACATCTGAATTGCTCAACCGATTATTCGAAGTTTTTCCAACAATAGGATATGGAGATTCACAATATTTAGAGCTCATTGATAAAACAAAGTGAACGACAATGCTTGTTTTTCTTTCTTTCCTTGTTAAGTTTAGATTCATAAAAATGACTAACTCTATCGTATGAAGGACCTAAGTTCAGTAAAACTTTACTTTTTTCTCTACTAACATTGGTATAATATACAGATAGTGAATACAGAAACCGAACCTAGTATTTTTAACTTAACTATCTTAAAAAGATAGGAGGATGAATAATGACATGCAAAAGTTGTTTAATAGATGAAGTGAAATATGAAATAAAGATTGATGGAGAAGAGAACTCGTCCGTCATTGATGATGTAATAGACCATTTAAAGCGCAATAATTTTAATGCTTATCTTGAAAGCAATATTATTATTATGGAAGAGAAAGGTGTAAATGATCTATTTGATTTCTTTTCGGATCATATGTCATTACTTAAAGTATTCTTTCGAACGAATGATGGGGAATGGAGTCCATTATCAGAAATAAAGGAAGTTTACAATATGCAGTGGATTGATGAAGTAATCGAAAAAGAACATCTTACTTGTTATTTTCAGCCAATCGTAAATCGAGAGGAAGAGATATTTGGCTACGAAATTTTATCAAGGTTTCATAAAGAAGACGGGACTTTGATCTATCCAAATATCATTTTTGATGCGGCAAGAAAAAGGGGTCGTTTATATGCATTAGATAAATTATGCAGGATGACAGCAGTGAGGTATGCTGCTGATATAAATGATAAAAAAGCATTTATTAACTTTCTTCCTACTTCTATTTACTCACCTGAGTTTTGCTTACGTTCGACAGTGAAGTTAGCTAACCAATTAAAGATGGATCCTAGTCAACTAGTTTTTGAAGTGGTAGAAACGGAGAAGGTAGATGATATTGAACACTTGAAAAAAATATTGTCTTACTATAAAGAAAAAGGATTCGAATATGCATTGGATGATGTAGGGGAAGGATATAACACATTTAAAATGTTAGAAGATATCTCGCCACAGTATATGAAGTTAGATATGCAATATGTACAAGGTGTGGCTGAAAACCTGGAAAAGCAAGAGATTGCTAAAATGTTTTTACAGAAGGCAGTGGAAATTGGATCTATACCATTGGCAGAAGGTGTCGAGGAGAGAAACGATTTTGAATGGTTGAAACAGTTAGGTTATGCATTGTTCCAGGGATACTTATTTGGAAAACCATCTCCAAATTTAAAGCAATAAAACAACAATTGAGTATGACCAAATAAAAGTGCAGAAAGAAAGCAGACCTGTCTCCCAGTGTTGTAAAGATTTACAGTGGCAGGTCACTTTTTTTCTTGGGATTGATGCTACTTAAAAGACTTCCTTTGCCTTTGGGATTGGACAATGTATCAAACTATTAAACAAACTGAGAAGGTGGCACTTTGTAATACTTCTTGAATGCTTTTGAAAAGCTGTAAGGATCAGGGTAACCAAGCTTTTCTGCTATTTGTTTAATCGAATATCGATTACTGTATAAAAGCTCACGAGCACGATTCATTCTTAATTGATAGATGTACCTACTAGGTGTAATACCTAAGGATTGCTTAAAATAATAGAAAAAATACTTCTCAGACATACCAGCAATTACAGCAAGCTCCCCAATGCTAATCGTTTGATGTAAATGATTTTGAATAAAATCAAAGACCAGTTGAAGATTTTGTAAACCCATCTTCTGTTTCGGAACAGAAGATTGATGTTTAAATTCCCCTTGATATTTTCCAATTCCATACAGTTCTATAATCTTAGCAATCAGAATTGTAAAGCACCCCTTTAATCGGATGCCTGACATCGGAGTGTTCAGTTTATATTGGTCAAAAGTATCTAGAAATAGCCGGCTTTCTTCCTTAACCATTTTGTTTGAAATTATACCTGAAAGCTGGAAATTGTCTAAAATTCCAAAATGATTTCCAAGTACAAAGTCAAAGTGTGTAAAAATAAAGCTACATTCGGAACTTAGAGCTGTTGCCGTGTATGCTATTTTAGGACTGAAAAGAATAAGGTCTCCTTCTGAAGCTTGATATACTTTTTCTTGAATATGGATTTCAATTTTTCCTTTATAAAGGTACCATAAGTCAAAGTCTGGGTGATGCTTACTCTCTATCCAACTACTGGTGTGAGAAATTTCACTGCAGGAATTTATATGAATCATGACATGTTCAGAGAGGTCGTTGAAAATATTAACGTAATCCATTGCATTCAACTCCATACTTTTTTATATAGTGTGTACTAAACTATTATAACGAAAGGGGTTACCCGGGTAAAATAATCTTACTAATTGACATGTTATACTTACTCTCATCCATTTTATATTTTTCTTAATTCTCTGATAATTGATAATGAAGTAAATGATTGGAGGAGATGGAGAATGATTAGTAATAAACCAAAAGTTGTAGTAATAGGAGCAGGGAGTTTGTTTTTTGGTCGACAAGCAATCTGGCAGATGGTTCATTCAGAGTACCTAAACAAAGGAACTCTTGCTCTAGTAGATACGAATGAAGAACGCTTGAATAAGTTGGTGAAGCTAGCTAGAATGGTTGTCAAAGAAAATAAAGTGGATTTGAAGATAGAAGGATCTGTTGAAAGGCGACAGTTACTTAAGGATGCGGACTTCGTAGTTCTTAGTTTTGCTGAAAATACGGTTAAGTACAGAGGAATTGATTGCTCGGTCTCTGAGAAGTATGGGATAAGAATGTGTTCTGGAGATACAATTGGACCAGGAGGGATTTTTCGGGCAATGCGTGAACTCCCTGTCATTATGGATTGTGCTAGAGATATCGAAGACATCTGTCCTAATGCTTGGGTCATTAATTATATTAATCCTGCTTCAGTGCACGGAATCGCGTTAAAGCGGTATGCACCAAATCTTAAAAGCTTTTCCTTATGTGATTCTCACCATATGCCGCATAAAAAAATCATTTACGCAAAACGTGCAGGTATTATACGAGATGAAAGTGAGTATACAGAGGAGATTGAAGATAATTTCGATATACGAATAGCCGGTGTGAATCACTTTACATGGCTATTAAAAGCAGAGTACGAGGGAAGGGATGTACTTCATGTGATCGCAGACTCAATGAAACGATCAGCTGAAACGGAGACTGTAGGCGGAGACACAGGAGCAAAGGCTCTCTTTAATGATGCAATAAGCTACCAATTGTATGACATCTTTGGATATGTCCCCACATGTACAGCTCACACTAAGGAGTATGTTCCTTATTGGCAGGGACTCGGTAAACTTAAGGAACAAATTCCACCACTTTCAATTTGGGAAACAGAAGATCGGTATAAACGCCATGCGGATATGTGGCAACAGGTGGACAGCTTCCTAGCTGGAGAAACACCTATTAAGAAGTTTATGACGACTTTTGGTCCAGACCATGCTACAGATATTATTGAAAATATGGTGGCTGGATTAGGGAAACCGTTTTATATTAATACCTTTAATGAGGGAGCAGTAACAAATATGAACAACGATGCCTTTCTAGAATTGTTGTGCGAGGTTACGATGGAAGGTGTGAAGCCGTTACCGGTTGGAGAGATGCCTCGTGGAATCCGTGGTATGCAAGAACTCATACTGGATACTCATGAATTGACGGCAGAAGCTGTGATTGAAGGCACCCATGAAAAACTTAGAAGGGCTATGTTGACAGATCCTCTAGTAAATTCAATTGCTGATGCCGATCAAATAATTAACGAACTCTTGGAATTAGAGAAGGATATACTCTCTGAGAAGTGGTATAAATAAAGTTATGTATAAATAAGGATGAGTGGAGTGATATAGCTTAAATTGTTTGACGAAAAATGGATATTTCTGTATTCAACAAACATTTGATTATATTGATTTGGCTTCTGAAATAGCAGGTTCAGTACCACCATCAATGCCTATTGTCGACAGAAAATGAACGCTTCTTTAGACTGACATTTGAGTCATGACCAAATAAAAGTGCAGGACTCTGCAAGGGAAAAATGCAGAGTCCTGCACTTATTTTAAGTCTCTTTGTACATCTTTCGTGCTATATTCTTTTGGAAAAAATAAAATGCTATACTTAAGAAAATAAGAAACTGTAATTAAGGTGGAGCTAGCATGAAAAAGATAATAATTTGTATATTTTTATTGATTATGTTCGGAGCAACAAGTGTTTTCAGTCAAATTGATATGGAAGAAATGGGAAGTATCGTGCTAGACTCTGAACAACAGAATCCGTTTCCATTGGACGGTAAATGGGAGTTTTATTGGGGTGAGTTACTGGAACCTTCTGATATAAGTGAGAGTAGGCATATTCCAGATTATATAGCTGTTCCTTCTTCGTGGAACGATGGAAAGGTTTATAGAGAATCCATAGAAAGTACTGGATATGGTACATACCGACTTAAGTTACATATACCAGACGAGGATGTGAACAAACAGAAGGCAATATCGTTTCACTATATCGGAAGTGCATACAGAATTTGGGTAGATGGGGAAGAATATGATGGGGCAGGAGTGGTAGGTACAAATGCTATTGAAGAAACTCCATTATTAAAAAGAAATATCATCTTTTTTGAACCTCTTGATACTATTGTGGAAATTGTTATTCAAGTATCAAACTTCTCATTTCGGGAAGGTGGCATTATTCATGAGGTTACATATGGGGACCCTGATACATTGGCTGGTTTATTGATTAATGAGAACCTTTTAAACTTTTTTACAATTGGTGGACTATTTATTATAGGGCTTTATCATTTATTAGTATATGCTAAGAGAAATAATGAACCTGCTATTCTATTTATTGGTTTCTCCTCATTAGCCCTTGCAATTAGAACATTTACAGTAAGTGAGTCTGTTATACTACCAATTATTGATATGATTGGTTGGGAAAACCTCGTAAGAATCGAATATTTATCTGAAGAGATTTTTTTCATATGTCTCGTTCTTACAGTAAAATTTTTATTTCCTAGAGAAGTACATCAATCAATGGTGTATATTTCGATTATTACAGCGTCTCTCCTAAGTTTAATCATATTATTTACTCCATCTCAAATCTTTACAAGTATGCTTCCATATCACATTTTATTATTAGTTGCTTTGTCTTGCTATTTCGTATTCTATGTAGGTATTTTGGCTATTATCCGAAAAAGAGAAGGGGCTATCTTACATATTATTGGTGCGTTGTTTATTGTATTTGGTGTTTTAAATGATTTACTTAAGAGTATGATGCTTATACATACATTTTCTATGATACAGTATGTTTTTATCATTTTTATTATGCTTCAAGCTGTAATAATTTCTAACAAGTATACAGTTTTATTCAAAGAGAATGAGTCATTAACAAGTGAATTATTCGAATTAACAGAAACATTGGAATACAAAATTCAAGAAAGAACAGAAAAACTCCATCAAAAAAATAATGAGTTAATTGAATTACAACAGTCTAGGACAAAATTACTAGCGAATATTGCACATGATATGGGAACCCCGCTAGTTGGTGTCCAGACATATTTGCAAATCATGAAAGAGGGAAAAGTAGATTTAGATAATCAGATTGTAATTCCTAAGTTGGTAGATGAAATATCTTATATTAGGAGACTAAATAATGATCTCTTTGATTTATCAAAGTTAGAATCTCAAAATTTGAAGTTTCAGATGGAAATAGTACAAATAAAAGAATACATTACAAAAATATATAGAGCCGTACAAAAAGAAGTGATGTTACCTTCTCAACAGGCAGTATTCAAAATCGCTAAGTTAGAGACAAAAATAAATGGAGAAGAAGCCTGTGTGGAGTTGGACAATATTCGAATCAGACAAGTAATGGAAAATTATATTGGAAATGCTCTTAAGTTTTCAAAGAATATATCAAAAGAAACCGAGATTACACTAAATTGTTATGTAAATAGAAATGTGGAATCAGAATATGAGGTAATAATAGAAGTAATTGATAATGGAACCGGTATTGCCGAAGAAGAAGTGGATCATGTTTTCGAACGGTTTTATAAAAAAAGAGAAGGAAACCTTGATGGTAGTGGATTAGGTCTAGCAATCGTGAAAGAGATTGTTGAACAACACGGAGGAAAAGTAGGTGTAGAAAGTAAAATGGGAGAAGGCAGCTGCTTTTATTTTTCCTTACCTATTACGCAATAAAGCAGCAGCCTCCTGACGATTTTTCACTTGTAGTTTTTCATATATCACTGTTAAATAGTTTTTTAATGTGCCGACACTTACTGATAGGTTGTCGGCAATTTCTTTATTTGTATACCTTTCAACAAGTAAGGACATGATTTTTTGTTCGCGAATTGTAAATGTATTATTTGAATAAATAAATTCAGGAAGCTTAGGTTGCTTATTGATGGTGTTTACGAGATAGGTCGCTAACTTTGAGGCTACTTCTGCCGGTAGAATGTATTGCCCCTTTACAACATCCTGAATTGTATTCACTAAATTTATAAAATCAATTCCCTTAATTAAATAGCCATTTGCACCGTTAGCGAGCCCCTCGATTATGAATTCCTCTTCATTAAATGTTGTTAAAATCAGTATATACATATGTGGATATTCTAATTTAAGTTTACGTATGCATTCAATGCCATTCATCATAGGCATTTTTATATCTATTAATATAACGTCAGGTTGTAGATCCTTAATTTTTTCTAGTGTTTCTTTACCATTCCCTGCACTACCTACCACGGTTAAATGCTTTTCGGCGTTTATAACTAATTCAATCCCTGAACGAAAGAAAATATCATCATCTGTTATAAAAATTTTCAAAGTTTCATCGGACTCCATGATGCTACTTCCTTTCATACAATAGATAGAACTATTTGTAAGATTAAAGATTTTAATACTAAAATTTTATCACAAAATTCTACAAATTGTTACTTTATTTGAGAATATGACTATAAGTCACTACTACTTTATACCTATTTCCACTATAGTGAACGTAATTACAATCATACAGAGGATTAGTTTAGTGGGGAGTGAAAGGTATGTTAAAAAAACAAGTAAAATTATTAGAAAAGAATTTACTTATTTTTCTTTGTGCATTACTTGCTTTTTCACCGTTGCTGACAACAGCAGTTGGGATGAAAGAGGTAACAGCGGCAGGTGGTATTTCAATATCTAACCTAAAAGGAATTGAATATCAAGAGGGGGATGGGCCAGTACAAGTTGCTCCAGAGGTGGAGATTACTGGTGGAGGTTCGTATGGAGATGGGTATGTCCGTTTTGGAATAAATGGCATGACTTCTTCAGAGACATTATCTATTATCACTGTTAATAGTCCATCCGATGTAGATGGGGAAGTATCAATCGTTGATAGCCTCGTATACTTAGGAAACGGTACAGGGTATAGGCAAATTGGTACTGTTAATAGGGTACTTAATGGGAAAGATGGTCATCCGATTCAAATAGATTTCTCAACACCTCTAGTGAATTCTGGATTTGAAGAAGAGGTGAAGAGTGCGAGCATTACATCACAGAACCAAATGGGGCAAACGCATCGAATTAACGGTTGGGATATCACTTTAGGGGAATATAGAATTGACCAATTAAAGCAAGGAACTCAAGGGACATTAGTTACTAGTGGTACGCAAGCAAATGATTTTAGAATGCAGTTTCAAGTGCAAAGTAGTGAGAAGTCTACTGGTAATTACGCTTTAAGACTAGAGTCAAGGTATTGGGTAAATGAAAGAAGTAGTCATCCACATAACTTAAGGAACCCTAATTATGCTGTGTTCCATGGTCCGTGGGCAATCAGTGATGCTTTCTATGCATATAAGGAAGATACCATCGCTTTAGATTGGTCCGCTGTAAATGGTGGAGATGATTATGATGTGTATGCATTTTTAGAAAATGTAGAAACAGGAAATGAAATTGAATTGTTTTATGGAAGAGGATTTGTACAGCCATGGATTACTACGGGAGCAGAAATTCCTGCTGATGGAAATTACCGTTTTAAATTTATTAGTGGTTCTTACGATGCTACTGGTGGCGGATTAATGGGTGCGTCCCTTTACATCGATAATATCCGTTACTTCGGTAATGCAGCAAATGATGCTGTTGTTCAACAGGTGGCAAGATTAATAACTTATGAAAATACATCACCTGATCCAGACTTACCAGAGAGAACGTTGGAGATCGAAATTAAGAACGCAGATAATAAAACGACTACTGTAACTGAAGAAGTGCAAAATGAAGCACTTATCCACTATGCTCAGGGGGATAACAGTGGAAATGTAACGCAGGATCTAGTTTTAGTAACAGAACCGAAAGATGGAGCAACAATCCAGTGGTCTAGTGATTCAAATTTATATATTAATGCAGATACTGGTGAAGTAACGAGACCATCTCATGTACTAGGCGATCAACAAGTTGTGTTAACTGCAAGAATTCCAAAAAATGGGAATACGACTACAAAAACCTTTACTGTGAACGTGAAAGCAGGACTACCAGCTCCAGAAATTTCAGTAGATACAGAGGCTTTTAAGCCAGTTCAGCCAGGAGTTGTGGAACTTTCCATTAACGAAACAATAGGAAATGGCAATAAAGTGTTTTATCGAATAGGTAATATAGATTCACTTCCTTTAAACCTAGGACAAAAAGTGAAACTAAGTAGTTGGTCAGTGGTGGAAGGAACATCTGCGTCAGTTCAGGTGGAAAACGGAAGTTATATTGAAGTGGTCGAAATAGAAGAAAATCTCGTTGTAAAATGGAGTCGTATCGGCCCAACTGACGATGGAAAACCATTACAGGATGCAATTGATAAGGCAGAGCTTACATTAGAAAAAGCTGAAAACTCTAAAGAACGCTATACATCTGTTGGTGGAAATACCGGTGATGCTGTTTATTCAGAAGTTGTACGTGAAGCTGAAGATCTTAAACAAGGATTGGATGCAAATCCACAGCTGAAAGATGTAATCAAAGATAAAACAGATACATTAATATCAGCTATTAAGTCATTGGAATCAGCAAGTGATGAAAAGGAATTACAGAATGCATTGAAGGCAGCAAATGAAGTAATGGATGATGCTGAACAGGCTTCCCTACGATATCAAGGAGCAGGTGGGAAAAAACAGGATTCAGTTTTTGAAGCTTTAATATTAGCACATGCAGATTTAGATGATGTATTGAATGAAACACCAAAAGATGTACGAAAAATAGAAGCTGCTACAGCATTATTGAGAGAAGCGGTAGGTAATTTGAACAAGGCTAGTGAAGCGTTGGAATTAGCTAATGCAGTAGCTGCGGCTGAGGCAGAAAAAGACAGAGCTAATACTGTTCAAGGTAAATTTACTACGGCAGGAGGAGATAGCCGGCAACCTGTATTTGCAGATGTAGTAGTCAAATTAGTAGAGCTAGATATACTATTAAATGCAAATCCTAAAAACAAGGAGTTAATAGAGACAGCCACGTCAGCTTTAAATAAAGCTATTGATCAATTACTGATTGCAAGTGAAGAACTTGAACTTATTAATGCAGTAGTTTTAGCTAATGCAGCAATTATTAGTGCAGACCAAGGACAAGCTCGATATGAAAATGCTAATGGTGATAAAGAAGCAGAAGTATTTGAGGCAGTGAATATTGCTAAAGAACATCTTGAAGAATTGTTGGATACACCTACAACTCAAGATACAGTGGCTATAAAAACAGCAACAAATGATTTGCAAGAAGCGGTTGAATTGTTAAATAAAGCTAGTGAACTTAAAGAGCTAGAAAATACCCTCGAATCTGCAGAGGAAGTTCTAGAATTTGCTGATAGAGCTGAAGAAAGATTTAACAATGCTGGTGGAGAGCAGCTAGCAGTTGAATACCAAACAGTACAATGGAGAAAGTTTCACTTAAAATCATTATTGGAAAATCCTCTTCCACATGACAAGGATGAAATTAAGGCAGCATCTCTCCATTTATATAGAGCTGTTAAAGCAGTAGAAAGACTAAGTGACGATCTTGAATTAAAGAATGCATTAGAGAAAGCAAGAGTGGCCAGTGAAGCTGCTGAAAAAATACAAACTCGTTATGATAATGCAAATGGAGATAAAGAAGCAGAGGTATATAGGGATGTTCTAACTGCGAAAGTACAGCTAGACACATTAGTGAATGCAGACCCACAAAATACAGAAGCGATCGAATCTGCAACAAAGAATTTACTAAAAGCAGTAAAAGAGTTAGAAAAAGCAAGTGAAGCAAAAGAACTCGAAAATGCGTTAGAAGCAGCGGAAGCAGCCCAGTTAGAAGCGGAAAAAGTGGAAACACGCTATGAAAAAGCTGACGGAGATAAAGAAGCAGAAGAATATGGGGACGTTCAGAAAGCGAAGTCAGCATTAGCTGAATTAGTAGAAGCGACACCGCAAAATACGGAAACGATCAAATCAGCAACAAAGAATCTACTAAAAACAGTAAAAGAGCTAGAAAAGGCAAGTGAAGCGAAAGAATTAGAGAATGCTTTAGAAGCAGCGGAAGCAGCTCAAACGACAGCGGAAAAAGTGGAAAACCGTTACTCCAATGCAGACGGAGATAAAGAAGCAGAAGTATATGGGGACGTTCAAGCAGCGAAGTCAGCATTAGCTGCATTAGTAGATGAAAACCCACAAAATACAGAAGCGATCGAATCAGCAACAAAGAACTTACTAAAAGCAGTAAAAGAGTTAGAAAAAGCAAGTGAAGCAAAGGAACTAGAAAATGCGTTAGAATCAGCCGAATCAGCTCTGTTACAAGCGGAAAAAGTGGAAACGCGCTATGAAAAAGCAGATGGAGATATAGAAGCAGAAGTATATGGGGATGTTCAAGAAGCAAAGAAAGCATTAGCGGAGAAAGTAGGAACAACACCACAACATACAGAAGCAATCGAATCCGCAACCAAGAATTTATTAGAAGCGGTAAAAGAGTTAGAAAAAGCAAGTGAAGCAAAGGAACTCGAAAATGCGTTAGAAGCAGCAAAGCTAGCACAATCAACATCGGAAAAAGTGGAAAATCGCTATGAAAAAGCAGATGGAGATAAAGAAGCGGAAGTATATGAGGACGTTCAAACAGCGAAGTCAGCATTAGCTGAATTAGTAGAAGCGACACCGCAAAATACGGAAGCGATCAAATCAGCAACAAAGAACTTACTAAAAGCAGTAAAAGAGTTAGAAAAGGCAAGTGAAGCAAAAGAATTAGAAAATGCCTTAGAATCAGCGGAAGCAGCACAAGCGAAAACGAAAAAAGCTGAAAACCGTTACTCCGAAGCAGACGGAGATAAAGCAGCAGAAGTATATGAGGACGTTCAAGCAGCGAAATCAGCGTTAGCAGAATTGGTAGATGAAAATCCACAAAATACAGAAGCGATCGAAGCTGCAACAAAGAATCTTCTAAAAGCAGTAAAAGAGTTAGAAAAGGCAAGCGAAGCCAAGGAACTAGAAAATGCATTAGATGCAGCAGAATCAGCACAAGCAAAAGCGGAAAAAGTGGAAACTCGTTATACAAAAGCAGACGGAGATAAAGAAGCAGAAGTATATGAGGAAGTTCAAGCAGAGAAGAAAGCATTAGCTGAATTAGTAGAAGCGACACCGCAAAATACAGAAGCAATAGAAACAGCAACAAAGAACTTATTAGAAGCCATAAAAGAGCTAGAAAAAGCAAGTGAAGCGAAAGAATTAGAAAATGCGTTAGAATCAGCGGAAGCAGCACAAGCAACAGCGGAAAAAGTTGAAAACAGTTACTCCAAAGCAGACGGAGATAAAGAGGCGGAAGTATATGCGGACGTTCAAGCAGCGAAGGCAGCATTAGCTGAATTAGTAGATGAAAACCCTCAAAATACAGAAGCAATCGAATCTGCAACAAAGAACTTATTAAAAACTGTAAAAGAGTTAGAGAAGGCAAGTGAAGCAAAGGAATTAGAAAATGCATTAGAATCAGCGGAAGCAGCTCAAGCAACAGCGGAAAAAGCTGAAAACCGTTATACAAAAGCAGACGGAGATAAAGCAGCAGAAGTATATGAGGAAGTCCAGGAAGCGAAGGCAACATTAGCTGAGCAAGTTGGAACGGCCCCACAAAATACAGAAGCAATTGAATCCGCAACAAAGAATTTATTAAAAGCAGTAAAAGAGCTAGAAAAAGCAAGTGAAGCAAAGGAACTAGAAAATGCGTTAAAAGCAGCGGAAGTAGCGCAAGCACAAGCGGAAAAAGCAATGGAATTATATCGTGCTGCAGATGGTGACATAAATGCAAAAGTCTATGAAGTATTGTATCTGGCGGTGTCTGAATTAAATAGTTTAATAGAGGCAACACCACAAGATACAAAAGCTATCCATACAGCAGCGGAACAAGTAAATGCTACAGTTGATCAAATAAATAACGTAACAAGCACAATTTTAAAAGGCCAGTTATTCAATAAAATAGATGAAATGAATAATGTTTCAAAAATGAGTTCAGTGTATACAGCAATTGAAGAGGCAGCCTTAACAAAAGAAGACAGACAAATGGTTTTCGGATATTTTACAGATAAAGCTCTTTTAGATGATAGTACTATTGTTTTCCATAACTCAGAAGATTTAACTAAGGTAGAACATGCAATTACTCATTCGGACAAATCTTCGAATGCAAAGGAAAATGCATATATTCGATTAGCTGAGAAAGGAATCAGAGAGTTATCAGTAACGGATGTACCGACGAAAGATCAGAAGTTCCAAAAAGTGCAAAATCAAACAATTGAATTTATAATTCAAAAGGTATCCGCTGAACAGGAACGTTTGACGGTACTGCACGAATTAACTGTAGATGCGTTATCCTTAACAAGAGAGAATGCTTTTACATTCCAAAATGGCGACACTTGGGAGAGTATTACAACTAACTTTTTCGCATTAAATGCAGGTGCATATGGTACTAAGATTAGCTGGGAGTCAAGTAATGGTCAGGTCATTTCTGTTACAGATGATATCGCTACAGTAACTAGAAAAACAAAAGATGAATCTAGCATTTTGACAGCAACTATTTCCCATGGAGGACAAGTAACAGAGAGAACTTTCCTTCTAATTGTTAAGAGGACAGGGGCTGGGGAGAAAGTTACTGAAACAGTGCTTAGAGAAGCAACTGTTGATACAGGTTTGACAAATAACAATCACAAAGTAATTCAACGAATCAATTTGTTAGATCAAAATTCATCGAAAATAATAAATAAGATTGATAAGTTGATCGTAACAGATGAAATGATTCCAGAGTCACAATTACAAACGGTAAAAGTACATTTACCAAGTGATGTATCAAACAAGGCTGATGAGTATGCTATTGAAATCCCACTTGATGTATTAGAGAAAATAACAGGGGATCTTGAAGTACGTACAGACTATGGTGTTATCTTTATCTCAAGTGATGAGATCGAAGCAATGCAGGCTGCAAAAATTGACTTGTACTTCCGATTTGTTCCAGTAAATGACCAGGGTGAACAAGAGAATTTAGGTCAAAGGTTGTCAGATAGTTCAGTGGTAATTGGAGCAGTCACTGAAGCTTTAGGTGAATCTGGACAAATCAAAATTCTAGGTAATCCTATCGAGATTGAGACTAACTATAAAGGTTATTCAACTGATGTCATTCTGCCATTAGAGGATATTTATTACGAAGGTATTGATTTAGAGATGCTTCGAGTTTATATCGAACACAGTGATGGTGATATTGTTGTTCAAGAAGGAGAAATTGTTTTTGATGAAAATGGTTTCCCTCAAGGATTTAAATTCTCCATTAATAAGTTTAGTGTATTTACAATTTTTGAAATAACTGAACCAGAAGTTGAAGAAGAAACTGTTCCAGTGTTAGAAGAAACAACGAAAGAAGAAGTTGAAGTGGAAAAAGAAGCTGAAGAAGACTTAAAAGAAGCGAAAGAAGTCTCTAAGGAAAATAAACAAGAGCTTGCAGTTGAAAAAGATGGTCAAAAAGTATTGCCAAGTACTGCAACATCCATGTATACGACTTTATTCGTGGGGTTATTAATACTTATTATAGGCTTCTCACTTCTATTTATTAGAAAAAAACAACGAATAAACTAAAAGTATTTTATAGGAAACGGTAAGCGAGGTTCACACCATGCTTACCGTTTTTTTATGAATTATTTAATAAGTCTCAGCCAACACTTCTCAAGATTTCAAGGACAAATTTCCCACTTCTTACCGGATTATAAAATAACTTATTATTAACATACTAATAGTAAATCACGATATTTATTTTAGTTATTCATAATCCGGAAATGATGTGTAACTCGATTTGTATACAGTGTTATCTGAGTAGTACATCCATTCTGAATTCTTAGAGTATAGGAAGGATAAAATGAGCAACGGACAGAATAAGACGGATGTTATCTTAATTGGTGCTGGTATCATGAGTGCAACTTTAGGTGCATTGTTGAAAGAGTTAGTACCTGACTGGCAAATTACAGTGTTTGAAAGACTTGGGAACGCTGGAGAAGAAAGCTCTAATGAATGGAATAATGCTGGTACAGGACATGCAGCATTGTGTGAGCTTAACTACACTAATGAAAAGCCAGATGGTTCTGTAGATATTAGTAAAGCCATTAATATAAATCAGCAGTTTCTTGAATCAATTCAGTTTTGGTCCCATCTTGTAAAGAATAACAGAATATGTAACCCGGAGAACTTTATTATGCCTTTGCCTCACATGAGCTTTGTAAAGGGAGAACATGATGTAACTTTTTTAAAGAAACGATTTGAAGCGATGGCTTACAATCCTCTTTTTGAAGGGTTGGAATTTTCTGATGACCCAAAAAAACTGATGGATTGGATTCCGCTTATTATGCAAGATCGGACAGAGAAAGAACCTATAGCAGCTACAAAAATGGAAACTGGAACGGATGTTAATTTTGGTGCTTTAACACGTATGTTGTTCGACTACTTAGAGAGTGAAAATGTGAAAGTAAACTATAGAAATCGTGTAATGGATCTTTACCGTACATGGGAGGGCTTATGGGAAGTAAAAGTGCGAAATGTGGATAATCGTACTGTAGAACAACATACTGCAAAATTCGTTTTTATCGGATCAGGGGGAGGAAGCTTATACTTACTTCAGAAATCTGGTATTCCTGAAAGTAAATACATCGGTGGATTTCCCGTAAGTGGAATATTTATGTCATGTAATAATCCCGATGTTGTGGCAGCCCACCATGCAAAAGTATATGGCAATGCAAAGATAGGGGCTCCTCCAATGTCTGTTCCCCATCTTGATACACGTTATATTAACAATAAGAAGTTTTTACTTTTTGGACCATTTGCAGGCTTTTCACCTAAGTTTTTAAAAACTGGTTCAAAGCTTGACCTAGTTAATTCCGTAAAACCAGATAATCTTGTAACAATGTTGTCAGCTGGTGCGAAAAACATTCCATTGACAAAATACCTGATCCAGCAAGTTAGGTTATCAAAAGAACAACGAATGGAAGAATTACGTGAATTTATTCCAAACGCCAAAAGCGAAGATTGGGATTTAGTCACAGCAGGACAACGGGTGCAAGTGATAAAAGATACTGAAAAGGGAAGAGGCATGCTTCAATTTGGTACAGAAGTGATTAGTGCTGCAGATGGATCAATCGCTGCATTACTTGGTGCATCTCCAGGTGCTTCTACTGCCGTTTCCGTCATGCTTGAGTTACTAAAAAAGTGCTTCCCGCAACATGTACTAGGATGGGAGACGAAAATAAAGGAAATGATTCCTTCCTATGGCTTATCACTAATGGAAAATCCTAAGCTGCTCAATGAAATCCATACTTCAACAATGGCCACTCTGAGGTTGTCGAGGGGAAATCAATCTATCGGGAAAGAAAATTTGAATACATTGCAGAAAGTATAAGTAACATTACGTTCTTTTTCTAGGAAAAAGTAGCATTTCTGAATAGACAATCAATGTTAATGTAATGGAGGGATAACACTTGAACAATCTAAGCTACGAAAAACCAGACTCCAAAGGAATCTGGTTTTTTGTAGGTGTCAATGAGTTAAGTGTTTTTAAGCTAATCTTATTTTAAAATCTTCATAGCCAAATTTTTGAACGACTCGACAATCTCCATCTTTATCTTTAACTGCGATGGATGGTAAAGGCATGCCGTTAAACGTAGTATTTTTCACCATGGAATAAATAGCCATATCACCAAAAACTAAACGATCTCCACTTTTTAAAGGCTTATCAAAGGAATAATCACCGATTACATCTCCTGCAAGACAAGTTTGCCCACCAAGACGATATGTAAATGGCTTCTCATTTACTTCACCTGATCCTAAAAGAGGTGGACGATAAGGCATTTCAAGGACATCAGGCATATGACAAGAAGCAGATGTATCAAGAATAGCGATATCCATTCCATTTTGAAGGGTATCAAGAACAGTTGAAATCAAGAACCCTGCATCAAGAGCAACAGCTTCACCTGGTTCTAAATAAACTTCTAATCCGTACTTATCCTGCATTCTCTTTATACTAGCCTCTAATAATGGGATATCGTAATCCTCTCTCGTGATATGATGACCACCACCAAAGTTTATCCACTGCATTTGTGGTAACCATTCACCAAATTTTTCTTCCACTGCATGTAATGTTGTCTCTAAATCATCAGCGTTTTGCTGACAAAGTGTATGGAAATGCAGTCCAGAAACCCCATCCAACAAGTCCCCACGAAAATGCTCTTTAGTTACACCAAATCGAGAACCTGGAGAACAAGGATCATATATTTCATGCCCTACTTGTGTAGAACATTCGGGGTTAATACGTAGGCCCACTTTTTTTCCAGCAGCAAGGGCTTTTTCTTTAAACTTCTCTAACTGTGAGAAAGAATTAAAGATGATATGGTCACATATCTCTACAATTTCATCTATTTCATCATCACGATAAGCAGGGGAAAAGATATGGTTTTCTTTTCCCATTTCTTCGTGACCTAAGCGAGCCTCAAATAATCCGCTTGCTGTCGTTCCATTTAAATATTCAGCAATGAGAGGATACATAGTAGACATGGAAAATGCTTTTTGAGCCAAAACGATTTTACATCCTGTCCGTTCTATTACTCCTTGCAAGATTTTTAAATTTTTTTCTATTAATCCTTCATCAACAACATAACAAGGTGTTGGTAATTCATTAAACTGCATCTTAACGACTGTACTCCGGTTGTTGCTCTTTGATTGGCTCAGAATCAACAAGCTGTGGATTAAAGTCCTCTTTCCATGGTAATCCCCATTTATTTAATGCATCCATGAATGGATCTGGATCAAATTCTTCAATATTGTAGACACCTGGTTTATTCCATAATCCAGTCATGATCATCATTGCCCCAATCATGGCTGGAACTCCTGTTGTGTAAGAAACAGCTTGGGAGCCTACTTCTTTATAGCATTCTTCATGGTCACAAACATTATAAACATAGTATGTTTTTTCTTTTCCGTCCTTTTTACCTTTAAAGATACAACCTATGTTTGTTTTACCCTTTGTACGAGGACCAAGGGAGGCTGGATCAGGTAGCACTGCTTTTAAGAATTGAAGTGGAATAATTTGTTTTCCTTCAAACTCAATGGGTTCGATAGACGTCATTCCTACATTTTCAAGACATTTTAAGTGAGTAAGGTAACTTTCACCAAATGTCATGAAAAAACGGATTCTTTTAATTCCTGGAATGTTATCTTTGAGAGATTCCAGCTCTTCGTGATACAGCAAATACATGTCCTTCTCCCCTACTTCAGGGAAGTTATATACTCGCTTGATTTCCATTGGCTCAGTTTCGATCCATTCCCCATTTTCCCAATAACGGCCATTAGCAGAAACCTCACGAATATTAATTTCAGGATTGAAATTCGTTGCAAAGGGATATCCATGATCCCCTGCATTACAATCAAGAATATCGATATATTCAATTTCGTCGAAATAATGCTTAAGGGCATATGCAGAAAACACGCCAGTAACTCCAGGATCGAAACCACTGCCTAAAAGTGCAGTAATACCTGCTTTTTCAAAGCGTTCACGATAATCCCATTGCCATTTGTATTCAAATTTAGCCGTATCTTCCGGCTCATAATTAGCTGTATCCATATAATGTGTTTTAGTAGCAAGACAAGCATCCATAATGGTTAAATCTTGATACGGCAATGCTAAATTCATGACGATATCGGGCTTTACTTCTTCAATTAAGGTAATTAACTCATCAACATTATTTGCGTCAACCTGTGCTGTTGTAATTTTAGTATTTCCACCATCTAGTTTTGCTTTTAAGTCATCGCATTTTGATTTTGTACGACTTGCAATACAAATTTCCTCAAAGACCTCACTATTTTGAACACACTTATGGATAGCTACAGATGCAACTCCTCCACAACCGATAATTAGTGCTTTTCCCAATTCTAATCTCTCCTTACTGAATAAATTTTACAACGATAAGAGGTAGAACTTAACAACCTAACTAGCGGTGTGAGAACTACTTAGGATATTATTGCAGTACCCCTTTATAACAACAAAAAAACAAGTGAAAACGCATATATGCGCACAACACTTGCTTAAGATACAATAATCAAATTAAAGAAGCATAAGTATATTCATGAAGAAAGCCATGAGTATGCGTCTACCATAAACTTCGTATGTTATTATGATAGAAAGCTCTTTAATATTCAAAATATATCATAATGGGATCAGAGTCTATATAGCAAATAATTACTGTTAGCACTCTTATTGACCGTTTCACAAGTTGATGTGCATATGCACTGGTTGTAAAGTAACCAACTTATAAAATTTGAGCTTTTAACTCAATCAATAAGGCAACTAAAGTTGCCAATCGGCATATGACCCGGCGAACCGTTGCCTTAACTTCCTAAAGGAAGTGGTCAAAATTATCTGCTTGGAAAGACCTGATAAAATGTATTGAATATTCGCTTTCCAATTAACGCTCCTTTAGATTAACAACTTATAATCAAAATAGCAATAGGAAAAACGAAAAAATAGTATATTTTTTTTAGATTAACAATCTTAGGGGTTTTTTTAGTTTTTTCTTAAGGCTACCATGAAATAGAAAGTTCAGTAGTGAAGGATGACTACTCCAGCTACTAGAATATGTTTCACGAATTAATTTCGAGTAGTCTCGACGTATATAACAACACAGCAACACTTGCAGAGGCAGAGACTGGACCATTTACGTTAGTGGTATACAAAATGTATAGTGTGGAGGCTGAGGCATTGCCGGAACCGGGACGGTGACATTATACCATTGCCTACAGGACGTAAGCGGTACTTAGGCATAATGGATTCATCAGTAACGGATGAATCCTTTTAAAAAGAGTTTTTCATACTTTATGGTGATAATTTCATTTGCATGAGATGTCTAGCTTGAATATAAGAATGTGAAACATTAGAAACCAAAGTATGAAAATGTCAAGAGCAGCTATCAATAATGTAGGAATTTTAAATGTGGGTTTGAAACTATAACATTGACACCATGAAATATCTAGCTTATTATGAATATAGTTAAAATAAATACGACCCGTTGTGAAATTATCACAAAAACAAAAAACTACTAAACTGAGAGGGTGTTGTATGTGAGAACAGCAATACAGTCATTTGAAGAATTTAAAGTAAGACTCGGAGCAGATATAGCTTGGTCAGTAATTGATGATTTAGTTGTTTCAGATGCTAATATATTACGACCGGTTAAAGGACATGCCTTTGAAATTTTATTTGATGAAGTTGCAATAAAATCATTAGGCGCTACTGTCCAGGATGTTGGTGGAGACACGAGTGTAGATAGAGAGCTCATAAATGGCCAAATGAAAAAACATACGTTACAGCTTAAGACTCCAGCTTCCAGCACAATAAAACTAGGGAAAAAATTTGGAGTATCGTTACACAAAACTCACGGTCAAGAAAAGAGACCGAAAAATTTGTATCCGATGAATTGGCCGTGTCCAATTTGCGAGCATGATGGTGATGTATTTCCAGATTTCTTAGTCATACTTCACCCAGTAAGCGGTGTACTAATCGTTCCAAAGGTTGCTATTCCTGAAAGTCAGAAGTACCCAGGCCATTTTGCTGATCCAGCTTATTTTGAGTGGGATAGTGAATGGTTAAATAGATGGGACTTATTAGGATATCCAGACTTGAAAGGGAAGACATTGGAAAGAAGAAGCATCCCTCTTCAAGAAAAACTACCAAAAATTGCAAAGGAAGTGAACCTCACTGATCTTGAAATTGTAGAAATGTGGATCAAACCAGAAAATTTTCGGATGATTGATATGAACTTAAGAGGAAATTTACGTGAACCTATTTTTACGGATAAGCTTTTAGAAAAGGGAGTCATTACAGAGGAGCCAACACATGCATATCCAAAGTATGATAGAATCACGAAACTAACGCGTCAACGAGTTCAAATAAAGGGTCCATCCAAAAACTTAACAAAACCCGAAAGAAATATTATAGGTGCGGAAGTGATGGGGACACATGGTAGGGATGCAAACAGAAGGTATTCTCAAAAAGATTTTGACTATTTTGGTCTTGTTATTGACCCTAATAAGCTTCCACCTCATTTAGACTTAAAAATGAATGACTATCACTTTTGTCTTATTCCCGTTAATGCCTTACCTTTACATTATAAAAACGACAAATGGGGGACAGAAGATAAATTATATGAAGGAGTTAAATTTTTCGTAGGTGAGGACGATCGAGGGGTCTATTTAAAGCCATGGAATAATTACCGAAATTCTATTGCCTTTAGAGAAGAAGGTCCTTGGTACTTAAATGAAGTTCCTGATAATTTTAAATAATTTAAATGAAAGATGGATGATCTACTCATCCATCTTTTTCGTTATAAAATATCAAATGTCATTTATGTCAATAGTTGGTGATGATTAATTCTTTCCCCATTTTACGTGATGTATGATTAGAGTTTGCAGTATTGTATCTCCACGTTTCTTCGTGGACATTTGCCCAAGAATAAAGGTGTTTTATTTCTTCACAATTATCATACGTAAGGCAGAATTTATAATTTGTGTTTCTTAAAAGCTCTAATAATTCAAGATGATCTTCTTCCGTAAAAGAATGGAGATAAGCTCTTTTTTGATCAGCCTTAAAATAAGGAGGATCAACGAAAAGGAAGACAGATTCATATTCCGTTGGTGACGTAATCACGTCTCTAAAATGGAGATTCGTCATCCTTGCATGCTGTAGCTTTTCACCTGCAGTACGTATCCTTTCAGGCCATTTATCTGGTTGAACACTTTTTATTGGATGAAACCCAAAATTGGGCTTATTCATAATCCCACTATAAGCGGTTCTGTTTATAACAAAAAATCTAAATGCGATATCAAAATTACTTGTAGGCTGTTGCCCCTTCAACTGTTCAAAGTATTCTTTAGAAGGTTGTACATCTTTAACTGCTTCACACAGTTGTTCACGCAACGTTTCATTAGCCATTATTTCGTAAGTAATCATTAACTCTCTGTCTATATCATTTATCCAATTACTTTGTACAAGTGGTTTCCCAAAAAATACGGCTCCCCCACCTAAAAAGGGTTCACGGAATTCATCATGATCAACATTCTGAAAAAAAGGTGCGATTCGTTTAAGGGCACGAAATTTACTTCCAGGATAACGCAACGGTGGACTGACTTTTTCAAGAATGTTATTTGATACAGCTTTCATTACTTCAAACGTTACCTTTTCCTCTTTTACTTCTATCTCGTTAGTACTGAATAAAGATAATTGTTCCCCGTCACTATTAACCATGCTTTCACTTTCTTGTTTTTCTTCACTAACAGTATCAGAATCACCTATAAAAAGAGGATAATTTGTTATCACTACTTCATTTCCTGTTTTTCTTTTATTTTCGTTATCTCTAGAATTATCTAATCGATAGTAAAAATTAAGGTCATATATATAAGCCCAATTATATAGTTCTCTTATTTCATCACAATCATCATAAGTTAAGAAAAAATAATGTTCCGTATCCTTCACGACTTCCGCTAATCGTAAATGATCTTCATGCGTAAAGGAACATACGTAATGGCTTTCTTGTTTTGCCTTGAAATATGGTGGGTCTAAAAATAGGAGTGTTTTATTTCCTCTAGGAGGTGCTTTAATTACATCTTCAAAGTCTATATTTGTTATTTTTACCCCTTCAAGCTTCTTACCACAAGGTATAATTCTTTCTTTCCATCGATGAGGTGGTAAGCTTCTTTTTGGCCTATATCCCCATGAAGGGCTTTTCATCTTACCACTAAAGGAGGTTCGGTTAAGGTAGTAAAACTTATACACTCTTTCAAGAAGAGTTTGAGGCTCTAAATTTTTTACCTCTTGATATTTTTCTTTCGTAGCTTCCATTTCGTTTTCAAAAAGCGTAAGGAGTTCATTTCGATTCTCTTCATCGCTAATATATTGAAGGGTTAATACTAAGTCTTCGTAGAGGTCATTGATCCAGTTATAGGTTGATTTCGGCTTGGACCAAAATATGGCCCCTCCCCCAAAGAATGGCTCTCTATATTCGTCATACTCTACAGCATCAAGAAATGGCTGGAGTTTTTTTATAGCATAATATTTACCACCTGGATATCGAAAAGGTAGTAATGTTTTTGAACTATTACTTTTATTACTTTCTATTTCTGTTTCCATTAACGTTTGTGTCATCATGTACACCGCCTATTCCTAACATTATATATAGCTCGTCTATATATAACAAATACTAATTTTATCATAAAAAAACGTAGTTTGGGGAGGAATAGTAGGAAGATTTTCACGTCGTAAAAGGAATGAAATGAACGAGACAATATTATCCAATACTGTGTCTTTAAATGATGAACCATACGAATTAAACTGTAAAAGTAGAAAAATCTTCAGCAATAAAGGTGTTACTGAAAATAGACTTTGCTTCCAATAATAATTGCCCTAAATCTTCCTGTTGGTATCTTGAACTAATGTGATTGAGAATTAATTCATTAACTCCAGCTAAATTGGCAACTTTTGCAGCATCTTTCGTGGTGGAATGGAAGTATGTGTAAGCAATTTCCTCATCTACACTTGAAAAGGTTGCTTCATGAACTAACGTATTAGCTCCTTTAGCAAGGTGAATGGCATTTTCAGACAATCGTGTATCTCCTATAATGGCTATTATTTTTCCTTTTTTAGGGAGACCAATGAAATCTTTCCCCTGAAAAATACGACCATCTGGTAAAATCACTTCTTCCCCTTTTTTAAGCCTTTCGTAGACAGGACCAGGTGGAATTCCAGCATCTTTCACTTTTGAAATAAGCAGAGGACCAGGTAGATCTTTCTGTTGGATTCTAAATCCGTAAGATGGTATTCCATGAATTAATTCACGCGTTTTTACAATAAAAAAATCATCTTCATATACGATTCCGTCTTCTTCAATTTCTTCAATATGTAGTGGGTAATTTATGTGACTAGTACTTATACGAATAGATGTTTCAACAAATTCACGGATCCCTTTTGGCCCAATAATCGTCAAAGGTGATTCACCACCTTGAAAGGAACGACTACCTAATAGTCCAGGTAATCCAAAGATATGATCACCATGCAAATGTGTTATAAATATTTTTTCCATTTTTCTCAGTTTAATTGATGTATGTAAAATATGGTGCTGAGTAGCTTCTCCACAATCAAACAACCAAATTGCACTTTCCTTATTCATTAAATGTAACGCTAAAGAAGCAACATTTCGATGTTTGGCAGGGACACCAGAACCAGTACCTAAAAACGTAAATTTCATTCCTTATCCCCCTTTTGCTTACAGTAGTATAAAAATACCGGGTGGAAAAACCCCGGTATTCATTAAAATAACTTTAAGTAGGATTTACTTGTTCATCATCATCTTTAAGTGTGAACTTTTTTCTTTTTTCTTCCTTACGTGGCACTTTTTTCGGCAATATTTCTGCTTTAAAAGCCTTTAGCATGGAGAAAGACGTGAAAAACAGGACAATTGTTAGTGGAAATGCGCTTACAATAATCCCAGTTTGCATCGCCTCTAATCCCCCGGAAGCAAGTAATACAACTGCTGATGCAGCTAGTATTAATCCCCATATATATTTTACGATATTAGGTGGTTCAGTACTACCATTTGTCGTTTGCATACCAAGTACAAAAGTAGCGGAATCTGCAGATGTAATAAAGAACGTGCTAATGAGAAAGATTGTAATGAATGCAAGGATGCCACTTAATGGCATTTGTTCGAATACATAAAATAGGGCAGTTTCAAGGGTTTGCCCAGAAATATTTAACCCTAGATTGTATTCATAAAAAATACCTGTTCCACCAAAGACACAGAACCATAATGTACATACGATGGTTGGAACCACAAGTACGGCAACAACGAATTCTCTTACTGTTCTTCCTTTAGATACACGAGCAATAAAAGTGCCAACAAAAGGTGCCCATGCTATCCACCAGGCCCAGTAAAATATTGTCCAACCCTGTAACCAAGCAGCATTACCAGAATCAAAAGGAGAAAGACGTAATCCCATAGCCGGCAAGTTTTGAATGTAACTTCCAAAGGTGGTTGTAAACAAATCTAATAAAAATATTGTCGGCCCAAGTATTAAAACAGCAGCAAATAAAATGACTGCTAATATCATGTTCGTATTACTTAAGTATTTAATCCCTTTCTTGATTCCAGTTCCTGCACTAATAAGGAAAAGAACCGTTACAATAGAGATAATAATGAATTGAATACTAAAATTATTTGGCATCCCTGTTAAATAACTCAGTCCACCGTTTATTTGAGCTGCTCCTAGCCCAAGTGAGGCACAGACACCGAATATTGTTGCAAATACAGCCACAATATCAATAATGATACCAGTACGACCTTTTACTTTATCTCCTAATATGGGATAAAGTGTAGCACTCATTAAACCTGGCAATCCTTTTCTAAATTTAAAGTAAGCTAGAGCTAAAGCGATCGTTGCATAAATAGCCCATGCGTGAAATCCCCAATGAAGATATGTGTATCGTAAGCTCATAATGGCGGCATCACTAGTATTTCCTTCAATAAAGGGTGGGTTTGCATAGTGAGAAATAGGTTCAGAAACGCCGAAAAATAATAAGCCTATACCCATGCCTGCACTAAATAACATAGCAAACCAAGTCCCACGGCTAAATTCAGGTTTATCCTCGTCTTTACCTAATTTAATTTTTCCATACTTACTAAAAATAAGGAACAGGGCGAACACTAAAAAGAAAGTGGCAGATAGTTGGTAAAACCAACCAAAGTTATGCATAAAAAAACTTAATGTAACATTCATGACCCCTTCCAAATGGCCTGGTGCAATAACTCCCCAAAGGACAAATGCTAGTGCCATAACAAGAGAAATCCAAAATACTTTCGTTACTTTGTTCATAAAAGTAATCCTCCTCCTTTGTAGGTAGTCTTTGAAAGGAGGTGATTTTTATACTTTAACATTATAAATTTGATGTAAGGAGGAACTAAAGTGCTCTTGAAGTTGGTTTAAAATTAGGGAAACCATTAGTTAAATGGAATGATTGTTCTTATAATTGAGGGACAGTAGAGAGAAGCTAAAATATATGTAGAAAATAGAGCTTATAATCTCTAGCTTTACTGAACCACCTTTATTTTCAGGTAGACCACACATGCAAGTGGATATTTGCACCATGGGGGATGATAATACTCATATGGAAGTTCATCCGTTTTATGCGGAACAATTATGCCTAAGGGCAGCCCACGTCCTGTGGGCAACGCCTCAGACTCCACACTATACATTTTGTATACTGCTAAAGTACATGGGTCCTGTCTCTGCCTCTGCAAGTGTTGCTTTGTTGTTATGTGCGTCGAGACAACTCGAAGTTTATTCGTGAAGCATATGCTCGTCACTGGAGTCGCGGCCCTCCACTCCGGTAGCCTATTTTCGCGTAGTATAAAAAAAGATGAACTTCCGATAAAGGAAGTTCATCT
>NZ_JARUKY010000021.1 GCF_029688925.1 Evansella sp. AB-P1
AAATTATATTAGTTTTACAGTTAAAAAATCAAAGGAGATATGAATAAATTAAAACACTTTAGTTGATAGAATACAATTAATAAGGTTTTTTTAAAAAAGCAGTTAAATTTTGTTGTTGATTTTTTTGATGCTGGGAGCTCAAATAGCTACAAAAACAACACCATTATTTAACACAGTCTAAAAAGAAAAGCCCTCGCACAAACAAATGCGAGGGCTTTGTTGATGACTATATTACCATTTCACGACACCTAATAATAGCATTAGTGCTGCTACTGTCGGTATTGCAATCAAAACACCTGACCAAATCATTGCATTCGGCCATCCATTACCTCGTTCATTTAGATGCATAAATACATATAGTTGGAGGATAACCTGGATAACTGCCAGCAATAAAATAAATGGAAGTGCAAAGCTTGCTGGTATTGCATCACTAGCAATGGAAACAAAGGCTAATGACGTTAAGAAAATCATTAAGATAAAGGAAATAATCTGAGTTCTCAATTCACGAGCTAGCTTTCGCTTCGTTTTCTTTGAAGGTTCCCCAGTTAATGGAGCACTTGGGTCCATTCCGTGCTGTGCCATCTCATCAACCTCCTATTCCCATAAGATAGACTATTGAGAAAATAAACACCCAAACAACATCAATAAAGTGCCAATACAGAACAGCTGTATAAAACTTTGGTGCATTTGTTAAGGTTAAGCCTGATTTACGATAACGGATAATTAATGTTGTAATCCAAGCAATACCAAATGCAACGTGGGCACCATGTGTACCAACTAATGTATAGAAGGCAGAACCAAAGGCACTAGTTGTAAACCCTAAACCATGATCAACATATTCAACAAACTCATAAATTTCTAATCCTAAGAATGCTACACCTAACAGAACTGTAACTGTCATCCAAGCAAGTAAGCCTTTATAGTTTCCTCTTTTCATGGAAATAATGGCAAAGACACTCGTCAAACTACTTGTTAGTAAGATCATCGTCATAAGGAAAACGAATGGTAAATGAAATAGCTCAGATGGTCCTGGACCATCTACTGTTCCACCACGTAAACCTAAATAAGTACCAAATAGACTAGCAAATAACACTGTTTCCCCTCCAAGGAAAAACCAAAAGCCCATAAACTTGTTACGACCTTCAAGCGTTGCCTTTTCAGGGTTTGGAGGTAAAGTGTTGTGGTCAATCGTATGATCTGCCATAATTACTCTCCCCCCTTATTATTTGTTATTTCATCAACAGGTATGTGATACCCATGATCTTCTTTAATCGAACGTACAAACATTGCTCCAAACGTAATTGCTAACCCTACTACAGCTAACCAAGTAAAGCCTGCGTGATGATAAATAAATCCAAAGCTTGCAATAAATAATCCTAATGAAATTACGATTGGTAATATACTTCCATTAGGCATATGAATATCTCCTAATGGTTCTGCTGCTTTCATTTTTCCATCACCTTCATATTTTTCATACCATAATGCATCTACATCACGAACAAGTGGTGTTTGTGCAAAGTTATATTCAGGTGTTGGTGTAGGAATCGTCCATTCTAGGGTACGTCCATCTCCCCAAGGATCTTCCTCAGTAACTTTATTATTTCTTGAAGTAAAGATACTTACTACAAATATGATAAAGGCAACTGCCATTAAGAATGCTCCAATGGTACTAATTAAGTTCATTGCATTTAATCCTTGACCATCTAAATAAGATGCAACTCGTCTTGGCATACCAATTAATCCTAAGAAATGCTGGACAAAGAATGTTAAATGGAACCCAATTAAGAATAACCAGAAGAAGATTTTTCCAAGCTTCTCATCAAGTTTATATCCAAATATTCTTGGCCACCAGTAGTATGCCCCTGCAAATAATCCAAGTACTACCCCACCAATAATGACATAATGGAAATGGGCTACAACAAAGTAAGTATCATGGAACTGATAGTTTGCTGCACTTGTTGCAAGCATAACTCCAGTTACACCACCCATTACGAAAGATGGAATAAATGCTAATGCAAATAAATTTGCAGTAGTAAACCGAATGCGTCCTCCCCACAAGGTTAGCAGCCAGTTAAATATTTTTATTCCAGTTGGGACAGCAATAGCCATCGTTGCTACAGCAAATATTGAGTTTGCTACTGGACCCATACCTACTGTAAACATATGGTGAGCCCATACCATGAATCCTAAGAACCCAATGATCAGCGTTGCAAAAACCATAGCAGAATAACCAAAAAGTCGCTTTTTTGCAAAAGTAGGAATAACCTCTGAGAATATTCCAAACGCTGGTAAAATTAAAATGTATACCTCTGGATGCCCAAAAATCCAGAATAAATGTTGCCAAATAATAACGTTACCGCCCATACCTACATTAAAGTATGTTGCATCAAAAACTCGTTCTAGCATTAGTAATAATAACCCAATAGTTAAAGCTGGAAAAGCAAATAAGATAAGAATGGATGCTACAAAAGAGCTCCAAGTAAATAATGGCATTCTCATCATACTCATACCAGGCGCACGCATGTTTATAATCGTTACAAGGAAGTTAATACCCCCAATTAACGTACCTGCACCACTTACTTGTAATCCGAGCACATAGTAATCAATACCTGTTCCAGGAGATTCACTAGAAAGCGGGACATATGCTGTCCACCCTGCATCTGGTGCTCCACCAACAAACCAACTAATATTTAAAAGAATTCCCCCGAATAAAAATAACCAAAAACCTAACGAATTTAAAAATGGAAATGCTACATCACGAGCCCCAATTTGTAGAGGTATGATATAGTTCATTAAACCAAATAGTAGTGGCATTGCTGCCAAGAAAATCATCGTCGTACCGTGCATCGTTAATAATTCATTAAACGTTTGCGCCGGTAGGAAGGTGAACTCTGGAAACATGAGCTGAATACGCATTAATATTGCTTCTAAACCACCAAGAGCAAAGAAAAATGCACCTGCGACCAAATACATAATACCGATCTTTTTATGGTCAACAGTAGTCAGCCAATCCCAAAGTGTACTTTTAGATTGAGCCTTCGCATATGACACGTTGTTTTACCCCCTTAACTAAACCAATTATTCTAATACTTTTAATGTGTGTAGATATTCTATAAGTGCGTCCATTTCATCTTGAGACATATTAGGAAACGCCTGCATGGCATTACCAGGCTTATATCTTTGTGGATCCCGTATAAAGGCTTCAATATTATCATCATTAAACTCCAAGTAACCAGCTGCTACTATACGTTCTCCAAAGTTCGTAAGATCTGGTCCACCTTGTGGATTACCACCTTCACCTGCAACTGCATGACACGAAATACAGCTTTGTTCAAATACAGCCCGACCTTCAACTGCTAATTCATTGCCTGTATCAGCAACATCCTGAGGTCCTTCAACCATATTTGCTGCCCATGTTTCAAATGTATCTGGATCTACTGCAATTACTTTGAAATCCATTTGCCAGTGGGCTGGTCCACATAACTCTGTACATTTCCCCATGTAAACTCCTTCATTTGGTGCTTCAATCCACATCGGATTCATAATTCCAGGAACATTATCCTGTTTCCCTGCAAGAGCAGGTACCCAAAATGAATGTATTACATCACTTGCTTCTAACTCTAAAATAATTTTCGTATTTGTTGGAATATACATTTCTTGTCCAGCTACGATATCATAGTCAGGATATTCAAATTCCCACCAAAATTGATGAGCATGTACTCTTACTACCATATCTGCATCTGTAGGCTCCGTATCAGCAAGAGTAAATGTTTGCATTACATTTGGTACTGCTAAAATAAGTAATAAAACGATTGGAATTGTAGTCCATATCACTTCTAATGCTTTGTTACCATGTACCTGCTTCGGTATATGCGTATGTTCTGGCCGATCACGAAAGCGAATCAACACGAGTACATAAATGACAAAAACAACAACGATAACAAAAATCATAATGTACAAGCTAAGCATAATTAAAGAAAACTGAATTTCAGACACTGGTCCCTGCGGATCCAATGCTGATAGATTTTGCTTTCCACATCCAGCTAAAAGCAAGATGAAAGTAAATGGAAGCAGTCGCCATAAGTGCTTCATCTCGTCACAAACCCCTCTTTCTCTCTTTAAGTTTTAAAACATGTGTACAAAGACCATAAGAACAAACAAAATCGTTAAATAATTTAAAGAATAAAGAAACATGTGTTTTGCCCATTTTAAGTCATCTTTGTACTTATAAGCTGCTAAACCAATGACTAACCAGCCACCCCCTAGCAAAGCAGCTACAACCGTATAAACCATTCCAAAATGTGATAATGTCATAGATACAGGAATAAGTGCAGCTACATACCATACGATTTGTCGTTTCGTCACTTTAAATCCTGCAACAACAGGTAGCATTGGAATGCCAGCTTTTTTATATTCATCCACCCTTTTCATTGCTAGTGCTAAAAAGTGTGGTGGTTGCCAAATAAACATAATGAGAAATAGTGACCAAGCTATTGGATGTAAGCTTGGATCAATTGCTGCCCAACCGATTAGTGGAGGAACGGCCCCTGAAAAACTACCAACGATTGTATTTAAAGTCGTCGTTCGTTTTGTCCACATAGAATAGAGGACTACATAAATGAACAACCCCGCTAAACCGATTACTGCAGCTATGAGCTCTGTCATAGCTAAGAAAATGAGACCTAGTGCAGAAACAACCAAACCGTAAAATAATACTTGCTTCCCCGTAAGCTCACCACTTACAGAAGGTCGAGACTTTGTACGTTCCATTAAATGATCAATGTCACGATCAATGTAATTATTAAGAGCACATGCTCCAGCCATTACGAATGCTGACCCCAACAACACTAGTAATGCATTTAGTGGATCATTGCTAATTGTAGTCCCCGTATAATAAGCAGCAAGAAAAAGTCCCGTAAACGTAGTAATTAAGTTAGACATTACAATTCCAGTTTTAGAAATTGCAACATAAGATTTCCAAGAAACTCTTGTCTGTTCATTTGTTGTAACTTCTGCTTCTAAAGTTTCTGTAGACGTCAGTGTACTTGATTTATTCACTTCATTCACCCCCCATAAAATATTCTCTTTTTCTTATCAAATCACGAAACTTCTCGTAAGTCTAATAATCTGCATACTGATGATGTAAAAAATAAAAATTATCTTGTTAATATGAGAATCAAGATATAAGGAAAGTTATGACCCCAAGAAGATTTTGTAGCTAGAACACCTCTTAAATTTTGAACAAGTAATAAATAATCCAATGTAAATTATTTATTATTAGACTTACAGTTTATATTAAGTAAACATTCCTTACTTTTTTCTTCTAAAGAAAGCAAATATTTTAGTTCCACATCATCTAACATTCATTTTACCATAATCACTATATTAATATTAATAATCTTTTCAATAAAAATAAAGTACCTTGCACTTTTTTTCTTACGAAAGATTACAAATTGGAACGAATAGTAATATATAATCTGATAAATTGACTTTTTTTTCATATTTGAATTAAAATGAAGGTCGAAACACTTTCATTATTATTAAGGATATTTCATAAAGAATGTAGATATTCAAAATAGTATATTTATTGTGTTTTTGAAAAAATTATTTTTATAAAACTTTTTATACATAACATAATAGAAAGTCGGTGAAGTGGTGAATAACCTTCCGTTAAAAATTTTTGGCATTATAACGACATTAGGGATGATTGTCGTCCTAATTCAAGGGGTATTAGTGACTCAAACAGGGTCAGGAGATGCATGTGGTGCAGAATGGCCATTATGTTTAGGGCAAGTATTTCCAGAGTCCCCTACGATACAAACACTTATTGAGTATACTCATCGGGTCGTATCAGGATTATTAGGCATTATGGTAATTATTTTATCTATCTGGAGTTGGAAAAAGCTAAAGCATATAAAAGAAACGAAATTTTTTGCAATTATTGCTGTAATATTTATCGTTTTTCAAGGACTTTTAGGTGCTGCTGCTGTTGTTTGGGGACAATCAAATGCAGTTATGGCATTACACTTTGGGTTTTCCCTTATTTCCTTTGCAAGTGTAATGTTACTTACCGTATTGGCATTTGAAAATGATATGCCATCACACTTTGTTCAACCAACGATCTCTAGTGGAATGCGAAATTATATTTATTTCGTATTAACATACTTGTATATCGTTGTATATACTGGTGCATATGTAAAGCACACAGGTTCAAGTGCAGCTTGTGCAGGATGGCCGTTATGTAATGGACAGTTAATTCCACCACTAACTGGAGCTGTTGCAGTGCAATTTTTTCATCGATTAACTGCTGGGATTCTATTTATTGTGATACTTATCCTGTTCATTCACCTATATCGAAATTATAAGGAACAAAAAACGTTATATTATAGTGGGCTTACTAGTTTTATTTTTGTTACCGTCCAAGTAATAAGTGGAGCTGTTGTTGTTTTTTCAGGTTTCTCTCTGGGTACAACCATTTTCCATGCATTTTTTATAAGCTTACTGTTCGGTATTGTTTCATACTTAGCATTGTTAGCTTTTCGAAGTCACACTAAATAGTAAATATGTTATAGTCAACATAGCGTTACCTCCCATAATATGGTAGGTAACGTTTTTATTAGCATAAGAAAAGCGCAAGGCGCTTCAATTACACCTAAGTACAGCCTACGTCCTGTAGGCAACGGCGTAATATCGACATCCTGTCTCCTAGACACCTTACGTAGAATGAAAGTTTTATACTTTCTTATCTTTATATAAAAATGGTGTCTCTTAGGTTTAATCACCATAGAGACACCATCTTCTTTTAAGAAATTCAACTATCATGTTCAGAGGGTGTTAAATTTCATTACCATGTTTATCTATAAACTACATTTTTATTTATTTTTCACCTAAGAATGAACGGAGCATCCAATGATGTTTTTCAACAGACTGACGTACAGCAATAAGCATATCTGCTGTCGCTTGGTCCTCTAACTCTTCAAGTACATCAATGTCGTCATTTAGCTCCATACTTAATTTTTCTAAGTCACCTGCTAAAGTTCGAACCATATCATCTGATGCTCTTTCCCCTTGAGCTTCATCAATTGTTGCAATTTCTAAATATTGTTTCATTGTTGCAACTGGCTCTCCTTTTAGTGTTAACAATCTCTCAGCTAATTCATCAATATGACCAGCTGCCTCATTATATAACTCCTCAAATTTTTCATGTAACTTAAAGAAATTTTCTCCTTTTACATACCAATGATAATTATGCAATTTCACAAAAAGAACATTCCAATTTGCAACGTGACGATTTAAGATATTTGCTGTTTTTTCATTTGCCATGTAGATCAACTCCCAATTTGTTTGTTCATTTCTTTTTTCCCCTAAAAAGTATTACCTTAAACAGTTTTTCCATACATATTTCTAAAATAAACTACCTTTCCATCCAAATAATACAAAGATGAATTTTGTAGTGTTACATCTCTCAAATTTTTATACAAATTCTACTAATAAATCCCCTGCTTGTATTGATTCTCCGTTTCTTACATGAAGCTGCTTTATAATACCATCCTTTACTGCCTGTACCGTAGTCTCCATCTTCATTGATTCAGTAATAATAAGGTGGTCACCTTTTTTAACTTTATCTCCATTTGTTACTAACGTACGGACAACGGTACCAGGCATGGAAGCACCAATTTGTTTCTCATTATTTTTATCTGCCTTTATTTTAGATAACACCACTGATTCAACACTTTCGTCCCTAACAACGACCTCTCGTGGTTGACCATTAAGCTCAAAGTATATAACTCGAGTACCATCTTTTTGAGCTTCCCCAACAGATACTAATTTCACTATCAAGGTTTTACCTTGTTCTATTTCCACTGCGATTTCTTCACCTAACCTTAATCCATAGAAAAATGTCCCTGTATCTAAAACGGAAAGATCACCATACTGGTTCATAAATTGTTCATTGTCTAAATACACCTTTGGATATAATGCATAAGATAGAATATCATGGCTTGTTACTTGTCTCTCTAACTTATGATACAGTTCTTCTCTTAACACGTTAAAATTAACTGCCTCAAGACGTTCTCCAGGTCGTTCTGTAATAAATTCTTTCCCCTTTAAAATAATATCCTGAAGTTTTTTTGGAAAGCCTTTGTACGGTTGCCCTAAATAACCTTGAAACATTTCAATAACAGAATCTGGGAAGTCTAACTGATTCCCTATTTCGTAAATCTTTTCTTCAGTCAAATCATTTTGTACCATAAATAATGCCATATCGCCTACGACTTTAGAAGAAGGTGTGACCTTAACAATATCTCCAAACATATCATTTACTTTACGATACATTTCTTTCACTTCATCCCAGCGTTCCCCAAGGCCAACAGCTTTAGCTTGTTGCTGTAAATTGCTATATTGTCCCCCTGGCATTTCATGTTGATAAATTTCTGAGTGTGGGGACAACATTCCACTTTCAAAGTCTTGATAGTATTTTCGCGTATCCTCCCAGAAAACGTTTAATTTTTCCGCTTCTTCAATGTTTAATTTAGGTTGACGTTTATGTCCACTTAAAGCAAAAAATAAAGAGTTCATACTTGGTTGACTCGTTAATCCAGACATGGAACTTATTGCCGTATCAACAATGTCTACACCTGCATCAATAGCTCTTGCATACGTATAAATACCGTTTCCACTGGTATCATGAGTGTGTAAATGTATTGGAATATTAATTGTTTCCTTCAATGCAGAAATAAGCTCAAAGGCTGCCTCTGGTTTAAGTAGTCCAGCCATATCCTTTATCCCTAAAATATGTGCACCTGATTCCTCTAACTCTTTTGCTAGCTGCAAATAATAATTAAGATCGTATTTGGGTCGAGAGGAATCCAAAATGTCTCCTGTATAACACATTGTAGCCTCAGCAATTTTTCCTGATCTACGGACTGCCTCAATAGCAGGAACCATTCCCTTAACCCAATTCAGACTATCGAAAATTCGAAACACATCTATTCCAGCGTCAGAGGATTTTGCAACAAATTCATTTATTAAATTATCAGGATAATTTTTATAGCCAACTGCATTAGAAGCACGAAGTAGCATTTGAAATAAAACATTAGGTGATTTTTCCCTTAAAACGATTAGCCTCTTCCAAGGATCTTCATGGAGAAAACGCATGGAAACATCAAACGTTGCTCCGCCCCACATCTCTAATGAAAATAAGTTAGGCAAAAGTCGTGCAGTTGGTTCAGCAATTTGCTGTAAATCATTCGTGCGCATTCGTGTTGCTAACAATGATTGATGGGCATCACGAAATGTTGTATCTGTAATCAGTACTTCTTTTTGATCTTTAACCCACTGGGCTAGCCCTTCTGGACCATGTTCCTGTAAAACCTGTCTTGTTCCTTCTGGTATTGGATTCATATAATTTACTTTTGGTAGTCGCCTTTTTTCAAAAACTGGCTTCTTCTTCTTCCCAATACCAGGATATCCATTAACTGTTGTATGTCCTATATAGGAAAGCATTTTTGTACCTCTATCTTTACGTTTAGGAAATAGAAACAATTCTGGAGTCGTATCAATAAAAGACGTATCATATTCACCATTTAAAAACTTTTGATGCTGAACGACGTTTTCTAAGAATGCAATATTTGTTTTAATTCCTCGAACTCGAAATTCCCTTAAATTACGCACCATTTTTTTTGCAGCATTTTCAAAAGTAAGAGCAAAAGTAGAAACCTTTACTAATAATGAATCATAGTGTGGCGAAATAACAGAACCTTGATAACCATTTCCAGCGTCTAACCGAACACCATATCCTCCTGGACTACGATAGACACTTATTTTCCCAGTGTCTGGCATAAATTGGTTTTCAGGATCTTCTGTAGTAACACGGGATTGAATGGCAAATCCCATCGTTTTTATTTGTTTTTGTTGAGGTACTCCCATATTTGAACTATGTAAATCCTTTCCGTCTGCTATTAAAATTTGAGACTGAACAATATCCACACCTGTAATTAATTCTGTAATTGTATGCTCTACTTGAATTCTTGGATTCACTTCTATAAAATAAAAATCTTCCTCTGCAGTCACAAGAAATTCTACTGTACCTGCATTAACATAGTTAATTTTTTTCATTAATTGCAACGCTGCCTGACAAATCTTCTCACGTCCCTCATCTGATAGTGAAACACTTGGAGCTACCTCCACTACTTTTTGGTGACGTCGTTGAACAGAACAATCACGTTCATAAAGGTGAACAATATTTCCGTAATGATCTCCTAATATTTGAACCTCTATATGCTTTGGATTCTCCACGAACTTTTCCACATACACAACATCATTTCCGAAAGAGGCTTTCGCTTCTGATTTAGCTCGTTCATATGACTCTTTTAATTCCTCGATTGAACGAACAATACGCATTCCCCTTCCACCACCACCTAATGCAGCTTTAATAATGATAGGAAAACCGTTCTGTTCTGAAAATGTAACAACTTCTTCTACATTAGATACTGGTCCATCACTACCTGGAATGACTGGTATTTCAGCTTTAATTGCTGTTTTTCTTGCTTCTACCTTGTCTCCAAACATATGTAAATGCTCTGTATTAGGGCCAATAAAAATAATTCCAGCTTCTTCACATCGTTTAGCGAATTGTATGTTTTCAGAGAGAAATCCATAACCAGGGTGTATAGCATCAACATCGTTCCTTTTTGCAATCTCTATAATACCTTCAATATCCAGGTAAGCATCAATTGGTTTTTTCCCTTCACCAATTAAATACGCTTCATCTGCCTTGTAACGATGATAGGATCCTGTATCTTCTTTGGAGTAAATGGCAACTGTCCTAATACCTAGCTCTGTACACGCACGAAAAATCCGTATAGCAATTTCCCCTCTGTTTGCCACTAAAACCTTATTAATCTTTGCCAACCATTTCATACATTTTCCTCCTTATCTTCATAAGATAATCGAAAATTAATTATATAGAAATTAGTCAATAAAATATAATAAATAATGATAATTCAATTCACATATCAACTATTATATACCAAATGAGGAATATATTATTGAATTTTTTGTGTAAAGAAAAAAACAATCAACCAAAAGTTGCTCTTTGGTTGATTGTTTTTGTATAGGAAAATTTTAACTTTTAATTTGTATAAAAATCAAAATAAATACTAGAGACATTATTTATTTCCTAACAGTCTTTGTTATTTGTTCGTTGATCTGTCATGTAACGAAGTAAGCTGCTTCTCTAATTGATCTAACAACTCTTTTCCATCCTCTTCTTGGATTAAATCAAGGCGTATAGCAAAATCAATTTCACGTGATAAACCGAACATTTGTGTATCTAAAACTTCCTCATAAAGAGGACATTGCGGCATAGTTAAATTCTCCATCTGCACTTCAATTAGTTTTAGTATCTTTTGAGCATCTTCTTTTAGAAGGGCATATGCTTTTTCGCTCTGTCCGGATAGGGTTTCAACTGACAACGGAATCCCTCCTCCATTATAATAAAACTCTCCTTATTTAATTATATTATCTGTTCCTTTATAAAATTGCAATAGAAGGTGTTTTATCTACAACTATTTTTAAAAGATACTTAAATTGTAATGGTTAGATAATGCTTCTAGCAGGTGCATTCCAGCTATACTATTTCCTCTTTCATCTAATGCTGGTCCATATATCCCAATACCGATCCGGTTAGGAACCGAAACCATTATACCTCCTGAGACTCCACTTTTTGCAGGAATACCAACTCTAATGGCAAATTCACCTGAGGCATTGTACATACCACAAGTTACCATAAATGTTTTTAATATTTTAGAAATATGTGTTGGAATGAGTTGCTCATTTGAATTTAATTTTTTGCCTTCATTTGCAATAATGAAACCAATTTTTGCAAGTTGACTGCAACTAACTTCTATTGCACATTGCTTTGTATAGAATTCCAGTAGCGTGTTTACATCATCATCAATAACCCCGTGCTGCTTCATAAAATAACATAAAGATCTATTTAAATTTGCCGTATCAAATTCCGATTGTGCTACCATATCGTTAAATGTAATGGTTGAATCTTCTGCAAGATCTTGAACAAATCTTAAAAGTCTACTTAATTTCTCATCCACATTTTCCCCTTTTATCATGGAGGATACAGCTAGTGCACCTGCGTTTATCATAGGATTCAGTGGTTTTGAAGGTGAGTGAGTTTCTAATTTTATCATAGAATTAAAGGGGTCTCCCGTAGGCTCCATTCCAACCTTTGAAAACACCTTTTCTACACCATTATCCATCAGTGCTAGTGCTAGTGTGATTACTTTAGAAATACTTTGCAATGTAAATGTTTCATTACTATCTCCAGCGCAAAGACATGAGCTTGTTTCTCCAAAAACTGCAAAAGATAATGTATCTGGATCAGCTGTTTTAAGTGCTGGTATATAATCAGCCACTTCCCCCAATTTTGTATACTTACTTGCTTCTTTTACAAATTTATTTATTACTAGTTGATCCTCACAAATCACATATATACACCCTTCCTATAATACTCTATCGGTGACAAACGTATTTTTTCCCTCTATACTTATAATGAACTACCTCTTGAAAGGAGAATACACCGTTGAACAATCTTACTTTTACAATATCAGGAGAAGTAAATCATAAACTTACGATTGATCCAGGTGTCTGGATATTCGATGAAAGGAAAGTTGATCTTAGTAGTTATTTTTCCCAAGAATATAAAGATCATAATGAAATTGAATTAGAAAAATTAGCAAAAGCATGGAATCAACAACGGTTAGAAGGTGCCTTACCTACTAGTAACGGAAATAATGTTAAAATGAGTAGAAAAGAACTTACTGAAAAGTCTTATGGAATGCCTTTAGGACCATTTATAGAAAATACTCGTCCTAAAGAGCAAGCAAAAAAAGTAATATTTTTAAGAGAATCTGGCGAAGAATTCCAATGTTCTTTTGAGGAAGCAATGAAAGGGATACTCGGTTTTTCAAATCAGGGGAAACCATTATCAGAAGATGGTCCAGTTCATTTTTACCTTGGGAATGGGGAAAATAAAGAAGATCCTGTAACTAATATTACCGGAATCATTATTAAATAAAAACTGTCACCAGAAAAAACTGTCCATTACGATTCACCTTCGTAATGAGACAGTTTTTTAGGTTACATAGAGAAACAAAAATTTATAATAAATCTGCCGCAATTTGTGCTAAACCAGACCTTTCACCTTTCTCCATTTTCATATGTCCTGATTCAGCTAAATGTTTCATTCGTTCCGTTACATATGTTAAACCATTTGTATATTCATCAATATAAGGATGATCAATTTGCTTAGGATCCCCCATTAGTACAATTTTACTTCGTTCACCAACACGAGTTAGTATTGTTTTTACCTCATGCTTCGTTAAGTTTTGGGCTTCATCAATAATAATAAACTGATCTGGTATACTTCTTCCACGAATGTACGTTAATGCTTCTACTTGAATAGAACCCATCCCTGCTAAAATTTGTTCTAATTCCCCAGGCTTTTTAGCATTAAACAAAAATTCAAGATTATCAAAAATGGGCTGCATCCATGGTCTTAGTTTTTCTTCTTTTTCTCCTGGTAAAAATCCAATGTCTTTTCCAACAGGAACTACAGGACGAGCTACTAATAGTTTTTTGTATTTCTGCAAGTCTTCTGTTAAAAATAGGCCCGCAGCTAAAGATAATAGTGTTTTACCTGTACCAGCTTTTCCTGCTAATGTTACTAGAGGAATATCATCTCTCGTTAAAAGCTCAAAAGCCATTCTTTGCTGTACATTCCTTGGACGAATTCCCCAAATTGTATCATCATTTGACAAAAAGAGCTTTATAGATTGAGAATCCTTACTTACTATACCAAGGGCAGATCTAGAATGATTTATTTCGTCCCTTAAAATAAAAAATTGATTTGGATATGGAGCTTTCATATTGATCTTATCTAATGAAAGATATTTTTTTTCGAATAAGTGATCTAATTTATCTGGTGATATAAAAATTTCACTATAGCCTGAGTACATATGATCGTATTGTACGACACGATCACTTAAAAAATCTTCAGCATGAATTCCTAGTGCATCAGCTTTCACTCTTAAAAGAGCATCTTTACTCACAAGGGTTACTTGAATTCCTGACTTTTTCTCCTCCTCCTCCATTCGCATATTTAACGCAACTGCTAAAATTCGATTATCGTTCGTACTCTCAAAAAAATGATCTTTCAACTTTCCGAATGATCGATGATTTAGTTCTACCCTGAATCTACCTCCATTTTCTAACGGTACACCTTCATGAAGTTTTCCTGATTCCCGTAGATCATCAATTAATCGTGCAACATACCTTGCATTTCTTCCTATTTCATCCATGTTTCTTTTTTTTGAATCTACTTCCTCTAATACAACTGCTGGAATGACGACTTCATTTTGTTCAAATGAATAAATCGCCAATGGATCTTGTAGTAGGACGTTCGTATCTAATATATATCTTTTTGTACTCAACCTCTCGCCTCCTACAACCAATTAATAATGTAATAATCTCTATCTCTTATTACAATGTATGTACTTGAGAAGAAAGATAGACTCCAAAACGAACAATAGATACAAAATGAAAAATATTATTGGCCAGTGAAGAATACTTAATAATTTGCAAAATTTCGCTACGAAGAAATATCTAGTTGCACATATACTATAAACAAAATATGTTTACTATATCGAAACTTCTTCCCTCCAAAGATTTTATATCTAGACTCAAAATAAAAAACAATAAAACCAGACAACAAGTTATATAAAAGGTACTTGCTCGGTTTTATTGTTTTTATTTAGGTTCTATAAATATTAACATTATCCTTTTTTCATTGCAGTCATCACTTGACGATCTAATTTTTCAGCAGCGTCTTTATCATATGTTTTTTCATATTTAGGTTCAGTCGTAATTCGAGCTCCATAAAACATAACATCTCTAACTTCAGAAACATCGATTTCAATAAGTGCTAATTTTAGTGGAACATCCTCCATTTTTTCAACGATAACAGATGCTTTACCTGTTATGCCATATGTAGAACCTGCACCAATTAAAGTTAAGGTAACTAGAGGTTCCTTTTTTAAATTTTCAACAATTCTTGAACGATTATCTACTGAAAACCGTACTTTTTTTTCATCAATTGCATACACCCATGAAATTGCATTAACATTTGGCCCACCAGTTTCGTGATCAACAGTTGCTATTGTTACATAATGCTCTTTTCTTAATAAAGGTAAAAGTTCTTCCGTTAACTTTGTTTCTACTTGATTTGCCATTAACATCATGCCTCCCTATAATTCCTTACAATACTACTATACCTATATTTTAATTAAGTTAAAACTATTCTAACTGGTTTTTTTGAAAAACTCGATTTTTAATTACTAATTATATTTATTTATTGACCCATACTATAAATAATGTAGCTTTATGACACGAAGAGAGGGAATTTAAAATGAATGGAGATAACAATATTCGAGAAGAACTGGAAAAAGTACTTAAGGAAATTCAAGCCTATTCTAGATACTTAGAAAAAGCAGATAAATTAGATTTCAGACTAGAACGGATATCTCGAATATTGGAAAAGGCTAAAATAAGAGACATATTACTAAATTATACAAACCCTCGGCGAGTTTTTTTAATTAATATTCTAGTGGGAATTGGTAGAGGATTAGGTTTAACTATTGGTACAGTAATCGTACTATCTTTATTGGGTCTAATATTAAGACAATTTGTAGATATTCCTTTAATTGGTGAATGGATTAATAATCTATTACAATATGTGAATATGAGTGAAACAGAGGTTTAGCATCTCTATTCGTCATGTTATACTATTGTTAATTAAAGGCTTTTCCATACATACTATAAAACGAGGTGAATTATGCGAGTTAAATGTGTATTATGTGACACGATTGAAAATATAAATGATCATTCCCCATTAGCCAAAAAGCTTCGAAACCGACCTATACACACTTATATGTGTGATAAGTGTAATGAACGTATTGAAACAAGAACAAGCGAGAGAAAAGCAACGGGAAATTTCAAGCAGTACTCAAGTCAAGAAAAGGAAGACGAATTTATTCACTAGTAAAAAAATATTAAAGAATGTAGTATCATATTAAAAAATGGCTCTGTTGTCATATATATCGAGACAACGCGTAAACAAAAATTAAATCTTTATTAAAATTAATACTAACACTATCCTTAACAGAGTCCATAAGAAAAGCGCAAGGCGTCAATTTTATACTGTCTTATCTTTAAATAAAAGCAACTGGCATTTGCCAATTGCTTTTATTTTTTCAGTCTTACTTTGTTAAATGTTTTATTCACTTTCCGATTTAGCAATTTCCTGCTTATGCCTTTTAAGTTGAAGTTTATACACTCCTAAAACAAGCGTAGCTACAAATAAAGATTCAATAATTGGTAGCGTAAATGCTAAAAATGTAATTAAAATATTACCAAAAAGCATTACGCTATAAACTACGATTAATTTTAGTAATGGGAGTTTTCTAGCAAATCCAAGGTTAAAGACAACAATCGTTAAAACATTAACAATAAGATAAAGTATTGCAAATGCAAATAAAAAGTTCTCTGGATCAGTTGCCCCAAGCCATGTAGCTATTGGCGTCATATTTGGCGATACAGACTCATTCACTGTTGCTAAAAACATAGTTTCACTCCTAAAATAATTGAATGAATTAGACAAAAACTTTATATCATAATCATTTCTTCATTATAGCATATACAATATAAATAACCTATTTAGATTCCCCAATAGTTAGTAAAAGATTGTTTATGACTTTTTACAAAGGAGTAATATATATAAATGGAGTAGTAACCCTTCATCTGTTAAACTAGTACGGAGGAGGGGTGAGAGAGATGAAAAAATTTGATTGGCGCTTCTTTATATGTGCCGTTTTAGGAATTACTGGCTTAATTGGTATTGGTATAGGCTTAGCTGAGGGAAGTATGCTAATTATAATAGCTGCAATTATATTTACTATTATTTTTGTTGGATTGGGATTTGCATTAAAAAGAAAATATATAAATACAACACAGTAAATATGGATTCATCTTTTAGAAATTTTTCCCGTTAAAATTAAAGCTTTCGCTGTTCTTGGCGAAAAGCCAAGTTTTGTTTATCGTTAAGATTATTTGACCTCGAATAGAAGTACTTCCTGAATTCACTTCCATACACCTTGGCGAACGAGTTTACCGAGGAGCAGATGGCGCCTGGAGCTAGACATAATTAGAAAAAAACTTATACATTCTTTTTAAAAAGGGAAGGACAAACTATTCATATAGTTATCCTTTCCTTTTTTGTTCTTATTTTAAGAATCGTTCAAAAATATCATGATGTATAGATGGATTAGCAGCAATAAATGTATCTTTATCTAAAAAGGTAAGCTCTTTTCCTTCATAATTTGTGGCTAAACCACCCACTTCTTTAAGAATAACTGATCCTCCAGCAAAATCCCAAGGTGCTAAATTAAAGCTAATATAAGCATCTAACCTTCCCGCTGCTACGTAAGCTATTTCTAAAGCTGCAGAGCCATAACAACGAATAGCTCTTGCCTCTTTTACTAATTCTTCTAGTCGACGATCTTTTAATACCCACCCATGATTAAAGCTTAGTATTGACTCATTCAAAGACGTTTTCGTCAGTGGCTTAATCTGATTTCCATTTATATAAGCACCATTACCTTTTATTGATGTAAATAACTCATCTCTCATGACATCATAAACAATCCCAACCATTCCTATTCCTTCATGAAATATTCCAATTGAAATTGCAAAAAAAGACTCTTGGTGGACGAAATTAACTGTACCGTCAATTGGATCTAATATCCAAACTATACCTTCTAAATCTTTAACTGATTCATATGACCCCTCTTCCCCCATCAATCGATGATTAGGAAAAGTTTCTACAATTTTATTCTTAAAGAAATCCTCCACTGCTTTATCTACGTCTGTCACCAAATCATCTTGATGTGCTTTCGTTGAAACGGAAAAAGATTCTTTCATTTTAGAACGTATGTATTGTCCCGCTTCACTTGTCCACTCAATAGCAGTATCATGTACTAATTTCCAATTTATATCAGACATGAATATATCAACTCCTCTTATTAGGTAACATTTTTATTACAATGATACTCCTTGCTTCTTCTAATCGCAAATAATCTGACAAAAGATTATGTTTTCATTAATTACACTTATTCCGTAACTAATAATTAATTAATGAATAATATGAAACATGCCAATTTGGAGGTTTCAACAATGAGGAACACTAATTACGATGATTTTGAATCTATTAGCAGAAAATGGCTTTGGAAGTTAAAATCAAGTAATATTTTAGAATATGGGCAAGGTACAGCAACTGAAAATGAAGATATTTTATTGAATCATAATAAATAGGTACATTTATAATGCAAAAAAAGTGAACCGTTATAGGTTCACTTTACCATTTTATTAAGCTTCTAAAAGAATCCACTCGTTCCTTAATTCTGCCAACTTCTTCTTACTTTTTACGATTTGCTCATTATCATCTTTTTGAAGTGCATCAAATAGTGTGAGGAGTTCATAGTCAAGCTCCAACTTTAAAACGGGAATTCTTTTTTCTCCGTCTTTTCTCTTTAACGTTTGAATAACCTTTTCCATGACTAACACCCCTTTTCATTTTTTCAATTAAAATGAGTTAGAACAATAATAAACCAAATTTTCAGATATTTCAAACTATAAGCATATGCGCCTGTCTTAATTCTATAGAATTACTATAGCATATGAGGGAAAACTTCAAGTTGGAACTATTATTTTCTGTTCTTTCTCATTTTCCACAACATAATTGTGTTTAAACATTTCTATACCATGAATTGCATCAGAATTTAACAATCTGAAATAATATGATAAACTAAAAAATATTATTTTTTTTGTAGACTGAATAAACAGAGATAGAATGGAACATTCCATTAGAAGGAGGCTTTTATGACATTCAAAGGATTTAATAAAATTGATTTTACCACATTTAAAATTGATGGATTAGACGAAAGAATGGAAGCAATTCAACAAAGAATACAACCAAAATTTAAAGAACTTGGTGATGAATTATGCCCATTTCTATCTTCTATAGTGGATAATGAGATGTATCTACATATAGCAAAACATGCTCGACGTAGTGTCAATCCCCCTAACGATACGTGGATGGCCATTTGTCATAATAAAAGGGGCTATAAAAAGCATCCTCATTTTCAAATTGGACTATTTGATGACCACGTGTTTATTTGGTTAGCCTATATTTACGAACTCCCAAATAAACAAGAAATTGCTCAAAGGTTTTTAGATGATATACATTCAATACGTAAAAATATTCCTTCTCAATACGTAGTATCATTGGATCATATGAAAAAAGATGCCGAAACATTAGGTACTATTGATCTTGAAAAGGCGCTTCTTCGTTTTCATGATGTGAAGAAAGCAGAATTTCTAATTGGACGACATATAAATCATACTGACCCATTGTTACATGATGGGGAAAAATTCGTATCCTTTATTAAACAAACGTTTGAAGATTTAGTACCTCTATATAAGACATCCATGAATTCCGATATTTAAGATATTTTTCTAACGAGAAAAAGCTCGCTTTCAGCGAGCTTTTACATTTTTAATATAGGCGAATTCTTATCTTCCTTAGCTTTTTTTACTGTATGATACGGTGATTGACCTGTTTGCTCTTCATATTTTTTAAAATCATTTCTTTCATCAGCTTTACCTGGAACTATCTCCTTAAATCGACGGTATAAAGCTAAGAAAAGTGCCCTCTCAACCCCTTTTTTATAAGCTAAATCTACTGCTTCATAAAAATTTACTACATCAATAATTTCTTCTTTTGACCAATCCATTGAAATAGGAATTTGAATATTCTTTTCCTTCATTATGTCACCTCTTAAAATCTTTACTTTCCAAGCACTGTGTATTTTGGTATACTCTCTATGTTTTATTAGAAGGATAACAAATATATACTTCACATGAAACTAATAAGAATTATATAATCCCGAGGTGAATTCATTGATTAATAAAAAACAACAAACCACTCCATTATTTGACGGACTATTAGCCCATATAAACCAAAGCCCGGTCCAATTCCATATTCCAGGTCATAAAAGCGGAAAGGGAATGGATCCTCGGTTTAGAGATTTTATAGGAGATAATGTATTATCTTTAGATTTAATAAATATAGCTCCTCTTGATGACTTACATCACCCTAGTGGAATCATCCAAGAAGCTCAACAATTAGCTGCTGAAGCATTTGGAGCAGATTATACTTTCTTTTCTGTTCAAGGTACAAGTGGGGCAATTATGACTATGATTATGAGTGTATGTGGGCCAGGAGAAAAAATTATAGTGCCACGTAACGTACATAAATCCATTATGTCTGCAATCGTATTTTCTGGTGCAACCCCTATTTTTATTCATCCTGAAATTGATGATAGGCTAGGGATTTCTCACGGTATCACAACGGAAGCAGTAAAAAAAGCTATTACAGCTCACCCTGATGCAAAAGGACTTCTAGTTATAAACCCAACATATTTTGGTGTATCTGCTAATTTAAAAGAAATTGTTAATTTAGCACACTCTAAAAATATACCTGTACTCGTTGATGAGGCTCATGGTGTTCATATTCAATTTCATGAAGACCTTCCTTTATCTGCAATGGAGGCGGGGGCGGATATGGCAGCCACTAGTGTTCACAAGTTAGGAGGATCACTCACACAGAGCTCTGTGCTTAATGTTCAAGGGGATCTTGTTTCACCTAATAGAATTCAAAGTATTATAAGTATGTTAACCACAACATCTACATCCTACTTATTACTAGCATCATTAGATACAGCAAGACGAAACTTAGTGATACATGGAAAGGATCAATTAACGAAAACCATTAAATTAGCAGAAGCAACGAGAGAAAAGCTAAATCAAATCCCAGGTATATATTGCCCAGGAAAGGAATTACTAAATGAACACGCCATATACGATATGGACCCAACCAAATTAACGATTTCCATTAAAAATTTAGGGATTACAGGTTATGAAGTTGAAATTTGGCTTCGTGAAAATTATAAGATTGAAGTAGAATTATCTGACCTATACAATATTCTATGTATTATTACAATAGGAGATACGGAAGAAAAAACTGAATTACTAATAGAAGCACTAAGAGAGCTATCATTCAAACAGCAAACGTATATTAAGGAGCATCAGAATGAGAAAGTAAGTGTTCATGTACCAAATATCCCTACATTATCTCTATCTCCAAGAGATGCCTTCTACGCAAATACAGAAGTTGTTCCATTGAAGGATTCAGCAGGCAAAATAAGTGCAGAATTCGTCATGGTCTATCCACCAGGAATTCCAATATTAATTCCTGGTGAAATAATCGATGAAGACAATCTTCGATATATTGCTAAAAATATTGAAGTAGGTTTGCCTGTTCAAGGACCAGAAGATCAAACATTAAAAACAATTCGCGTAATTCAAGAAAGAAAAGCTATTATTTAAATAGGCTACCCTAAAAATAGAAACGGTTCAGGAGTGGAAGGTAGCGACTCCAGTGACGAGCATATGCTTCACGAATAAACTTCGAGTTGTCTCGACGCATATAACAACAGAGCAACACTTGCAGAGGCAGAGACAGGACCATGTGCTTTAGCTGTATACAAAATTGTCTAGTGTGGAAGTTGAGGCCGTGCCCCAGACACTGTGAAGCATGAACAGATGTCGCACTTATGCCTGTGGTGAAAGTATCCGGAAGAAACGGATAAATCTCCTTTATCCCTTTTGCAGGTTCATTGGCTTCCTTCTATGTGCCTGCAAATCTTTTTTTCCTGTTGCGGGAACATTGTCCGACGCTTTCTTTCGTCTACCCTGAAAATACGAAAATGCGGGATGAATGAAGCCGATATTCTTCCCGCAAACGGTGGAAAAACAAAAATGCGGGATGAATGAAGCCGTCATTGTTCCCGCAAACGATGGAAAATACGAAAATGCAGGATGAATAAAGCCGCTTTTGTTCCCGCAAACGATGGAAATACGAAAATGCGGGATGAATGAAGCCGTCATTGTTCCCGCAAACGATGGAAAAACAAAAATGCAGGATGAATAAAGCCGCTTTTGTTCCCGCAAACGATGGAAAAACAAAAATGCGGGATGAATGAAGCCGTCATTGTTCCCGCAAACGATGGAAATACGAAAATGCGGGATGAATGAAGCCGTCATTTTTCCCGCAAACGATGGAAAACGAAAATGCGGGATGAATGAAGCCGATATTCTTCCCGCGAACGGCGGAAGATCACAAATACGGGAAGAGAATATACCTTAGAAAGAGATTTTCATTCCACATGGTGCAAGCCTTCACTTGCATCGGCAGTCTACCCTGAAATTTTTCACTTGCATCGGCAGTCTACCCTGAAATTTAGTATTGGTTCAGTAATGTAAGACGGCGACTCCAGAATAAAATTATCAGACTGTATAGAATAGCCAAATAAAAAGAAACGGAGCCTTATAATAGGGCTCCGTTTAAATGAAATTAATCTATTGTATTTGTAACATTATTATTCTTCTGAATGTCCACCACTACACTCACTACAGCATTTCCCATACAGAACAGATACTTTTTCCCCTTCATAATAATCAATAACCTGTTCACAAGATTGGCATACAATACTTTCCATGTACGATGCACCCCTTTAAAATTTTGTAAGCGCTTTAGCTTAATTCTATTTTAGTATGTCACTTTTGGTGTGTCAATATATATTGTATAACATTATTCATCAAAAAAAGCCCATTTATTATAATTTGGATTAAATGAGACAATAAAGTTATACTATTATAAATTACTGTATAACGATTTTATGTCATGAAAGAAATAATATAAATGAAGCTAATAATTAGAATATAGGTTGTTCCACGAAATGTTACATTCTGATTCCACATAAAAGGACACATTATCACGAAAAATAATGTGTCCTAATTTTTAATGTATAATATTATTCATTGTACTGTGCTTCTCGACTCATATGAGGTAAAGATACTTTAAAGAATTCGGACAAGGCTTGTGCTTCTTCCACGTCATTTAACTTTAAGCTTCTTTTTAGGAAATCAACATCTTCAGCCTCTTCAGCACACATTAAAAAGGAGCGACCAGTTTGCATACAAGTTATGAGTGGCTTTCCAAAAAACATATTCGTATATACTAGGCCAAAATCATAACGTGCATTTTCAGTAGTCATACCAATAAATCTCACGTTCACACGTTCCGTCTCGTCATAAAGCCTCTCATACATCTCCACTAAAAATCCCTCCTTAAATATCTGAATATTCTTAATTATAATTTAATTTAAAACAATTTGCAAATTTAATGTTTTTATTGTGTAGGAATTAACATTTGCTTTTGATTATTTTAAACTAAATTCATATTAATAAGTAGAATTTTAGATGGTATGATGAAAGAATAGTTGTCAATAGAAAAGCGCAAGGCGCCCCAATTACGCCTAAGTACAGACCACGTCCTGACTCCTAGACATCGTTAGAAAAAACTTATAAATTCTTATCTTCCTAGGTAAATAAAATATGATTCCACGAACCTCCTACGAATCGATTTGGTAGGGTCAAAGAATAGTTGAAATTTATCCCCATCAATTAATTAAGGGGCTTTCTTTGCTTTATATTTGTAACAAAAACATAAAAAACTATGCCTCTTCTTCTTCTTCAATAAAAGCCATTCTCTTCATTTCAATAAATTTTACTAATTCATTTATAAAATCTATGTCTTGTTGGGTAATTAAGTAGGCGCTTGCAGAAATATTCAATGAAATAACGTAAGCTAATTTCTCTTCTTCATAAATTGGAGCTAATATTATTTGGTTTCCGTTTTTTTTCATTAATACAGTGCCTCTAAAAGAACATAGTGAAATAAAACCAAAACCAAACCTTTTCCCTTTTCTTGCCATTGTTTCTCCTAGTACAAACTCACGCTTAAAACCTCCATTTGTCATAGGAGAGTACACAGCTAAAATACAATGGTTAACTCCCGCATGATAGATCGTTCTTAAAACTTTTTCAAGAAACTCTTCTTTATTAGATGAATAATCATATGCAAGACCTACTTCCATTCTTAATTCATCTAAAAATTGAGACTTTGACTTTTTCATGGGTTCACCACCTAGAAATAATAACTTGATATGTGAGGTTTACTAAGTTTAGCATAATAAATTCACTTATTTTGTCGACTTATGTCAACAGATCAAATTAATACATGCGTAAAATTTTAGCTATAATTAGACAAAAATCCTGCATATGTTTGAATTTTCCACTTATCACAACCATTTATTTACAATTAATTATAATTATTTCCATTTTTCACACAAAAAAAGAGAGATGGTATATTCCTCCCTCTCTTTTGGTGTTTAATTCCAAATACTTCGCAATATTCGCTGTACTTCCTCAGGTGAATAAGGTTCCCAAAATAATTCTCCATAAATCAGTAGATCTTGATGTAAATGTAAACCTAATCCTGATTGATTGTCTACAGAATAACTTGTTCCAGTATTCCCCACATATCCAATAACAGTATTAGCATCTACCGTTTGTCCTAATGTTAATTCATCTGGAATACGATGAAGATGAGCAAACCGATTCATTACACCGTTTTGATACTGTACCCAGACCTGCTTTCCACGCAATCTATCTAATATATACTCAGGAGTAAAACCAATTTCAGCTGAAAGTCTAAGGTCTTCATTTCTTATTTGTGCAGATTCGTATTCCTCAAAATCGTGATCCACTCTAACTACCACACCTTCGCCCATTGCTCTAATTGGTGTGTCTGTAGTAATAACAGCACCTGTCCCATATTCATACCAATCAATACCTTCATGTGTTCCGTTACGATAAGGTCGCGGGGCACCTGGTAAGTGGCTAATTACTGTACTAACTTGAGCATTTTCAATAGGTCTTTCTAAAAAAGATAAATAATTAATCATTTCTTCTACAGACATAGAGTGTAGATCAAATGATTCTTCTCCTCTTGAGCTCCAAGCTTGAATCACTTCATCTTCCCATAAAAATGCTAATGTTTCTGTTTCATTGTCAACATTCATTTCCGTTTCAAAACCAACCTCTAGAAATGAAATGGTCACATATGGAGTGAGTGTCTCTTGATCAATTTCAAGATATACTTCCTCAGATAGATATTCCCCATCTACCTCTAATACTGGCACCTCATAAACGAGATAAAACTCTCTACCCAATACGTTCATTTTTAACGTACGATTGATTTCATCAAACTCATATGTCCCTTCCACTTCTTCCATTAATGCTTCTACGCTAACAACAGTATGATTATTTATCTCAGTAGTTGTTAGCGTAATATCATGTATAATTTCTTCTAATTCTCTTTCTTGGTGTTCTTTTTTATTTTTTTCAATATGATTCTTTGCAGATCTTTCATTATATTCGTTCATATTATTGGGCTCTGCCTGTTCATTGGATAATAAAGTACAGCCCATTAAAAAAATACAGGTCAATAGAATTAAAATAGTTCCTTTCATGAAATAACAGCCCTCTCGAAAATCTATTTAATTAAAGAAGGATTAACAATTTCAAACCCTTTTTCTTGTAATCCCACGACAATATCGTGCAATGCCTCTGTAGTAAAATCTCGATCATGCATTAATAAATTGGCACCATTTGTTAAGGAAACACCTTCACTAGTTGGATCAAGCATTATTTCTGTTAATGCTTCAGCATCACCGACATATTGTGGAAAATAGTCAAATCCGTATGACCAATTCATCCACTGCATCCCTTCCTCTTCTACTACTTGTCTAGAATAATCTGTATTTGCACCAAATGGCGCACGGAAAAAACGAGGTCGTTCCCCTATAATTTCTTCGATCAAATCATTTAGCTCTACAATTTGTTGACGTTGCTCCTCTTCGGAAATTTCTCGTAGATTGGGATGAGTCATTGTATGATTACCAATTTCAAAGCCCATTTCATATAATTTTCTTAACATTTCTCTATTTTCTTCAATATGAGATTCACTACCTTGTAATCCTGCTCCATTTACAAAGAAAATAGCACTTGCATCTAAGTTCTGTAAAATTTCAGCCATTTCAAGAGCATAGTATTGTTTTTTTGAACTAGTATCGAAGGAATCATCAATTGTTAAAAGCACGACATTACTATTCGTAGTTTCTGGTTCAATTGGTCTAACTGTCCAAACCTCTGTTAGTTCATATAATGGATCCTGTACTTCCACAACTTCGTCCTCATCTTCTTCCTTCCCATTATCCTCATTAATATCTCCATCTACAGCCTCATCTTCTTCATTTCCTTCATTCATATCGGTATTTTCATTTGATTCATTACTATCATTATTGTTTTCATTATTGTTTATTTGTTCGTTATTTTGTTCGTTGTTGTTTTGTGCATTGTTATTACTGCATCCTATTAAAAACATAATAAATAAAATTACACTTAAAAATATTAGTCCTTTTTTCATCCCTAAACCCCTTCTTTCTTTTTATAACATTTTCAACACACCTTATAAAAATACAAATTCCCTATTCAATGTTACTTATCTAATTTTAGCAACTAGAATAGTTTTTCCGAAGTTACACATAATTAGTTTAGTTTCATGCATTTTTATAGTAGCACTTTAAATATTGCAGGCTATTATTTACTATACTATATTTTTGCTTTGCTACATACATTCAAAAATATTTTTGTGGAGGAAAATTGTTGCTATGAAAAAATTAACTAATGTTTTTATTATTTCTGTTATTATTGCAGGTGCATTTATATTATGGGGAGTCATAGCTCCAAATAATTTAGATGCGGTAACATCTTTAATCCAAGGACACATCACCGATCAACTAGGATGGTTTTATCTTCTAGCAGCTACAGGCTTTTTGTCCTTTGCTTTATTTCTAATTGTAAGTCCAATGGGGAGAATAAAGCTTGGAAAAGAAGGAGAAGAACCTGAATATAATTACTTAACGTGGTTTTCCTTTCTTTTTACAGCAGGCATGGGTATAGGTCTTGTCTTTTGGGGAGTGGCAGAACCACTTTATCATTTTTATTATCCTCCTACTGCAGAAAATATTGAGACACAAGAAAGAGCAGCGGCAATTGCTCTTCGATACTCATTTTTTCACTGGGGGTTACACCCTTGGGCTATTTACTCTGTAGTAGCACTAGCGTTAGCTTACTTTAAATTTAGAAAGGATTCTCCAGGTGTGTTAAGTGCTGCCTTTCAACCACTACTAGGAGATAGAATAAATGGTCCCCTTGGTACAACAATCAATGTAATAGTTGTATTTGCTACTATTTTTGGTGTTGCAACATCCCTGGGCTTCGGTACTGCACAAATCAGTGGTGGAATTTCAAATTTGTTTCTAATTGAAAATTCAACTTTTCTACAGATGCTTGTAATAATCGTTATTACTATACTTTATATGGCGTCTTCACAAACTGGATTGAATAAAGGGATCCGTATATTAAGTAAAACTAATATATATTTAGCTATTTTCTTAATGCTATTCTTACTTTTTTCTGGTCCTACTAACTTTATTATGAATTCTTTTACACAAACAATAGGGGGGTATATACAGAATTTAGTTAGAATGAGCTTTCAATTAGATACCTTTAATCCGGAATCCGACTGGGTAGAGGATTGGACAATTTTTTATTGGGCTTGGTGGATAGCTTGGGCTCCCTTCGTCGGTACATTTATAGCAAGAGTATCCCGTGGACGTACAATTCGAGAATTTATTGTTGGTGTTATTGCAGTTCCTACGATTTTTGGGGCTCTCTGGTTCTCAGTCTTTGGTGGAACTGCTATTCATCTCGAACTTTTCGATAATATTGATATAATGGGAGTCATTGAAGAATCAGGAATGGAAATCGCTTTATTTACTGTGCTTCAAGAGTATCCATTTGGATTAATCACGTCCGGTCTTGCAATCTTATTAATTGCTTCCTTTTTTATCACATCAGCAGACTCAGCTACATTCGTATTAGGAATGCAAACAACGAATGGTAGTATGAATCCACCTAATGGAGTAAAGTTTATTTGGGGAATTATTCAATCATTAACAGCAGCAGTTCTACTTTGGTCTGGTGGACTTGATGCTTTACAGACAGCTTCCATTATTGCAGCTTTTCCATTCACCATTATAATGATCTTTATGATTGCCAGTTTAGTTAAAGCATTAAGAGCTGAAAAGATTCCCCCCAGAAAAGTTAAAAAATATGATTAAACTACTTCTTAACAGGAGTAGTTTTTTTAGTTTTTTGTCATATAGACTGTAGTTAGGATGAAAATAACGTGAGGGACGGCAACTATAAAAAAAGAAACCTTTATTATAGCAAATATAAATTTTATGTATCACAAGCTTTCATTTATATAACAGTTATGTTACGAAGGGTTTTATACATAGAAAAAATGCTACTATTTTAAAAGAAAGTATAAAATTTTTACTTCGAAAGTTGTCTAGGAGACAGGATGTCGATGATTTAACCTTTGCCTACAGGACTTAGGCGTAATTGGGGCGCCTTGCGCTTTTCTTAATTATGCTTCATACATGTATTAATCTAAGGGGGGATGGGATTGAAGAAAAAGATAGTCATTTTTTTGTTTTCTTCATTCTTCCTATTGATTAGCTGTCAAATTACAGATACTAATAGTTCGTATGATCCTTCATTATATACAAATGAAAACGAACCAACCACTTTCTTGTTTTCTGACGAAAATCATATCCAAGAAGAAAGTAGCTATTACGATGCATTACTAGAATTTAATAGGATACACCCAGAATATAATCACAGTATAAATATCATTCCTGCTTATGAACAACAGCTTACCAATTATTATAATATTAATGTTTTTCCAACTCTTATTGTCATCTACGATTTAGATGTAATGGTAAGAATTGAGGGGTTAAAAGAAACCAAAGAAATATTAAAAGTATTAGAAAGAAACCTTTTACACTTACATGAAGAAGTCTCTTCTTAATAGCTTAGATCATATAATAATGTAATGTGTCACATTCGAATAGGATGTGGCATAATTTTTTTGGGGGTTATCCTGAAAATACAAATAGTTCAGTAGTGAAGGGTGACGTATACTCGTTAGAACTTACCCTTCTGAAAATGAAAAAACCAGACGATAATTAAATCGCCTGGTTTTAAATATTAACAAGATTATTTTACAATATGAATTGGCATACCAAGAGCAACTTCTGCAGTTTCCATCGTAATTTCCCCTAAAGATGGATGTGCATGAATTGTTAATGCTAAATCTTCTGCAGTCATACCTGCTTCAATAGCGACACAAGCTTCAGAAATCATATCAGAAGCATTTGCTCCAGCAATTTGTACACCTAATACTAGGCCATCTTCCTTACGTGTAACCATTTTTAAGAAGCCATCTGTTTCATTTAAGGAAAGTGCTCGTCCGTTAGCTGCAAATGGGAATTTAGCCACTACAACATCGTAACCTTCATCTTTCGCTTCTTTTTCAGTTAAACCAACTGTTGCGAGCTCAGGTCCTGAGAACACAACTGCCGGGATTGCTGTATAATCAATTACTGATGGATGACCTGAAATAGCTTCTGCAGCTACTTTTGCTTCATAAGATGCCTTATGGGCCAATTGAGGACCTGGTGCAATATCACCTATCGCGTAAATATTCTTTACTGAAGTGCGGCATTGCTCATCAACCTTAATGATACCTCTATCGTCGATTTCTACACCTGCTTGTTCTAAACCAAGCTCTTCTGTGTTAGGTTTACGTCCTACAGTTACTAATAGGATATCCCCTTCGAATTCTTCAATCTTTCCTTTAACTTCAGCTTTAACTTTAATTCCGTCCTTTGTTTCTTCCATTTCTTGAGCAAATGCTTCTGTTTTAATCGTAACGCCCATTTTCTTAAGACGTTTTGATACTAATTGACTCATTTGTTTTTCAAATCCTGGAAGGATAGACTTTGTACCTTCTAAAATCGTTACTTCAGAGCCTAAGTCAGCATAGGCTGATCCTAATTCAATTCCAATATAGCCTCCACCGATTACGATTAATTTTTTTGGTACTTCTTTTAGAGTAAGTGCTCCTGTTGAAGATACAACACGATCACTAAATTTAAATTTAGGTAACTCGATTGGACGAGAGCCAGTAGCAACAATACAATTGTTAAACTTGTATGTTTGAGAAGATTTTTCATCCATAATTCGTACAGTAGAATCATCTACAAAGAAAGCTTCCCCTTTTACAATATCAACATTATTACCTTTTAATAGTCCTTCTACTCCGCCTGTTAATTTTTTAACAACTGAGTCCTTCCATTTTTGAACCTTAGTAAAATCTAATTTAACCTCACTAACAGAAATACCCATATCTTCAGAATGGTTTGCTTTATGATAACGGTGGCCAGCTTCAATAAGTGCTTTTGAAGGAATACAACCTACGTTTAAACAAACCCCACCTAAGTTTTCTTTTTCAACAACTGTTACTTTCTGTCCTAGTTGAGCTGCACGGATTGCAGCAACATAACCACCAGGACCAGATCCAATCACAAGTGTATCTACTTCAATAGGAAAGTCTCCTACTACCATAATACTATCCCTCCATAACAATTAATTGTGGGTCATTTAAAAGTCGTTTAATATGGTTCAGTGCATGCTGTGCTGTAGCACCATCAATGATCCGGTGGTCAAAGCTTAATGATAATGCAAGAACTGGAGCCACAACTACTTCACCATCACGAACCACTGCTTTTTCAGCAATACGACCAAGTCCAAGAATAGCAACCTCTGGGTGATTAATTACTGGTGTAAACCATTGTCCCCCAGCAGATCCAATATTAGTAATCGTACAAGAAGCACCCTTCATTTCATCGCCTGATAAAGAGCCTTCACGAGCTTTCGTAGCTAATTGATTAATTTCATCAGAAATAGCAAAGATAGATTTACGATCAGTATCCTTAACAACTGGAACTAATAACCCTTTTTCTGTATCTGCTGCTATACCGATGTTGTAATAATGCTTGTGTACAATCTCATCAGTAGAATCGTCAAGTGATGTATTTAACATTGGGTATTCACGTAGTGCAGATGTAAGAGCTTTAACAACATAAGGAAGGTAAGTAAGTTTAATTCCTTTTTGTGCACCTACTTCTTTAAACTTCTTACGATGTGCAACAAGGTCCGTTACTTCTATTTCATCCATTAATGTTACATGTGGAGCAGTATGTTTAGAGTTAACCATTGCTTTTGAGATAGCTTTGCGAATACCAGACATTTTTTCACGAGTTTCTAACTCTGCATTTGCTGGAGTATATGGAGCTACTGGTTTCTTTTCTGCTACTGAAGTATCAACTGTTTGAGATTCCTCTGCAGCTGGAGCTTCTGCTACTGGTGCACCACCAGAAACAAAATTATCGATATCTTCTTTTAAAATACGACCATTTTTACCTGATCCTGCAACCTTAGCTATCGTTACACCTTTTTCACGTGCATATTTACGTACGGAAGGCATTGCAATTACACGGCGATTTTCATCTACTTCCACATGTGCTGCAGGTTCTGATGCTTCTTCTTCTTTTGCTTGTTCTACAGCTTCAGTTTTTTCTTCAACTGGAGCATCTTCCTCATGATCACCATGAGCTGATGGAGGTTGAACAGCATCTGTTTCAAAGGTAATGATAACTGTACCAACTGTAGTTACTACGCCCTCTTCTACATGGATCTTGTGAACCTTCCCATCAACAGGTGATGGAATCTCAACAACAGCTTTATCATTTTGCACTTCACAAAGGACATCGTCTTCCTTAACCTCTTGCCCTTCTTTAACTTCCCATTTTACTATTTCACCTTCATGGATTCCTTCACCAATATCAGGCATTTTAAACTCATATGCCACGACTAACGCCTCCGTTTCATTTCTATGATTATCTTTTCAATTAAAAGTAAGGAAGGTGAAAAGGGAAATTCCCTTTTCAACCTTTATCTTTTGATAGTATTAAAATTCAACAACTTCCTTTGCTTTTTCAACAATGTCTTTATAACTTGGTAGCCATGCATCCTCTGCAGAAGCAAATGGGAAAATTGTATCTGGAGCAGTTACTCGTAATACAGGTGCTTCTAAGCTCAGAATTGCTCTTTCATTTATTTCAGCTACTACATTCGCTGCAATACCTGCTTGTTTTTGAGCTTCTTGAACCACGATAACACGATTTGTTTTTTCTACTGAAGAAATAATTGTTTCAATGTCTAAAGGACTGATTGTCATTAAGTCGATTACCTCTGCATCAATTCCTTGTTTTTCAAGCTCTTCAGCAGCTTTTAATGAAGAATGAACCATTGCACCATATGTGATAATGGAAATGTCTTTTCCTTCACGTTTAACATCTGCTTTTCCTAGTGGAATTGTGTACTCTCCTTCTGGAACTTCACCACGGAAAGAACGATATAATTTCATGTGTTCTAAGTATACAACTGGATCGTTATCACGAATTGCAGAAATTAATAAACCTTTTGCATCATATGGTGTTGATGGTATAACTACTTTCAGACCTGGTGTTTGATACATTAATCCTTCTAAGCTGTCAGCATGAAGTTCAGGAGTCTTTACCCCTCCACCAAATGGGGAACGTATTGTAACAGGAGAATTGTAAACTCCACCAGAACGATAGCGCATACGAGCCATTTGAGCAGCAATCGCATCAAACGTTTCAAATACGAAACCAAAGAATTGAACTTCCATTACTGGACGAAATCCAGTTACACTTAATCCAACAGCCAATCCACCGATACCAGACTCAGCTAATGGAGTGTCAAAAACACGATCTTCTCCAAACTCTTTTTGTAATCCTTCTGTTGCACGGAATACCCCACCGTTTTGTCCTACATCTTCACCGAACAAAAGGACATCTTCATTATTCTTTAATTCCACACGCAATGCGTCAGTTATCGCTTGAATCAATGTCATTTGCGCCATAGCTTACTTCGACTCCTTTGCCTTGTATTCTTCCATTTGCTCCACTAAATTGTGCGGTTGATCTTCAAACATTAAATTGATTAAATCAGTAACCTTTTGTTTAGGAGCACTGTCAGCCTTTTTAATAGCAGCTTTAATATCCTCTTTTGCTTGTTCTACTACTTCATTTTCTTCTTCTTCCGTCCATAATTTTTTACCTTCAAGGAACTTTCGGAAGCGTACTAGTGGATCCTTCTTTTCCCATTCGTCATCTAAATCAGAAGAACGATAACGAGTTGGGTCGTCCCCCGCCATTGTGTGTGGGCCGTAACGATATGTTAATGTTTCAATTAAAGTTGGACCATTCTCTTCAAGACCACGTTTACGCGCTTCTTGTGTAGCTGCATAAACAGCTAGTACATCCATTCCATCTACTTGAACACCATGAATACCTGCTGCAACAGCTTTTTGTGCAATTGTTTTTGCTGCTGATTGCTTTTCTACTGGAACAGAGATTGCAAATCGGTTATTTTGTACAACGAAAACTGCAGGAAGATTATATGCGCCAGCAAAGTTCATCCCTTCATAGAAGTCACCTTGAGAAGCACCACCATCACCAGTATATGTGATTGCAACTGCATCCTTTTTCTTACGCTTTAACCCCATTGCTACACCAGCTGTTTGTGTAATTTGTGCACCAATAATGATTTGTGGCATCATAACATTTACGCCTTCTGGCATTTGACCTCCAGCTAAATGTCCTCTTGACCATAGAAATGCTTGCTCTAAAGGCACTCCATGAAAAACGATTTGAGGAATATCACGGTAACCTGGTAAAATCCAATCTTGCTTTTCAAGAGCAAAATGAGTACCAATCATTGAAGCTTCTTGCCCTGCAACAGGTGCATAGAAACCTAGACGTCCTTGTCTGTTTAGTGAAATTGCACGTTGATCCCAGATACGTGTATAAACCATACGCTTCATTAATTCTTTCAATTGTTCGTCAGACAAGTCTGGCATTGCCTTTTTATTGACAACCTCGCCATCTTCATTCAGTATTTGAAATGTTTCAAATTGACTTTCAATGTTCTGTAACTCTTTTGTTTTTTCCATGAATGAACTCACCTCTTCCTTTCTTTTCACGATGGGATAAATTTCAAACTGTCCTCACTTAGTCGCCATTGTTTAGGATACCCATAACCTAAAAAACCATGTGGACCTTTGTCCATATATTGTTCCTAAACGTTGTATACCCTTCAGAACGGTTCTTAATCTTTGTTAGTCCCATTTAATAAACAATACTTTCTGTCACATTATATTTAATATATAACTAATACAACTGTGTGCTACGAAGAATAGTTTACACGAAGGTTTTGACGTTAGTCAACGATTTTTTACTTGATTTCATTGTTTTTTACTATTTTTATGTTGCTAACGTTTTTTATCTATTCTTACCAACTGTTATATATGTATTTTAATCCTGTTATATATTCTTTGCAATTTATTTGCTCACAAACATTCTTATAAAAAAACAAACATAAAGAGGGTATTTCATTATGAATACAATGAAATACCCTCTAAATTTAAACTATTGATTTTTAATTTCACTCAAAAACAACATCTAACTCTGCTAAATCATAAAAATCTCTTTTGGATTCATTGAAATTAGCAGTATATTCATTAAATTCTTGATTTAATTCATTAATACGTTGATAAGCTTCATTAACCAAATCATGCTGTTGTTGTAATTCTTCAAAAGCTAAATCTTCTTGAAAGTACATCGTGTACAGTTCAATATCCATATCAATTGTTTCTATATAGTGTTCGTAAAGCTCTTGATATACTTCATATCGATCTTCCATAATACTTACCATTGAATTAGCATTGTTTTGTAAAGATTCATCTTCAATATCATCAATAAAAGGCTTTGCTAATTGAAATTCCTCAAATGCTTCATCAATAATTTCCTTTTCTTCCTCCATCAATTCCCGTCTATCTTCAGCTGATTGAATAGCTTGCTGAGCTAAATATTCAATTTCTTCCATATCAGATGTCTCAGACATTTCTGTATACCACTGTAATTCATTATCTTCAGCTTCCGTTAATGGGTCTTGTTTTTCTCCTACAGCTCTTTCAATACTAACTGCTTCTTCAAGATGCTCGTACATAAATTCAACAGGATTATCTTCTTCTTCACATCCTGCAAGGATTGGTATTAAAAGAACGACGAAAAACAACATAAAAAGTTTTTTCAAATTTCTTCCCCCCTAAAATCATGAAAAAAAAACAAACTCCTCTTTAACAAAACTATCCTACTTTCATACATTTGACAAGACATTTTTTCAAAAAATAATGCCAATTAATATCAATCCAAGTACTTTAAATAGGTATATATCCACTCCAACTTTGTGTATATGCATAGCATATTAGTACATCGCATCACACCTACATTTTATTCAACTCATCAGTAGCTATACCACTAAGTTGAATAACTATGAATAAATAATTACTTTTGACCAAACAAAGGAGGCATTACCATGTACGGATATGGTGGTGGATATTGTGATCCATGTTCATTCAGCTATGGTGTACCACCTAGACCTTTTTACCCTGCTCCAGCACCAGCATACGGTGCACATAGTGGTTTAGGTATAGGAATTGCTTTAGTCGTTATTTTGTTTATCCTAATTATTCTTTTAGGATTCGGAGCTTATCGTTCTGGCTATATTAGATAATTTTTTTGAAACGGGAGTAGAAGTTACTCTCGTTTCTTCTCATTTCACCTATAATAGTATATGATGTGAGTGTGAAATAATATTAATATCTTTTTTTATTTTATTGGACATGCAGAAAGGAGAAACGAAATGTTAACAATGAAAGATATCATTAAGGAAGGGCACCCAACATTGCGTAAACAAGCATCTGAAGTTTACCTTCCACCAAAAGAAGATGATTATAGAATATTGAAAGAAATGATGGACTTTCTTTTACATAGTCAAGATCCAGAAATTGCTGAAAAATATGGTTTGCGTGCTGGTGTTGGTTTGGCTGCTCCTCAAATTAATGTGAGTAAACGTATGATTGCCGTAAGAGTACCAGACCACAATGACAACTTAATTAATGTTGGTATCTATAATCCAAAAATAATTAGCCATTCTGTTGAAACAACTTATTTAGAGAACGGAGAAGGTTGCCTGTCAGTTGATAGGGACGTGCCAGGAATTGTTCCTCGATATGCAAGAATAAAAGTGCAAGGTATAAATCAAGAGGGCGAAAAAGTAACATTAAAATTAAAAGGACTACCTTCTATTGTATTTCAGCATGAAATTGACCACTTGAATGGGATTATGTTTTATGATCGTATCGAAGAAAATAATGATTCTTTTAAACAAACTTTACCTCCTAATGAGGTGATAAAAAGAAATGAATTTGACGAACCTTTAACATAATAATGAAATGCAAAAGCTACGGATTTTTAGTCCGTAGTTTTTGCATTTCATTTTAATTCATTAATTAGATTAAGATCAACAAAGGCCTTGTATAGTCCATCCTTGCTTACGTCATCAGTAACGTGATTAGCTACTTCTTTTGCTTTCTTTACGCCGTTACCCATGGCCACTCCATAACCTACATACCGAAGCATCTCTATGTCATTCAATCCATCTCCGAAAGCAATGGTATTCTCCACAGGAATATTTAATTTTTTAAGCATTTCTTTAATCCCATTAGCCTTTGAACCGTTTGGAGGTAATACATCAATTGCCTTTTCATGCCAACGTACATAATCAAATTGTCTTTGATTTTGCTCATACCACTGTGTCTCATGATTCTCAACAAATAATAAAGCTTGATATATTGGGTTTACATGATGAAAGGATTGATGAAATGTAGGATGTTTTAACTTTAATGAACCCATACTTTCATGAATCGCATGATGATCAGGATGATTTGCAAAAAGCTCATTTTCATTTAGGAAAACCATAGGATGCTCCCTATTCAAAGCTGCTTCCTCTAGATTTAATAAATCCTTCGTATTCAAGGGGTTCTCATAAATCACTTCACCATTAAAAACTACATATGACCCATTAAAGCTTACATAAGAGGTGATTTCTAATTCTTTTATTATATCCCTAAAATGATCTGGAGAACGACCAGTTGCAATAGAAACATAATATCCATTTTCATGTAAACTTTTAATTCCTTCTTTTGCAGATGCAGGAATTTCTTTGTTTTCATTTAAAATTGTTCCATCAATATCTAAAAAAACAACTTTTTTGTTTGTCATCATACATTCAACTACCTTTATATAAATTACTACTTTAAAAGTGCATTTTACTTAAAACTGATCCTACTTCCCTAACTTATACTTCTTTGAGAAGACTCGTAGGATTCCACTCATTCCAATTGGATTAAAATTAATTTTCATACTCCATGGTGCAATTTCCACTTGCTTGTGAGGTCTCCCTTAAAATTACATGATAATTACCTTTCTACCACATTAATTTACATGAATAGATTAACATTTGTCAAAGTATTACCAACGTTTCCCTTACAATATTATAAAAAAATAACAAATACTAATCATAAAAACAAATCGTAAGTCTTGAATTGCAAACAAGGAGGGTTTAAAATGTTGAAAAGGTGGAGAGAACGATTATTAAAACGATGTCGAGATTTACTCCCAAAAAAATTATACATTTAATAAAAATTTTTCACTTTTAATTCTTCCTTTCTTTTTTATAAGAAAGGAGGATTATCATTTGTGTTAAAAAATTGTATAATTGAACAGCGTTTAAACAAATATAGTTCATGGGGATAACATACATAGGATCGAATGATACATTTATAGACAATCCTATCGTATTAATTTAAATATAAAGGCTAATTCTTTTACATTGATATGAGTTTAAGAAGCTTTCGTTTATCCGGTTCGGATGATTCTCTAATAAAGAGAGATATGTTTTCTTTTTTGTAGTTTCTTTTAATCAATTAAAACAAAAATCAATTAGAAAAAGCCAATATAAAAAAAAAGAACAAAAGGAGAGGATTTAATGATTTTTAAAGTATTTTATCAAGAAACCATTCACGAAGTGCCTGTTCGTGAAAAAACAAAAGCTATGTATTTAGAGGCAAACTCTGAAGAGGATGTTAGAAAAAAACTTGCTGATCGTCAATATAACATTGAATTTGTCACCCCATTAAAAGGCGATGCTTTAGCATATGAACAACAAAACGAAAATTTTAAATTGGAGAATGTGTAAAATGAAAGCTAAAAATCATCAAGTTGCGATCTTTGCCCTCGGGGGTTTGGGTGAAATCGGTAAGAACATGTACGGTGTGCAGTTTCAAGATGAAATTATTATTATTGATGCAGGTATTAAATTTCCAGAAGACGAATTGTTAGGCATTGATTACGTTATTCCTGATTATACGTACTTAGTTAAAAACCAAGATAAGATCAAAGGGCTCTTTATTACGCACGGTCACGAAGACCACATTGGTGGCGTTCCTTATTTACTAAGGGAGCTTAATGTTCCAATATATGGTGGGAAGCTTGCTCTTGGTTTAATTCGAAATAAATTAGAAGAACACGGATTACTACGAAAAGCTGAACTAAAGGAAATTCATGAGGACCAAATTATAAAGTTCCAAAAAACGTCAGTATCCTTTTTTAGAACAACACATAGTATTCCTGATTCGTACGGTATTGTAGTAAAAACTCCATCGGGAAATATTGTTCATACTGGTGACTTCAAATTTGACTTCACACCAGTTGGTGAGCCAGCTAATTTAACAAAGATGGCTAGAATAGGTGATGAAGGAGTATTGTGCCTACTATCCGACAGTACTAATAGTGAAATACCTGGTTTTACTATGTCCGAACGCAAAGTTGGGGAAAGTATTGACCAAATCTTCCGTTCAGTAGAAGGTAGAATTATATTTGCTACCTTTGCTTCAAATATTTATCGTTTACAGCAAGCTGTAGAAGCTGCGGTTAAAAACAAGAGAAAAATAGTTGTGTTTGGACGGAGTATGGAATCGGCCATTAATATTGGATTAGAATTAGGTTATATTAAAGCACCTAAAAATACATTTATTGAACCTTCACAGCTTAATAAAGTACCGAGTGATCAAGTTGCCATCCTGTGTACTGGAAGCCAAGGTGAACCAATGGCAGCTTTATCTAGAATTGCCTTCGGAACACATCGACAAATTCAGATCATTCCAGGAGACACGGTTGTATTCTCGTCATCTCCAATACCTGGGAACACTTTAAGTGTTAGTAAAATTATCAACCAACTTTATCGAGCAGGCGCAGAAGTCATCCATGGCTCTTTAAATGATATTCATACTTCAGGTCATGGTGGACAAGAAGAGCAAAAACTAATGCTGCGACTTATGAAGCCAAAGTACTTTTTACCGATTCATGGTGAATATAGAATGTTAAAGCAACATAATGTTTTAGCGACAGACTGTGGTGTACAACCGGAAAATTGCTTTATAATGGATAATGGGGATGTATTAGCACTTGATAAAAATGAAGGTTCTTTAGCTGGGAAAATACCATCTGGTAATGTTTATGTTGACGGAAATGGAATTGGAGATATTGGTAATATTGTTTTACGAGATCGACGTATACTTTCAGAAGAAGGGCTAGTAGTCGTTGTTGTTAGCCTTAATATGAAAGAATTTAAGGTTGCCGCAGGACCAGATATTATTTCTCGAGGTTTTGTATATATGCGTGAATCTGGTGACCTAATTAATGAAGCACAATCAAAGCTTTCTGATCATCTTAATGAATTAATGGAAAGAAAAACGTCACAATGGTCGGAAATTAAAAATGAAATTACGGATATGTTAGGCCCATTTTTGTATGAAAAAACAAAAAGAAAGCCGATGATTCTACCTATCATAATGGAAATTTAAAGCTAATATAAGCCTATTGTTAGAAATATATCTAAGTAAAGACAGACAAGATCCTTATTATTTATCTTGTCTGTTTTTTGTTTTCTTCTTTAAGTACTTTTATGGATTGAATTAATTAGGAAAGTGGAGTAAAGTAGATGACATGTTGTGCAAAATTGAGCATGTGTTTTTGTTCAATTTTTGTAAAAGAAATATAGTTAAGTAAGGTGGCATCAATTCCATAATGAAGCTCCAAGGCATTTATCAGCATTTGTATATTTTTTATTCTATTGTTTTTATATTACATATAGGAAATACCTTCATAAAGAGTAGTCAAATAGACTATTTCGTCGGTTTGTTGGCTATTCCCATGCTCTTTTTATCTTTTATTACAGCAACTAAATTATTTAAAGTTATAGGGTTAGTATTTATTAGTATTGGTTTATTCTTATTTATTTCAGAAGGACACAACTTTTTACATCTACCCTATTTTATGACGTCTACAATTTCCTTATTAGCCCTATTAGCAATGTTGCCATGGATGAATAGTGTTGTTCGAAGTGGCCGATTTGATAAAAAGTTAAATCAATTAATGAGAGCAAATGTTGAGGATTTAGGTAAGCTCTATCCTAGAAGTGCAATTACAGCTTATTCTTTAGGTGCTTTTTTAAATTTAACAGCAGTTCCTGTCTCACAGGCTGTATTAAAAGAAAGTTTGTCCACTGTCAAAGATAAAGTGAAAAACACGTTTATTATTATGACTACATTAAGGGGTTTTTCGGTTGCCCTTTTATGGAGTCCATTAGAAGTAATGGTTGCTTTATCCATTAGTACAACTGGAGTAGGATATGCTAGCTTATTACCATGGTTATTAATCATTTCTATTGCCGCATTTATCGGTGACTCATTATGGGGAAGATTTTTCTATCGCAAGACTCCATATGAATCCCCTAATAAAAATCATCAATTGAATACAAAAGTACTTATGAAGAAAATTATTCAATTAATCATTGCTCTCTCACTTTTTCTAGCAACTGTAATAATAATAGGGAATGTCTTTTATTTGGATTTTATACTAACTGTAACTCTCATTCTTTTCCCATTTGCTGCAGTTTGGTCTATTATCATAAAACGGTGGAGAACATTTTGGACAATTGGCTGGGAAACTTGGAAAGTACGAACAAACTCTATGCAAAACTTTGTTGTACTTTTCCTAGCATTAGCACTATTCTCTAACAGTCTACAAGGAACAACATTATTACAAGTTATCCAGTACCCGGTGTTGAGTGCTGCTGATTATCCTATTCTTATATTGATCATTCTACAGTTAACATTTTTAGTTATGGCTCTGTTTGGTGTTCATCCTGTAGCTACAATTGGAATTTTAAGCGAAGTCATCACACCATTATTAACAGTCATGAATCCATTAAGTATTGCGATCGTTCTTATAACTGGATCTGCTCTTAACTGTACGTCAGGAACATATGGAATGGCAGTTACGTTAACCTCTATGAATACTAAACAAAATCCATATCGAATTACTGCCCTTAATTTACCACATGCTTTGTATGTGATCGTTCTTGGTACTGCAGTTGCTTACTTTCTGTTATAATTCAAGCCACTACAAAAGAAGACGTTACCAAAACTATTACTTTTGGTAACGTCTTCTTTATAGTTTTCTACGTTGTTACTTAGTGTTATCTTTCCTTTTTGGCTATTTTAGTCATCATCGAAAAGTGTATGTTCCATACGATTGATATCTGCATCTGCACCAATAACAATTAGTATATCCCCACTATGGAGTAACTCATTTGCGTGTGGGGAGACATTAATACTTTCTCCTCGCTTAATAGCCATGATATTACATCCGTATTTAGCTCTGATATCTAACTCTATTAATGATTTTCCGTTAACAGCTTTTCCTGCCATTAATTCAACAATACTATATTCATCTGAAAGCTCTAAATAATCTAAGACATTTTTCGAAACGATATTGTGAGCAATCCGTACTCCCATATCTCTCTCAGGGTGTACTACTTTATGTGCACCAATTTTATTAAGAACTTTTTCATGGTAGTCATTTTGTGCTTTTACAGTAATGTGCTTTACTCCTTGCTCAACAAGCATCAAAGTGGTCAAAATACTAGATTGTATATTATCACCTATCGCTACAATTACATGATCAAAATTACGAATTCCTAGGCTCTTTAATGTACTCTCATCTGTTGAATCAGCCACAACAGCATGAGTAGCTACATTAGCGTATCGGTTCACTTTTTCTTCGTTTGTGTCAATTGCTAAAACTTCCATTCCCTGTTTACTTAACGACTCACATATACTTCCACCAAATCTCCCTAAACCAATAACAGCAAATTGTTTTTTCATTTTATGTACCTTCCCCCGTCTAACCCAATATGACCTGATCTTATCTCTCTTTCATCATACAAAGGTTTTTTAAAACCTGCAATTATATTTTTAAATACCCCCACTTAATAAAGCATAAGAAAAGCGTATGGAGCTAGACACCTTACGTAGAGTGAAAATTTTATACTTTCTTTCGAAAAAAACTGTCAACCGTTTACACGGCGACAGTTTCTTCAGTACGTTAAAAATGTTACTCCTTTATTCCCAGTACCCTATTAACTCGCTTCGTTAGCATCTTCATGCCGCCACCACCAGCTTGGAAGTGGCGCAGCTGTCCTTCTTCATCAAAGACATAATAGCTTGGAACATATTGATTTTCAAAGGAATCTGTTAACTTATGTGCATTATCAACAAAGATAGGCTGAGTAATTTCATGCTCTTCAGCAACCTTTTTTATTTCCTCTAAATCTAAATCCTTTTCTGATCTTGGCATGTGTACTGCAATAACATTTAATTGGTCTTTATATTTATCACGAAACTCGTTAACATTAGGCATTGCCTCTTTACATAAACCACAGCTAATAGACCAAAAATGGAATAGTGTTGGTTTGTGCCCAACTAAATCGTCTCGCTTTACTTCCCCATTTAACCAAGTTGTAGCACCTTCTAATTCCGGCATTGGAGTTCTTAGTTTCATTATATTCACCTCTTGTTATAAGCTTCTTAAATATCAAATGACATGAAAAGCCCTATTTTTTTAAAATGTACAAAAAGGCCTAACAATTGCTAGGCCTTTTTATGCTTACATTTATACCTTTAATGTTTCTTGACCTGGCTTCCAGTTTGCTGGGCAAAGTCCACCTGTTTGTAATGCTTGTAGAACACGTAATGTTTCATCCACATCACGTCCAATGTTGTTGTGGTTTACAACAGAATACATTAACTCCCCTTCAGGGCTAATGATGAACAGTCCACGAAGGGCAATACCTTCGTCTTCAATTAATACACCATACTCACGAGATACTGTATGATTGGTATCCGCTGCTAATGGATATTTAAGATCTCCAAGACCATTATCATCACGATTTGTATTAATCCATGCTAAATGAGTGTGGATAGTATCAGTAGAAACACCAATAATTTCAGCATCTAGATCTTCGAACTCGTCGTAACGATCACTTAAAGACGTAATTTCTGTAGGACAAACAAAAGTGAAGTCCATTGGATAGAAGAAAAGAACTGTCCACTTATCCTGCTTCATATTTTCTTCAAGACTAACTTTACCGAATTCCTTATTTGCTAAAACAGCATCCATTTCAAACCTTGGCGCTTGTTTTGCTACCATACGCTTATCTGACATATGTAACCCTCCTAATTATTAACCCTTATTTACAAACATTATTATAAAATAAACATTATCAATAGTCAACCAATATGTGATAAAGTTTGACAAATTTCTTTCAACATTATGCCCCTATTCGTAAAATTATAAACTCACTTTTTGAAATGATTTTTATCAATTTGTGTCAACTGTCACAATTAATCATTATAAAGAAATCTTTCTCAGAAACAAAATATTTTGAATCAAAAACGTATTATTTTTGTCTTTGTATAACTTATGTTAAACTCATATGACGAGGTTTGTATAGTAAAAATATGAAAGGAGTCTTTACTATGAATTGGATTAACGACATTGTATGGGAAGACATTTGGACGAGTATTATAGTAGCAGCTGTACAATTAGTCACTATTTTGATTGTATATTTTATTGTCCGTGCTATTGGGAGACGACTTATATCTAATAGCTTTGAACGAATGAGTAATCAAAAAAACATGTCTATTGGACGAGTAAAAACTTTAGAGAAATTAGCTTTAAATGTTTTTTCATATATAATTTTATTTATTTTAGCAACATTTTTAATAGGGATATTTGGCTTAAATGTTACAGGCTTAATCGCTGGTGCCGGGATTGTTGGACTAGCAATTGGTTTTGGAGCCCAAGGTCTCGTTAGTGACGTTGTAACAGGTTTTTTTATACTATTGGAAAAACAGCTTGAGATTGAAGAATATGTCACAGTCGCTGGTGTAGATGGAATTGTAGAAGAGATAGGGTTACGAACAACAAAGATAAGAGGTTTTGATGGTACAGTCCATTTTATACCAAACAGAGAGATTAGCACCCTTAGTAACCATTCCCGTTCTAATATGCGAGCCCTAGTTGATATAAGTATTGCTTATGATGAAAATATAGATGAAGCTATTGCTGTTATTCAAGCAGTATGTGACAAAATTGCAGTAGAAGAAGAAAATAAGATTAAGGAAGGTCCAAATGTCGTTGGTGTCCAAGCCCTTGGAGATAGTGATGTAGTTTTACGGGTAATTGCTAAGACAGAAAATATGGAGCAATGGGGTGTTGAAAGAAAGCTACGTAAGGAAATAAAAGAAGCATTAGATAAGAATAATATTGAAATCCCATTTCCTCATCAAGTTTACATACAGAAAAATACTTAATACAAAAAAGAAAGAGAGGCTGTCCATTGGGCAGCCTCTTCCAATAATTATGATGATTGATTCACTTTAGAATCTACTTGTTGACAAATTTCTTCAGCAGTCATGCCGTGAGCATTAATAACTGATCCTTCTGTTGATGTATCTTGCATTCCCATCATGTTTTCATCTTGGCCAGTAATGACACAGCAATCACATCCTGCTGCATCCTGCTCCTGCTGTAAAGAAACAACTTCATGCCCTCGTTCTTGTAATGCTTGCTGTACATCTGTTAATGATTGTTCAACACCAATTTTAGCCATCGTTCAGTACCTCCTTTTATCTGTTACAACTAATAAGATGACCAAAATTTTGGAAGCTATGCAAAAAATTCATTTTTAAAGAAAAAAACGTGTTACATGGTAGAAAAACCATAACACGTTTAGAATATATTTTATCCTTTTAAATAATCAATAAGTAAAGGAACACTTCGGGTTATTGCTTGTTCATTAGCATTAAGCTTAGATGAGTGCAATCCATATTCACTTTGAACCCCTAGCCAAAACATAAAGCCTGGAATTTCTTCAAGGAAATATCCGAAGTCTTCTCCAGTCATTGCCTTATCACAAATAGTAACATCCACATGGGGAGAATCTTCCGCAAAGCGAATAAATTCCTCCGTCAATTCAAAACTGTTGTATACCTGACAATAGTTTGCACCGTAATCAATAGAAGAACGACATTCAAAGCTAGTTTCAATCCCAGCTACAATACTTTCAATTCTCTTTTTCACTTTATCCATTGCTTCAATAGAAAGAGTTCGAATGGTTCCTTCTAATCGAGAGGTTTCTGCAATAATGTTTTGCTTCGTACCTCCAGTAATTTTCCCGATGGTAATAACAGCAGAATCTAATGGTGATACATTTCGAGATACGATTGTATGTAGCTGAGTAACAAGATGACTCGCAGCTACGACCATATCATTCGACTGGTGTGGATAAGCAGCATGTCCACCTTTCCCAGTTAGATCAATAAACAATTCACTAGTATTTGCAAAAAGTAAGCCTGTTTTCGTCCCTATCATCCCTACAGGAAGCGTAGGATCAATGTGTAAAGCAATCATTTGATCTGGCTTCCATTCTTGAAACTCTTCTGACATAAGCATTGGTTTTGCTCCACCTGGCCCTTCTTCTGCAGGTTGGAAGACAAATAGTAAGTTGTTTATTGGACGATTCTTCGAAAAATATGTCAATACAGCTAATGCAATAGTCATATGGAGATCATGTCCACAAGCATGCATCATCCCTTTATGCTTTGAGGAATATGCTAGTCCTGTTTCTTCTTCCATTGGTAGCCCATCCATATCTGTACGATACCCAATTGTTTTTGACGGATCAGATCCATTTACTTTAACTAATACTCCTGTTTTCCACGTACGAACTTCCAAATTTTCAGTAGGGAGACCCTTAATATAGTCGAGTAAATACGCTTGTGTTTTTACTTCTTCAAAGCCTATCTCCGGTATTTGATGAAGCTCTCGCCGTATAGTAATAAAGTCTTCTATATTAAGAGCATCCATTTCTTGTTCAGTCATTTCTTATTCCTCATTTAATTTACGTAGTTCTTGTTTGATTTCCGTTTTCCCTTTTGTTTTTTCATCAATTTCTTTAATGACTCTAGCTGGAGTACCTGCAACTACAGTGTTTGGAGGTACATCCTCTGTAACAATAGCTCCTGCAGCAACTACTGCACCTTGACCTACTGTTACCCCTTCTAAAACTACTGCATTTGCACCAACAACAACTCCATCCTCTACGATTACAGGCTTTGCAGATGGAGGTTCAATAACACCAGCTAATACTGCTCCAGCACCAATGTGACAATTCTTCCCTACTGTAGCTCGTCCACCTAAAACAGCGTTCATATCGATCATCGTACCTTCACCAACAACCGCGCCAATATTAATAGATGCACCCATCATAATAACAGCAGAATCACCAATTTCCACTTGGTCACGAATTATAGCACCTGGCTCAATACGCGCATGGATATTTTTCATATCAAGTAATGGGATTGCAGAATTTCTACGATCGTTTTCTACTACGAAATCTTCAATTTTCCCTTCATTTTCCTTAATTACTTGTTGAATATCTTTCCACTCACCAAAAAGGACCCCTGTATCACCTTGGATGAACGTTTTCGTATTTTCTCCAAAGTCTACCCCTTCTAATTGCCCTTTTATATGTACTTTTACAGGTGTAGATTTCACACTATTGGAAATAAAGCTAATAATTTCATTTGCATCCATCATTTTCATTTTTTCTTCCTCCTCTTTATTGTCTTATTAACACATACTAATAATAGACATTCATGAAAAAAAATGCAATCATAACGTTATGTATAATCACTTATTGTATAGTTACACCACGTATTAGAGTTCTCTTTCAAGTATTAAATAAAAAGACGTTTGCTTACATTCTGTAAACAAACGCATTTTATCAATCTGTAAACAATGAATCTTCTAATAACCATACACAGAATGGTTCATCACCTTTCTGTTCACGTTCAATCATCACATCGTATTCTCTCCAGTCATATATTTCCATCCATAACCCATCCATTTCGTTTAATCCTTCTAATTTTAGGTCAGGTAATAACGACTTTTCTGATTCCTTCCACTTGTCCATATTAAGGTATTTTTTAGGTACTGCAATAGCATTTATTTTCTCCGTTTCTGGATTAACGAAGTATGTCCTCATTCCATAATCAAAATAATATCCACCTTGATACATGCCACGTTCATTTGGTTCACCTTGAACCTTCAATAAAACGTCTTTCCCATCACCAATTTGTACTTCTTTATCTATGAAAGTAGCTTCCATGTAATCCTGTTCATCAGATTCATCTTCATATGTTTTATTTGAGACAGGAATTATGTTCGTATTACTTAATTCCTTTTCATTATTCTGCCAATCTTCCCCCTCACTAATCATTGGAAGAGAATTGTATTCGTGTTGTTTTGGAGTTTCTGTACTTGATGCATATGAAAAAGAATAGTAAGTTGTTATTGAAATAATTACACCTAAGATTATTAACATTATCCAATTTCTATTCACCTTCAACAGAATCCCTCCTTTTTTATAGCATTCCCATAATTAAAACTAGTTAACCGTCTTTCTCTTCTATTGCTATGTATTGATTTTGCATTTATTCTACTAATTTATCTAGTAAACTTTGTCTTTATATATTAGACGTGTTAAAACCTGAATAGTTTCAAATTTTTCTAAGGTTAAATTAAATATGTAATACATTCCTTCGCGTAATTCTAGTATTAACAACACACCTTTAAACATTACCCAAAATAAAAAGAGCTAATTCCGTTAAATTGGTTTTAGCTCATAATTATCTAATATATTTGTTTGAAATTATTATAATCATTTATTTTTCCTCTTCTTTAACCTCTGTCCACATCCACAGCCACCCCTACTGGAATTCCCTTTTCGGTATAACGCTTTTTTCTTTGCACTGGAAGAGGAGCTGCTTCTAATTTTTCTTATAGCCATCATCAACTCTCCAAACTTTAGTAAGATAATAATAATATATGTGAAGGTTGATGATTTGTGTATAAGTTATGCCTATTCATCATTGTTACTTTTTCTTCTTTTTCTTTTTTTTCTATTCTTTAAGATAAATGTATCAGACCTAATTTTATTTACTTTCTTAGGATGCTTAGGTAGTAAATGAGATTGTGGCGTATTATGTTTTACACTTTCGTAAAACCATGTGCTCTTCTTTCTAGAAGGAATTGTATCGTTATTTGGTTTCTTCTTTGCCTTCTCTCTTTCTTCTGTATCTAACTCCCCTTCATAAACTTTTAATTTTTCTTTTAGGTCATTTAATTCTTCTTGATATTTTGAAAGTTCCTTCTTTCTTTTATCGTCTTCTTCTTTATATTGTTCCAATTGCTTTTCTAGCTGAATCTTTTCTTCAAGAACTACTTTCGATCTATTCTTCTCCTCCGTTAATTGATTTAAATTCACTGTAAGTTGTTGAACCTTCTTTTCTTTATCAATGAGCTTTTCTTTCGTATTATCCAATTCCACTTGTTTACTTTTTAGATTGTTTTGTAAATCATGATTATTTACCTTTAATTCTTCTAAGAGTTTATAATGATAATTTTCTTCATAATCCCTAATCTTTGATTTATAACGTGATAATTCAGATTTTAAATGAATGATCCTCTGCTTCATTTGTAACTTTACATTATTTCTATTCCTTTTATCTAACTCTATACGTTTTACCATTCCCTCCCACTCCTCGTTATATGGGTTAGTTCATTGTATGCATATTTCTACTATGTAATGATAAACAGATTTGAATAACGCTATATTTTCTAAAAGAAAGCCTAAAGAATTACCCGGGGCTAGGTGGTGAAAATGGAGTGGGATGGAACGAATGATTAACCTGATCTTTATTTGCCGATAATATTAATTTTGATATCAGCTATTTTCAGGGTAGTCCTCACATGCAAGTGAACATTTGCACCATGCAGGATGAAAATCTCTTTCTAAGGTATATTCCCTTCCTGCAAACCTTCTTTTTCTCCATTTGTGGGAACATTGGCGGCTTCTATCTTACCGCATTTCAATTTTTCCACTAATTGCGGGCAGATTATCTTATTTTCAGGGTAGACCTCACATTCACGAATTACTCTTTGTTCAGCGTTCATAAATGAAAGAGGAAAAATAACTTATAGAAAATGGCTTAAAATGGGCATTGTTCCTACACAACAGACCTATGGATTCATATGATGAAGTAGTTCCCATATAAACCCTAGAACTGAGAAAGGATGAAAATAAAATATGCATAAGCTAGAAAGATTATGTATAAAGGTCCCGAAAGTCTATGACTGGATTACTCATCCGGCTGAAAAAGAATTTCAATTCACACAAGATGACATTGTTTTCTTTACGGAAGAAGATCCAGATAAGCAAACTAAAGAAAACTTAGTTAATGATGTTTGTGAATATTTTCTTCCAGCTGATGTGGAAGTAAGTTGTCAATTATTATTGCCTGACCCTGAAAAAAGAAAGGGTAAGAAGAAAAAGCATGACGACCCTTTATGTAAAGAAGTAGGAGAGAGAAGAGATTTTTTTGATGAAGATTTGGACACGACATTACAAATTGTAAAAATTCAAAAGCAAGGACAATTTCAAATTGTTCTAGAAGCTGAAAGCAATCCTTCAAAGAAAAAACCTGTAATTGCACCTCTTTTTTCAGAACCAATTGACTTTTTTAAGCTAGAGAAATTTATTCTATGTGCTCCTGAAGGAACAGATGTACTTTGCCATGTGTATGACTTTGACTGTGAGGGGTCATTCATATGTAATGGAGACGGAACGGAGTGGACAATTGACCTTCTTCTACTTATTTGTCAATCAATACAAGTTGAAGCAGAAGTTAAATTAGAAGTCGAAGGAAAAATATGTCAACCTAGAGATATTATTCCGATTCCTATTATTACGAAAGAATGTCCAGAGTTTGAATTTCCACCACAATGTCCAGAAATATTCCCACCTCATAAGAAGAAATAATTGTTTAATAGCATACTATCATAATAGTAAAGGAGGAGGAGTACTCCTCCTTTATCTATGCCATATATAACGAAAGGTATTTCATTGAAACGTATTTTTGCTTATTTCTCTTCCATTTTAAATAAAAGTAAATTACATACGATTCACCTAATATGATTACGTAAGGGGAGGAAATGCTGTATGAAAAATAAACGTAAATATAATAATAGGGATTCTTTACTTCAATTAAAACAAAAAACAATCCACTACAAATCAGAAATAGCAAGATACGAAAAGATGATAAAACAATATGAAAATGAATTAATAAAAACAAATGAATTTGATAGCAATCAAGAGATTGCAAGAGTTATGATAAATGATAAGAAAAAACAAATCATAGAAGAGTTTCACAATGCAACTTCGTTTTTTAATTTTTCGACTATTCTCCCTGATATGACCGATGAAGAACAAGAATTATTAATACTAGGGAACTTTATCATAAAAAATAATGGAAATATGCCCCTACATCATCCATTCATCTGCATAAAAATTACACCTACTAACTCTGCGTACTTAAGTGGAAAAATTGCACTAAAAAATATGGAATTAAATAATGAATTAGATTTAAATGAAGAACAATGGAGTTACATGCACAAGGATTGGAAAGATAAAGTTCGTTCTGATGGGCTTCATTGGCTAAAGCCTATGCATTGCGAACAACTCAATCCGAATGAGGCTCTTACTTTTTCAAATTTAAATGTACGAATAAAAAATAAGGAGGAAAATACGAAAGTGATCATTGAGGGATATATTTTTAGTGATGAGCTACGTAAAGGATTACGTTCACTTAATAATATTTCTTTTCAATTTTAGAAATTAAATAACAAGTTTATCCACAAGCTATAGACTAGGTATTTCATAGTGGCCTGGTCTTTTCTCTTATTATTCTTTTTCTCCTCTGAACTCCTTTAATACTTTTCAAACAGTTCCTTAAAAATCGTTAATGCTTCTTTCTCCTTAATATAAAAATTGATGGTAGATTTTCCAACTATATCGGCCTTTGTTTTATTTATCCTCTCATTGTCTCAGATAAATAATTTGGTGCATAATATTCATCATCATATATAGAATCATAGCTGAAATTAGCTTTTTTAATACCAAAATTTAAACAAGCACCTAATCTTGTAACTTCTGGTAATTGATAGATAGACACATTACCATACAAGGAAGATTCGTTCAGCCATATGTCTTGTTACATTCTATCTTTATTAAGTATCACAATTAGTTCTTTATTCATCCATTTTTGTTGCAGCATAATTACGCATAACATTCCTTAAATAATTTTCTAATCATTTCAAGTAATTATAGTAACATCCACTCCGTTTATTCCTTACTCTTTTTCATTCAATTCTCCATGACACTACAATCTATAATCAACTCTTCCCATTAAAAGAATTAACGTCTCTATACACTATGTGTAAAATTACACATAGTGTAAGGTACCCTATATAATATAAAAAAGAAGTGGCACATTTTTTATACACCACTTCTGACATGTTTTACTATGAGGTTATAAAATTAATTATTTTTAACCTGCTGTACGAGCTCTAGTAGCTTTGTTTTATCTAACCCAATAACACTATCACCTTTATAAAAAGTAGCTGGAGTTCCTAAAACCTCTTTATCCTTCCACTCTTTAAAATGATCCACATTTAAAGATATATTTTTTTCTTCAAATGCTACTTCATTTTCCTCTAAAATTTCTATCACTTTTTTGCAGTAAGAACATCCTTTACTTGTGTAGACAGTAATACTATCCACCATGAAAATCCCCCCTCAAATTGGTGAAATCATTATATAACTTTGTCTATTCTGTCCTATCGCTTTTTACTGGTTCCTTTTTCTCTAAATAAATACTTCTACTTGGAAAGGCAACAGAGACCCCCTCTTCTTGTAAGATTGTCATAATACGTAAATTTACATTCTCTTTCACCTTAAGATATTCCACCCAAGCTGTTGTCTTTGTAAAAAAATAGAGGAAAATATCTAAGCTGCTATCATTAAATTCATTAAACCTGACCATAATTAACTCCTGATCAATATCATCATGATTTCGTAGCATATCGTCAATACGCCTTACACAACGTTCTACTTTTTCTCTCGGGGTAGAATAAGTTACACCTAAATTAAATGAAATTTGTCTCTTCCCCATTTGTGTCCAATTTGTTATAGGTTCATTCGCTAAAGTAGAGTTTGGTACTGTCACAATCGCTTGAGCAAAGGTACGAATCTTTGTGCTTCGGAAGGTTATATCCTCCACAGTTCCTTCTACACTTGGGGTCTTAATCCAATCACCTATAGAAAATGGCTTTTCTGTTATAATAACGACTCCACCAAAAAAGTTCCCTAAAGAATCTTGAGCAGCTAATGCAAATGCTAGTCCACCTAAACCTAGTCCCGCTATAAAACCACTTACATTATAATCCCATTCATTTAAGACGATACTTATTGCCATAGCAATAATAGCAAAACGCAGAAGTTTTGAAATAAACGGTAGTAAAATATCGTCAACTTCTAAATTAAAGCGGCTACCAACCTTCAGTAACAAGCTGGAGCTAGTAGCAGATAAATTGTATAGTCCCGAAGCAATTAAAAAAATTATAAACGAACGTAATATTAGAATAGCAGGTTCATCAAACCGTTCAGGAAAAGGTAAATATACAAATGCTACATAAAAACCAATAAACGTGAAAAATACTCTTATAGGCTTTTCAAAGGAAAGAAGAACGTTTGTAATAAGATCTGTCGGAACCTTTCTTGACATTCTTAAAATAAGTTTAAAAATATATGTAGTAAATATCTTACGAAATACATGAAAAATAATAACAATACCAATGGCAATTCCTATTTCTACCCAATCAAAATTATAAACACTGTTCCACACATTTACACCATCCTTACAACAAAACCGTCTAAGAAAAATTATACTATTTTTCATGTCCTATGCCTATAGGAACTAATTCAATAGCATTTTAATCATAGACAGAAAATAACTCCCCATTGGAGAGTTATTATAAAAAGTAAATCACTTATTTGGGACAACAGTCACTGGGCATGGAGACAAGTGTAAAACTCCATAGCTTACGCTTCCTAAAATAGCACTCACCACTGGGCCATTTCCCCTAGATCCCATTATAATACAACGGGCTTTTGACTCCTTTGCTTCATTACTTATTTCTATGGATGGGATGCCAATCCTAACCTTCGTATCATACGAAACCTTCCCATCTATTTGTTCAATAGCATCTCTTAATAGGTGTAAACCTTCTACTTCCTTATTTCTTTTCTCGTTCTTCCCTATTACTTCCTTAGCATAATGAGGTCCATTTTTTTGTTGAACATTTAATAAAAGTAATTTTTCTTCATATTGATTTGCCATTGAAATAGCAAATTCTAAAGCTTTCAATGCATGTGTGGAACCATCAATTGGTACGATAATCATTAGACATCCCCCTCACATACTTGCTTTTTCTTTCATCATATCCTGTAGAACTCAGTCTGTAAACGCTTTATTCATCTCTTCACAAAATACTTCTTTTTTCATATTCCCAATAAACTTTCGTATAAACCTCTTTATTGACCCTTTTTTGACGTTTATGTGAATTAATCACATGTAGATTGAAATGAAATATTTGAAAGAGGTATTCTTAACATAGATCAAAATGTTCGTTTTTCTAAACTTTTTACAAACATATTCATTTTCATTAAATAAGACATGAATGAAGGGGAGAAATGTATGACAGGAATTCATCATATGACTGAAAAAAAGGGAAATGGGGTAGCATTATTTACAAAGGATTATATTCCAAGGGTCATTTTTTGGGAGTTAACAGAAGGGTGTAACTTAAAGTGTATACATTGTCGGGCTACAGCACAGCCTATTCGAGCTAACGATGAACTTACAACAGAACAAGCCTTTAAAGTGATTGATCAAATAAGTAAGCTAGGAAATCCAATTGTCATTTTAACCGGTGGCGAGCCTTTGTACCGACCTGATTTTTTTGAAATCGCAAACTATGCAAATACTAAAGGATTAACCTTAGCAATGGCCTCTAATGGCACACTCATCAACAGCAATATTGCAAAAAGTATTAAACAATCCGGGATTCGAAGAGTGGCAATAAGCTTCGATGGTCCAAACGCTTCTATTCACGACCAATTTAGAGGTTTACCCGGATCCTTTGAGGATGCAATTAGAGGGGCAAAAGCTGTTCAAGACCAAGGAATTGAACTACAATTTAATACGACCATTACAAAGCATAACGTTAATAAAATTGAGCAAATGCTTCAATTAGCGCAAACACATAATGTCCATGCCCTTCATTTATTTATGCTCGTGCCAGTTGGATGTGGTGTTGAAATCGTGGAAAATAATATGCTCACTGCTGAAGAGTACGAAAATGTATTAGGATGGTTTTATGATCGTTCACGGGAGGTTGATTTTGAAATACGGGCAACATGTGCTCCCCATTATTATCGGATAATGCGAGAAAAAGCAAAAGAAAACGGAGAAAGAATTACACGTAATTCTCACGGTATGGCTGCTGTTACGAAAGGTTGCCTTGCCGGAACAGGTGTATTCTTCTTATCTCACAAAGGAAAAGTGAGACCTTGTGGTTACTTACCTTTGGAAGCGGGAGACATTCTTAAACAACCTTTACAAGACATATGGGACTACTCCCCTTTATTTCAAACACTACGTAATAATGAGATGCTTGAAGGAAAATGTGCTATATGTGAATATGTAAATGTATGCTCTGGATGTCGAGCTCGAGCATATTATGAAACAGGAAACATGATGACAGATGAACCTTACTGTACGTATGAACCTAATAGGCTATAATTTAAATCAGTTTATTTACAGGATAAATCAAGGGCGTTTAAGTTGAAGGTAAAAGTTCTAGTTTCCCAACTAGTAAGATGATAACTTGGAAAAGGTTTATCCTCTAACCACAATTAACCTTTTTATAGTTTAAAGTTCAAAAAGTATAAAAAATTGTCACACTTTTTAAATGAATGCGGTTTCAATCTTTTTCTGGAAATGGTTTAATATTAGTAAGAGAGTTTCATTCTGTCACTAGTGAGGATGAACAGTATTGTTTTACCAACATGTGGGGGTGGCTTTAAAGATGTATGCCGTAAATCTTAAAAATATATTAAAACAATTTCACAATGGTTCAGAAATGAATATATTATTTAAAGACATGAATCTATCTGTATCTGAAGGGGAACTGGTTGTAATTTCTGGTGCTGAGCAATCAGGAAAGTCAACCTTATTACGATTAATTGCTGCAATGACTCCTCCAAATAAAGGAACAATCGAGGTTTTTGGACAAAATATATTATCCTTACCTAAGCGTCGGGAATGGCGTGTTGAAAATATTGGTTTCATAACAGACGAAGGTAGTTTAATTCCTTACTTAACTGCAAAACAAAATCTCCTTCTCGATCTACCAGAAGATGATGATAACTATATGGAAAAAGAAAAGGAAGCTGAGCAAATTTTACGAGACCTTGGCTTTAATGATGAAACCCTTGAAGAAACACTAGATGGTCTTGATTCAAAGGAACAGGCACTTGCCACGGTGGGACGTATCTTCTTCACTAATCCAAAGCTAATTTTAGTTGATGAACCAACAAAATCACTTGTAGGTGAAGAAGGACATGAAGTGTTGAAACAACTTCTTCGTTTTGCAAAGAAAAAAGGATCAACAGTAATTATGGTAAGCAGTGACACTACTATTACTGAGGGTGCTGATCGAGTTTTACTACTAGAAAATTGTCAAGTATGTGAAAATGAACGAAATATTCAATAATCAGGTTTATGTTATCGGTGCTTCTCTGTAAGAGAGCACCGATTTATTCTGCCCCGGCAAAGACCGCTAATATTGTCAAGATTGTATAGACAATTACAACCCCTGCAGCACCTACTAAAAATAAAACAATTAAAATATTTTGAAGCTTATCCACTATAAACACTCCCCTTCAAAAACACATTTCCATTATACTCAAATTTTACTCTTATTATCTCCCAGGTGCTAGACAAGCACATTGAAAAAATAATAAAGAAAATTCACGTAGTATAACTAAATGACAGAATGAACAATCCACCGTCTCTTGATTTCATTTTCCCAACGACGATCAGTTCTCATTTAATTACGTACATACTTCTTTTATAATTGTTTCATTAAACATTTAAAAAACATTGTTTCTTAAAAAATTCTATATATTTTCAGGCAGCTGCCCATGCGCTACTCCTTTTTATTTCATACGATACTAGTGGAAACAATAGTGAGGTGATGTCCAATGAGTAAAGAAAAGAATCGTCCTTCTCTCCCGTTTAAGGAAATTCCATTTGGGGATATTTTGCAATCCATCGATTCATTTTTTCAAGATACTGTTCGTTCCTTACAAGCTCCACGCTTCATTCCTATTCACCAATATGAAACAAAAAATGAATACATCATTGAGGCTGAGCTTCCAGGTGTAAAAAAAGAACAAGTATCTCTAGATATTTATCACAACTTTATAAAAATCTCTGTTCAATCAGAGGAGGTTGTTGAAGAAACCGATGATATAAATAAAACGTATAAACACAATCATCGATTTGAACGTGCTGAAAGAGTGGTTCAAGTACCATTTGCTGTAAATGAATCAGAAGTTAAGGCGGAATTAAATAATGGTTTACTTCGAATAAAAATTCCAAATAAAAAGAAACGAATCGAAATTAATTAAGGAGGGTTGAACAATGTACTTTCCACCTTTCCATGGTAGGAATTATCATCAATCAATGAACAATGGAATGTATCCTCCACAATTTTATCAACAATCTAACTATTGGCAACAACCTAACCAACCACCAATGCAGCAAAATCAAGGGCAGCAGCAGTCACAGCAACAAAATACGCAACAACCACCGCAATCTCAATCACAACAACAGCAAATGCAGCATGCCCCTTTTTTTCATGGAGGACCAGGAGGATACAGTTATCCACCACATGGAATGCAAAAAACTAGCTTTATGTCAGCCTTTAAAACAAAGGATGGTAAATTCGACTTTGAAAAAGCATCAACAACAATAGATCAAGTAATGAAAATTGGTAACCAAGTATCACCAATCGTAAAACAGGTCGGAGGATTTTTCACTACAAAGAATTAATACTACCTATCATTTACTTTCATTCATTAAAACGGACGGACAAAAACAGTCGTCCGTTTTTATCTATGTTTTCATCGAACAAGCTTATTCATTATTCGAAAGAAAAGAATATGCTAAAATGAAAAAAAGAAAGTACAATAGAACAAAACGCTAAATATGGAGGGAATAAATCATGAATGAAATCATTGAAACATTGCTGAATCACCGTTCTATCAGAAAATTCAAAGATGATCCATTACCAGATACGCAAATTGAAATGATTATTAAAAGCGCACAGATGGCTTCAACCTCCAGCTTCATCCAAGCATATTCTATTATTGGTGTTAAAAATAACGAGACGAAAAGAAGACTAGCATCCCTTGCTGGCAATCAACCTTATGTAGAAAAAAACGGGCACTTTTTTGTTTTTTGTGCAGATTTTTATCGTCATGAGCTAGCAGGGAAAATGGAAAAAGTGGATATAACAAAAACGTTACAAAGCACCGAAAAATTTATGGTTGCATTAATTGACGCTTCATTAGCAGCGCAAAACGCAGCCGTTGCAGCGGAATCTCTTGGGCTAGGAATATGTTATATTGGTGGTATTCGAAATGAAATAGAAGAGGTCTCTGAGCTATTAAAGCTTCCACCTTATGTCATTCCATTGTTCGGTCTTGCTGTAGGTGTACCAGATACAGAAACGGACAAAAAACCACGATTGCCTATTCGTCACGTCTATCATGAAGAAGTATATAACGAGAAGGAACAAGAAATATTAGCACAGTTAGATCACTATAACTATGTCGTATCAGGCTACTATTCAAAACGAACAAATGGGAAACGTTCTGATCGATGGACTGAGCAAATGACTAACATGTTGTCTATCCCTAAAAGAACAAACATGAAAGTCTTCGTTCAAAATAAAGGATTCTTAAAAGACTGATAGAATTTAATGGGCTTACTTCATAAGCAGTAAGCCCTTCATTTATAGAAAAAAGTTAATAAATTCTAACCCATCCTTTCACACTTCTTTTTCCCCTTAAATGGTTTCATTCGATTAATCCATTGCATATAATAAATCAACTTACAATTCCTATTATATCAATATGAATTATGCGATTAAACCTTCTTACTTGAGGTGAAGAGTATGGGATTAGAATTTATAGATTTATTTGATCGTTGGGCTCAGTCATACGATACAACGGTTGAAGGAATGGATGAGGAATATAGGGAAGTATTTGTTAATTATAGGTCTATTTTACAAGAGGTTGCGAATCGTGTTGAAGGAAATATTTTAGAGTTCGGTTCAGGAACCGGAAATTTAACACAATTGCTCTTAATAAAAGCTAAACATGTAGTCGCTATCGAACCTTCAGAAAAAATGAGAGAAGCAGCGAGAAAAAAACTACCAGATGCTACTATTTTGCCTGGTGACTTTCTACAATTTTCAATACCTGAAAATGAAATAGATGCGATCATATCAAGCTATGCCTTTCACCACCTTACAAATAAAGAAAAATTCAAAGCTATAAAAAAATATTCACACCTTTTGAAGAGTGGTGGAAAAATCGTTTTCGCTGATACAATGTTTAAGAACGAAGCTGAAAAAAATGATATGATAGAAAAAGCAAAAGATAACCAATTTTTTAACCTTGCAGAAGATCTACAAACAGAATACTATCCTACAATCGCTACAATGAAAAGCCTGTTTGAAGCAGGTGGATTTGACGCAAGCTTTCACTCCATGAATTCATTCGTATGGATTGTAGAAGCAAGAAAAAGAAGCTAGGTTATCCACTGATTGAAGGAGGAAAAATAACAATGACAAAAAAAATGAACGTAGAAAGCTTTAATTTAGACCACACAAAAGTAAAGGCACCATATATTCGATTAGCTGGAACAACAGAAGGTGCAAATGGAGACAAAATCTTTAAATACGATATCCGATTTTGCCAACCAAATAAAGACCACATGGATATGCCTGGACTCCATTCTCTTGAACATATGATGGCAGAATTTAGTCGTAATCATCACTCACAAATTGTTGATATCAGTCCAATGGGCTGCCAAACTGGCTTTTATTTAGCGATTATTAATGACGAAAGTTATGAAACTGTTCTTGAGCTTGTAGAAAAGACATTAGAGGATGTCCTTGTAGCAACTGAAGTTCCAGCATGTAATGAAATTCAATGTGGCTGGGCTGCCTCCCACTCTCTCGAAGGTGCGAAGGAAATTGCGAAAAAAATGCTTGAAATGAAAAATGAATGGACCATCGTTTTTGCTGAATAGGCATAGGTAGGTGATAAACACATGAATATTTACCAGGGGGTTCAGTCACTCATTGGTCAGACACCATTATTTGAGATCACAAACATTCCACTCCATAATAACTGTCGGTTGTTTGCGAAGCTGGAATATCTCAACCCTGGAGGAAGTGTTAAGGATCGTCTCGGTCAGGAGCTAATCCGCGAAGCGATTGAAAATCAACGAATATCCCATAAGGGAACAGTCATTGAACCGACAGCCGGTAATACAGGAATAGGCTTGGCTTTAGCTGCTGTCGGTTCACAAATAAAGGTTATCTTTGTTGTCCCTGAAAAATTTAGCCAAGAAAAGCAAACACTTATGCGTGCACTTGGTGCTACAGTTGTAAACACTCCAACCCATTTAGGAATGCAAGGTGCTATTGAAGAAACAAATAAACTCCTTCAAGAATACCCAGATTCCTACTCCCCATCACAGTTTAAAAATCCAGCAAACCCTAAAACCTATTACAAAACATTAGGACGAGAAATATTTCATGATTTAAACGGGAAAATAGATGTATTTGTGGCCGGAGCAGGTACAGGTGGCACATTTATGGGTACAGCACAGTACCTAAAGGAAAAGCTTTCTTCCATTAAAACTTCCATTGTTGAACCAGAAGGTTCTATCTTAAATGGAGGGAAGCCAGGTCCCCATAAAACAGAAGGTATTGGGATGGAATTTCTCCCCCCATATATGGACACTAGCTATTTTGATAACATACACACTATTTCAGATATAGAAGCCTTCCATTGGGTCAAAAGTATCGCAAAAGAGGAAGGGCTTCTTGTTGGCAGCTCATCAGGTGCAGCATTTGCTTCATCACTAAAAGAGACGAAAATAGCTAGGGCAGGCAGTCATATCGTAACGGTTTTCCCAGACAGTAGCGAACGATATTTAAGCACTGGGATTTACAACGAAGGAGAGGAGACATCATGAAGAAAAAAACAAAACTCATACACGGGGGAATTGTAGGAGATGAACAGACAGGTGCTGTCTCCACTCCTATTTATCAAGTGAGCACGTACAAACAAAATGGAGTAGGAAATTTTAAATATGAGTATTCTAGGACAGGTAACCCAACCCGCGAAGCATTAGAAGCACTTATCCGTGATCTTGAAGGAGGTTATGCAGGCTTCGCTTTTTCATCTGGTATGGCTGCCATTTCCGCTGTCATGACTCTTTTTAATAGTGGGAGTCATATTATAGTTACAGATGATGTATATGGTGGAACATACCGTCTCATGTCAAAAATAATTAATCGTTCAGGAATAGATGTTACCTTTATAGATACGTCTAACCCTAAGGAAGTAACTGACGAAATCCAAGAAAATACAGTAGCAATTTTTATTGAAACACCAACAAATCCTCTACTAAAAATAACAGATATCCGTTCCATAGGAGAAATTGCACGTAAACACTCTCTTCTTTTCATTGTAGATAATACATTTAGCACCCCTTATTGGCAAAATCCTATGACATTAGGAGCTGATATCGTCCTCCATAGTGCTACGAAGTATTTAGGGGGACATAGTGATGTTGTTGCAGGAGTCGCTGTTGTTAAAAATGAAAAACTTGCTAAGGAGATGCATTTTATTCAAAACTCCGTTGGAGGTATATTAGGCCCCCACGATTCGTGGTTGCTCATGAGAGGCATGAAAACATTAGGTTTACGAATGGAGCAAACAGAAAAGACTGCAAAAGCAATCGTTCAATTTCTAGAAACACGTAATGACATTAACACGATATATTACCCTGGTCTTTCGTCTCACCGTGGACACCAAACACACGTAAACCAATCAAATGGATTCGGTGGAATGATTTCCTTTGATGTTGGTAGTGGAAAACGAGCTCAAGAAGTCCTGCAAAAAACAAAGCTTTTCACGTTAGCAGAAAGCTTAGGTGCAGTTGAAAGCCTTATTAGCCTCCCAGCAAAAATGACCCACGCTTCTATCCCAAAGGAACGTCGAAAAGAGCTGGGAATAACTGACGGGCTCATTCGAATTTCAGTAGGGATTGAAGATACCGAAGATTTACTTGTTGATCTAAGGGATGCTTTAGATATTGAATAAATACACTCTTGGATACAAATATAAAAAACTAACAAGCTTCCATTGCAGCAGCAGCCATAAAAAGTGATAATAATAAATAAATTAAGTCACTTGAGCTGGAACTTTAATTTCTAGCTCTTTTTCTTTGAAACAATACAAAATACAAAGTTGTAGCCCCAACTAACTTTCCATTCTATCCTTCCCTATCTCTTCATAGGTTACTGGAAGAATAGCAAGAATATTTTCTCTAAGAAATCGTCTATATGCCTTCCGCAAATGGCAAAAGACCTCTACCTGATCACTATTAAACCGTTCTACAGTAACCATTCGCTTAGTAATGAGTCCTTTTTTGGACATATACATAACCATCATTGGATTCCCTGTTACAACTGCTTTTTTTAATAGCAATTCCATCTCTACCCCTCCAAACCCAAACATTTGTTCTACCTCTATTATACGAACAAATGTTCTTTTACGCAACTCCCTTTTATTACCATGATATACCCGAACGTTCTCTTTTTCTAAAGTTGTTACTTTTATTTGATGTGTTCCATTTTATAAGCTCCCTATCTACTGGAAGACGAGATGTATCTGCTTCTCCCGAACCCTTAAGAAGCATGGAATGGGCAACAATTTTATCAATGACCCTTACCCTTGAATGCTCATGAATAGGATTTTGTTCTAGTCCCTCTTGCAATTTACCTATTACAGTTGATAGCTTTACTGACTCGTCCAATAAGGTTATATTGGGATAGCTTAATAAGACCTTCTGATTTATACGTTCTTGTCCAGGAAGCGGGGACAATAATCCAGTAGGAATGTGCCATTTTATTGCTTCAGCCATAGAAACACCACCTGGCTTTGAAATAAAAAGATCCGCTGCCTTTACATACTCATGATAATTATCACAAAAAGGAAAGTATTGAATAGTTGATCCATTTTGTAACTGGACAGGCTCTGGAAGATCAGAAACCTTTTTCCCTAAAAACCAGTTCACATGGCTACTTACCTCATCATTTTCAAGAATTATCTTTATTTTTTCCTTAGAAATAACTCCTTCTCCTCCACCTGATATGACAACAATTGTTTTATCAAGAGGAAGCTTTAATTTTTTTCGCAATATGCTTTTGTTTACTCTTTTATCCCACAATTTCCTTAAGGGTATGCCGAATGAATAAAAAACCACATTGGAATACCTCTTTTTCAATTTAACCAACTCTCTTTTTTCAGCAACAAAGGTTGCATCAACCCACTTGGATATTGATAAATGATGAGTGGAGAAATCCGTTAATACAGCAAAAAGCTTCACAGGTCGATGAGACTTCATTTTTATTAAAATGCCAATTTGTGTAGCGATTGGGTGTGTTGCAACATAAATATCAATATTAGATTGACAGCAATATTGAATTAAATCATTCCACCAGTTGGATAGAAAAGGTCTTACTACATAAGATGTTAGTCCACAATTCGTGATACTGTATGTCCAATCCCACACCTTTGGATAATGGTGAATACTTTTAAAATATGAATTTTTCATTTTGCTAGCCTTAGTCTCATCCATAAAGGAAAAAATATCGATAATTTCCGCCTCATAACCCCTTGCTTTCCACTCTTCCTTTAGAGATCTGCTCACTTGATGATGTCCTTCGCCTATAGACACAGTAAAAATTACCATTCGCTTTGGCATATAAACAACACTCCACGTTTGAATCATATTATTAGTATCACAGACAAAAAGGAAATCCATACATATATACGAATGGATTTACATGTCCCATATAGTAACGTATATTCTATAGATCAGGAAAACTTGCCACCTTCCCTAGAAATAAATGAAGTGAATATCCGAATGGAACGAATTGCTCACATCAATAAGAAAAGCGCAAGGCGCCCCAATTCCGCCTAAGTAAAGCCTACGTCCTGTAGACAACGGCGTAATGTCGACATCCTATCTCCGGCGACAAGCAAATGTTCTGTCCGATAAAAAGTGCGATCTTACACTTTTTATCGGGCAGGTTATTTGACCTCGAGCCGATGGCGACTCAATTTAACCTAAAACGCCCACGTCCTGTGGGCAAAGGTTAAATCATCGACGTCCTGTCTCCTAGACAACTTTCAAAGTGAAAATTTTATACTTCTCTTTTAAAAAACGCGTGGTATTTGAAAATAATTCAAAAACCACGCGTTTTACCATTTCCATATATAGTTGTGATGAACGTGCAATCAATACAATAAATTATCAACAATCACACAAAGAAAAAGACCCCATCACTTTTTAAACTTCTTTCCTCATAGCCACATGTGCAATGCCTGCATCATAAAAAACATCGGAAACAGTCTCATAGCCAATCCTTTTATAAAATGCCTCTGCATGTGTCTGTGCATTCAGCTTCACTAAACCAAGACCCGCATCCTTCGTTTTTCCCTCAATGGCTTCCATAAGCCGTTCACCAACACCAAGCCCACGGTGCTCCTTTAACACACAAACCCTTTCAGCCTTCCCATAATCGTCAAATAAACGAAGTCTACCAGCACCAATAGGTAACTGATCCTCATCATACACAACAAAATGAGTGGCCTCCCCTTCATGTTCATCTAACTCTATTTCTTCAGGCACCTGCTGCTCCTCAATAAACACAACCCTACGAACAGCATGGGCATCACGTAATTCTTCCTCTGTTGTCACAACTTTAACTTCCAAACGTCACTCTTTCCCTTCTAATTTAAAAGTCTCATATACCGTCCACGTCCCATTATCCAACTGATACAAAAGTGAAATACGATCAACCATCTCCTCATGATGAATCGTCTCCAACCGAAGACGGCCGTATACATCAGAACACTCATCATTATCCAAATCCTGACCAATCGTAATATGAGGTACAAAATTAAATTCCCGTTCCCCCTTCAACACACCACTATTCAGTTTATCATGTAACGTAACAAGCTCTTCATTTTCCTTAACCTTCAAATAAATCGTATTCGTCACCGGATGAAAGGAACTAAACTTATAAACCTCCAACGAAAAAGGCTTACACCCCTTCACAACCTTTTGGATATACTGAACAATATCACCAATCTCCCCATCTTCCGCTTCAAACGCATCCCTTAGCGTCAAATGAGGGGGAATCTTTGAATAATGAGAATCATAACGCTTACGATACGAATTCGCTAAATCCTGTAACGTTTTTGACGGAAACAAAGCAATACCATATATCACTCAAACCCCTCCTCCATAACTAGTAACATCCGCACAACAATTCAACTCTATTTTTTCCAAAAAACAAAAGAAGTAATCAAATTAAACACAGCAACCCTTTATAAAAACTTTCTACACCATTCCCGAAAAAACCTTCTCTTTCTTTTAAAAAACACAGGTATGTACCTTAGAAAATAGATCTGAGGAAAGAAATACCTTATTTAATAGTCCCCATCCCTGCACACACCCCCTCCAACAATCACCTTCTATCATAAATATGTTATCCACCTAGTACAATTGTGTAAAAAATAAAAATTGCATGATTTATTAAAAAATAGGGTAGGAAGATTATGTTAGAATAGGAGTACAATAGATTGCAATGTTACTAGGAGGAGTGGAAACAATGTCTAAAAGAGAACCGGTTCATTGTCATGTCGTAGAGAAAGCAGCAAGAGATTTATTAAAGGAACGTGGTGTTACATTAAATGCGGTCGCACAAATCGTGTTTGATATGCAGCTTCCATATAATAAAGATTTAAAAATGGAGGAATGCATAGATAGCGTAGATAAAGTATTAGAAAAACGTGAAATTCAACATGCAATTTTAGTGGGTATTGAATTAGATAAGCTAGCCGAGAAAAAACAGCTTTCTGAACCACTACAATCCATTGTTGAAATGGATGAAGGACTTTTTGGTGTAGATGAAACCATTGCCTTAGGTTCTGTTTTCGGCTACGGAAGTATCGCCGTTACAACATTCGGCTATTTAGATAAGCAAAAAATTGGCATAATTAAAGATCTAGATACGAAGCAAGAGGGGTCAATAAATACATTCCTCGATGACCTCGTATGTAGCATAGCTGCAAATGCCGCTAGCAGATTAGCCCATCGCCTACGGGACAAACAAGAACGACTTCGAGAAGAAGAGATCCAAAGAAGAGACCATGAAGAACGGATTGGCTAAATAAGGTTTGGTTTCATAAAGGCTGTACTATTACAGCACCATTTTATTTATAAAATAGATAACATTTTTAAGCATGTTCACATATAATATATTCATAACGTGATGACGGTAGTAGTAAAATACCTCTAAGTAGAAATAATCTACCTAGAGGTATTTTCTTGATTGTTTTTCCAACTAATGTTATTATTTTGAGCAATGATTTACTTAATTGCGACTATCATTCGAGGTGAGAATATTGAACCCTACAGAACCAATACCAAAAAAGACGCGCTGGATCTACTTAAAACAAGTATTTAATTCAAAATTCCAAGCAAACTGCCTTAAAGCAAAAATTGAAGATAACTGGGTTAACGGCTACGAAATTCCACCTTGGGTAGAAATTCGAAAGCTAAGCAACGATCGCTACGTTGTACGCTACACATACGACGAATAAAAGATATTTGGTTCAGAACTCCTATTAACCCTTGACTATTTCTCACCCATCCGTTATATTATTATTTGTCGCTATAAGTATAAAGTAATTATCGATCCGTTAGCTCAGCTGGGAGAGCGCCACCTTGACAGGGTGGAGGTCACTGGTTCGAACCCAGTACGGGTCACCATACATAATTCTACTAAAACCCTTGATATATAAGGGTTTTATTTTTTTATTCATTCTACCACTAATAGATAGCTTACAAATATTAACCTCTCACAGTTTAACCGAGCATCTTGTTCACACTCCATTCATATTTTCATGGTATGCTATATTAGAAAAACAACATGGCTATGTTATTAAATGATGGTGAGGTGTCATAATGAACAAAACAAAACTATTACTACGTTTTTCAGCTATTTATGCGGTTATCGGTACTTTTATTGGAGGACATATGGCAGGAGCAGGTTCTCATTTGTTTCGAGCTATTCATGCACACATCCTTTTAGTAGGGTGGCTTTCCCTTTTTGCATTTGCTGCCTTTTATGCTTTATTCTCCATTCCAAAAAGCTCAAAGCTTGCTACACTCCATGTATGGACTGCTTTAATTGGAAGTTTTGGGCTAACTGCAGGAATGTGGGTACATTATTTTAACCCTGAATGGATCAATGAAACATTTTCATTAATCTTTTATATCTCCGGCGGTACTATTCTTACTATAAGCTTTATGTTATTTGCAGTAATGACATTTATATTCGGAAGTGTCATAAAAGACAAAAAGTAACACAAAAACGTTGATTCAAGTGGATTCAATCTCCTTTTTGAACCAACGTTTTTTATTTGCAATTGTTCTATTGGGATGATGATTCTTCCTTCAATGATTTGCTTTTCCCTGGCCAAAAAGCTTTCTCTCCCAACCAAGTAGTAATTGCTGGAACCAAGAAAGGACGAACAATAAAGGTATCAATTAAAACACCAATAGCAGTAATAATACCAAAATGAACTAGAATCTGGATTGGTAAAGTCGCTAAAACAGAAAAAGTCCCAGCAAGAATGATACCAGCAGAATTAATAACGGGACCTGTCTCAGCAACACTTTCATGAATTGCCTGGTTCAAAGGCATGTGTGGGGCTTTTTTCCAAATACTTGATTTCAAAAATAAGTTGTAGTCTACTCCTAGTGCACCTAAGAATATAAAGACATATAAGGGAATAAAGCCCTGTATAGCATCTGCTCCTATAACATAATGAATAACCAACCACCCTAGTCCTAATGCTGAAAAATAACTGACAATGACAGTAAGAGTTAAATATATCATTGCAGTAATGGATCGCAAATATAAAAATACGAGTAAGGCAATGATGGAGATGATCAGAGGTACCAATATAAAAACATCTCTATTAGACGTTTCTCGAATCTCATATTGCTCTGCCGTTTGACCCCCAATCCAAAATTCACCTGTCCCCTCTTCTATATCAACTGACAAAAGAGAGGCGGTTACCACTTCTTTTAAATCTGGAATCACATCCATAGCTTCGTTAGAATAAGGATTCATTTCCAAATCTAGCTGAAGCATCATAATATCCTCATTGTTTTTCCCCATATTTGGCTCCGAAATAGCTTTCACGTAAGCTAAATCTTCAAGCCTTTCAAATAGATCTAAATCATTCCCCCTTGTATCCACAATGACACTAACAGGTGCAAGCTGACCTTCATGAAAAGAGTTCTCTATGACTGTATACCCTTCTCTTGATGACATATCCTCAGGAAAGGAAGAAAGTGTATCATAGGTATAATTAATATGAAATACAAAGCTAGCAAGAGCTACTAATACCAATGTGGTAACGATAGTAGCTAGCTTAGCCCTATTGATGACAAATGTTCTTACCTTTTCTACTATTCTAGTTCTTTCTTTTTTTACAGGAATAGGCTTCCCTTTAAGGTTTGCCAATTCCTTCTCCATTTCCGGTGTTCGTGGAGTAAATGGGAAAAAGGCTTTCCGCCCTAAGATAGCTAAGAGTGCAGGTACTAAACTTACGCTTGAAAGAGCAACTACAAAAATTGCCACTACAAACGGGATACTAAATCTTTGGATAGGCCCAAAATCTGCTAGCAATAAAAAGGATAAAGCAGTAATTGTTGTTAAACCACTCATCAATATGGCGCCACCTTTATCGCTGATAGCGTATTTAAGAGCAATTAATTTATTTCTTTCTATTTTTAAGTAGTAACGGAATCTTGAAATCAAAAATAAACAATAGTCAGTACCTGCCCCAAATAGGAGCACAGTCATAATAGAAATTCCTTGAGAATCATAGACTATCCAGCCTTCTTGAGCTAGCCATCCTAGAAGTGGACTGATAATGGCAAAAGCAAAACCAACGCCAATTAAAGGAATAAAAGCTAGTATGGGAGAACGGTAAATCAGCAACAAAACAGTTAATACTAAAGCAAATGTAATGATAGTAAGGGATAAATCACCTGCAGAGAATAATTGAGTTGCGTCCATAAGTATTCCAGCTGGTCCAGTTACTCTAGCACTTAACTCTCCTGATTGTAAATCTTCGTCAAAGGGGTTTATTCCAATAATGGATTGTATTTCCTCTGACATTAACTGAAAATCCTTCTGTAGTTTATCTGCATCTACACTATCGTGAAAGAAAATAGGTAAAATTAAAGAGTTTCCATCCTCTGAAACCTCCTCTGCCAGCACTTCCGGAGGCAGGTTATGTAGCGGAGGTATCATTTCTTGGTTAGGTAAAGGATTTTCCGAAAGCTGTTTAATAATCTGTTGGATACTCTCTAATTCAGCTGATTCTATACCTGAACTCTTATGCCAAACGACTAATGCGGGTAATCCACTCTCATCAGGAAACTCCTCTTCCATTATTGCATTCGCCTGGGAAGGAGCTTTTGTTCCATCAAAGTTTCCAGCACTATCATCAACAAGGCTATTTGCTTGAGGGAGAGTCAAGTTTAATAGTAAGGCGAGACTTACCCAAGCTAAAAGAATCCCCCATTTACTTCGTTTTCCAGCAACCAATCCTGCAAATGATTGGATGAAAGAGGCTTTGTTTTTCTCCATTACTCCCAACTCCATTTTAAATTTCCTACATATATATTTCTTATTGAACACATAAAAATGGTAATTATATTAAGGTGAATTATACAATACCTTTACAGTACACAAACACAAAGATAATCTAGTAAAAATATCTTTTTTAACAAAGGTTGACACTTCCACCATTTTATTTTTCTATAGTTGAAAATGTATAAGTTATGTATAATTAAATTGAGGTGAAGGTATGTATAGTATTAAGAAAGTCTCAGAAATTATCGGAATACCCCCTGTAACGATTAGAGCATGGGAAACAAGATACAATGTAGTTAGCCCTACTCGTAGTGAAGGTGGACACCGTTTATATAGTGAAAAAGATATTGAAATCCTTAAGTGGTTAAATAATCAAACCCATCATAATAATATGAAAATTAGTGATGCTGTTAGACAATTAAAAGCCTCTCATGTTAATCCAGTGACCATACAAAACAACCAATACGATAATCTACTGAAAGAACTATATACAAGTTTAGTAAATCTAGATAATTTAGAAGCCCATAGAATAATAGAATTTGCCTTTTCATTATTCGATTACGAGGAAGTGATCCATGAACTATTAGTCCCTACCTTATACCGCATTGGAGATGAATGGGAAAAGAAGAAATTAACAGTTGCTCAAGAGCATTTTTCTTCCCAATTAATAGTTCAAAGATGTATTCAGCTTTTCAAGATATTTCCTATTAATACACACCTACCAAAAGCTCTTGCATTCTGTCCAGAAGGGGAGGACCATCACATTGGGCTTCTGACTTTTAGCTTGTTTTTAAGAAAGAAAGGGATGGATGTCATCTACCTAGGAGCTAATACCCCCTATGAAGGGCTACACGGTTTAATTGAAAAAAAGAATATTGAAGTGATTTCTATTTCGCTTACAAACCCAAAATTATGTGATGATTTGTACAATTGGATTGAAGCAACAATAACAAGATTTCCATTTATAAAGGTTGTACTAGGTGGAAATGGTGTAGGTAATACTGGATCCTATCATGAAGAATATAATACTCTCCTTAACAAGAAACAGTGGGAAGGTTGGTTTACAACGAAAATTATGTAAAGTGTAAAGGCACGAGGAATTTTGTTAAACACCATTCCAAAATTACTTAGGCAAAATTCCTCCCTTTGCCTGAATCGGTAATCTCGATTAACTGAGTTGGATAAGGAGTAAAAAATGTTTGCTCTGCAAGATACATATTTTTATGTCTTGCATTCCATGATTTTAAAACACCAACTGGGCTACTTAAAGGAACCATATTCATTCTGTATTGCTCCACTAGATTCAAGAAAAATTCCTTTTCCCCCTTCGTTAAAACCTTTGAAAAGTAACCCATAATGTGATGAAGTACATTTATGTTGGATGTATAAGATGGTCTTTCCTGTAACACATCTGCTAAAACCTCTTCGTACCTCATGTACATCTCTTCAACGGGCATCTTTTTGCCATTTGCCGTAATCCTTCCTAATTCTTTAAGCTTTACTTGATTGTAAGCCATGAAAAGATACTTATTATTAGAATGAAATATTAACAAATCCTTAAAATTGTTTTTTCTTTTTATATTGTTAAAATGAGCAAGTGTAAATAACTTAATTAGAAAATGCTCACGAATAGCAAAGTTCTTTATCCTCCCCTCATCCTCTACAGCTAAATGAGAGTATCGTTTTAAAACCGCATCCCCAAATAGCCCAGCATTTTTACTTATAGTATGAGTCTTTTCCATTCCAGAAGTTACTTTTGCATCAGAAATAGCACAGCTTGGTGACCTACTTTTTAAAATAAAGCCATCAACGTCATGGAGTGAGTCTAAAAATCGATCAGCGAAGTTCTTCATTCGTACTGTTAAGTCTGACTCCGTTTTAGGCTGGACGAGCTTTATTTTTTTATCTGATTTATTGGAAACAAGCCGTATTGGTTCTCTTGGGATACCTAGCCCTATTTCAACTTCTGGACAGACAGTAATATACGTTACAAAATTGGCTAATTTCTCAATAAATTTATCGTGGATTACATCACCATTGTATCGACATGGATCAAACCCTAAACACTTACTAATGACTACGATTGGCTTATGAAAACCTTGCACTGTTTTCACCTCAATAGAAAAATAAATTATTTTAAAACATATATATTATTGCTTCTATTTTTCCAAATCATACTCCTCATTTCCTCATTTTGGAAATATCCGAATGGTGGCTACTATGTTCCTCTCCATCTTCGACCTATTGCAGATTTTCGCTAATAATAAAAGTTAGACAGATTATAGTTTTCACACAATTAATCTTATACAAATTATATACACATAAGTGCCACATAGCTATAAATATCCTTTAAATATTTATAAATTAA
>NZ_JARUKY010000022.1 GCF_029688925.1 Evansella sp. AB-P1
TCCACCCACAAACATTTTACTCTAACTATTAGGAAATTAACGCTTGCAAATCGGAAGATCTACAAAAGAAATCCATAACAATTATAACTTCACTTTACTTACAATTACTAAAGTTACTTAAGGGCATTTTTTTGCTTCACCATTAAATTAATAATTTATTAATAATTTATTTTATTCTTTTTTTAATTATCCATTCTATGAAGCTAAATGGAAGTATACTTTTTAAAAGGAGTGTCGCTTTAACTCCTTTTCCAACTGGATAACGGAATTTTGGTTTTTCCGACCTACATATTTTTATTATTGTTTGAATAACTTCCATTGGGTCAGCCGCTTGTTGAGCTGTTTTTTTTGCATTATTATAGAGAGAATTTATATAATCATTGTACTCCTTTATACTATTTACCCGATTAATATTTTGTAAACCCTTTTCCCATATATTTGTTTTATAGGAGCCCGCTTCAACTAAACTTACACTTATTTGAAAAGGCATTACCTCAAATCGTAATGATTCACAATACCCCTCTAATGCAAATTTTGAAGAGGCATATGGCCCTAGCCCAGGTAACCCAAGTCTCCCACTAATACTTCCAATATTTATTATTTTTCCATCTCTTCTTTCTCTCATGATAGGTAAAATAGTATTTGTTAATGCTACAATGCTAAAGAAATTAGTTTCAAATTGATCCCTCCAATCAGAAACTGGTATACATTCACTTATTCCACCTAAACAATAACCAGCGTTATTAATCAAAATATCAATTTTGCCAAAACGATCTATTACTTTTTCCACACTTTTATTAATCTGATCTTGATTCGTAACATCTAGTTGCATCACTTCAATATTATTTTCTACATTTAATTCATTCGCTTTTTTTAACAATGATGATTTCTTAGATATGTTCCTCATTGTAGCTATAACATAATACCCTTCTTTTGCTAGTTGTAATGTTGTTAAAGATCCGAAGCCACTACTCGTACCAGTAATAAAAACAATTTTTTTATTCATGCTATCCCCTTAGAAAATTCTTCTTTAATTTTGTTCTTACATATATAATACCGTTACTTTAATTATTATTAAATATTCTATTCCTGTCCTAATCCTAACAGTTACTCAACCTTATCAATTTTGACCACACCTTTCTTTTTATTGTACATTTTCTTAAAATAACTTAAGCTGTTCTTCTATCATAAGGTGAACACATTTTACCAAACATATATGAAAGGTTTATGAAATAGTATAATTAAAGCTAAGGACTTGGTAAAAAGAATACTAATGATATGGGGTGATTGATAGTGAATACATATACTTCACGACAAGAAATACCTAGTAATGAGAAATGGAATTTAGAGGATATTTTTAATTCGGTATCTGAATGGGAAAATAATTATCATGAAGTGGAGAAATTAGCTGAAAAGTTAAAAAACTACGAAGATAATATAAACAATGGTAATGACTTGTATCTTTTTTTAAAACAAAAGGAAGAACTTCATTACATATTTAAAAAAGTTTATGTTTATGCAATGTTGCATGTAGATGTAGATACTCGAGATTCAGAAGCTCAGTCCTTATTAGATCGAGCCTCACAATTAAGTGTTAAAGTAAGCTCAGCAACAGCTTTTTTTATGCCGTTCTTATTAAGTTTAAAGGAGAGCACGTTAAAAGAGTATATATTAAGTGCAGAAAAACTAACGTATTTTGAAGATGATTTGTTTGAAGCCTATCGTTTCAAACCACATGTGTTATTAAAGGAAAAGGAAGAAGTTCTTTCACAAATGGGAGAAGCTTTAGCGTCACCAAGTAAAACATTTGGCATGATAAATAATGCGGATATTAAATTTGGAGAAGTAACGACAGATGAAGGACAAAAAGTAGAACTTACAAGAGGAATGTATTCGAAGTTAATTGAAGATGAAAATAGAGATAAACGAAAAGAAGCCTACAAAGCATACTATAAACCTTATGTACAACTAAATAATTCCATTGCCTCCACTTTATCTGCTGCCATTAAAAACAATGTTTTAATTTCAAGAATTCGTAACTATCCTTCAGCACTAGAAAAATCTTTATTTGCTGACAACATACCTTTAAATGTTTATCATAATTTAATTGAATCAACGAAAAAAAATATACAACCCTATCATGAATATACAAAATTAAGAAAGAAAATATTAGGAGTTGATGAACTAAGACAATTCGATTTAAATGTCCCTCTCGTTAAAGGAGTCAAACAATCTATTCCTTACGATGATGCTTACGATACTATGCTTCAAGCGTTACAACCTCTAGGTAAAGAATATGTTGATACATTACATTCGTTTAAAGAAAAACGATATATAGATGTAAGAGAAACACCTGGAAAACGTTCTGGTGCCTATAACTTAGGACTTTTCGGTGTTCACCCTTTCGTTCTATTAAACCACCAAGACGATTTAGATAGTTTATTTACTTTAACACATGAAATGGGTCATGCTATGCACAGTTATTACTCTAACAGGCATCAGCCTCAAATTACTGCTAACTATACTATTTTTGTTGCTGAAGTAGCTTCTACTGTAAATGAAGTATTATTGATTAATTATTTGATAAAAAACTCAACGAAGAAAAAAGTACAGAGGCATTTAGTTAATCATTTTATTGATAAATTCAAAGGAACTTTTTTTACTCAAGTAATGTTTTCTGAATTCGAAAAGAAAACACACGAAATGGTTGAAAAAGGAGAGCCTATTAACGGAGATGTATTTAACAAAACTTATGAATTATTATTTCGAGAATATCATGGGGATGCACTAGTATTTGACGAAGAAGTGAAATACGGTTGGTCTAGAATACCTCATTTTTATCGACCTTTTTATGTCTATAAATACGCTACTGGCTTTGCTGCTGCTATACAAATCGCAAACAAGCTCTTAGATGGAGAAAAAGAAACTATAACGTCTTATCTTACGTTTTTAAAAAGTGGGAGCTCAGACTACCCATTAGAACTATTAAAGAAAACAGGTGTAGATTTAACTTCACAAGAACCAATCGAAAATGCGTTAAAATCATTTTCTCAACTTGTTGAACAATTCTCTAGCTTCTGATACACCTATGTTTAAAGACGGCTAACACCCTACATGGCCTTTCTTTTTACGAAAATCTGCAAATTAATATAACATCCATTGAAACTTTAGAATGATGAAGTGATTTTCCCTTCATCATTCTATTTTTGTATCATCCAATATACATAGAGGTAATATTTAAAGTTCTGTATTTTTTTATTTGAAAGTATTTCTTTTCCCCCTTAAAGACATAATTTATATTAGAAAATTGTATTCATGAACTTTTCTCGTATTAGATTATGTTTAGGATGTGAAGGAATGGACAAAAAAAGATTTATTCATGAGGCTTATTGGCTTAGAGCCATTTCTTGTCTCGCAGTAGTTACTTCACACGCTGTTAATACAACACTTACAAATTATGAGGATTCTACTACTCAATTTGTTGAATATGTATTAATTTTTATTCGTTTCATGGTTTTTTTTGGTACACCTACTTTTGTATTTATTTCCGAACTTATACTTGCTCACGCTTATCCAAATGGTATTCCAAAAGATTTTTTTATTAAAAGAATAAAATTTTTATTGCTTCCTTTTTTCTTTATGGCACTAATCTTTGGATTTATTACGACAGATTCCATGACAGAAGCATTAAATCAAATATTTCTAAACATTTTCTTTGGTGGTTTTTTCGGCTATTTTATATTAATTATTTTTCAATTTTATGTTCTTCACGCATTTTTAAATCAAATGTTAAATAATTTATCACCGAAACCTGTTTTGTTGGTTTCATTTATTATTAACGGTTTATACCTTGCTTACTTTAATTTTACTGAACCAATGAACATTCCATTTGGAGAACAAATTTGGAAAACAGGATATTGGGTCCCGTTTTTAGGTTGGTTTTTTTATTTTTGTTTAGGCTTTTATTGTGGTAGGCATTTTGAAAAACTAAAAGGTACATTAATTAAATATAAAAAAATATTACCACTTCTCCCTATCTTATTTCTTATCATTATTGTTATTTTAGTGAGAAAAGATATATTGATCATTGTATCTTCAAAAAGAGTGGATATGATTCTGTATACTGTGAGCATTATTTTTGTTATCATTTCCATCGTAGCAAAGTTTAAGGAAATACCTAAAGTAATACTATTTATTAGTAAATATTCATTCCATATTTACTTGTTACATAAAATATTCCTGTATTATTTGCAACCAATTAGTTTTTTGCACCCATTCCTTTATTTTCTTTTGGCATATTTCTATTGTATTATAGGGTCAATCATCGTTTCAATTGTCCTCAGTCGTTTTACGTTTAGTCAATACCTAATTGGAAAAACATTAAATTTGCCTCCTAATAAAGTAAAGAACTAGGGAAGACTGATGTGATATTTTAATACAATTAATGATAGTAAAAAACATCTGAATAATTCCAGATGTTTTTTACTATTCCTTCATTTTTCTTCCTTCGATTTCTCTTGTTCAATATCAACAATATTCCCTTTAATAGACATGTCTTTATTGCCTTTCATCATGCTCTTCCCATTAAAATGGCCTTTTTCATCAATTACAATTGTTTGCATTTCAGCAGATCCATCTAAAAAACCTGTTTCATAAATATGAATTTTGTTTTCTATATTTGCATTCCCTTTCATTGTCCCTGCAATAAATAAATTACGAGCAGAAAGTGCATTTTCTACATATCCCTCTTTACCAATTGTTACATCACCTAAGCACTTTACCTCACCAAAAACTTTTCCATCTATACGAATGCTAGATTCAATATGAAGTTGTCCCTTAATTGTAGTTCCAGACCCAATGATAGTGGTTATTTCATTTAACTTTTTATCTTTTTGTTTAGCAAACATATATCTATCCACTTCCTCCACTAAAAGTTATTTTTCATCTCCCTTGTCTGTTTCGTGAAATGTCATATATAAATAAGGGTTAATTAATTCTCCGTTCCTTCGAACCTCATAATGAACATGGACACCAGTACTTCTTCCTGTTGTTCCCATACCACCTATCTTATCACCCTTTTTCACTTTATCTCCTACCTCTACATCAATGTAATTTAAGTGGGCATAAAGGGTTTCATATGTATCACCATGTTCAATAATAATTCTCAGACCGTACCCTCCATCACGTCCTGCTGCAATCACTTCTCCATCTGCAGTTGAATAAATTGGTGTATTCAACGGAGCTGCTATATCAATACCAGAATGAAACGATGAATCCCAAGAAATTGGGTCCGTTCGATTTCCAAATTCAGATGTAATACGCCCTTCCGCTGCAGGCATTATTGTAGGAATGGTCCTTAATTCCTCTTCATAGGCTAATAATCGTTCTACTGTATCTTCAAAATCACGGATCATTTGAGGTAATTTCTCTCTCATGACTCTTAAACTAGCAGAAATATTTTCTTCGTTTTCAGCAATAGTTTTTTCAGGTAGTTCTGTTCCACCTAAACCATCGAGAGCTACTTCTTCTAAGTCACTAGGTACTTGTAAGTCTATTTGATTTAACCGTTCCTCAAATGCTCTAAATTCTTCTATGGAACGTTGAACAGCAAGAGCTTCTTCTTGTAAACTTACATATTCACTTTTAACCTCTTCTATTTTCATATCTCTTTTTTCCAATTCTACATACAAGCCTTTTTGATCCGTACTTAATTCATTTATGAAGTAGGTTAAACTAGCTACTGATATAATAAGAAGAAAGACAAAGATTGTACTAGAATAAAACAATATTTTCGAAAGACGAAATTGCTTCACTGGTTCATTTGCACCAGACGAAAGAATCACTGACCATGAATTAGGCTTAGTTCGTTTTTTCCTCACAGATATTCCCCCTCCATATAGGGGGTATTCCTCCCTTCTCAACATGGAATTCAACATATATTAACATTGTTCTTTTTTATAGAACATTTACCGACAGAATCTAATTAACTTTAATTCTAGCTAAAATGTTTGTATATTAAAAGATAAAATTTTTATTTAATTAATAAACCTATTAAAAAAACCCCTTATTAAATAAGGAGTTAATTAAAGTGAACGAATCACCCATTTTATCCATTTATTCTAACAGAAACTCTATTTAACCTAATAGGTAAAGCCTTATTATGCTGCATCTTTAGATTTTTCTGTAATTACTGGTTTTACAAGTGTTTCCATTACATTAAAAAAGTATTGCACCGTTGGTCCGATCAATAAAGCAACGAAAATTGTCCCTATTCCAATAGGTCCCGAAAATAAAATAGCAAAGAATAATGCAACTAACTCTGTTATTGTTTTCCCTTTTCTCATGCTCACTTGAAATCGTTTTTGAACAGCAAGCATAAATCCATCAATGGGATTAAGGGGTAATTTCGTTTGAATATATAAGGATACTCCAATAGCAATTAACATAATACCTACTAATAACAATCCAAATTGGAACATAAGCGTCTGAATAGTAATATTATTAAAAACAATTAACAACCAAAAATCAAGAAATATCCCTAATATAAAAATTGGAATGATCGATAAGAATGATGGTAGTTCCTTTATTAATATTGAGTTTATGAGTATTAGAACAATACCAACAATAAATGTCCAACTACCTACAGTTAAGCCAAAGGAACTAGCTAATCCTACGTTTAGGGCTGGCCACGGTCCTGTTCCTAGATTTGCCTTAATTGTTAAAGTTAAACCTAGGGCCAAAATAAGAAATCCTAAGCAATATATGAAATATCGAAGAATATGCTGTTTCATTAAAAATCTCCTAGTCTAAAAAATAATAATAATAATAGGTGTTTTGTAAAAAAATCACTTCCTATAGAATAGCACACTATTGAATTTACAAAAGTTTTTTATAAAAAATTATTTATCTAGCATGTGTAAGTCGTACATTAGATTAGTTAGTATCTCCTTGCCACCCAAGTGTTCGCTATTTATTCAGTAGCCTCTAATGACGGTATAAATAGAACAAAAGCGCATGGTGCCTCAATTCCACCTAAGTAACGCCCACGTCCTGTGGGCAACGGTGTAATTTCATCGTCCTGATTCCGGCGAGAGAATCAGATGACGCCTGGAGCTAGCCGCTGTTTTGACAAGTTATCCACATTAGGAAAAATTTTATAATTTCCTAAACAAATAAAAAATGTCTCTATAGATCTATAGAGACACTTTCATGGCAATTGATCCTATAATTGTAATAGACAGAACAAATACTATACTTACTTTCTCCTTCACTTAGCTTATGTAATAGCTGCCATTATATTTGCAGTCATTAAATAAAACTGTTAGTTGATTTACAGTCAATGGTTTTGAATATAGATACCCTTGAGCTATATCGCAACCTTGCTTTTTTAAATATTGTAGCTCCATTAAGCTTTCTACTCCTTCGGCAATCACTTTTAAGCCTAATCCATGACTCATTTCAATAATCGTTTTGATTATCACTCTGTTCCCTTCATCATTAATATCTTGAACAAATAATTTATCAATTTTTATTGTATTTAAAGGGAAGCTTTTAATATAGCTTAATGAAGAATGGCCTCTACCAAAATCATCTATGGAGACCTGAATTCCAATCCTTTTTAACTTTCTCAATGTGTTCAATATTCTGTTACCATCATGCATACTAACACTTTCTGTAATTTCAAGTTCAATAAGTTCAGGACTAATCTCTAATCGTTCAATTATTTTCGATAAATTTTCTATTAATGCTGGATGGAAAAACTGTTTTGGAGAACAATTAATTGCTACTTTAATAGGAGGAAGACCTCTATTTTTCCAATCTACTATTTGCTTACATACTTCTTCAATGACCCAGTGTCCAATTTTAATAATAAGTCCTGTTCGTTCTGCAATTGGTATAAATTCCATTGGAGAAACATGACCTAAAATAGGATGCTTCCATCTTAATAACGCTTCTACTCCAATTATTTTATTAGAATGAATATCAATTTGTGGTTGATAGTGAATGGAAAACTCATCAAAAATTAATGAATTTCTAAGGTAAGTTTCAATAGTAAATTCTCTAGACATTTCCTTTTCTAAACTGGCTTTAAAAAATTGAAATGTATTCCCATCATGTTCCTTAGCCTTCGCCATTGCAATGTCTGCATTTTTTATTAATGTTTCATCATCATTCCCATGATTCGGATAAACACAAGCACCAATACTTGCTGTTACATACACTTCTACCTCTTTATACTTTAATGGCGTGTTTAGTAATTGAAATATTTTTTTGGCTCGGTTTTCCACTTCTTCCGCTTTATAAACAGTTGAAAGTAAAATAGTGAATTCATCCCCCGTAAATCTTGCAAGTATATCCTCTTCCCCTAAAATACTTTCTAATCTACTTCCTAATTCCTGTAGAAAAAAATCACCTACAGCATGTCCAAATGATTCATTAATTATTTTAAATCGATCAAAATTAATGTGTAGGAGCCCAATTAATTTATTATGATTATTTTGGTTAATGTGTTCCTTTAATTTCTTTTCAAAAAGATATCGGTTAGGTAAATTTGTAAGTAAATCGAAGTTAGAAATATAATTTATATGACTTTCGGTTTCCTTAATTTTGGATATGTCAGTAAATATGCCAATATAATTTTCCGTCTCTCCTACTTCATTTACAACTCGCCTTATTTTTAAACGTTCAGGAAAAATATCTCCAGACTTTGTTTTATTCCAAATTTCACCTTCCCACATACCATGTTCGTGTATTGATGACCACATTGTCGCATAAAAATCACTATTATGTACGCCAGACGCAAAGATACGCGGATTTTCTCCTATTACATCCTCCGTTGAGTAACCAGTGATTGCTGAAAAGGCTGGATTTACAGACATTATATTTACATCTTTATCGGTAACAATGATACCTTCTGTAGAAATTTCTTTTACTGTATTAAAAATTCGTTCTTTATTTTTATAATCTATTTTATTCTTTAATGAGGTCACTCACACCTCTCCCCCCATGTAGCTATAACACAAAATTGAAAAGGCTTACATTATTCCGTTTTGAAATAAAACTTCACTTCTGTTCTTTGTTTAATGCATATTTTGTATACAAATATTAAATGAAAACGTTGTTATTCTTTGTCAAAAAGAAAAACCTAATTTACACCAATGTAAAATGGTTAAAATCTTTCTAGTGCAACCGGTTACCATAATACTATTAAACGATTTTTAGGCCTTTGACTTTACGTCCTTATTTTTCAATAAGTTTGCCTTTTAACAGCTATGTAATGGTTCTATCGATTGTGACTATCTTACTATACTCATTTTATTCAATTGTAACGAATAATTCAACAGTTTAATTAAGCATATGTAGTAATATTTATGTTAGTATTACTCTAGCGAATAAGGGCTGGAGGGGATTCATTTTGGACTGGGTCATTTGGATTATAATCATTTCGGCTTTCATCCTAAGCTTTGTAGGTTTAATATACCCTATTATTCCTGGAGTTTTATTAATATGGGCTGGAGGTTTAGTTTTTCATTTTTTCATTGATTCGGAAGTATTAACTTGGTGGACTTGGGGATCTTTTCTGTTTTTCACAATCTTACTATTTGGAATTGATATTTTAGCTAGTTTCCTATTTGTAAAGAGGTCAGGAGGGTCTGTTTGGGGAGTACGTGCTGCTACAATTGGAATTGTTATTGGCTGCTTCGTTATTCCTCCATTCGGAATACTACTTGTACCTTTCATCATCGTTCTTCTCGTTGAATTAGTCCAAAAGAAAACATTCAATGAATCCGCAAAAATAGCCATTGGCACTATACTTGCTTTTTTTAGTAGTACATTTGCAAAAGGTTTCATTCAGCTTATTATGATTGGAATTTTTTTAATAAATGTTTTTCTAAAATAGCAGAACGCATGCTACCAATTTACGTATACCAATTAAGTATTAGGGAGAATGGGTTGCTTCATTTCACTACACCAGTCTCCTTTTCACATCCAGTTTTTAAGCTATATTGAATGTACCTATAAAGATAGTTCATCCGTTACATGCGGAACAATTATGCCTAAGGGCAGCCCACGTCCTGTGGGCAACGGCATAATACTGCCATCCTCCAATTACACCTAAGTACCGCCTACGTCCTGTAGTCAACGACGTAATGTCGCCATCCTAGCTCCGGGCAATGCCTCAGCCTCCACACTATACATTTTGTATACTGCTAAAGTATATTGTCCTGTCTCTGCCTCTGCAAGTGTTGCTCTGATGTTGTATGCGTCGAGACAACTCGAAGCTTATTCGTGAAGCATATGCTCGTCGCTGGAGTTGTCACCCTTCACTACTGAACTAACGCTTATTTTCAGGGTAGACCTCTCATGCAAGTAAACTTACACCATGGAGGATAAAAATATTCTTAAAGGGAGGTTCATCCGTTACTGGCGACAGCTCATCCGCGGTAAAGACGACACTGTAACGAATGATAACCGTCTGGCTGTTTTCAAGGTAGGAATTACTTTAAATACGTATTTCCATCTCTTTGTTCAATTTTCCCTTCCTTCAAAAGTTTTCCTATTGCACGTTTAAATGCTGCTTTACTTAATTGAAGAGTTTCTCTAATTTCTTCTGGACTACTTTTGTCAGTTAGAAACATTGTTCCATTATTCTTCTCTAAGTATTCTATTATCGAATCTGCATCTGCATCTCTACTCTGCAATTTTAGTAGCCGTAAAGAGACGTTTAATGTCCCATCATCTTTCACCTCAATTACACGCCCCTTTACCCATTCACCAAGTCGCGGCTCTTCTTTACGTTCCGAATGATGGATAAATCCTCGAAAGCCCTCTTCAGTAATAATAAAAGAACCTACCTTCGTAGAACGATAGATGCGCCCACTCACGTCACGGTTCTCCATTGAGTTCGTTGCTCTATCTCTCTCCTGTTCAATAATCTCCTCCGTGACAGGTTTGGCTAATAACCTGCCTTTCCTATCCGTTTCTAACGTAACAAAAAGCTCATCGCCTGGTTGTGGCCAAACACCTTCAAGAAGTGGTAAATCATCCTTTGAAACTAAAATCTCTTTCTGTATACCAACATCAACAAAAACTCCAAGATTTTTTACTGAGTCAACAACTTCTGCCCAGTCATATGTATATAGGTATTCATTAGGTAATGCCATCGTTGCAATTAACTGGCCTTTTTTATCTTGATATAAAAATACGTCTACTTCTTGATCTACATCTAGGTCACCATCAGCTTCGTTTAAATGAAGCAAAACTTCCGTATTTCCATTTGTTAACACATATCCCGTTTCAATTTTCCTTAAGACAGTTAATGTTTCAATCGTTCCTGCTTTTAATTCATTCATTGTTATCCCACCTAAATATATGTATTCATCTACTATTATAACGTTTTTCATTATATCCTATTTTCTATTAAGATGAAAATCATCATAAATAAGAAAAGCGCAATGCGATGAACCCTCATCGCCCTGACTGGTAAACCCTTTTGTGAATTTCATTTTATCTCATAAAGAAGAACCTGCTCTGTAGTGAGAAGGTTCTCTTTTCAAAAGAAAAATTCAAAAATAACTTCCACCTATGAATGAAAAACGCCAATAATATAAAAATATTAAATATTATACTTGAATGAATTTCATAATTAATAAATTGTTGAAAAAGACGAATATTTTTTCGATTATAGAGGAAGAGACAGGACCATATGCTTTAGCTGTTATAAAATGTCTAGTGTGGAGTTGAAGCCGTGCCCAGTTCGTGTTTTAGAATGAAATAGTGAATTATGAAATTGCCTCACGTAACTAAGAAATGGTTACTTCATCTCCTAGTTTAATTTTTCCGTCATTTAATACAATTCCGTATACACCACCACGCCATTGGTAATTCATTGCATCCTTTAATCCAGGTAATGCCTCTTCCATCCGTTCACAAGGTTTAGTTTCTCCGTAGATTTTAATTTTACATGGGCCTATTTTAATGATTTCCCCTCTACTTTCATATAAATTAATACCAGAAACCATTATATTTGCTCGACGGATAGACGGATTTAATGAAGCATGGAGTTCATCCATTAAAACACTCCATGCTTCTTCTTCAATAATAGTCACTTGTCTCTTTCCACCTTGATCTGCATTGTTCACGAGACCTTTATTTGCTAATAATGATGCTTCTTCCACAGCATCCATTGGACCATTTTTCATACGTTTAATCCAGATAGATTTTAATTGACCTGCCATGACAAAACTCCTCTCTACAAGAAAAAGAAATTCTTATTCTTTTAATAATATACTATGATGTTACTTTAGGTATTTGCCTTAATCCCATAGAAATACCTCGAACCTCACCTTCTTCAGCAAACAAAAACCGTACTGGTGCTTCAGACTCCTTCATTTTAATAGTAAATAATGATTCTTTTATATGTTTTAAGGGAAATGATTTTTCTTGCTGAGTCAAATTCAATCCTGTTTCATCCATGTCGATTGTTAAATTAGCACCTTCTTCGGAACAATATGTACCAATATATTGCTCTAACTCTTCTTCATCAACATTATCTTCAACATTAAACGTTTTAAACGGAGTTTCAATAGGTAGTCCTAATACACCATTAATAACTCCATTCATTAAATCGAAGGCTGGTACACCTACTAAATTAGATAAAGTAATCCCCACTATTCCTTTTTCAGGAATTACACTAAGTTGTGAAGAAATTGCTTTTAAACTACCGCCGTGCTCAACTAAAGTACCACCATGATAATCTGGTGTAATCATTAGTCCGTACCCATAAAATCGATTTGGTTCAAACTTTACATATGGTTGAATCATTTGTATGACACTTTCTGTTGAGAGAATTCTAGTACTACCTACCATTCCACCAGTACGATATATCTCACCGTACTTAAGCATATCTTCCATTGTAGATCTTAAAAATCCTGCTCCCCTCATAGCTGGAGCATCCCACCAAACAGGTGCTGCATATGCTTTATCATCACCACTATTAGAAACGGACATAGAATATTGCTCTGTGACATTGGATGCTTGTTTTACTTGATGTAAATCAAACGTACTATTGTTCATTCCTGCAGGTTTCAATATGTTATCTGTAATAAAAGCTTCGTATGTTTGTCCACTAACCTGTGCAATAATTGCTCCTAATAAGGCATAGCAATCATTTGAATAGCTAAATTGTTCCCCTGGCCTCCCTAATAATTTTACATCACTATTTTTTATATGGATCATCAATTGTTTATATGTATCGATTGGTGCACCTGTTTTTCCAGATAAAGCTAATCCAGGGTAGTCATCTGCAGAAGCATCTACATCCATGGAACGCTTCATTGCATAGGACAAGGACGAAAGAGGAGGTATACCTGTTGTGTGTGTCATTAAATGATGTATCGTTACTTCATCAGACAGCTCATTCTTATCTGGAAGCTGAAATTCTGGTAAGTATTTTCTAACTTTATCTTGAACAGATAACTTATTCGCTTCTTGTAATAGCATAATTCCAGCACAAGTAAATGATTTTGTAATAGAAGCAATTCCAAAAATAGTTTTAGAGGTTACCTCCTTTTTATCCTTTATATCTCTGTACCCATAACCTTTTTCTAAAACAATATTTCCATTGTCCGATAAACCAATTGCGATACCGGGAACACTATACTTTTGTTGAATATAAGTACAATATGTATCAAATTTTCCCATCCAATTTCTTTCTTTCACAAAAAACACCCCTTTTTTTATAAACCTCATATTAAACTATTATAGTATGAAAATTAATATAATTTCCATTATGGCATCAGAAGTATTTCTATACATTAAAGAACAAGTTTATGTACATTAATTACATCAAAACTCACCAATCACCTGTGACACATTAATTTACTGTGACGAAACTAAAAAAGAAAACTCGTATTATCACGAGTTTCCTTTTTCATTTACCATCCTCCATGGACGATTTTTAAAGAAAAATACTAATAAGATTTATTCACTCTTATCAAGCTCATATTCCTTATGATTTAGAACAGTCCTTGCTAATGTTCCATCTTTCTGTAGCTTATTTAACTCAACTGCAACTGAATTCGTATAAACTGCAATAACTTTTGCGTTATCCCCTTTATTTTCACCTTTCGTTACCTTCACTACATCTCCAACTTTTACATCAACCGTTTCATTCATTTCATTTTCAGACATCATATTCACTCCTCATAAGAATTAACATGTACGTATTTTTAACCTTTATACTTTTTTAATACTCCTATTGCTTTTTATTTTCATTACCCTATTATTCGTATTTGAGACATGGATAATCATCATTCGTCACATATTTTTAAATGTAAGCAACCTAAATATTATATCATTTATTAACTTTGTAAAAAACTAAAATCTGTTATGTCGCACAATTCATTTTAATTCTCTATTGGATTATCTATATCGTTTAGGATGACGATCATAAAAGAAATGGCATTGATCACAAATAGAGTGAGGAAAATTGAGCTGTAACGTTTTTCCACATCGTCTACATTGCTTCGTTAACTTTTTCACTTTTGTCCTTAAAAATTCATGAACACCATCACTAATTTCTTCCCGTAACCGTTCCCAATACAACGCTTCCGTTCCTTTCCCTAATCGATATAAGAACAATAAATGGAGACCAATCATTCGATAGGAAAGCTCCAGTTCCTCTAATGTATTTGTGCTGATTTTAGGCTCTGGAAGTTCTTCCCCTCTCACAATTGCAAACATTGTATTTTCCCATTGCGAGAGTAAATGTGATTCATTTTTTGAAAATGGTAAATGAAGAAACCCGTATAAGTCCATCATAGAAAAACGATGTTCTACCTCTGTTCCTCGAACAATTTCATATAACTGTCGTTCCTCAGTAAGAGTTGCCTTCTTGGTTCCAGATGGACTTTCAAATTGATCCCATAAATCAAAAAATGTTCCAAGATCACGATAATACTTTTGAAAGCGTTCAAAAATAGCATTTGTTGGGGCAATTGCAAAAGTTTGTACAGACTTATCATCTTGATCTAATAAGTGCTTCATAAACTTAATATCTTTCGTAAAAGCAACCTTTCCTACATCAAATATACCCTTTCGACCAGCTCGTCCAGCAATTTGTTTTACCTCCTGGGATGTTAACCGCCTTCTTCTCGTACCATCAAACTTTTCATTTTCTAAAAACACTATTCGTTGGATAGGTAAATTTAATCCCATACCAATTGCATCAGTGGAAACAATTACTTTCGTTTCCCCAAGAATAAACCGTTGAATTTGTTTCTTTCTTGTTTCAGGAGGCATACTTCCGTAAATCATACTTGTTCGATGTCCATTATTTTCTAGCGTTGATGCTGTTTCAAGTACTCGTCTTCTAGAAAAACAAACGAGAGCATCTCCTCGCTTTATTTGTTTAAGGTTAAATTCCTTTCTCTCAACCTTAAGTGGAATATCACGACTATATTCATGGACTGTCACAGTAGAATCCCCCAATAGCCGAAGAATCATTTCCTTCACACTACGGCTGCCGATAATATGAACTTCCTTTCCGTTTGCCTTTGTAATGGCCTTGTACCACGAATATCCACGATCTTTATCCCCAATCATTTGGGCTTCATCAATAACAATCACATCATAATAATCCTTTTCATGAAACATTTCCACAGTACTGGAAACATGGTTCGCACCTTCTACCTCTTTTTCCTCTTCACCCGTTTTCAGTGAACAAGGGATTCCTTCCTGGTTTAATTTATCATAGACCTCTAATGCTAATAACCGGAGTGGAGCTAAGTAAATGGCCTTTTTTGCAGCAATCATACTTTGTAGAGCATGAAATGTTTTACCTGTGTTTGTTTCTCCAATATGGAGAACATAATGAATATTCCTACCTAGAGGAGGATTATATTCACGACCGAAAATATCTTCTAACATCCTTTCTTCCGCTTTTTGCTTACGTTCTTCAGCAATGATGGCTTCTTCTTTTATTCGTTCTCGATCTAATTTGTCGCGTTCAAATATTTTTAAATGTTCATTTACATCAAATACCTTTTCTGTGAGGGATAGTAAATGTTCCATACACTCCTCTTTTAACAGCTCTTCAAAAAGTAGTTGTTGTTCATATAAGAATTCATCAATTATTTCTACTAATGCCTCTTCCTTTAACTCTTCCTGAAACAAATCCAAATAACTATTTTTTATGTGTTGAGATAGATTTTCTACAATGTCGTTCGTAATATCATCAAGTAAGAAGTTTGACACGATCCTTCCATAAACATCACCATATGTTTCATATTCCCAATATTCTGTTTTATGAACAGAACCAGTTAATTCATACATGAATTCAGATAAAGTTATATACTCATCAATACTGAAACTCCCAGATACAACTAGCTGTTCTTCAAGTTTGTATGTATCAACTGAATGAAACTTCTCCTTCTTAATGTCAGTGATTACTTTCTTAGCTATCATCCATCGTAACTGAACATAATACGAAAGTTGTTTTTCTAAAAACCTTTCACTACTGGCTTTTAAAATAGCAGATTTTACTTCCCCCTTTTGCTCAGCTACTTTTATTTTTTCAGCTTTATCTAAATATTCTTTTCTTGCCTTTATATAAAGATCGTCCCAATAGTTCACATTATCTTTACGTTTTTTCTTCAACCAATCTTCCACATCAAAGGGATAATAATGCTTCATTTCCGTTCTAAAAAATTGATTAAGCTGTTTTCGAGGTATTTCTTCTACCTCATAACCCAAATCAAATAGAAACTCCTTTTTATCTCTTTTAGATGTATCATTCGTAGCTTTATTTATCCAAATATTCGTCCAAATTTGAGCAATGTACTCACCTCTATCTAAAAGATAACTTTCAAACGTTGGTTTTTTATCTCTTTTTCCCAAATAATGACGGATATCCTCTACTACTTTTCGTTTTGTCTGTTCTATAGCTTTGTTATATGTTTCACTAAGTAATTTATTCAAGAAGCATCCCTCGCAATAAAAATCAATATATTATGTCAATAATAATATCCTTTACTATTTCTGTAAAATTTATATTGAATCGATGGAAAGCAAATAAAAATCCGTTATGAAAAAGCTTGTTCATAACGGATTTTTATAATTTTTAGGTAGACTGCCCATGCAAGTGAAAATTTGCACCATGGAGGATGAAAATATTCATACTAAGGTGTTCATTCGTTGCAGGTGACAGCTTTCACCACAGGCATAAGTGCGACATCTGTTCATGCTTCACAGTGTCTTCTTTACCGCGGGCAATGCCTCAGCCTCCACACTTCGCACTATCGTGCGAAGTGTCGGGTCTTCTGCTATTGCTTTTCCCGTTGGAGTCGTCGCCCTTCACTCCTGAACCAGTCTATTTTTAGGGTAGACAAACTTATATTAGTAGGTTGAATAAGTCCTGATCTTTATTAATTTCTACATAAGTAAAACCTTTTTTGTTCATCCTTGCAATAAGTGGATGATAATCTTCTTTGTATTTTAATTCAATACCAACAAGAACAGGCCCCTTATCACGGTTATTCTTTTTTGTATATTCAAACCTTGTAATGTCATCTGTTTCACCAAGAACATCCATCATAAATTCCCTTAATGCTCCTGCACGCTGAGGGAAGTTTACGATAAAATAGTGCTTATAGCCTTCATATATTAATGATCTTTCTTTCATTTCCTGCATTCGATCAATGTCATTGTTTCCACCACTTACAATACAAACAACATTTTTCCCTTTTATTTCATCCTTATAAAAATCTAATGCAGCAATAGATAATGCTCCTGCTGGTTCTGCTACAATAGCATTTTCATTATACAAGCCTAGTAGAGTTGAACAGACTTTTCCTTCTGGTACAAGAATAATATCATCAATAACATCTTTAGCAATTTCATACGTAATTTTTCCTACCTGTTTTACTGCTGCACCATCTACAAACTTATCAATTTGGTCTAAAGTCACTACTTTACTTTGTGCTATGGAGTTTTTCATTGCTGGTGCTCCCATAGGTTCAACACCAATTACTTTAGTACTCGGACTAATACTTTTTATATAAGAACCTACCCCTGAAACGAGGCCACCTCCACCAATTCCCATAAAAATGTGAGAAATTGGTTCATCTATACTGTCTAACACTTCCATTCCAATGGTTCCTTGACCAGCAATTGTTAAATAATCATCAAATGGATGTATAAAAGCCATTTGATGTTTATCACAAAATTCAACAGCCTCATAATAAGAATCATCAAAGGTATCTCCTGTGAGAAAAACTTCTATAAAAGGACCACCGAAAAACTCTACACGGGAAACCTTTTGTCTAGGTGTGGTGCTGGGCATAAAAATTCTTCCCTTTACTCCTAGTGCTTTACAGGAATATGCTACACCTTGTGCATGGTTACCTGCACTAGCACAAACAACTCCATTTTGAAGCTGTTCATCGGACAAACTTTGCATTACATTGTATGCCCCTCTAATTTTAAAGGAACGAACTACCTGCAAGTCCTCTCTTTTCAAAAATACATTGCATCCGTATCGATCAGATAAAATTTCATCCTTTTGTAAAGGAGTTTTAACAACGATATCCTTCAAAACTTGATGGGCGATGATAATATCTTTAATTTGAATTTTATTGTCTGTTTTATTCATGCTAATTTCCCTTCCTACCTTCCTTACCTAATGAATAGTTAGATTTATACTATCATAAACAAATGGAATTAAAAACATGACAATGAATATTAATTCGTTCATTTTTAAAAATAGTCTAAATATCTAGTTATTTTACGTTTTTAATAAATACATTGCATTTGAAAAATATTTTCAGGGTAGACCGCCCGTGCAAGTGGAGATTTGCACCATGGAGGATGAAAATTATACATCAAGGTGGTTCATACGTTTCTTGCGGACGCTTTCACCACAGGCATAAGTGCGACATCTGTTCATGCTTCACAGTGTCTTCTTTACCGTGGGGAACGGCCTCAACTACCTAGCACTTACACAGTAAGTGCTAGGGGATTTTCGGACTCGTGCTGATCCCACTGGAGTCGCCGCTATCCACTCATGAACTGTTTTATTTTCAGGGTAGACATCCATCCAAGTGGAAATTGCGCCATGGGGGATGAAAATTACTCATCTGGAAGTTCTTCTGTTCTATGCGGAAGTCGAAATTTGAAATCTAAAGACTTTTTACCAGAACAAATCAATTTTTTCTGCTTTTGCACGTCTCATTAAATTGGAAAAAACTTGGTGAAACAGAAGTTTCCCAAGCTTTTTTCACAAAAAGATATTATTTTAAAGTTCCTTTACTATTGTATTACATAGTTTGTCGTTTATTTCTTAAGGCTTTTGGAATGTATACACAATATGGTTCACTCTCTAGATAATCCCCTGTAATTGCATATGCTCTAGAACGAGAACCACCGCAAACTTGTTTATATTCACATACACCACATTTTCCTTTATAAACATCAGGATTTCTCAAATCCTTAAAGATTTTCGACTCTCTATAAATGGTTGAAAGTGGTGTTTCTTTTACGTTTCCAGCTTTAATAGGTAAAAGTCCACTAGGATACACATCTCCTACATGAGAGATAAATACAAAACCATTACCATCATTAACACCTTTAGGAGCACGACCTAATCCACCAATTTTACTCGTTGCCCCTTCCTTCAAAGCATCCTTATATTGGATGGCGTCTGTCTTTTCTACTCTGTTTTCTTTCATTTTATTTTGTATAACGACACGTCGATAATGCTGTGCAGCTGTCGTTTTAATATCAAAAGACACTTTCTTAGATAAATCATAAAGCCACTGAAATACCTTTTCGTGCTCTGCAGGCGAAATCATATCCTCCAATTGCCCTCGGCCTGTTGGGACAAGGAAAAAGACACTCCACAAAACACAATCTAACTCTTCCACAAGCTTTGCCATATCATCTAAATGATCATGATTATAGCGTGATATTACTGTATTGATTTGAATTGGCATTTCTAATTCATGTAAATAGCGAATAGCATTCATCGTTAGATCAAATGAGCCTGTCGTTCCACGAAAGTGGTCATGAATTTCTCCGTTTGGACCATCAATACTAAAAGCCCAACGTGATAATCCTACTTCCTTTGCTTTTTCCATAGCTTCTTTCGTAACATTTGGCGTTGCAGATGGTGTCATGGAAACACGGACACCTTTATTGATAGCATATTTAGCAATATCATAAACATCTTCACGCATTAGTGGGTCTCCCCCAGTAAATACGAGCATAGGATTATTCATAGAATAGATGTCATCAATAAGCTTTTTTCCTTCTTCAAACGTTAACTCTTGTGGATGACGTCGATATTGCGCTTCAGCTCGGCAATGGAGGCACTTTAACTCACATGCTCGAGTAAGTTCCCATATCACAATAAATGGATTTTCATCATAATTTTGAGGAAACATATCAATTACCCCTCCTTATATTTAGGACAACTCTTTTCCTACCTATACCTTTTAGCTTAGCTCTGTTAATAAAAGAATGATGTGACAATAATCACAAATGAAGGATATCAATGTTAAATGTTCACAAAATACCAACAAACTCACTAATGTCATTAGAAAAGCGCAAGGCGCACCAATTCCGCCTAAGTACAGCCTATACGGCGTAATATCGACATCCTGTCTCCCCCCAAATGTAAATGTTCTGGCCGTTTAAAAGTGCTTTTTACTTTTTATGCGGACAGGTTATTTGACACGAGGTGATGGCGCATCAATTTAACCTATGAACGCCCACGTCCTGTGGGCAACGGTTAAATCATCATTGTCCTGACACCTAGACAACGTTAGAAAAAATTTATAAATTCTAGTATCGAAAAAAAAGATATCTCTTAAAGAGGATTGATAAATCCAACTTTTTGAGACATCCTTCCATTTGCATATTCGTTAATTTATTTTTTTTCGATTACAACACACCATTGCTTTGGGCCTTCTTCTAGATAATCCCATTCGAATAATCCTTCTCGTTCAATCATGAATTGGTATTGTAATGGACGTGGATCATGATCGTTTGTTAATTGTAATGATTCTCCAGTCTGTAATCCATCAAACACCTCAAATATTTTTGGGTGACGAAGACGAGGTTCAATGTCTGGTGCATGAAGTTGTTGAACTATTTTTCTTTCTGCCATATTAGTTTCCTCCCTAACTTTTTCAAAAGTTATTATTCTTATAATCTATGACTATCGTATCGTATATCCTAATTTGAGGTTGTGAGGTAGAACACCATAATAGGAAATTTCAAACCTTCTTTTATTAACATAAATGAAAAGACAAAGATTTTAGCTACACTCGAACTTATTCTATATTGTTTTTCTTAACCTTCTCTTATAAGAATAGCAGGATTATCCATGTAAACTGATATATTAATCCATGGTTAAATAGCCTAAATAAATATATCGTTATTTTACAAACATTAAAAATTGTTTGAAAATAGGAGGAATTGCTTTTGGAATCAGGATCAATTGTAAAAAATCATATAATAAAACATAAATGGCAATACATTTTAGGCGTGATATTATTGTCCATCTCCTGTATTCTTCAATTACAAATCCCAGTATTTCTAGAATCTTTTGCCGACAGTGCAGAAGATGGAACATTAAATAATTCTCTTTTACTTCAACTAACAATAAGTGTTGTTCTCGTAGGCCTCGGCATCGCATTTTTTCGTTCCATCAGTCGAATTTACATCTTTCGATTATCAAGAATACTTGAAAAAAAGGTGAGGAGACGACTTTTTTCCCATTGGTTAAAACTTCCTTTGCAATACTACAATAAACAACGTATCGGCGATCTTATGTCTCATGCTATTAACGATGTGAATGTTATTCGAGAGGTAGCAATGGGGGGGATATTTCTTTCTATTGAAGTGGTTATTCTCATTACTATAGCCGTGACCATGATGGGAACAACAATTAATCCATGGCTTACTTTGGTGGTAATACTTCCCTTACCAGGATTAACTTTTTTAGCTTATAAATTCCGATTTCAAATTCAAAAACGTTCCAAGAATGTACAAGAGGCTATTAGCCATCTAACTAGTACTGTGCAAGAGTTTTGTTCCGGTATACGCGTTGTTAAAACGTATAGTCAAGAAAAGAATGAAAAGAAAAAATTTGAAGCAGAAAATAATAAAAACGTAAAAGCAAATCAACATCTTATCTTGACTAACTCAATGTTCATCTCTGCCAGTATGGCAATTGTAGGATTAAGCTATTTATTATCTATCTTTTTTGGCGGTCTCCTCGTCATGAATGGAACCATCTCACTTGGAGAATTCGTTGCTTTTAATACTTATTTGTCCTTGCTTATTCAACCAGTAGAAAACTTAGGAAAAGTTATCAATATTCTGCAAAGAGGCTGGGCATCAAACCATCGTCTTCGAACGATTTTCAATATTCAATCAGAGGTTCAAGATAACAAAGATGAGGTTCTAGAAGATATTGAAGTTCAGGGAGATATTCAAATTGAGAATTTATCATTCTCGTATCCAGATAGTGAAGAAACAACATTACGTAATATTGATTTAACTGTTCCTAAAGGAAGTAGCTTGGCTATTGTGGGGAGAGTCGGTAGTGGTAAAACTACATTAATTAACCTTTTATTGAGAACGTATAATCCACCTAGGGGATCTATTTTTATTGATGGGAACGATATTTTTCAAATCCCACTACAAACTCTTAGAAAGTCCGTAGGAATTGTTCCACAAGAAAACTTTTTATTTTCATCTGATATTAAGAAAAACATTGCTTTTAATCCAGGTTACTATGGTGACGAAGACGTAACAGAGGCTGCAAAACTAGCACAAGTTTATGATAATATTATTGATTTTCCTCAGGAGTTTCGAACACCTTTAGGTGAAAGAGGTATTTCCTTATCAGGGGGACAGAGACAACGAATTAGTATTGCAAGGTCGTTATTAAAAAATGCTCCCATTTTAATCTTTGACGATAGCTTATCGGCAGTAGATGCTCAAACAGAGGAAAAAATTTTAAAAGGATTAAAACAAAAAATGGATGGACGAACGACCATCATTGTGAGTCATCGAATTTCATCTATCAAACATGCAGACCAAATCATTGTGATGAATGATGGAGAAATTGTAGAACGTGGAACTCACGCTACCTTAATTAAACAAAAGGGGATTTACCGAAGAATGTATGAAAAACAAACATTCGGTCACAACAGAATCGTTGGTAATCAACGTAAAGAAATCTCCATAAAAAGGATGTAGGTGGTAGATAGATGAATATTCATAAAGAGAAACAGCTCGTAAATGTAGTTGATCGAAAACTTATTACTAAGTTATTAGTTTTTGCGAAACCATATTGGAAAAAAATATTACTCGCCTTTTTTTTAGCTTCCATATTCGTCGTGGCTAATCTAGCACAGCCGTACTTAATTAAAGTTGCTATCGATGATTACTTGACAGTACAAACATCTGTTGAAGAAAGCTTCCAAGGCTTTGTTATGATTGGAGTACTATTCTTATTTACAATTTTCTTAACCTCATCTATGACTTATCTTCAAGAAAAATTACTTCAGTTTACTGGACAGTCTATTATCTTTGACATTCGACAAAAGATATTTCGTCATTTAGCAAGTATGCACATGCAATTTTTTGATCGTAATCCTGTTGGAAGAATTGTAACGAGAGTTACCCATGATACAGAAGCATTGAATCAACTTTATTCTCAAGTAATTGTTAATTTAGTAAAAGAAGTATTAATTTTAATTGGTATAGTTTTTATTTTATTACAAATGAGTGTAGAGCTTACTCTATTAAGCTTTACCGTAATACCAATTCTCGTAATCCTTGTATTTTATTATAAAAGATTAATTCGAGATGCACACCGGTATACAAGACTATTGCTGTCACGTCTCAATTCTAACCTCGCAGAGAATCTAAATGGCATTGGAATTATTCAATTTTTCACACGGGAAAGGAAACAACTTCACCAATTCGATCATCTTAACAATGAACATTACCGTGCAGGAATGAGAGGCACCATTTTAAATTCCATTTTTAACCCTGCCATTGGTTTTCTAGGTAATATTGCGTTAGCGATCATCATTTGGTATGGGGGAAGAGGGGTTATGGATAGTGCGTTAACGTTCGGAGTTGTATATGCTTTTACTCACTATATACGTCAATTTTTCCAACCATTGATGGCGATTGCTGATAAGTATAATCAAATTCAAACCGCCATGGCATCCTCTGAAAGAATCTTTGATATGTTAGATGAAAAACCTCAAATTAATGATAGTCCTAACGCAAAAAACTTTCCAAATAAAATTGATGGAAAGATCCAATTTCATAACGTTTCATTTGCATATCAGCCTGATGAGTATGTTTTGAAAGATATTAGCTTTCAAATAAATTCTGGAGAGACTGTAGGATTTGTAGGTGCTACTGGAGCTGGTAAAAGCTCTATTATTAATTTAATTAATCGTTTTTATGATATTCAAAAAGGAACTATTTTTATTGATGGTTACGATATAAAACAAGTTAAAGTAGAGGATGTACGACGTAGAATTGGAGTCATACAACAAGATCCATTCATTTTTACAGGGGATGTATTGTATAATATTCGTCTTCATCATGAACACATTTCTGAAGAAGAGATTATTAAACTAGCAAAGTCAATCGGAATTCATGATTTTATATCTAGTTTACCTAAAGGCTACCAAACATTGTTAGGAGAACAAGGTGTTACTTTATCTAGCGGTCAAAAACAACTCATTTCCTTCTTAAGAGCATTAGCATTTGACCCTGACGTCCTTATATTAGATGAAGCTACAGCAAACATAGACACAGAAACGGAAGAACTTGTTCAACAAGCCCTTCATTATTTATCACATGGTCGAACGACAATTATAGTTGCCCATAGACTATCTACTATTAAACATGCTGATAACATCATTGTAATGGATAAAGGAGAGATTCGTGAAACTGGAAATCACGAAGAACTACTAAAGCAAAGAGGAATTTACCATCACCTATATGAATTACAAAACAAGGAAGCTATAGATACTAAGAATATGAGTTACTCCTCATCATAAGAAAAGGGTTACCTAGAAGCTCCTATTATTACCTTACAAAAGTAACCACCATTGCATAAAAAGTAGCAATGGTGGTTTATTATTTCTCCCATAGATAACTGAATTTGGGAAGCCTCTACTTTTTCGTCACTCTCTTTGTTCTATGCCTCTTTGCAAATTCCGTTGGAGACATTCCTACAACCTTTTTAAATGTTCGACTAAAATAAAATTCATCATGATAACCTACACTTTGCGCAATTGCTTTTAATTTATATTCAGATAAAACAATTAATTCTTTTGCACGGTCCATTCTTACATGTCTTAAGTAATCCATTGGACTATATCCAATAAACTTTTTAAATAAACGGGAGTAGTGACTTACACTCATACCTGCCTGCTGTGCTAAGGAATGAACAGTAATTTTTTCATTATAGTGAGATATAAGATATTCAATTGTCGTATCAATGGCATTTGTTGTATTACCAGTAACTTTCTGTGAACGGAAGTCTTGTATGATAGTTAATAGAAGTTCATTGAATAAGAGCTTCCTTTTCATAGCAACGATCGCCCCCCTTCGTTTTCTTAAGTAATAAATTTGTTCAAATAGGTTTATTACTTGTGGAGGGTTTTGTAATTTATACATACCTGATAAGGGAAATTCAACATTCTCTCCCTTTTCTAGCTTCCAATTTTCCCTTTCAACATGAGCAATAGCATATGTAAAACGAACAAAAAAGTATTCAAGTGGTTCTTTCGAATCAGAATATCGTTCACACTCCATATTTGGCTTTAAGAAAAATAGTTTACCTGGCTCCACAGGATAATTTGTCCCATCAATAATAAGCTCTCCTTTCCCCTTTGCAATAATCCAAATAGAATGGAATGAATGCTCCCACGTATGGAACTGTTTTGTAGGTATACATTGCTTATAGCCTACTAATGAAATAGAAAAAACGAAACGATTTAACTTAGACATAACTTCTCCAGGCTTTATCATCTTTTATCACCCTTATATTGTCATATATTTTCTGCAAGTTGTGGAATAAATTGGTCCTTTTTTTATAAATTAATTTCATTTATAATGTAATGTTGGAAAGGAGGTTAGGCATGACTGACGTAAAACAATATATTTTCTTTGATTTTGAAATGTTATGTTCTGATCGAGGAATGCCATACGAAAAGATGGAAGGCATACGTCTTGGTGCAGTTAAATATGACATCCGTTCAAATACTACGATGTATTTTGATCGCTTTATTAAACCACAAAGCAAGAAACCGTTATCAAGCTTTTGCAAAGAACTTACTGGAATTAAGGATTGTGATCTCATAAATGCAGATGAATTTAAACATGTTTTTGAAGACTTTCTAACATGGGTTGGAGGAATAAAACGATCACGCTTTTTTTCTTGGTCATCAAGTGATTTAACTCGTCTCAAAATTGACAGTGAAAGTAATGATATTCCATTTACTACAATAAACAAAATTGAAAAAAGGTATATCGATTTCCAAGCTATTTTTACAAAACGAGTATCAAAAAATAACCCTTCCGTTGAAAACGCTTTGCAATTGTATGGACTTTCCTTTATTGGTGATGCTCATAATCCAATGCATGATGCGTATAATACACTTCGAATTTATTTAACGTTTTTACATGAACCATTGAGAACAGACAAAATAATGCTTAAACAATTTATCTTTGAAAATGTTCCAGATGAACCTAAACTTATAAATCGAAAAGTAGCAAACGCATTACAGAAAGATATGAGTCAATTTAAAGAAAACTTAAAAGAGTTTTATCATTTAAAAGATGCTTATAAAATGATTAAGAAAACAAAACAAATGGTAAGAAAATATGAAAATATCTTAATTAATAGATCTGGTCTTTTTTCTAATGAAAATGTGGAAAAGATTAAGTATTTAGTAGAATTTTATCACGATTTACTAGTATCTTATCATGAACATTCCAGCTACTCCTCTAAAATTATGATATTGGATGAAAGTATTCTTTCTCCTCTAAACGAAGTTTTGTGAAGGATGATTATTATCTTCCTTCGTACATAGTATATTAATTCAAAAGGTGGTTATGTATCATTGGATAAACCCTTTCGTACCATCATGACGAAAGGGGTGTAAGAGCAAATCTTTTCATTTAATCCATTCTACAATTTCATTAAATGGCTTTCTTGTTTTAGGGCGCGGTTCCTTCACTCTGTATCCGAAGGTCACCATTACCGATATATCAAGATGACCATTTTCTAATAGGCCTTCTTCATCTAGGATGGTATGTACAGCGTCATAATCAAACCCTTCTATTGGGCATGAATCAATTCCTATCTGGGCTGCTGCTGTCATCATATTCGCTAATGCAATATATGTTTGCTTAATTGACCAATCAAAGATTGTACGTTCGCTTTCTAACAAATGTAAATCATTCTCTTGAAAGGACTTGTACCTTTCTTGTATTTTCCCCAGCAATTCAGGTGGAAATCCCTTAACATCTAACATATGCTTCTTAATATATTGCGAATCATATTTAACATCCTTAATTGTTCGTGCTAAAATAATGACGAAATAACTGGCAGTTGGAATCTGTCCCTTTCCTCCCCATGTTACTTTATGTAGCTTATCTTTCAAATCAGGATTCTCAATAACAAGGAACTTCCATGGTTCGATACCAATTGAACTAGGAGACAGTCTTCCAGTCTCTAAAATGAATTTGAAATCATCTTCTTTTACTTTCTTATTTGGATTAAATTCTTTTGTTGCATGTCTAAATTTAAAGGTCTCTATAATCTCTTCTTTTCTCATTTCCTTCTTTTTCCTATCCAACACAAACACCCCATTGTAAAATTATCTGAGCATTCCCTTAGCTCAGAAGTATTGGTCATCACTGAAAATAATATTGTAATAATCATGATGAGCTCTGTTATAACGTGATTATCTTCATTCTGAGAAAAAGGGATACCAATTTAAATTAATATTGGATATGTGAAGTCAATCACACAATACAATTTTGTCATAAACAACTTTATTTATCAAAAATTTAGCTTTATTCATATGTTTCATCATCTATTGTTTTTCTATTTGTGGTAATGATCTCCTCACATAAAAATACCTTTCTGTCTAAACCTAATAATGTTTGGAGCAACATTTTGTTTTTCCAACATTCAAAAGGAGGGCGACTAAAATGGATATGTTTGGTATGAAAAAAAGAAACAATAATAAAAATGGATTAATGATGTCATTAGTTGGTATAGGTATTGGGGCTGCTGCCTATGGAATGATGCGCGGCCGTAATAATAGCAATAGTAATAATGGAAATGCAACGAATAATAACATAATGGAGCCAGTACAAAACGCCATTAATCAAATGCGTAATAGCTAATAAGGATAAATCCATCCTATTAATTCTGGAGGCTATTACGAATAATGGAAGGTATCCTTAATAAAATTTTAAGGATACCTTCCATACAATTTTTTACTCTTTTAATTAAACTTTCTTTGCTAATTTCTTAAATTCCTGCTCTAAAGTAGCTTTTTGATCAGGATCTGTCAAAGACTTAAAACGATTCACTTCTTCATGTATTGCTTGAATTAGCCTATTTTTAAGCTCCGTTTCCATAGTTCTGAGCTTTTCATCAAGCTGTTTTAATATCAATTCTGTACATAGAGAAATAACCCTTGCTGCATCTTTACTACCGTTAAAAACTAGCTTTTCCTTCACCACTTTCACTTTCCCTTGTTCAAAAAAATCTTTCTTAGACTTTACTTCGTTTCGATATATTTCTGTTTCTATTTGTAGTTTTGGGTATTGGATTTTAAAAGAATCAGCTGTCATCTCAACCTTTGTCTCACATGAAACATAAGGAAGAAACTTCCTAATCAAATGTAATTTTTCTCCCATCCATTTTTCTAAGCGCGTTACTAATATTTGTTCAATACGAATCAAATTCCCTTCAATTTCTTGTTTAAGAAATTGATCACCAAAATGCTTCCACTCATTCACACCATTTTCAAATTGTTTAAATAGCTCTTTTTTATTATCACTAGTCATCACTGCTACATTAATCGCTGTGGTGAAATAATCATTTAATACGTAGGTCATACGTTCCTTTAAATACGTACTTAATTGCTCTAAATCATTTTGAACATCTCTGTCTAGATATTGTAGTGATGATTCATTGACTTTAGAAATCTGTTCCTCTACCGTTCGTTTAAGCTGTAAATAATTTTCTTGTTGCTCTTCCTCTGATCTACTCATCAGAGTTATACTATCACCAATTTTATTAACATAATGACGAAGTTCATCAGTGATTAGATTGACACTTAACATTTTCAATTGCAAAATGGTGTCTTTGTAAAAGGAGTGTTCAAATTTCCCAAAGGACGTTTCTTGAATGGTACCTTCCTTTTTAGCTACTAGTCCATCTCTACTCGATAGGTCGTAAAGTCGTGGCTTCATAATTCCATTACTTATTAATTGATCTCTCACATGCTTTTTGACACCATTTAATTCCCCAATACTTCCTGCTAAATCAGAAGCATTTATAATAAAATATAACTTATCATTCTGAAAGCTCTCATTGACCTTCCCTATTTGCTGTAAAAAATATTGATCTGCTTTTGAAAAGGAGTGATTGTAATAGGTCAAATAAAAAATTGCATCAGACTTTCTAAGCTGTTGAAAAGCAACATTTGTATGCCTTCCATGTATAGAATTAACCCCTGGAGTATCTACTAATATAATGCCACTTTCTGTGACTGGACAATTATAATAAATATTGACCTCACTCACTAGGCTTGCTTTTTTTTCATTCGTAATTATTTCATTTACATCTACAAGATCTACAATAAATTCATTCCCTAAGTTCCATTCGGTTGAAGTTAAACTTTCTTTTAATGTAACTAAATATTGGCTACACGTTCTTTGCCAGCTTGATAAATTCTTTTCTTTTAAAGGCTTCCAACTAGTTAGATTATAAAGGTCTAAATTTATCCCAAGTTGTTCACTTAATGATTTTACTTCATCATTTAGCATTTCATTCGATTTTAAAGATATTCTAGCTGTACCGTGAGGATTCTTTTCATTTCCCCTTTGGATGATGTTCACCGTTGCTGTAGTTGGATTTGGTGATACAGGAAGAATATTTTCACCTATTAACGCATTTGCAAAGCTTGATTTACCAGCACTAAAAGCACCAAATAACGAAATAACAAACTCTCTTTCACTATATCGCTTTATTCGTTCAATAATGCTGTTACGATCATCATACAGCATAGCTTGTTGCCTATTCGAAAGTAATATCTCGTTTATTGATTGAAGCCAATGACCAGTTCCTTCTTCATCAAATGTAACAGGTTCCTCTTTATCTTCAATGATCTTTTCCGCATCAATGACACTTTCTGTCGGTAGCTGAATATTCATTGACTTTTTCTTTTCTACGTCTGGATATGATTTTTGGCCAGCCTGTTCTAATAATTCTCGGTAATATGTGTCTGGTGGGAATTTATTAATAATATCCTCAATCTTTTCTTTTTGCCTTTTATACCTTTTTTCAATGTCATTTAATTCTGTCGAGTAATCTTCTACTGCTTTTAGCTTCTGTAAACGTTCTTCAATTCTAATAATATTTTGTTTTACATTCTCCTCCAAACCAGCTATTTGTTGATCTAGCACGACTTTCCCTTTATTTTCTATTTCCTTAACAATGATTGAGGTTATTTCCTTTGTAAAGGTGTACACGTAATCCCTATTCGTTATATTTGACTTCACACGTTCCTTTAACCATGAAGCCGACACCGTAAAAGTAAGCTTATTTATAGCTTCTTCAAATTCACTTACATTTGTAAGATGGGACCGATCTATTTTTTGAAAATACGTTTGTAAATGAAATAATAATTGGGTTTTTATTTTATTTTGCAGCTCATTTACAACCAGCTGTAATCGTCTTTCTTGTTCTTCCTCCGTTTTTTTCTTAGAAAACAAAAAACCTACCTTGAAACCAGGTTGAATACTTTCGATCCAGTTTCTTGTTAGTTCTGTTGTCGTATAAGGAAAAAGAGTTACATTCTTAAATAATCCGCCAAGCTCTTCTGTATATTCTTTTCTAATGTTTGTTTTATAATTTTTTAATGATTCAAGTTCTTTTTTTAACTCTTCTTGCTCTTTTAATAAAGAAAAATCTAATCCTTCACTTTCCATATTAGCAACAACTTCGTCTTTTTTCTCCCGTTCTTCCTCGGTAATTCGTTGCTGAACAATTTGATAAAACCCTTGCTCTAGACGAAGCTGCGAACTCTGAAGGAGCTGTTCATTATTAAATAAAAGAGACTTTATTTCTCTTTCAAATTGTACGTATTGATTGTGAGGATGTGTTTTTTCTTTCATCGTTGTAAAATAAATTTTATGAATATGAATATCCCATTGATTAAATACATCAAGTATGGATTGCTTGAATTTTGAAAAGGGTATTTCTTCCTCGTTGTGCTTATCTATTTGATTAATGACAATATAGATTGTCTTTTTTTCTAAAGACAGTTGTTTCAAAAAATATAAGTTTGTTTCTGATTGAACATGGTTGTAATCCATAACATAAACGATTACATCCGTCGTGTATAACTGCTCCACTGTAACAGCTTCATGTGATTCATCTGTTGAATCAACACCAGGTGTATCCAAGATGGAGCTATTTTCTCCTAAAAACGGGAGAGGAGCTTTGATGGATATATTCGATATCTCTTGTCCGTCCATCCCCCACTCTCTTACTTTATTCCAAGGAATCTCTTGGTTCCAACTATTTTCAACTCCTCTTTTAATAATGCTTAAGCCTAATTCACCATTTGTTATATTAATAATATTTGCACTCGTTGGTATAGGACTAGTAGGTAATATATTTGCTCCTAATAACGTGTTAATGATTGTTGATTTACCTGAAGAGAAATGTCCACTAAAGGCTATTTCAAATGTATTGGAATTACTTTTTTCATTTATTTTCCTGAAACGGTTTCTTTCGTCTTCTAATAAAGATATCTCACTATCAATATGTACTTGTTCTTTTAATACAGTCACTTTACTCATCACCTCTGTACTTTCTACTATAACAAATATCAAAATAATGAAAAGTATTTTACATTTCCAAATTCTTCGATCGATGAAAATTCTATTAAAAACTTGTAGTCCTGTTAATTTTCCATTTGAATTTTAGATTTCTCTCGTCTGTCTTTTCTCATTAAATAAACATAAGTAACAGAAGCTAACAAACAACCAAACAATGTGATAATTCCACATAACAGATAAGCTCCTTGAGGTGAAAAATGCTCCATATACCAACCGCCACCAGCACTACCTATTAAGCCACCCATTCCCATAGTAGAAGCCATAAACATTAGCTGTCCTGTAGCTAACAGTTCCTTCGGTAATTGCTTTGTTACATATGTGAAGGCTGCAACAAATAAAAAAGGAAAAGTTATTCCTTGCATCCCTTGTAAATAAATTAGTATTTGAGGGTCATCAAAGTAGCCGTACAAAAACCAGCGTATAGAAAAAAGAAATGCTGCAATTGCTACGAGTCCTATTTCATGATAACGCTTAATAAGCATTCCTGTTAAAACAAAGGCAGGTACGGAGGAAAAAGTAGCAATCATCCAAGCAAGACCAACTTGTGATTCCCTTCCTCCTACCTCCGTTAAGTAAATAGAAAATAAACTATCATTCATTTTGTGTGTGATAAGTAAAATAAAGGTTATAAATACCATCCATAAATACTTTTTATTCTTTACTATAATTTTTACGGAAGATATAGAAATTGGTGCCTGGTTTTTTCCTCCTCTCCGTTTATCATATAGAAGAAAAACAAGAGGAATAGCTACAATCATAATAATGCCATACATCCAACCAATATATTGGATCCCAACTATGCCAATGATAATTCCTAATATAAAAGAGGAGGTACCAACACCTACCGTCCCACAAGATCGAAGTACTCCGTAGTTTTTATTATGATCTGTAGCAAATTGCATGGCTATACTATCTGTTAACGGTCCGCTAGAAGTCATAAAAAACATAAAAAATGTATAAAGAAAAATGATTAAAATAAATGTATTAGCAGAAAAAAACAAGCTACTAGTTAACAACGAAAAAATCATTACAAACAATAATACTGTTCTCGTCGACTTAATTTTATCACTTACAAAACCCCAAAAAGGCTGGCCAATAACGGATATAATAGAACCCATTGCAACAATCAATCCAATTTGGTCCTTTCCTAAGCCTTGACTTTGGAGATAAAGGGGAACATACATAATCACAACAGAAAAGGAGAAAAACAACGTAAAATAAAATAACCCAATTCGCACCATAATTTATAACTCCTTTAGTAAGAAAAGCACAAGGCGCCCCAATTACGCCTAAGTACAGCCTACGTCCTATAGGCAACGGCGTAATATCGACATCCTGACTCCTAGACATCAATAGAAAAAACATATAAATTCTTACTTAAAAAAACAGTTTTCTTTTTGATAAAAATCTTGTATTATACGTAAAGGATAACATTAAATTACTGTAGCATCATTTTATATGAACCATGATAAAAAGATGTTCCCAATAATATCTTAAACAATTAAAACTAAATAAAAAGCTTAAACAACCTATTTTTATAGGTTGTTTATGGGAAGGCAAATGGTGCGCCACCAGCATTACCTGGTTCTAGTGGGTTCGATTCCCACCCCGAAATTTTTGTACGTTAAAAAATTTCGAGGGTGGATCCCTATGGATTGGTCTGCCCTCATTGTGGAGGGAATAGAATGCTGAAGAAAAGAGAAATGCAGGATTGTCAGGCTTTATACGAACTAATGGTGCACCCAGACGTCTTCCCTTTTGTTCGTCAAAAAGCATATTCATATGATGAGTATTTATTTTTAACAAAGCAGATAATAGAAGAGGAAGAACAAGGAAATTTAATCAGTCGTACAATAGTAGATGAATGGGGTTCTCCTATCGGGACAATTAATTTATTTGATATACAACAACAAGCTGGCTTTTTAGGAACATGGCTTGGAAAACCATTTCATGGTAAGGGCTATAATAACTTAGCCAAAGACGCATTTTTTAATGAATTATTTTATGACTTAAACATTGAACGAGTATTTTTAAAGATTAGAGTCGAAAATAAACGTTCTAATAATGCTGTACGAAAACTACCGTATGCAACGTTAGCGAACGAAATACACCAATCCCTTTATTTAGAGATTAATAATGGAATTGATCAATATAACCTTTTTGAGGTTTCGAAGGATTACTTCACACTTCACTCCATGCGTGCTACAGTTGCGTCTAATGAAAGAGAACACCTTAAAGAAGCATAATGAATAGTTTGAGAAATATGAAAAACTACGGGAATTGCACCGTAGTTTTTTTACATTAAAGCATTTTAAACTGATTATCTATTCTCATATAATGCGGATTTTACAGCCTTTTCTATCTCTTCATATCCAGTGCACCTACATATATTGGATTTTAACCATTCTTTTATTTTTTCATCTGTCGCATCTGGGTGATGGTTTATTAAAGCCTCACAATTCATAATAAAACCTGGAGTACAGTATCCACACTGAAATGCGAATTCTTCAATAAATGCTTTCTGTATGGTCGTATTCCTTAATCCCTCTATCGTAGTAATCTCTTTATCAATTCCTTCAATTGCTAACATTAGGCATGATTTCATAGGCATACCATCGATTGTTATTGTGCAGGCTCCGCAATCACCATTCAAGCAACCTGGCTTTGCCCCGGTTAAGCCCAAATTTTCACGTAATACATACAGCAAAGTATCACTATGACGAATCGTCGTTTCCCTTAGTTCCCCATTTATCTTTAATGTAATACTTATTAAAGACATTGATACTACACTCCTTCCAATTCTGAAATAATATCTTTCAATGTATTTTTCAAAACAAATTGTCGATATTTATCAGACCCTTCCGTATCATTTAAAATAGGGGTTGGGACGTTTTCAATGAAATATTGAATCCTACTATCAGTAGTTATACTTCGATTATTTATTATTTGTTCTAGCTGTTGTGAACGAAATGGATATTCTGTAAGTCCGCTAATTGCAAGCCGTATTGTATTTTCTATCTTTAATGCAGCAATTGAAATAACTGGGTAGCCAGCATCCCATTGTCTTCTGCGTTTTATTGCTATATGTGAGGCATCTAAATACTTTTTATCGGTAACAAGCTGAATAAGCATTTCTCCATCGTCAAGTTGAAGCTCTTTATTAAAAATATCATTAATTGGTAAGGCTTTTATCCCATCCTCGCTAGCTATTAAAACTGTACTATTTGCTAATAAGAAAGGTAAAACTGCTTCACGATAAAAGATATTTCCACATATATTTCCTCCTAACGTTATTTTCGTTCTAGCCGTATGGTCTGCGACCTCACGGGAAACCTTTGATAACAATGGAAATAAATCATTGCTTTCTATTTGTGTCAGTGAAAGAGCAGCACCCAGATATAGATGTTTATCATCAAATTTTTGTACCATGCAATCATTAATATCTTTAATATCAATTACTGCTTCAGTGTATATATTGTTTAATCTTCCTAGTGTAATAATTTCTGTTCCACCAGAAAAATACATTGGCTCTTTTCCTCTTATCGCTAATGTTTTATATAATGAAACTGCCTCTTTCACAGTGGTTGGTTTATAATATTCAAATTGAAATGGTATCATTGCTTATTCCCCTCCTTTTCCCACCATATTAATTCAGGAGTGATTGGGAGATTATGCAATGAAACATTAGCTGCTTCCGATAAAGCATTTGCAAGTGCTGCTGGCATACCTAAAAGTCCTTGCTCCCCCACACCTCTGGCACCGTATGGAGCATCAAGGTGTGGTGTCTCTATGAAATCTACTACATATTCTGGGTGGTCACCATAATATAAAGGGCGATATGTTCTTAACTGGGGATTTAACACTCTTCCTTCTGTATCAAAAATAAATGTTTCGCGTCCGCCAAATGCTATTCCCATACTCATTGCTCCAACGACTTGCCCTCGAGCCCCTTTATAATTTAATACTTTTCCAACATCAAGTATAGAAACTGCTTTAATTATTTTATACGTATAGTCACGTTTATCAAATTCAATCTCCACTCCTTGCGCACCAACAGCCCACTCCGGCCCAGGTCTTCCTGCTCCCGTTTCTGGGTCCAAATTTGTCATTCTACTCTGAATATACGTACCACTCCCAATAATCTGGCCACCAATGGCATTTCCATTTGGATACGTATAGCCATGAGAGATTTCATGAAAATGAAGACCAATTTCTGGTTCCTCCCTAATAAAAACTCTCATATTCCCTACTGCTAAATCATCTGGATTTACCCTTAATACTTGAGATGTAATACCTTTAAGCTTTCTAATGACATCATCAGCAGCAGCCAATACAGCTCTTCCTGCCATGAATGTCCCTCTACTTGCAACTGTTTTCCAATGCTCTGGAGTCGTTTGAGTATCTACAGTCATTTTTACATGAATGTTATTAACGTTCATTTTTAATTTTTCAGCAAGCATTTGAGCTAAAACGGTTTTTGTCCCCGTACCAATTTCTACAACACCTGAAATCAGATTAATTGAACCATCCTCATTAAAGGTCAATATTGCACCTGAGCTAGAATCTGTTGGAATTGTTGAGTTTTTCCATACACAGGAGATTCCTTTCTGTCGAACAATACGTTCACTTATTTCCTGTCTTGTACCTTCATGCCAATTCATTCTATTCTTTAAACGTTTTATACATTCTGGTAGGTTGCCGACTGTACTACTATTTAGGCGAACTTGAGTAGGAGTTGTATGTCCTGGTAAAATAGCATTTTTTTCTCTTAACTCTAGTGGGTCTATTTGTAATTTTTTCGCTAATATATCCATTGCTCTTTCAAATGCTGATAAAACCTCTGAATGGCTAAAGCCTCGATATGGTGCTGGGTAAGGATGATTCGTATATACACTATAGGAGTCACACCAAATATTTTCAATATAATATGGCCCAGTACAATCAACACCACCTGCACGACAAAGATGGACTGCTTTATCAGAATAGGCGCCACCATCGAATAAATACTGAATTTCGGCTACCTTTAAATAACCGTTCTTTGTACTGCCTAACTTTATTCTTGCATCTAATCCAACATGGCATGGAGACGTTATCATATCTTCTTCTCTTGAATTTATCATTTTAACTGGCCGTCCCCCAACAGCCTTTGAGGCGAGGTATGCAAGAATCTCTAATTGAACAGAAGCTTTACCTCCATACCCACCACCTACAAGTGGTGTGTTAACGATGATTTTCCCTTCCTCTATATTAAAATAAGAGCTAAGTAATTTTTTTATCATATATGGGGCTTGTGATGAAGAAGTGATATATAGATAACCATTAGGTTTTATCTCAGCTGTTACAGCTCTCGTCTCCATTGCAATATGATCCGATGGATGAAAGGAAAATTCCATTTCTATCCGCACATCACTTTCACTCCATCCATGACTCACATTCCCTTTTCTAATTCGGAAATAATTAGATATATTTGATTTGGGTATAGGATTAGCACCATCATCTCTTTCATATTTACTAACATCTTCATGTACTAGAGGAGCATCTTTTTTTATCGCTTCCCTTGGTGAATTCACAACTGGAAGTGCTTCGTAATCTACTTTTATTAAACTGGCACCTTGTTTGGCAATTATAGGATTATCAGCTACAACAACGGCAATAACTTCACCATGGAACCGAACTTTATCGTAGGCAATTGGGGGGCGATCTCGAATTTCCTCCCCCGTTAATACATGAGGGGTCCCTGTTAAAACAGCTCGAACACCTGTTAATTTTTCCGCTTCTTTTGTATCTACTTCCTTTATTTTGGCATGGGCACATGTAGAAATAACTGCTTTCCCATGAAGAAAGGATGAACTATTGTAATCATTCGTATATTTTGCTCGACCTGATACTTTTTCCTCTGCTTCCTTCCGAACAACACTTTTTCCTATGATCGTCAAATGTATTCCCCTACCTTCCCATACATTTAAAGAAATACTCCTTACTTATCATACTTATTGGTGAAAAGGTAAAATATCCATCATTTATGCTGTTTTACGTCGACAAATATTTTCGAAACATCATACAAACGAGATAACTTATTGGAGAAAACTATATTTGTTGGTACATAAAGAACCTCTATTTTTAGAAGAATAAGGGGAAGAAACATAAAGTGAGGTTGTAAAATGAAAACGAAACCTGCAGAACAAAAGGAAAAGCCATTAAAATGGTGGCAGCTGTCGTTACTTGGTGTAGCCTGTACTATTGGTACGGGTTTCTTTCTTGGGTCTAGTATTGCAATTTCTATGGCTGGCCCCTCCGTTCTCTTTTCGTTTGTATTAGCAGCATTAGGAACATATTTTGTTTATGAATCATTAGCTAAAATGACTATAGCCGACCCACAATCAGGCTCCTTTCGTTCCTATGCAAAAAAAGCTTATGGTCGATGGGCAGGCTTTAGCAGCGGTTGGGTTTACTGGGTTTCAGAAATGCTCATCATGGGTAGTCAAATGACTGCATTGTCAATTTTCACTAGGTTTTGGTTTCCTACAATAGAACTTTGGGTTTTTGCATGCATTTATGCAGTATTAGGTATTGGTGTCATATTAACGGGAACAAAAGGTTTTGACAGAATTGAAAATTTATTAGCAGTATTGAAAATTGCTGCAATCGTTATGTTTATTATTTTGGCATCCTTAGCTTTATTTGGTATATTTGGTCCTGGTAATGAACAAACGACTATTCCTAGAACTTATGATGCTTTCGTCCCTAATGGAATAGCAGGGTTTTTACCATCACTTATTTATGGTTTTTATGGATTTGCTGGAATTGAAATAATCGGATTATTAGCAGTTCGGCTAGAGGAGATGAAAGATGCAACAAAATCAGGCAAGGTAATGCTTTTTATTTTAGCGATAATTTATGTTACGTCCATTGGACTGGCTTTAATCATCGTTTCATGGGACAATTTCACAACGGATAATAGCCCCTTTGTTACTGCATTAAATAATTATGCCATACCATATGTACCACATATTTTTAACGGAGTATTTATAATTGCAGGCTTTTCAACGATGGTTGCATCCTTATTTGCTGTTATACGCATATTAGTTACATTAGCAGAAGATAAGGATGCTCCTTCCTTTTTAGCTAAAAGAATAAAAAATAATACGATTGCTCTACCTGCAGTTGGGTTAACAACAGCTGGTGTTATTATATCGATTATTTTATCCCTTGTAATGCCTGGGAGCATTTACGAATACTTTACGACTGCTGCTGGATTAATGTTATTGTACAATTGGTTTTTCATTATTGGATCCTACGGCAGATTACAAAAGCTCACAACAGGAGAAAATATAAAGCGCTTCACAGGGTTTGCACTTGTTCTATTAGCCATCATTGGAACACTATTTCACGATACAAGTAGACCTGGATTTTATGTAAGCATGTTATTTATTGTTGTCATTGCTATCGTGACTCTTGTAATGAGGCACTTTTGGAATAAAAAACCTAAAAATCCAAATAAAAGAGAATCTACTTCCTTATTTAAGAAAATAAAACTTTAGCTGCTTGGATTCCAAAGTAAACTCCAAAACCAATGAGAGACAAACCAGATAATACTGAGATAGTAGTAAGTAGCTTTGTTGTAAGAAACTTACGCATGGTGCTGGCTAGACAAGCCATTGTAATATCCCAAACTGTAATTCCAATGAAAATAGCTATGCAATATACAATTACTTGGCTTGTTCCATATGCAGTAACCGTTTTTGCTAATATAGAACCAAAAATACCAAGCCAAAAAAGTATAGTCAGAGGGTTGAACAGAGACATAAAAAAGCCTGCTAAAAATGATTTTAAATGCGACTCTTTTTTGGATCTCATGTCTTGTAATGAGATTTGGTTTGTACTAGATAAGCTTTCTATACCCGTATACACTAGAACAAAAAAACCGAATAACCATAAGAAGGATTGAACAAAAGGAATCTCTATTAAATGGTATACACCTAAAAATACGAGGAGCATGTAAAAACCATCTGCAATCGTAGCCCCTAATCCTACTAGCCAAGCATGAAAAAAACCATTTTTAATGCCTCTATCAATTTGAGCTGCATTAACAGGTCCAATTGGTGCAGCTAAAGACAAGCCTAAAAAAATATATGTGAGAAAAATATGCATGTAACAATCCTCCAGTTTATTTTTATGGGACAAGGAGATCTTGTACATGTTTATTCAACTAGTTAAAAAATAATGAAGAATTATATAAAATAAAAAACTCGCCTCAGCGAGTTTTTTATTCCTTTTCTGATTCAAATTCCACCTTTGTACCGCCAACTGATAGGTAACTATATACTTCAAAGTCTGGATTTACTTTTAATAATCCTTGTATATATGGCTTTACTAGATCTTTAAAGTCTTCCCTGACTCCTTCCTCTTCTAATTGCCCATACACGTACATTTTCATTTTTTCTTCCTCCATCAGAAACGCTAAGTATCCAACGGCTTTATTGTTGTTTGTAATGATATTTAATACTTGTGCATCACTTTTAATAAGTTCTGGAGAGAAAAATAATTCCATGAAATCGTCTCCTTCTTAGCAGTCGTTAGTGATCATTTATGATTTAGTGTCTTTCAATTAGGAGCAATTCATTCACCTTGCTCCTTTACTTTTTGAAATAGGAGGGATGAGAATTCGAATGACTGTCCCTTTTTCTATTTCACTTTTAATTATTAATAGTCCATTATGTTCTTCAATAATTTTTTTGGTTATCATCATCCCAAGGCCAGTTCCATTTTCCTTTGTTGAAAAGAATGGAGTTCCTATTTTTTTAATAACAGTTTCGGAAATGCCCTCACCTGTGTCTGTAATTTCGATAATAACATTTTTTTCTGTCTGGGAAGTGGAAATGAGAAGCTTTCCACCATTAGGCATTGCTTCTTTTCCGTTCTTTATTACATTTATAAATACTTGCTTCAATTGGCTTTCATCACCGTAAACAAATGAAAAATCAGGTTGAAAATAATGAATAACTTCAATGTTTTTCGATTTTAACTGAACTTCGAACAAAATAATAACATCTGAAATAAGCATGAATATCCACTGGCTTAAATATTAAAGCTTGAGGCTTACCTAATACGAGAAGTTCACTTATGATTACATCAATCCGTTTTAATTCAGAGAGAATGATTGATGAAAAACGTTTATATTTGTTTTGGTGTACTAATATTATAAGTGTAGCCTTTGTGACTTCGTCTGGAGTCGTCATCATCCACTGCTGAACCAGTCTATTTTAATAGTAGACCTCTCATGCAAATAATCATTTGTACCATTGGGTGTGAGGGTGAAAAGGGTATCTTAAAATTTAAATTCCATTTTAGATTTCTCAGTATTCCAAACTAAATAAGCATTGAACGTTTTACCGCCCTTCTTTAAACCTTCAAGCTTATTTGTACTATTCTCCAATAATAGCTTCTTAACATTAGACATGGAAAGTTTTTTTCCTAATACATTTTTAGAAATGGTAAAATTACAATTCGTTTTTGAATAATTTGAACAACCATAAAAGGAACCTTTATCTACAACGAACCCATCTGTACACTTCTTACATTTACCAATGGGTCCTTTCCCTCTTTTCCCTTTAAATCCCTTCGTTTTTGTTGAATTTTTATTTATATCGTCAATATTAACTGAATCTAATGACCAATGCTTTGACTGTATTATAGCATCCTCGATCAGTTTTGCTGTTAGTCTTTTTGACTGCTCCATAAATACATTTGGAGACGCTTCACCTTGTCCAATTTCGAACAAGCGTTGTTCCCACTTTGCCGTCATTTCTGGTGATGCTAAAATACTAGAACCAACTGCATCAATCAATAATTTCCCTTTTTCTGTTGGGGATACTTGATTTTTTTCCACATTAATATATTTTCGATCCTTTAAAACACCGATAATCCCTGCACGAGTAGCTTCTGTTCCAAGTCCTTCTGTTCGATTAAGGATCTTTACAAGTTCATTATCATCTAAATGCTTACCTGCAGTCTTCATTAGTGTGATTAATTCACCCTCTGTATACCTTTTTGGAGGCTGTGTCCTTCCTTTTTTAATTGCAACATCCTCCACTTTTCCTATCTCTCCTTCCTTTAAGGAAGGTAAATCCTGTTCCTCTTCTTCTGAATTATCCTTTTGTTTTCGATCCCTAAATATAATTCTTCTCCAGCCTTCTTGTACTGTTTCCTTGCCTTTTGAAATAAATGTTGCTCGGTGGTCAACTAGTGTATGTATCGTCGTGTAATCAACAATTGCTTTATCCTCATGTGCAGAAAGCAAGCGTTCTACTATTAATGTATATATCTTTTCTTCCTCATTAGATAGCTTCGTAGGATCAGTCACTTGCTCTGTTGGTATAATTGCATAATGGTCAGAAACTTTTTTATCATTTACAAAGCGTTTATTACTTATTAATGATTTGTGATGTAACGGAAAAAATGTTTTGTATTTTGGAATTTCACTTATTTTTTGAAGAATAGATGGGAGCATATTTGCTTCTTCTTTCGTAATAAAATTTGAATCACTTCGAGGATAGGAGATGATACCTTTTACATATAGCTTTTGAGCAACATCCAACGTTTGTTGTGGTGAGAACTTAAAACGCTTATTTGCTGTAGCTTGTAAGCTAGAAAGATTAAATAAATATGGGGCTGGAAATTCTTTTCGATTTTTTTCTATCGATTGTATGGTTGCATCTTTTCCAATACAAAATCCCTTTATTCTTTCAGCCATTTCCTTCTCTTTTAGACGGGATTCTTTTTCTTTATGCCATGTACCTTCATATTTTTTTCCATCCATTTTAAATGTTGCCTTAACTTCCCAAAAATCCTCTTGTTTAAATTGATTAATCTCTTTTTCACGTTTCACAATTAATGCTAGTGTTGGCGTTTGAACTCGACCAGTGGAAAAAACATCGTTAATACCTTTTTGCTGAAGTAAGAGAGTGTATGCTCTCGAAGCATTCATCCCAATAAGCCAATCTGCACATGATCTGCTTAGTGCTTCAAAATAAATATTTCTTGTATCTGCTTCATCTAATAAATTTTCAAATCCTTTTGTCACAGCTTTCGGTGTTAAAGATGATATCCACAGCCGTTTCATTCTTTTATTGTTTTTACATAAGTTTAAAATGATTCGAACAATAGCCTCCCCTTCTCGTCCGGCGTCTCCAGCTATTATAATTTCTTCTATATCACTACGGTGTACAAGACCTTTAATAATATTGAATTGTTTCCACTTAGAACGACTTACACGATGATTAAATTTGCTTGGGATGATTGGTAACGCATCCAATGACCATTTTTTCCATTTGTTATCATATTCTTCTGGAGGTACTAACTCACATAAATGCCCTACTGCCCATGTACAGAGAGCACCTTTTGGAAAAACCTGATTTGGAGAAATTTCGATATAGCCAGTTTTTTTTTGATGAGAAAATGGTGATGCAAGTTTAGATCCTTGGTCCGGCTTTTCAGCAATGATTAATTTCATAATTTGAAACCACCTTTACATAGGCATAATAATACGTCCAAAAGAGAACATTTGTTTTCATTATAGTATAATTTCACGAATTAGAATAGGAAAAAATGAACAAAGTTATCTTTGATTAAGAAATTAAACATGATATGATTTGATTACATTTATTTATGTTAATTGGTGGTGTATAAAATGATAGAACAGTTTTTAAACCCATCTACTTTTCGTGAACAAGCCTTATTTCTTTCACCAGCACACATTATCGTACTTATCGTATTTGTTCTATCTATGGTATGGATCTATTTCCATAGAAACAAACAATACATGAGGCATGTACGTTGGATTATCTTTGTGCTCCTTATTTTTTCTGAAATTTCACTTATAGCTTGGACAATATACCATGGGCTATGGAGTGTACGTTTTCATTTACCATTAAATCTTTGTACCATTAGCCTCTATGTTACAGCTTTTATGATTGTTTTTCGTTCCTACGCCATATTCGAAATTGTTTATTTTTTTGGAGTTGGAGGAGCTATACAAGCTTTACTAACACCAGATTTATTTTACACATTTCCACACTTTCGTTTCCTTCATTTTTTCATAGCACATATCGCCATTATCTTAGGGATTTTTTATATGGTATTTGTATATAAATTTAGGCCAACATTTCGATCCATGATTAAATCCTTTGTAGCTTTAAACGTCATAGCCTTTATCGTCTTTTGGGTTAATATAATGACTGGTGCAAACTATATGTTCTTAGCAAGAAAACCTGAAGGACCTAGTATACTTGATCTACTAGGCCCCTATCCATGGTACATATTATCACTTGAACTTGTTGCCATTGTCATGTTTATCCTATTATATCTCCCTTTTTACATTTTACAAAAAAAAGAGGAATGACTTTTTTCATTAGTCATTTCTCTTTTTTATTAGCTGTTTTAATTCCATTACATCGTTATCAGAAATTTCGTCATTGCTATATTTTGCTTTTTCATATGCTTTTTCTAATCTATTCAGCTTATTTTCTTCCAATGGATATTTTTCCTTACCTTTTATATTCCTTAACGTTTCTTTCGGGGTCTCACTTCGCTTAAAGGGATACCCTTGTTTAATTTGTTCTAAAATGACATGACGATAAATGTAACGTGCTCTTTCTCGATTATTTTTTAAACTAGTCCAGCTTGGTTCCCTTTTGAAAATGTCTGAAAGAAAATCCTTTGCTCTATCTTGATATTTTTTTCTCCAATCCTTCCAATTCAACACACTTTCCTTTTCATCAAAATAATGACTAGCATCTTGTTCAGCACCTGCTTTATTAAGAAGTTGTTTCAACCATTTCATTACCCAAGAGAATACACCCTTTAGTACTCTCATGAATTTTTTTATAATATATACAATCATTAAAATCACGACAACACTTATGCAAATTAATAAAATAATAAGGAGTGTATTGGACATATTACCTGGTTCACCTGTAGGTGGGGCCATACCAAATTCTCTTTCTTCCAAAATCTCTTCACCATTAAGAAACGTAAACAACCATGTAACAAATCTAGAAATCGATAAAAATATGAAACCAATTGTATTTAAAAAACCATCTTGTATCATTCTATAATTCGCTAAAATTACGACAAATACAAGTGTCAATATAATAAAAAATCTATTTTGTAGTATCACACTACGACTTAGTAAGGATGATTTCTTCTTTGATAAAGTTACAACCTGTAGCTGTCTTGAATTCTGTATAAACAAAGTAATTACTAGAGTAAGCATTCCTGCCCAAATAATTAGATTCGTATACGCTTGTAAGTGATCTATGTTCGGAAAAAGGAAGGCGAGAATAAAATAGATCGATAAACTAAGCCATGAAAAAACGGTATGATATACTGAAGCCCACTCTTTCTTTCCATAGCTTATCCCTCTCATCATCATAAACATACTAAAGAACATCATAAACAATCGTGAAAATATCTCTTCCATGATGAAATAACCCACGGATACACTTACTACAGCTGAGATAAGTATAAAAAACATCATCCGTTCTAATCTTAACAAAGCCCCACAAATCACACCCACAAGAAATATAACAGGAAGAATAATAAACCATATTAGTATTAAATCTGTTGGAATAAAGTAGATACCTATTATTACTAGTAAAGGAAATAAGCTTAAATATTCTACAAATCCAGTTGCCCATTTCACCAAAATTTCTTTCAAAGGATTATTGGACATTCTTTTCACCCTGCTCTATTCCGACATCTATGTTTTTGCTGTCTTGCAACCAAAGAATCTCAACTGCATTCCCTTCCTTTTCAAGCTCCCAAATATGTTCTTCCATTTTTCTTGTCATCATAGACGTAATAAATAAAATATCAGTATCTCTTCTTTTACTTGTTACATCCTCTTCCAAGAAGCGATTGAAGCTCTTGCTCCTATCCATCTTTAATTTTGACATCGTTTGAAAAAGGTAATGCAAGTGATCTGAGCCGTAGTTCGGTTCAACACGGACCGATTTCTTTATCCGTTCAACTTTGGCACCAGGTTCAATAATGTATGAATTACAACCAAAGCCTGTTGAAATTCCTTGTTCAATGGCATTCTGAGCAATAGAAGCAGCATATGAAATACCAGTCTCAATGAGCCCCTCATTTTGAATAGGCATCCAGATATCCTCTGTAAGATCAAAATTAAGATAAATCATTAAGTGGTGATCTGCAGTATAGTCGTTCTTACTTACCTGCAAAGTATTTGTTCTTGCTGTAGCCTTCCAGTTAATTGTTTTCATCGGATCTCCATAGGAATACTCCCTAACACCTGCAATAATAAAGGGGTCTTCCATAATCCATCTTCGAACCGTAATATCCCCTTGCCAACTTCTTGACGGAAGTGGTATTTCATCAAGAGAAAGTAACTTTGGATATACAAATACTTCCGCTGATATATTAATTGTTTCTTTTTTATTTACCAAACCAAAAGGATCACCACTTGTCATTGAAACATGCTTTTGCCAATAGTGTCCTCTTTTTTCCCCTTTTAAATAATAATGTCGTTTAATTTTTTGGAAAGGAAGTAAGCTAAATAAGCTTCGGTGAAACTGATCATGTGCAATATCTAAGGTCGATTTGGTTTGAAATTGAAGGTGTTCACTAAATTTTGATTCTAATCGTAACCATGGAACCGGTAACAGCTTCCGATTAACGATTTCTTCAATCATTTTTAGCTCTTCCCCTTCAAATATTGCGTCCTTATTAAAGTAGCGGTTGTAATAAATATGCTTTAGAGCTCTTTTTTCATAAAGGACTCGTTGCAAGAAAATGATGACAACTGTTAAGAAGATTAACCATTGGAGAGTCATCGTTTCTGTAACTCCTTTTCCAATGTTTCTTCTGATGGAACAGTTACTTCCTCCAAAAGTCTATCTAATATAAGATTAGCCTCATTGGGATTCATCCTCATCGACTGACTTAATACCAATCGATGACTTAATACAGGTTTCACCATCCTCTTCACGTCATCTGGTATCACATAAGTCCTTCCCTTAATTGCAGCATATGCCTGTACTGACTTAAGAAGTGCTTGACTCCCCCTTGGACTAACCCCTAATTTCACTTGTGAATTATTCCTTGTTGCTTCCACAATATCCATAATATATGCTAATATCTCATCACTAACATACACCTTTGAATAATGGTTTTGTGCTAATATTACTTCCTCCTCTGAAACGATAGGTTGCAAATTTTCTATAGGATTATTTTCTTTAAATCGTTTTAAAATTTCTATTCCTTCTTCTGGTGAAGGATAACCTAGATTAACTTTAAGTAAAAAGCGATCTAATTGTGCTTCTGGTAGAGGAAATGTTCCTTGATTTTCAACTGGATTTTGCGTTGCAATGACTAGAAAAGGGCGTTCTAATTTTCTGGTTACCCCTTCAATCGTTACTTGTCTCTCTTCCATACATTCTAAAAGAATAGATTGCGTTCGAGGTGTAGCGCGATTAATTTCGTCTGCAAGTACTAGATTTGAAAATATAGGTCCTGGTCTAAACTCAAACTCTCCTTTTTTCTGATTAAAGAAGTTTATTCCACTTACATCTGTCGGGAGTAAATCAGGGGTAAATTGTACACGCTTAAACGTTGAATCAATCGATTTCGCTAAAGATTTTGCAAGGAGTGTCTTTCCAGTACCAGGTACATCTTCAAGGAGGACGTGACCTGACGAAATCAAGGATACAAGTAGTAGATCCACTACGTCATCTTTTCCAATCATTACTTTTGAAATGTTTTCTTTAACTTTTTCTGAAACCTCTTTGATCTCGATTAAATTAACCATGCAATTCTCCTTTAACTGTATGATTTGTCCTCTTTTCTCGTATAACACTGTATTCTACATAAATGGTAAATATCCTTTTATCACAAAGTCTCACCCTGAAAATAAGCGTTAGTTCAGGAGTGGAATGCGGCGACTCTAGCGGAGAAAGCAACAGGCGAAGACTCGACCCTTCGCCACGTAAGTGGGAAGGGGGGAGGCTGAGGCGTTGCCCGCACAGCCAGGATGGCAGGATTATGCCGTTGCCCACAGGACGTGGGCTTCCCTTAGGTATAATTGTTCCGCATAGAACGGATGAACTTCCTGATGAGTATTTTCATCCTCCATGGTGAAAGTTTTGCTTACATCGGAGGTCTACCCTGAAAATAAGAAAGAAGCGGCCATTGTTACCGTAAACGGCGGAAAAACAAAAATGCGGGATAAAAGAAGCCTCCTTTGTTACCGCAAATGGCAGAAAAGCAGAATTGCGGGATGATGAAGCCGATATTCTTCCCGCAAACGGTATGAGATTGGATTTGCGGAAGGTAGTATACCTCCTTAGATAGAAAATTTTCATCCCCATGGTGCAAATTTACACTTGCATAGGCGGTCTACCCTGAAAATAGAAGTTGATAAATATAGAAAATGAATTATTGTACCAAAAATAGTTCAGTAGTGAAGGGAGGCGACTCTAGCGGGAAAAGCAATAGATACGAACATACTTGACTTTAAACCATCATAAAAAATGGTTCTCTATTAGGAGAACCTGACACAGAAAAATTATTCTAATTTATCTTGTTGATATAGAAGTTCCATTAATTCTTCATAAGTAAAGGAATGAACTACTTCATCCTTAATGAATACATTTTCTTTTTGTTCCTTAGAAGCAATAATTGCCTTAATTCCAGCAATGTTTACTTTCTTATCAATTAAATATTTTATTTCCGTTAAACGTTCTATATCATTAAGGGAAAATGTTCTTTGATTTCCTTTATTCCTTACAGGAGTGATTAAATTTTGCTCCTCATAGTAACGAATTTGTCTTCCTGATAAATTTGTTACATCTTCAACAAAGCGCATCGGAAATATTGCTAAATGATTTGGTATATGATTTAACACGACACCTCCCCCCCTTTTCATTGAATCTAATTTTCTTTTTAATAGGCTGTGATAAAAGATGGTTTTGTTTAATAGAAATTTGATTTTTTCCAGATGATGTCAGATTCCAGCGGGAAGAGCAATAGCTACGAGCATTTATATCACCCTTTATTTGCCAATTGTCTCAACGGATTTAGCTTCAGAGCAAAACTTGCAAAAGAAGAGACAGAGCAAACTGAAAGATAATTCTCCCCAAGGGTTGTCTGTGTGTTAGGTACACCCTTGCCTACTGGACATAAGCAGCTCTTAGGCGTATTTTTAGCACGTAGAAGCAAAAATTAAGAAATTGTTATCTACTGTTAGCTAAATATGTGTACACATCTTTTAAATTACTAAACCCTAACTTTTGAATCGTTCCAATATTTTCTGCCCATAGCTTTGCAGTTCCAATAGCATCATGTAAGGCATGATGTCTCTGATTAATTGTAATACCAAAGTGATTACAACAATCATCTAACGTTATTAAATTGCCACTTGGCTCGATAATCTTTGTTAAAAAGGTTGTATCAACAATCCGGTGTTCAAACTGTGTTCTTAAAACATTCCAGGTCATATGTTGCATAAAGTTTCTTTCATGCGTAGCGTGATGTGCTACAAGGGTGTTCCCTTGTATATATTTATAAAAGTCTATAAGTACCTTCTCAATTGGGGGAGCCTTCTCTAATTGATCTTTTGTAATTCCAGTTAATTCTTCAATTTCTTTTGAAGGGGCATCTTGACTTAATATTAAGGAATAAAACACATCGTCCTCCAAAACATGATCGCCATTTACTTTAACAGCTCCTATTGATAAAATTTTATCCCCTTTACTAGGATAAAAACCTGTAGTCTCTAAATCGAACACGATGACATTCAGATCTGAAAAGGGTATCTCAAGGGAATCTTCTCTTTTTATTTCCCTTTGTAGTTGTCTGAGATACGCTACCTGTCGAGCATCTGTTTGATTTAAGACAGTAGAGTATACATTTGGATTTAACTTTCCTGATAGCTGTTTTATAAATTGAATCATTGGATTCATATATCTTTAACCCCTTTGTTGTATAATCCCCTTTGTCTTTTGAAACAACTTGTAACCATTTTTCATCATTATTTTAATTTCTTTCTTTTCATTTGATGATAATGCTTCAATACTTATTAAATTTACATTATCATCTTCATTCAACCTTTTTTGAAAATGCAAACGCAATTCAAGAATTCTATGAAAAGTTTCTTCATATTCTTTCATATCCTTATAAAATGCTGTTAAATGATTAAATCGCGATAAAGTGGAAGGTAAATAAATTCTTTCTTTAAATGCAAGTAATCGGACTGAATTCACATATGGGAATAATATCTTTTCTTTTATATGAATATGCCCTTTTCCTTTACTATTCGTTTCAGGGAGTAGCTGTCCAAAGAAACCTATACCTTTTTTTACATACCCCACATTATCTAACAATCGAAATATTATGTTCTGTTCTTTGTCTAATCTTTTAAAAATGATATCTTTTAAAACTCTTAAAAAATCACTCTCTCCTACTAGCACTCTGGAATCAAATAAAATAGAAATGTTTCGAAGGGACTGCCAGCTATCTTCCGTTAACCACCCGCTTACCTGCCGTTCCCATTCATCAATAGATTTGCACCACAACGGATTAGAAGCCATAACTTTCCCATCACACAAATCATAGTCGCAAATAGATAGCCCTTTTGATATTTCTTTTCCAAGCCTTATAAAATAGTTAGCATTCTCATTATTTGATTTCTCATATATGATTCCATGATCTTGATCACTCCAAAATGATTGTTCAAACCTACCTGCGCTTCCCATTAGAAAGAAAGCAAAGCGAGAAGGGGGCGACCCCAACTCACTTTTAACTTCTGCAACAGCTATTTCTACAATAGATTGCATTAACTCATCGTGTATTTCATTTAGTAATATGTGATCTTCTGTTATCACTTTAATCCGATCTGACCGTAACTCTTTTATGTCCTCATACCTCATACCTTGTGAAGAATATCCATCTTCTATCACCCCTTTGTTTATAGAGGTATATCTATTATGCTCCCGGAGCTTTATTTTCCTCAGTAGGCATATTCTCTGGGTAACCGTAGCTTCCGTGCTCTGCCATATCAAGCCCAATTAGCTCTTCTTCCTCAGATACTCGGATACCACCCATGATTGTTACCATTACCTTTAAGATAATAAATGATAATACGAAAGCGAATAAACCTGAAGATACAACCCCTATAGTTTGAACACCTAACTGTGTTAAACCACCACCGTAGAATAGGCCCGCTTCTCCACCGTTCATTGCTGCTAATTCAGGTGTTGCAAAGAAGCCGGTGGAAATGGTTCCCCAAATACCTGCAATACCATGAACAGATAAAGCGAATATTGGGTCATCAATTTGCATTTTCTCAAAGAATTTCATGCTCGCATATACGATTAATCCACCAATCACACCGATTACTACTGCTGCCCAAGGTGCTACGAAAGCACAAGATGCTGTGATTGCAACTAAACCTGCTAAAGCACCATTTAAAGTTGTTGGTATGTCTGCTTTTCCAGAAAGCGCCCATACGATAAACATGGCTGCAATAGCACCTGCTGCTGCTGCTAATTGTGTGTTAAGTGCTACATAACCGAAGAAGGCACCATCTACACCTAATGTACTACCTGCGTTAAATCCAAACCAACCTACCCAAAGGACTAGAACACCTAATGCTGTATATACTTGGTTATGTCCAGCTAAGTCGTTTGGTGAACCATCTTTGTTGAATTTCCCAATACGTGGTTTTAAAATTATCGTTGCTGCTAATGCTGCCATAGCACCAGTTAAATGAACAACGGTTGAACCTGCAAAGTCTTGTTTTCCAAGATCTGCTAACCATCCGTCTCCCCAAATCCAGTGAGCAACAACTGGATAGACGATTGCTGAGAACGCGATAGCGAAAACAACATAAGCAGTAAGTTTCGCCCTTTCAGCAAAACCACCGAAGGCAATCGTTAAGGCAATGGCTGCGAATGCAAGTTGGAACATAAAGTCCGTAGAGCCTGCTAACCCATCGACTTCAGAAGTAAAGTCACCAAAGAAGAAATCGGATAAGCCTATAAATGCGTTTCCTTCTCCATAAATAAATCCATACCCTACAGCCCAGAACACAATGGATGCTACCCCAACTGTAAAGATCGTTTTACCGGCAATGTGACCGGCGTTTTTCATTCTTGTGGATCCTGCTTCCAATAAAATAAATCCACCTTGCATCAGTAGTACTAAAGTAAAACAAACAATAATAAAGACGTTATTCATTAAGTAAATTGGATCCATCTTACACCTCTCCCTTTTTGTGTGAATGTTGTTAACATCCTTTGTTAAGTCCAATTATACTTTTGAAATTTTCTGAAACAACAAATCCGTAAGATTATCTAACAAGGTATTTAAATAGCGTCACTTCAATGTTTATTTACTAAAACGCTTTCAACATTGCTATATAAAGGTTTAAACTTTTTGAAGTGAAAACAATTTATTAAGAGTAAAAATCCTAAAAGATTACCATTAAATCTTTTAGGATTTTATTTTTTCTAATTTTTTAATTGTTTAAAAAGGACTAATCCAAACTCCAATAACTCTTCTCCTAATACTACTTTTTCTCCACCACCTTGTATAAATGCTTCATTTCCTCCCCCTTTTCCATTAATGTGTTTTATTAGGTGATTACCAATTTCTTTTACATTAACCTCTACATTCTTACCTCTACCTAGTACAAAACGTAATTGCTTCTCATATTCACACACAACAAATGCAATCACATATTCATTATTTTCAACGATCATACGGGTAATCTTTTGTAAATCTTGCATAGAACGACCTTTATACACAGTACAAATTAATGAATGTCCATTAACATTCATTTTATTTTTCATTAATCCTTGTACTTCAGCCTCCATGACCTTTTCTTTTTCACTTTCTAAGGATTTCTCCAGGTTCTTTTCTTTTTGTTGCAATCGTTCCACTGCTTCTACCATTGTTTCTTCTGATGAATGCAATAAACTCCCTAAGGATACAAGTAATTTATGCTTTGATTGAAATTGACTTAAAACACGTTCGCCACAAATGAATTGTATCCTGATTTTTGTCCTCTGTCGTTCCCAACCTAATATTTTGATTGCCCTTATTTGACCAGTTGAAGAAGGGTGTGTTCCACCACATCCGTTGTAGTCAAAATTATCTATTACCACTAATCTTATATCCTCTGATACTGTCGGCATTTTTCTCAGTGGATAGTCTGAAAGGTCTTGCTCATTCACCCATCTAGTGTCTATTTGTCTATTCTCTAAAATGATTTGATTTGATAATTGTTCCGCTTTAAATGCTTGGTCTATTGTTAATTGATCAATATTTAAATCAATCGTTAAATGCGTTTCCCCTAGGTGAAATCCAACTGTTTCATATTGAAATAATTCCTCGAATGCAGCTGAAAGAAGGTGCTGCCCAGCATGCTGCTGCATATGATCAAACCTTCTCGTCCAATTAATGGAGCCTTCTATTCTGTCACCTTCATTAATTGGTAATGGATCCTTTATGTAATGACGTACCTCCCCTTTCCTTTCTTCCACTCTGTATACTCCTACATTGTTTAATAATCCAACATCATAAGGTTGCCCACCACCAGTTGGATAAAAAGCTGTTTCCTCTAAAACAACAAACCAACCTTCCTCATCTTGTACTTTCATCTTACATTTTGTTGAAAAAGACTTTATGTACGGATCATCATAATATAATTTTTTTGTCAAAAAACACATCTCCTTACAAAATACATTGTGTTGCATGAATCCTTCTGAACCTCTCCCCATAAATCCAAAGATTTACAGAAGATGTATAAACTAAATCCTGGCTTAACAACGTTTTTTTTTGACTTTTTTGTAATCTTGACAGGAGTATATTCGATTGGCTTATTAGGGGGTTTTTATTCCATCATGTCAGTATTTATGATATCTTTAATCATTAATATTTTTAAAGGAAAAATCGCCATTAAACATTCAACGACAGAGGTATCTCCACAACCACAACCATCTGCTTCATAATAGTATGCCGCCCTTTATATATAAAGGGCGGCTTTTTATAATGCTGGCTTTATTTTACTTCAACTGTCCATTTATATGGGTCTGGAAGTTTTCCTGTTTGAATTCCAGTAATTGATTCGTATAGCTTTTTAGAAAGCTGTCCTGTATTTCTTTTGTTAATGAGCATTTGCTTCCCTTCGAAGTTCAATTCACCAATTGGAGAGATAACCGCTGCTGTTCCAGTTCCAAAGGCCTCTTCTAAGGAATTATTTTCGTATGATTGAAGCACTTCATCAATAGAAATTTTTCTCTCTACAACTGGAATTCCCCAGTCAGTTAACATCTCAATAATAGACATTCTTGTAATACCCTCTAATATGCTACCATTTAACTCTGGAGTAACGACTTCACCTTTTATTTTAAAGAATACATTCATACTTCCTACTTCTTCTACATATTTTTTTTCAATACCATCAAGCCAAAGAACTTGTGCTTGCCCTTGTTCACTAGCACTTGCTTGTGCTTTGTATCCTGCACAATAATTTCCTGCTGTTTTTGCCGTACCTGTTCCACCTTTAACAGCCCTTGTGTATTCTTTTTCTACATTAATGCCTACAGGATGAATTCCTTCAGGATAATAGGAACCTACTGGTGATAATATTATTATTAAACGATACGTATTTGCTGGGGAAACTCTTAAATTTGTTTCTGTTGAAATGATAAAAGGACGTATGTATAAAGAAGTCCCCTCGGACGTTGGAATCCATTCTTTGTCAAGCTTTATAAGCTCCTTTAATGAACTCAATACGAATTCTTCATCTATTAGAGGAATACTTAGTCTTTCACATGAACGATTTAATCTTTCAAAGTTTTTTTCAGGACGAAATAATAATGTTCGGTTATCTACTGTAGGATAAGCCTTTAGCCCTTCAAAAACGGTTTGTCCGTAATGAAAAATCATTGCCGCTGGATCTAGTGTAATCGGTTCATAAGGAATCACCCGGGGATTATACCAGCCATTATCTTTATGATAGTCCATAACAAACATGTGATCTGTAAAATACTTTCCAAATCCTAAATGGTCGGGGTGTGGCTTCGGCTTTGGATTTGTTGCTTGTACTATTGTTAGTTCTTTACTCATACTTATCTCTCCTCATTAAACATTCACAACTTTTCATTAGTACTAAAGAATGAAAAGACCCTGTTCAAACTATTGTAAAAATTACTTCATAAAAATACAAGTGATATTGTTGATTGTTGATAAATTTTAGAATTATCTCAGTTAATATCAATATGCTTAAATTTCTTTACATCAAACAAACCTTTATCTGTTAATTTTATTTCCGGAATTACCGGTAACGCAAGAAACGAAAGGGTCAAAAAAGGATTAAATTTTTCCGATGCCTCTATATCCTTGAGGGCATCACTAATCTCTTTTAGTTGATCATTAACAACTTCAAATCCGTTTTCTGACAACAAGCCAGAAATTTTTAAAGATAATGATGATATTACCTTCCTGTTTTTCACTACTACTAATCCGCCCCCAATTTCATTAATTCTTTCAATTGCAAGTAACATATCCTCATCCGTTGTCCCTGCAGTAATTACATTATGAGAATCATGGGCAATTGTTGTAGCAATTGCTCCTGACTTTAAATTTAATCCTTTTACAATTCCTAACCCCACATTACCGGTATGATTGTGTCTTTCTATAACTGCTAGTTTTAATAAGTCCTTTGAAGTAGATGGCTGGAAAAGACCATTTTTAGTTGGTACGTTTTCTACAATATGCCTTGTAATTAAACTATTTGGAATAATTTCAATTACATTTGCCATCTCAACTTTATTTAGGTATATTTCCAAATCCTTTTTGATTATCGGTTTCATATTTACCGATTTTATAAGTCCCTTCCATTCATTTGTCTTCCCTTCATCCCATCTTTTCACGATAGATCCATTTTCAGCTACTAATGTCCCTGCACTATATACTTTATCAATGTCTACAGTTTCTAAGTCATTTAGTAGTAAAAAATCAGCTCTGTAACCTGGTGCTATTGCTCCTGTGTTTTTCAATCCATAACATTCTGCAGCATTTAATGAAGCCATCTGTATAGCGGATATAGGCTCTAATCCATTTTCAATCGCAAGCTTCACATTAAAATTAATACTGCCTTCTTGAATAAGGTCTTCAATGTGTTTATCATCTGTACAAAAAATACATCTTCGACTATTTTTATCTGTTACTGCTTTTATTAAATTTGGTAAATCCTTAGCTACAGAACCTTGTCTGATGATTAAATACATTCCTCGTTTTAAACGTTCTTTCGCTTCTTCAACAGTTACTGCTTCATGATCTGTCTTTATACCTGCTACAGTGTATATATTAAGTGCAGCAGCATTTAGTCCTGCACCATGCCCGTCAATTGGGACATCCTTCTTCCTAGCATCATAAATTTTTTCCATCATACTATCTTCTTTATTCAAAACGGATGGATAATCCATCACTTCCCCTAATCCTAGTACTCTTGGGTGACTATAAAAGCTTTCTAATTCATTCTTTCCCAATAATGCACCAGCATTCTCAAAGGGGGTTGCTGGAACACAAGATGGAAGCATTACATAAACATTCAATGGCAGTCCTTCTGAAGAATCTAGCATAAACTGAATTCCATCTTTACCTGATACATTGGCAATTTCATGAGGATCGGCTACAACAGTTGTTACTCCATGAGGAAGGACTACTTTTGCAAATTCTGATGGAGTAACCATGGAGGATTCAATGTGTACATGACTATCTATAAATGCAGGTGTTACATATTTTCCTTTTGCGTCAATTTCTTTTTTTTCCTTAAAAGTACCTAAACCTACAATAATACCGTCTTGAACTGCAACATCTTCGTGGATAATTTCATGGTTAAAAACATCCACAATTTTTCCATTCTTAATTACTAGATCAACGAGATCACTATTACTTGCTGCGGTTATTGTACGAAGTAAATCTTCTTTTTCCCTTTCCATCTTCCTTTCCCCCTTTATTTAAACAAAATAGTTATTTCATAGTACCAATAATTCTTATTCTTTACACTAAAAAAAGCATATAGAATAATTTTATTACATTTTATTAAATCCTATTGACTTTCGTTGTGCAAATATCAGATAATTATAAAAAATTAGCTTGTTAGCTTCTTTCAAATTTAAATGCAATGAGAGGGATTAGTAAATAGATCGTCTTGCAACAGAGATAGGAATTCATTGGCTGGAAAATTCCTTCGTACAGACCCTATTGAACCTGTCCTTGAGCTATTAGTTAGTATAACTAACGCTTAACCAGCGTTATAGGTTGAGGTGGGTATAGTAGATTACCAACAAAGGTGGTACCGCGGATAAATAAACTCCGTCCTTTTTTAGGACTGGGTTTTTCTTTTTTATCAAAATAGATTAGTTTCACACTTATAATAAATGAGGGGTTAACATGAAACATAGAATTGTTGTAAAGATTGGAAGTAGTTCCTTGACTAATGCACAAGGTGGACTATGTCAAGCAAAGCTTCAAGAACATACAAATGCTATAGCTCATATAAAGAAATTAGGACATGAAGTAATCCTTATTTCTTCTGGAGCTGTTGCTGCTGGATTTACTAAACTTGGTTATCCATCCCGTCCAGTTAAAATTGCAGGAAAACAAGCAGCCGCAGCCGTAGGTCAGGGTTTACTAATGCAAGGATATAGTGACGAGTTTCTTAAACACGATATTAATGTTGCACAATTGTTATTAACAAGAAACGATTTTGTTAATCAAGAACAATACAAGAATGCATATGCAACATTAACAGAACTGTTGAAACGAAATATCGTTCCTATTATTAATGAAAATGATTCAACCTCCATCGAAGAATTAACTTTCGGTGATAACGATATGCTATCTGCACTCGTTAGTGGTCTCATCCATGCAGACTATTTAATTATTTTAACTGATATTAATGGATTATATGATTCTGATCCTAGAAAAAATCCTACTGCAAAAAAATATACGTTCCTTTCTACTATTACAGATGAATTACTCTCTAAAGTTAAAAAATCTACATCAAAGCTTGGTACCGGTGGAATGAGATCAAAAATCGAGGCTGCTAAAGCAGCAAGTACATTAGGAGTAAATAATATCTTTATTGGTATCGGTGAAGGGGAATTAAAGCTTCTAGATATTTTAACTGGTAAAGGAGATGGTACCTATATTGGCCACTCTAACAATAAAATTGTTAAAAGTAAAAAACAGTGGATTGCCTTCCATTCTACTATTAATGGAAAAATAGTGATTGATCATGGTGCAGCAATGGCAATGCTCGAAAAAGGAAAGAGCCTTCTCCCTGTTGGAATAAAAGAGGTTTATGGCCCCTTCCAAGCAGGAGATGTTATTGAAGTTATTAACGGCAAAGGAAAGATAATAGGTAAGGGACAAGTTAATTTTTCTTCTGAACAATTAAATGAAATAAAGGGTAAAGATAGCAGTGAAATTGAAAGAACAACAAATTGTCTTATTACGGAAGCTATTCATCGTGACCATTGGATTACATTTAAATAAGGAGTTGAAAATAATGGATGAATTATTAAGAAAAGCCTCCATCTTAAAGGAATTAACTGGAGAATTAGGGGCTGCTACTACGGAAGATAAGAATAAGGCCTTATTACTACTATCAGATGAACTTCTGAAAGAAACGGAATATATTTTAGCAGAAAACAAGAAAGACATTCTTGAAGGAGAAGCAAAAGGCTTTTCAAAAGCATTAATAGATCGATTAACATTAACAGAAAGCCGCATTAAAGATATGAGTGATGCATTAAAGGAATTAGTGGAATTAACAGACCCAATTGGAGAAATTATGACAGAAACAAAAAGACCTAATGGTTTATTTATAAAGAAGGTTCGCGTTCCATTAGGCGTTATAGGGATGATTTATGAGGCAAGGCCTAATGTTACAATTGATGCTGCTAGCCTTTGTTTAAAAACAGGTAACGGTGTACTATTGCGAGGAAGCTCTTCTGCTTTCCATTCCAATAAAGCGTTAGTCCATGTCATTCATTTAGCATTAGAAAAAAGTAACATTTCACAGGATGCTGTTCAATTATTAGAAGATACGAGTAGAGATACAGCTGAAAAAATGTTCACTCTTAATAAATATTTAGATGTCCTCATTCCAAGAGGTGGTGCAAGTCTTATTCAAGCAGTAGTAGAAAAAGCTTCTGTACCTGTTCTTGAAACTGGAGTAGGTAATTGTCATATATATATTGATGAAACGGCGAATAAAGAAATGGCAATTTCTATAACAGTAAATGGAAAGACGCAACGACCTTCCGTGTGTAACGCTACTGAAACAGTAATTATACACGAAGAGTGGGCTAAAAATAATTTAGCGACCCTTGTTGATGAACTAAAAGAAAAAAATGTTACCTTAAAAGGAGATAATCTAAGTATACAAATAGATGAACGAATTTCTCCTGCCTCTGATGAAGATTGGGATACTGAGTTTTTAGATTTAATCCTTGCTGTAAAAATTGTACCTGATGTTAAAGGAGCAATTGAGCATATTCAAAAGCATGGTACAAAGCATTCAGAAGCCATTATCACTGAATCGAAAAACAACCTACAACAGTTTTTTACTTATGTGGATGCTGCTGCGTTATACCATAATGCTTCAACCCGCTTCACAGATGGATTTGAGTTTGGTTTCGGTGCAGAAATTGGAATAAGCACACAAAAGCTCCATGCACGAGGACCAATGGGATTAGAAGCCATAACATCTACGAAGTATTTAATATTAGGTGAAGGACAAACGAAATAAAAATTAATTAGTGGAGTGTCTTCTTTTTAGACACTCCATTTCATTTTACTGATTCTAATGGACATTTTGCATTCTATTAGCTTCATTTATAAATATGATATTAATATAACGGAATTTAGTTTGTTCCGAGGACAAAGTAAGTTAAAATAATATATGATACTATTTTTTATAAAGGAGTATACAATGAGTCAATCTAAAGTTTTAATTGCTGATGATGACCCGAATGTTCATGAAATTTTGGGCTTATATCTCACTGAAAATCAATATGAGGTTATCCATGCAAATAACGGAAAAGAAGCCATATCTTTATTTTCAAAGGAAAAACCGGATATTATTTTATTAGATATAATGATGCCTGATATTGATGGATATGACGTATGTAAGGAGATTCGTAAAACAGCAGATGTTCCAATAATTATGCTAACAGCAAAAGACGAAGAGTTTGATCGTATTTTAGGATTAGAAATTGGTGCTGATGATTATATAACAAAACCTTTTAGTCCAAGAGAAGTAATTACTAGAATAAAGGTTATTTTTCGGCGTTTGCCATCAATACAACAAAAAAATGATACTTCACAAGAAGAATTATATGATTTTAAATTATTTACAATATCAGTGAAGGAAAGAGTAGTCACTGTTAATGGAAAAAAACTATTTTTCCGTCCAAAAGAATTTGAATTGCTGCTTTATTTGGTTCGTCATTCTAATGCAGTGCTAACGAGAGAGCAATTACTTGAACACGTATGGGGATTTGACTTTTTCGGTGACATTCGTACAGTTGATGTACATATTAAACGGATCCGGGATGAATTTTCACAACATAATATCAATTGTATTCACACAGTATGGGGTGTTGGATATCAATTCCAACATAGCAAAAAGGAGTGATCTCTCGTTCCTATGAAATCGTTAAATCGAAGTTTATTCCGCCGTTTATTAATTGGTTATTTATTTATATTTATCGTAGGCTTTTCCCTTATCGGTATCGTAATCTCCATTTCATCAAGTAACTATATTACAGATCAAAAAAGGCAAGAAATGCTTCAGCAAGCAGCTAGCATTAATGGTATCATCCATCATAGTAATGTAGTGACAGAAGAAATTGAAAACACAATCGAACAATTAGGACAATATTCTGGTTCTACTATATGGATTCTTGATCGTTCAGGTCATATTGTAGCAAGTTCTTCAAGGCAAGATTTATTTGTTGGGGAATTAATGAATGATGATGACGACATTATGGATGATATATTAGAAGGAAGAAATCGAATCCAAGTAATGAATATTGAAGAAGAAGAACGTCCGATGCTTTCTGTTATTACGCCTTGGGGAACAAATGAAGAAATATATGGGGGAATAATTGTTCATTCTCCAATCGGTGGAATTAATACGACAGTAAGAAATATTCGAGAAATTGTTCTATGGGCTATTATTAGTGGTCTTGTCATTGTTAGTATTCTTGTTTCCTATTTATCTTGGTCCATCTCAAAGCCATTAAAGAAGGTGGAAGAGGCTGCTAATGAAATTGCTCTAGGAAACTACAATAAACGTGTAGAATACCACGAGAAAGTTCCAGATGAAATAGCAGAGCTACTGAAATCATTTAATCGTATGGCTGAAAAGTTTAATGAAATTGAAAATGAACGAGATTCTTTAGAAGAAAGACGTCAAGATTTTATTGCCAATATTTCACATGAATTAAGGACTCCTTTAACTGCAATGAAAGGGTTTTTAGAAGCATTACAGGATGGTTTAGTAAAGGATAAAGAATCTCAACAAAAATATTACAGTATTATGTATAGAGAAACGGAATATTTAAATCATTTAGTAGATGATTTAATGGATTTAATAAAACTGGAGAAAAGAGAAATCTCATTAGACATGTACTATGTACAAGTAGATGAGGTTATGAAAAAAGTGTTTTTAAACTTAGAAAATGTTATTAAAGAAAAGGGAAATGAAGTGGATCTCAATCTTCCTAACAACATACCAATGATTGTAGGAGATTCAGTGAGACTTGAACAAATTTTTATGAATCTTATTCATAATGCAAATAAATTTACAAAAAACGGAATTATCTCAACAGAAATAAAAATAGAGGATTCCAACCTTATTGTATCTATCTCTGATACTGGTACAGGAATTCCATCTTATGATTTAGACCGAATCTGGGACCGCTTTTTTAAGGTAGATCGACAGAGAGAAAAAAAAGGAAGAGGAACTGGCCTAGGTCTTGCCATTGTAAAAGAATTAGTTGGGTTGCATAAAGGGTCTATTACGGCAGAAAGCGAGTTAGGAAAAGGTACCACGTTTAAAATTCGTTTTCCAATTATTCAATCGAAAAATTAACTAAATTGAATGTAATTATTCTACTATCTTAACAGAGGTGTCACCAAAATTTTTTAACTTTTGGTGACACCTCTTCTTTTAGGAAGACAAAACTACTCGCATCTTACGTAAATTAACTTTCAACAATAATCAACAATATTCTCTAATCAAGGAATAAAAAATATAACTTTTAATAAATTTTTAATAAATTGCTTAAAGTTTTATTAAATCTTTTGTTTACAATTGATTGTAACATCGGGATTCTAAACCCATGTTTCTTATGTTCTATCTTGCAATTCATTATATTATTAGCTCTGTTAAAAGATAGTGTTGAATTTTAATCACTAATGAATGAATCGTTGTATGCACAGCCATGGATTGCACCATTGCTCTCAGTACGTGGCCGGACATTAAGTGAAATTGGAGTGTTAAAAATGCGAAATTAGCAACACCGTTTAGCAGAACCATCTTTTTAAGGCAAGTAGAAGATAAAAATTATTATTGGTGGGAGAAAAATGAAACAATCAAGTATGATAAATGAATTGTTTGTTTTAAGAAGTATTGCATGTTTATGTGTAGTTATGGTACACGCAATTGCAATCGGATTAAATTCAATTCCAAGTAGTAATATAACAAATTTAAATTATTTTCTTTTTGATTCACTAAATATGCTTCTATATTTTGGAACACCTGTCTTTATTTTTATTTCACAATTTTTAATTTCTTATTCTTATAAAAACAAGGATTTACCTGACTACTTTATTAATAAAAGAATAAAATTGTTATTTTTACCATTTTTATTTATGGCATTCTTTTATTCGATACCGTATATGAGTTCATTGGAAGGATGGAGCTTTAAACTATTTATGAATGTAATAATTGGAGATTATCACGGTTATTTTATATTGATCATTTTTCAATTTATTATTTTGCATAAGCTATTCCATCGGCAACTCAAGGTATTTAATCCAAAGATAGTCATTCCGGTCTCTCTCTTTATTAATATCACATATTTATGGATTTTTAATTATACGACCGCTCCAAATTTTCAATATGCTGCATATATTTGGGATAGATTTTATTGGGTACCATTTTTAGGCTGGATATTTTATTTTACACTTGGGTTCTATTGTGGTCATTATTACAAAGAGTTTCTTGCTCTATTAAAAAAATACAAAAAATTAATATTAATTGCACCGATATTCTCAAGCATTATGTTGCTTGCTTTATATCATTTTGATTTGTTAGCTATTCACAGTTCAAAAAGGATTGATATTCTATTTCATACAACTTCGTTGATATTTTTCCTTTATTATGTAGCAACGAAGCTTAAACAAATCCCTGAATTACTCATAACAATTAGCCAATATTCATTTGGAATTTATCTGCTCCATTACTTTTATCAATCAGTCATTGATTATTTATATCAAATGAATCCTGTACCACTAGGCTCTATGTATATATTACTACTGTTTACACTAAGTATTACCTTTTCAATTGGTACTGTATATTATGTGAACAAATGGAAGTACGGACAATACATTGTTGGAAAAATCGGTATTGGTTATAAAGAAAATCCATTGCCTAAACAAAGCTACAAAACACATGGTTCAGGAAATAAACGACTTACTTATTCATCCTAATTATCCATCCAAACTTATAGTAACCAAAAAAATAAGAAGGTGCCTTAGGCATCTTCTTATTTTTTAAGCTATTAAAAACAATTCTATCATTCGTTTAAGAAAGCCTTCGTAATTTATGAATCATTATTTATAGGTTATTTCTTTGCTTCAATGATCATATTCAATAGCCTTAACCGCTGTTCTTGATTTACACCTCTTGGAAATAATTGAAACAGTCTTCTATTGGAATCTACTCGATGGACGAAAACCAAATTTAGTTCTGGAATAATATCAATAGATTGACCATATCTACCAACTGCCGAATACAACCCTAAATCCTTAAATGGACCTGAAGTAGCCACCCACCACATATAACCATAATCAAAGACATCATTACTTAGAACATTTACTTGTGGAGTTGTGCTCGATTCAATCCAATCTTTAGGTATAATTTGTTCCCCGTCCCAGTTACCTTCTTGTAAATATAATTGACCAAACCTGGCCATGTCCCTTGCTGATACTTGAAATAAATAGGATGGATGTATTGATCTTCTAACTTCTGTTCGGTATTCTGTATTACTTAAATCAAAGTCCTCCATCCCAATTGGATCAGCAATCTGTTCTTTAAATTGAAGAAACAGATCATTATTTGTTTTATTATTATAAATCGTTCCTAGTACATTAAAATCCCAATTGTTGTAGTAAAAAAAAGCCCCTGGTTCATGACTACCTCTAGTAGGACGATTTCTCATCATTCCCCATGATTCTTCACCAGCTCGATGAAAAACACCAGAACTAGAAGTTAATAGGTCTCTTATTGTAGCATTTTTCTCTGTAATAGATAATCTAGGCTGGTCATCGATATTTAATTCATGTAATGTATGATCAATATCTATGTTCCCATGTCCTTCTTGAATACCATAAAGGGAACTAAGGAAGCTTTTTCTAACAGAATGGGCATTTGAATTCTTTGAAACATTTCCCCATGAAAATAAAACTTTCCCATCATATATGGCAATAGCTGCAGTGGAGTTTAACGAATCATAGTACTCTTTCGCTTCATCCAATTTATCTATAGACCATCCTGCATCTTCAGGACTATCATAAGCTTCCCATGTCGTCGTTGAATCAAAGTATGAAGTACTAGTAAATAAATATATAGTAAAAATCATAATAATTACTCCTAAAATGACAGCGACTTTCCCCACCAAAACCATCCTTTATTAATTGCTAATTACTTCTTTACCCTTATTTGTATAAATTAAAACATTAATCATAAATGTATCTCAATGTATGATGAAATGGTGATTTTTCAAATGGAACGATTACTAATAACAACATAAATTACATATAAACTAATCAGAGGAAAATTAAAGTATAAATGAGTCAATTTCATCATTCTTTATTTCATTATAAATCACGAATATTTATACAAAAAGCTTATATTTAATTCGATCTCCGCTTCAGACGTGTCAATTACGCCTAAGGGCAGCCTACGTCTTGTAGGCAACGGCGTAATGTCGCCATCCTCCAATTACGCCTAAGTACCGCCCACAGCTTCAACCTCCACACTAGACATTTTGTATACAGCTAAAGCACATGGTCCTGTCTCTGCATCTACTAGTACTGCTCTGTTGTTATATGCGTCGAGACAACTCTAAGCTTATTCGTGAAGCTTATGCTCGTCGCTAGAGTCGATGTCTTCCTCTGCAATTGAAAATAATGTTCGTCTTTTTCAACAATTTTTCATTTATGAAATTCATTCAAATAAAAAAAGATTCCTATACAGGAATCTTTTTATCCATTATTATTTTTGAACGTTAGCTGCTTGAGGTCCACGTTGACCTTGCTCGATTTCAAAAGAAACTTTTTGTCCCTCTTCAAGTGTTTTGAAACCTTCGCCTTGGATTGCAGAGAAGTGTACGAATACATCGTCTTGTCCTTCTACTTCAATAAATCCAAAACCTTTTTCTGAATTAAACCATTTTACTGTACCTTCTACCATGAAAAATTTCCTCCTGTGTGGGTATTCCCCCACGATTAGTATTACAAATTATGCTCTTCATATTATTTCTAGATGAAAGAAACTTACATAAAGTTCTTCCCTTCTATCAACGATACACCGAACAACAATAAGTATATTAACTATAACATAGATCCATTAATAAAGATACCTCAAATCTAAAAATTCTTACTATAAAAGGGACCTACATTCTTATACAGAAACAGATGAACGGAATTCATCCATAATACCATCTATAATCTTTTTCACAGGAAGGATATCATTAATTTCATGAACCCTAGAACCACTAAACACTAGTCCGTCTTCAGCATTTCCACCTCTTGATGTGAGAAGAGAATCTAAAATACAAAAACGGTGGGAACACTTTTTTAAGCAGGAATAACATTTATCTATTTTCACCTTTTTATCATCACTAATCCGTTCAGTAAAAGCATTGCGAATTGCTCTTCCTTCTAACCCTACAACTGATTTTATTAACGTTGTCTCACCTTTTTTTGCACTTAAGTATTTATCCTTAAAGGATTGAGGTGCATCGCATTCGACACTAGCCACGAAACGTGAACCCATTTGTACACCTGAAGCCCCCATCTCAATCGCTTTTCTTACATCTTTCCCATTAATAATTCCACCTGCTGCAATCACTGGAATATCTACAGCATCAACCACTTCTGGTAAGATATCAAACAATGGTCTATCTGTTCCTAAATGTCCCCCTGCTTCAAAACCTTCCACGACGACAGCTGAAGCTCCTAACCTTTGAGACAATTTCGCTACTTTCGCTGAAGAAACAATCGATATTACAGGAACCTCGTATTCTTTTCCCCATTGATACATATCTCTTGAAATACCTGCTCCTGAAATGATGAAATCAACTTTCTCTTCCATTGCAGCTTTCATCGTTTCAGCAAAATCTGTCATTGCGTACAATACATTTACACCAATATAACCAATTCCATTTGTAAGTTCTCTTGCTTTACGTATATGCCCTTTCATTTCCTCAATAGGAATTCCCGTACCGGATATAATTCCTATTCCCCCTGCATTCGCAACAGCTGAAGCTAAACCACTAAGTGAGATTCCAACACCCATTCCCCCTTGAATAATCGGAACCCTTGGCTTCATATGTGCAATTTTTAATTGTGGAAAATTCATCATAACTCACCCTTTTGTCAGCAGTAATTGTATATTTTTTTACATATAAAGTTTGAAATATACAACTTCATCGTAACAGTGTACAAAAAGAAATTCAATAAAATTATGACCTGGTTTTAATAATTAGTTATAATTGTAAGAACATTTTGTGAACATTTGTGAAAAATGGTATTATACATTAATACTGATTATCTAATAGGGTTTGTATTGTTACAAATGTATAACCTTCTTCCTTTAGTCTATCAATAATTTTAGGAAGGGCTTCTACGGAGCCATCAAGTAACCCTAATCCAGGTTGAACTTCTATATTATGTTGAAGAATAATTCCTCCTGGTGATACATCTCTTTGTACGATGCTCAAGATTTCATCTGCTGAAATCCCTGTCCAATCTAACGTGTCAACAGACCACATTATTGTTCTTAAACCTAATTCTTGTAATACAAGGTCATCAGATCTTGTTATGGCACCAAAAGGAGGACGAAATATATCTGGTTCCCTACCTACTACTGCATCTATTCCCTTCTGTGTTTTCTTGATTTCTCGTATAACTTCATTCGTAGTTATTGTTGGTATTGCAGGATGACTCCACGTATGATTTCCTAATCCATGTCCTTCATTTACAATACGTTTCATAATGCTCGGAAACCTAACAACTTGCTGTCCTACTACGAAGAAAGTTGCTGGTACACCTTTTTCATTTAAAATATCTAGTATTTGTGGAGTATAATGATTTTCTGGACCATCATCAAATGTAAGTGAAACATATTTATTAGCTGGAGAACCAGTATTTATTCTCACCGATTGTATTGTTGTCTTTGTTTCAATAAATGTTCGGTTTGTAGCTTGATTGTAGGATACATCCATACCTAGTTTATTTACTACATCAAGTAGTGGTACATAAATATTAGCATCATATTGAAAGGTTATCGTTGATAACTCTTCCCGCTGCCAGCTATTTTGTTCAGGAATGTATGTATCAGTATATTTTTCTCCTAAAGGAATAGCAAAATACGTATTTCCCAATTGAAAAACAACAGACTGATACTCTTCATTCCAATTAACCTTTGCTCCTGTATGCTTTATAAATATGGATGGTACCATGAAGTGTCCGTCTTTCATGATGTAATTAGTATTAATAGGTTGTCCATCAACATAAACAGATGCTTCAGGTAACATTGATTCTTCACCCTTAGCTTCTTTTATTGGAAGTATACATAAGAAGATCGGAACTATTAACAGCAATATAATCATTTCTTTACTCTTATAAATTTTCAACATTTTACTTACACCCTTCTACTAGTTTTCACAAATTTTTAATCAATCGGTTATACAGTTCCCATTAGCTTGGAAATTATTTTATATATTACTGATGTTTCATTCACCAATTTAATGAGATTTAAGTTAAAATTTACAGTTATTTTCCATCATTCTCCTAGTGAATAAGTTTTTGAAAGCTGATAATCTAGTAGTCGTGCAAGAGTTAACTCATAGATTCATAGGAGGTTATACGAATGCGAAAATTAATGATTACTTTAACTATTGCTGCATCACTATTTTTTGCAGGAGATAAAGCAACGGAAGCATCTTCTGTCCATACTGTTCAAAGCGGTGATACTCTTTGGTTATTAGGAAATAAATACGGAGTTTCTGTTCTTGACTTAAAAAATGCAAACAGTAAAACTGGAGATACCATTTTCGTAGGAGAACAGCTTATAATTCCAAACTCCATTACTCAATACGAGAAACGATTACTTGCTCAACTTGTTACTGCTGAAGCAAAAGGAGAACCATACGCAGGACAAGTAGCTGTTGCTACTGTTATACTAAATCGAGTAGATAGTGAACAGTTTCCAAATACTATTCACGATGTCATTCACGAAACAAGACAATTTACTCCAGTAACCACTGGATCCATTAATCAAACTGCAACAGCTTCTGCTATCAAAGCAGTTGATGAAGCTCTGGCATTTAGAGGACAAGGTAGTGGTTCATTATTTTTCTATAACCCTGCAATTGCAACAAATCACTGGATCGCTACTAGAGACCATACGATAACAATAGGGAATCACGTTTTTGCAAAATAAATCCTATTGAAATATTAAATAAACCCACAAACATATCAATTTACATGTTTGTGGGTTTTCTTTCTTGCAATTCTGTTAAAAAATTTGCTATATCTTTCTTACTTTTTAAAACATAGACATTATTACTTTCTTTTAAACTTTGAAATGCTTTCAAACGAGTTTTCATCTTCTTTTTCCGCTGATAAAATGTTGTTACAATAAATTTAATAAATTGCCAATCTAGTTTTTCCTTACACCCCTCCCCCATGTCACTCCTTGTTTTTCCGATATTTTGTATCCAACGCTTTACTACACGGAATAGGCAAACGATAAGAGGGAGCTCTAGATAAATGATTGTATCTGCTTTAACTTCCCTTATATGATATGTACTACTATAATTCCCTTCAATTATCCATGATTGTTTATTTACCATTTCCCGCTGTGCATCACAAAATTCTTCTTGATGGGCTTGTATCCAATTTGGTTTCCAAAAATGTTTGTCTAAATGATAGACTTCTAAATTTAGTATCTTACCCAATTCTTTTGCTAAGGACGATTTCCCTACACCTGCCGAAACACCTAATATTATAATTCTCCTCAAAATGGTTTCCCCTTCCCCTAAAGAGTGAATAATTATTATATAATCTTGAAGCTAGCCCCATCAATTATTTCTATCTCTGAACGAAATTTTAAATCATGCATTAGTTTAAAAAGGGCCCGATCCTTTTGTTTCGCTTCAATCATACAGTCTATTTGTGGAACACTCCCTTTTATTTCATTTAGAAATTGTAAAAACATTTCTAATTGAATAAAATCGGCATGATGCCTAAATTCTTTATCATTTTTTGGACTTGATATATGCATTTTAATTGGAAAAGGGGAGAAAGACCAAGTGTTCACAATACGTTCCCAATCCTCTCTCCATTCCTCTCTCTCATGATTCACTAAATGGTGATGATAATCAAAAACTAAGGGTATCCCTAATTTCTCACACAAGTAAAGAACATCTTTACTATGGAAAGATTTATCATCGTTTTCAAGCATAATCATTCTCTGTATTTCTTCAGGAACGAAGGACCAATTATCAATAAATCGTTCTAAAGCAGTATCCTTATCTTTATAGCTGCCACCAACATGCATCACACATCTATGAGTAATATCCATGTTCATTCCTTTTAATAATTGTCGATGGAGTCTTAACATCTTTAGAGAGTTTAAAAAAATCTCTTGCTTAGAAGAATTTAAAATAACAAAATGATCTGGATGAAAATCAATTCTCATATTATGTTTCTTTATAAAGTTTCCAATTTTCTTGAGAACTGGTTTTATTGGAGCTAAATAGTTCCATTCCTTTAGTTCTTCATGTGTTGCTAGTGGGATTAGCTTTGAGCTAAGACGAAAAAAATGTATATCATGAGCTAAATTGTGTTTTAAAAGACGATAACAGTTCTCAAGATTTGATTCAGCAAGGCGTTCCAACTTCCTAATTGCAGCATCCTTATTGTTAATCATGTTAAATTGAGAAAATGTCATTGTTTGAGATGGTGAACTATTTTTCAGTTCCATACTCATTGCTACATAACCCATTCTTACAATTGTCATTACTAAGCGTCCTTTCTATTAGCAAAATTAAAAGTAAATGAAATTAATTATATTTTTAAAATAAATATATATATGAGTCAATTTCAGACTTCTTTATTTCATTATAAATCACGAACATTTATACAAGAAGTTTATATTTAATTCGATCTCCGCTTCAGACGTACCAATTACGCCTAAGGGCAGCCCACGTCCTGTAGGCAACGGCGTAATGTCGCCATCCTAGCTCCGGGCACGGCTTCAACTCTACACTAGACATTTTGTAACAGCTAAAGCATATGATCCTGTCTCTTCCTCTGCAATCGAAAATAATGCTCGTCTTTTTCTACAATTTTTCATTTATGAAATTCATTCATATAGATAGTTTTAACAATTATATTAGTGCTCATTCCTTTATTTCGTCCCTCACATCCAATCATTAATCCATTACTATTTTTCATAAATCAATGAAAGAAAGGGTATCAATAAGAAAAGCCCAAGGCGTCCCAATTCCACCTAAGTACAGCCTACGTCCTGTAGGCAACGGCGTAATATCGACATCCTGTCTCCCACCGAATGCATATGTTCTGGCCGTTTAAAAGCGCTTTTTACTTTTTATACAGACAGGTTATTTGACACGAGGTGATGGAGCCTGAAGCAAGACGGCGTTTGAAAAGAATTTATATATCTCATAAATTAGGTCATTAGTGTTGCATAAATAATGTTTGAATTTTCAGTTTATTTGTCTATCTTGTTTAGAGCCAAAAAGGTAAATACCCAATCAAAGGTGGCTCCATCCATTTGGTAATTATTT
>NZ_JARUKY010000023.1 GCF_029688925.1 Evansella sp. AB-P1
ACAAAAAAATAGTCCCATAATGAATGGAACTATTATAACTTGTATTATTAAACGTCATCTTTCCACTTAATATCGTCTAAAATTTCCTTATTTCAAACTGATCAGCTAGGAGCTGCCAATTTTGGGAGAATGGTAATCCTAATTTCCAGTAGCTGATGCCTCGTAAACCTAGCTCTTTTATTAAATCAAACTTCGCTTGAATACTTCTTGCATCTTCAAACCAAACCACATGCTCAGCACCATCATCATCCACATATTCAAAAAAAGGTGCTTGAGCTTCCATATCATATTGAATAGGAACATTTTCTGTAAAAGCAAGCTGTACAGCACGATTAGGACTTAAAGCGGCAGCATAGTCTCCACCAGGCTCATACGGTAATGTCCAGTCATAACCATATAAATTTTGACCCATCATAATTTTATTGGCAGGCATTTCTGATAACGCATATTCAATCACTTCGCGTACAGGTCCAATAGGTGAAACAGCCATTGGAGGACCTCCACTATAGCCCCATTCATACGTCATCAAAACAACAAAATCAACAATTTCACCGTGGGCACCATAATCATGTGCTTCATACCATTGCCCAGGCTGATCTGCACGAGTTTTTGGTGCTAAAGCTGTAGAAACTAAAAGATCTTCCTGATGTAGACGATTAACAGCCTTTTGTAAAAATTGATTATATCTTTCCCTATCTTCCACACGTAAATATTCAAAATCAAAATGGATGTCACGATAACCGATATTTTTTGCTGCTTCAACAACTTCATTTAACAATCTGTCTTGTGCGCCCTCATTAGTCAGGACTGCTGCTCCAACCTCGTCGCTAAATGCACCTTCTTCTAAGTTAGTAACCACCATCATTAGTCCAGCATTTACTTCTGTAGCTATAGTTGCAAAGTTATCTAATGGTGGTGCAGTCAAGGAGCCGTCTCGATTAAGTTGATAGCTAAATGGGGCGAGATAAGTTAAATAGGGTGCTCTTGATCGTGCAGAATTTATAAGCTGCTCTGTTACTTGACCTCCAATAGGTTCAACATAAGCATTTACTTCTGCTTCCGTTTTCGGTCGAGGAGGTATATATAAACGTAATCCAATATCAAGTGGTGCATCTAATGGTATTCGATTTGTCTCTGCTAGCTGCTGTGGAGGTATTCCAAACCGCTGTCCAATACTAAATAAGCTATCCCCCGGCTGGATCCAATAAAAGGATCCTACAATTGGAATAACAAGACTTTGACCAATAACAAGATTATTTGGATCAGGTATTTCATTTGCTTGAACTAAATCATCTATTGATACAGAATAAGCTTGTGAAATACCATAAGCTGTTTGTCCTGACTGAACAACATGAATTTGCATACATTCACTCCCTCACGATTCACATTTATCATTTAAGCTTACGCTGGTAAAACATGTCCCATGAGCATTTTTTTATAAAAAATCAATAAAGTGGCATGTATTGTCCATCATTGTTCTTTTTTCATTGAGTCTTCTATTGTAAAATAATAAAGTACGCATTGTGAGAAAAGGAGTAAACACCTATGTATCGAAAACTGATTGTTGTTATAACCGCAATTACCATTATTTTGTTATTATATTTTTATCATGAACCTCTCCTTCATTGGATACAGAATAATGAGCAAGATTATGTGGTTTTAACTTCTATAATTGCTACATTCATGTCATTATTTCCAGTAATTCCATATCCAATTGTAGGAGGCGTAATAGGGGCAGCCTATGGACCATGGTTAGGCGCATTCGTTATTTGGATAGGTTCAACGTTAGCATCAATTATTTTCTTTTCTATGATTCGCTACGGGGGGTTTCACAAATGGGGGACAAAAATACTTTTACGCTACACAGTAACAAAAAAAATTACCCTACTTTTTGAACGTAATGCTTTTATGAGTATTACCATCTTACGAATGATACCTGTCATTCCCTCTATTCTTATTAATGCTTATGCAGCGTTAAGTAGAGTATCATTTATTTCCTATTCCATTGCTTCAGGTTTAGGAAAGATCCCTGCCATGATATTATTTGCCCTGGTAGGTCATACAATTGTGACAGATCCATTGGAAATTATATACATGGTTCTAATCTACGTTGTATTTTTATCAATTGTATATAGTATTTATCGTATTTGGACGAGGAGAATTGACCATCAATTAATGCAAAAAAAACATCCTTCAAAAGCATAGAAGGATGTTTTTTTATATTATTCTTATTTTTCTGGATACGCGATACGTAAGGACTCCTATGAAAGCACCAGTTGTATTTAAAATAACATCATCAATATTTGCAACACGATACGTAAAAACAAACTGATTCACTTCTATTATTATGGAAAGACACATAGCTGCTACAGTAACAGGAATAATCTTAACAGGTTTCCGAATAAAATTAAATCTTTCTAAAAACAACGGAAAGAGTAAACCAAATGGAATAAATAAAAGTATGTTTCCAATTAAAATAGTAAAAATCATATACCAATCTCTAAATATAGATATTCTATATATTGTTAAAAATGGATCTAAGTTATAATTTCTTCCACCTGGACCGAGTGGCCCTAAAGAGGCCCCATGATTCCACGCAAAAAATGTAATATATATTAATACAATCATGTAAATAAAAAATAGCATAGATGAAACTGGAAAAGGTGATTTATGTTTTACTTTTTTCCCTTTTACATTCAAGATTGTTTACACCTCAAATCATGTATTAAATTTATCCTTTGTCCAATTTCTATTATCATATGATTACTATAAGAAAACAAGTCTAGATACTTTACATATTTTTATTTTATTGAATCACAGTGTTAGTGTTTAATGTTGATATTTACAATCACCCGAACTTTCGTTCTATAATGGTGGCAAAACACGGAAAAAGAAGGTGTAATCAGTGAAAGTTATAGATATTATTAAAGCCATTCAAGTAAGGGCATGGTTATTTATCAATTCAAATCAGATGGAAAAATCCGTACTAAGGGCATTTAATATTGACTTAGGGTACAACGCAGCTTTATTACATGATATTGGTAGGTACAAAGGTTTTACTAAGTCTGTTATCCATTCATATGATGGTTATGTTTACATGAATGAACAAGGCTTTACTGGTAATGGGATAATATGTGTCACACATTCATTTCCGTGTAAAAACGAGAATATTGAAAATGCTGCTGAGTGGAACCTTGTTTCAAAATATATGTAGGAAAAATTGGTTGCAATCCTTAATGAAAATAAAGATTACGATATTTACAATAAAGTAATTACTCTATGTGATGCTCTTGCTGATGCTGAAGGCTTTACCACACTTGAAAAAAGACTGGTTTCTGTTGGGTTACGTCACGGTACAAATTCACATACCTCGTTACATTGGAAAGGCTTTTACTCCATTAAAAATGAATTGGAAAAGCAATTAAATAAAAGTATTTATAAATTACTTCCAAATGTAGAAGACTCAATTTATACAAATATAGAAGATTAACATTTTATAAATTCAGTAGTTAGTAATTTTTCTTTCGAAGGATATTTTATTGATAAAGGATGAGTTGGTTATTAAAGCGATACTTTTTGATTTTGATGGTACTCTTGCTGATACTTTGCCTGTTTGTTTTTACGCCTTTCAAGCCGTTTTTAAGGAGTACGATAATAGAGAGGTTACATCAGATGAAATAAAAGCTATGTTCGGACCATCTGAAACAGGAATCATCAAAGAAAATTTAAGGAACGAAAATATTGAAGAAGCAATCGAATTATACTATCAAAAATATAGTGAAAAACATACGGAACTAGTTATTGATAACAAGGAAATAAATAACTTACTTTCCTTACTAAAAAGAGAAGGATATAAGTTAGGAATAGTAAATGGTAAAGCAAAACGAAGCTTACTTATATCATTAAAAAGCCTGAATATGAATGATATATTTGATGTTATTATTACTGGTGATGACGTAGAAAATCCTAAACCCCACGCAGAAGGTGTAATCCAGGCATTAGAGAAGTTAGAAATAAAAAATAGTGAGGCAATTTTTCTTGGGGATAGTGATGCTGACATTACAGCAGGTAAGCAGGCAAAAGTCCATACAATAGGAGTACAGTGGTTGCCAAATTATCAAACCATTGAGTTTAGTGTTCAACCAAACCAAATGATAAATAACATAGAAGACTTTATTAAATCAATTTCTTATTGAACTATCGGGATCGATATTGGAACAAGCTGTTGCTGCTGTTGTATCAAACAGGGAGAATAGTTGTAGAAGTTATTGTTACTCTTATTGTAACTTAATTTATCTAGAATACGATGGAGTCCAATATAAAGGTTAAAACCAAGAAACATTCAATTATACAATGTTTCTTGGTTTTATAGTGTAAATTTAAGGTTGAATGTATCTATTTAATCTACTTCTTTTAGTCGATTTTCTATATATTTTAGCCTAGTATTTAACTCTTCCATAGTATTAATTTGTTGTTGTTGGAATGCTCGATTGTCTTTATCTAATTCCAAACGTCGTTCTGAACGTTTTTCCATTCTACGAACAATAAAAATTATATACATAGAAACCACAATTAATATAAAGATAGGTACTATGAGAAAGCCAAATACCATAAGTTGATTTACCATAGGTCCAGTATTTGTAAACATAGAATCTCCTTTCAAATAATTTTAGTCATTAGTCACCTTTTCTTTTTTTGGTTAAGCTACTCGATAACTGAGCGATAATTTGTTCGGTTAATTTAATTTCGAACGAATTTAATTCAAAAAATTTCATAGCTTTACCGTTCTTGGATATTTCATGATGTCCTATTAGCAAATTCGCCTCCTCTAACTTTTGTAAATGTAAGTAAAGTAAAGGTCTGCTAATGCCTAAATGTCTTGCCAGTTGACTTACATACTGTCTTTCTTGATACAAAATCGAAATAATTTGTAGACGGTATGGATTTGATAATGCTTCTAAAACCTTTAACAGTTCGTCACCAGTCATATTATCTTTCATATGTAATAATTTTATTACACGTGTATTAAAAAGTCAAATTAATATAAAAATTGTATTTAAATTGTATGACTAAGTAAAATTTAAATGTGATGTATTACACTTAAACAAGCGGAAGCGTTAGTAAAATTACGAGTTGCAATGTTGCAGCTCTTTTTTTGCCTACTAATTGGAAAATGATGTTAAACTAAGGGGAGAATAGTTTTACAAATTTTCACACTAAATGTAGAAAAGGGGATACGGAAATGGAGCAACTATGGAGAGCCTTTAGTGGTGTGATACCATTATTTCTGCTTATCATTCCTATCGTAATAATAATTGGTTGGTTTTTTTATCGAAGAGCTTTAAAAAAGGGAACTGAGCAGAAAGCTGCATTATTATTTTCAGTATTATATATTCTTTTTGCCCTTTCAATAATTGGAGTAATGATGGTAACTCTCATGCCTAGACCATTTATGGAGGGTAGAGCTCTTCAAATGGTTCCGTTTGGAAGTATTTTAGATGTTTTATTTAACTCTGTTCATTACACAGTGCCCATTAGATTGTTAGGTTTTAATATTATTTTATTCATCCCATTTGGCATACTTTTGGCTTTGATATTAAAATCGACATCCAAGGTAATTTTAAAAACAACCTTGCTAGGAATGGCGTTCTCGATAACGATTGAAATTTTACAGTTCCTACTTAACAGTGGAAGAACATCAAATATAGATGATGTAATTTTAAACACTTCAGGAGCATTCATAGGAGCTGTAATTGGATGTATTATAAGAAATAAAAGCAAAAACTTTTTATAGATTTCTTTTATACATAGGCAATATTAAAGGTTTGTGAAAATATATAGTTAAGCTAACGGGTGCTTAAACTGAATAAGAGGAAAGTTTAGTAATTGATAACTAATGAAAACAACCTCTTTATCAATTATAATTAAAGGAAAAGGAGGAATGCGAAGATGAAGTGGCAAGAAGTCAGAGAGTTATTCCCAAATCAATTTCTTCTAGTTTCAATTTTGGACTATCACGAAGAAGGAGATAAGAAAATTGTTGATGAAGTAGCACCAATACGTCCAATCGAAGACGAAGATGCTAATCAAGAGTTTTTTAAAGCCAAAGAAGGTACAGTTGTGTACCATACATCAAATGAAGAGTTTGTTATTCATATTCGCCGTGACCCCCTGATGAAAGTGAGACGAATTTAATGAAACTTTCATATGATGGACAACTTATAACAACTTCGTTAATTGTCACTTATCGTGGGAAATCTCTTAGAATTGATGATGTCATCGTTGATACTGGCTCATCGCATACTGTTATTTGTCCTGATATTTTAGAAATGATTGGGGTTACTTACGAGAATGGCGATGAAATCTACGAAGCATATGGAATTGGTGGGAGTGTACCATTCTATACAAAGGTAATGGATGAAATCAAAATTGATACGTTTTCTATAAAAGACTTTGAGTTAGATGTAGGAATGTTGCCTAAAGGACATAATGGTTTACTTGGCTTAGATGTATTAAAACAATATAAATTTATTGTAGATATGGATAAGTTAGAGTTATACTCTTCACCTTTGTAGATTAGATTTTTTCTAATCTTTTTTATGGGGAATTTGATTATCCAAAACTGTTCTTTGGAATTTGTGAACACTTTCACTTAAACTATCGGTGCGTTAGTGCAATAAGGAGAAACTACATTTTATCAAAAATCAACAACAACCACTAACTGAGCCTATTGAACATTTAAAAGCGCTTGGAATAATCATCCAAGCGCTTTAAGCTTTATCACCCTTATTTCCCTTTTGTCGGTACGTAATCTGGATGATCATTTCCTTTTGTATTCATCTTTTTACCTTTGTTTGAATCACTTTTACGTGGTTGCGTTCCTAACTTGTTTGGACGAAATTGCTGGAACTTTGTAAAATTTGAAGCCATAAATATCCCCTCCATACCTTTAATATTGCCAGGGGACTTGTAAGTATGACTAGTAAAAACTAGTCGTTCCTAACTTAAGATGGGAGACGATCCATATGTTTTTGATCTAGTCGTTGTTCAATTTTTTCTAGCTCTTTCGGGTTCTTCAATAATTCCTGTTTGTTTTCTTTTATCAATTCTTCAAAGCGCAATTTTCTCTTTGTCATTATTATTCACCTCTAAGCATTTACTTCCATTATTACCCTAGAGTGAACATATCCATACATAACAAGAAAATTTTTAGACTTTTACAAATTTAATCGTTTCTCATTTTTTTCACTTCATAATCAGCAAATGTCTCTAGTTCTGATGCATGATTCTTCTTTCCTTGTTCTTTTTTATTATTATTTCTTTGTGCATTTGCATTACCTTTTTTCTGACGTCCCATCGTTACACCTAGCTCCTTTCAAAAGTAATTTTAAACTATACTTATACCGTTATTATGTGTGTCGTTACTTTATCTATGTATCCTCTTTAATGAACGATATGATCATTTAACGTTTTATTTTTAATTTAAATACATACCCTATATAAAAATGAGAGAACGATGATAAGGAGAGTAAAAAGATGGGTATTATTAAACAAGTTAAAAACATATTTAATAAAGACTCTGAAAAAATGCACAAGCTCCATATTCGTGATTTAGTCATGTATATAACGGAGTATCAACAGAATAAGAAGAAAACGAAAACATTATTAGGTCTCACCTTTAACTTTTATGAAATAAACATTGGTTCAATCACACTCGAACTTGAAACAAAGGGAAGAAATGACGATTACGTGTTAGAATTATTAGTTCTTGAAAATGAAGAAGAAATTTTTTCTTATCGTTCCTATGAGGAAGGACAGTCACTTAAGGACAAATATGCAATACCTTATACGGTATACAATCAATTAATACAATAGGATCTGATAAGTGATAAGCTTCATTATTAATGTTTTGTTCCTCGATGGTTCAATTACTGTTGCTTTTCCGCAGGCAAATTTTATACTTTATCTTTTAAAAAAAGACCATCAAAAGCGATTCTTTTGATGGTCTTTTTGTTATATTATGCTTTAGCTTTGTTAAGGGCGTTACGAAGTACCATTTGAAGGATACCACCATGACGGTAGTAATCAATTTCAACTTCACTATCAAAACGTGCTAATACTTCAAATGTTGTTTCTTTTCCTGATTCTAAGTCTTTTGCAACTACTGTTACGTGATCTCGTGGCTGAATATCATTTGTTACTTTTACTTCAAATGACTCTTTACCAGTTAGACCTAGTGAATCAGCACTATCTCCATCTTTAAACTGAAGTGGAAGAACACCCATTAGCACAAGGTTACTTCTGTGAATTCTTTCGAAGCTTTGTGCAATAACTGTTTTAATACCAAGTAAGTTTGTTCCTTTTGCTGCCCAGTCACGGGAACTTCCCATACCGTAGTCATTACCAGCAAGAACCACTAGACCTGTTCCTTCTTCTTTATACTTCATACATGCATCATAAATTGCCATTGTTTCACCAGTTGGCCAGTAAGTAGTGTAGCCACCTTCTGTTCCTGGTGCTAATTGGTTTTTAATACGGATGTTAGCGAAAGTACCACGCATCATTACTTCATGGTTACCACGACGGGATCCGTAAGAGTTGAATTGAGCTGGCTTTAAGCCTTTCTCTATTAAATACTTACCTGCAGGACTGTCTTTTGCAATAGAACCTGCTGGAGAAATGTGGTCCGTCGTAACGGAATCACCGAATTTACCAACGGCACGTAATCCTGTTAGTTCTTTAACCTCTTCTGGTTGAGGAGAAAGGTTTTCAAAGAACGGTGGATTTTGAATATATGTGGAGTCTTCATCAAAATTATAAAGATCTCCATCAGGACTTTCTAAGTTGTTCCACTCTTCATTGTCATCAAATACTTTTTCATACTGCTTTTTAAATAATTCAGGAGCAACAGCTTTTTCCATTGATGCTTGAATTTCAGCATGTGATGGCCAGATATCCTTAAAGAATACATCGTTTCCATCTTTATCTTTCGCAATTGGATCATTGTTGAAATCAACATCCACAGATCCTGCTAATGCGTAAGCTACAACTAGTGGTGGTGAAGCTAAGTAGTTCGCCTTTACTAGTGGATGAATACGTCCTTCAAAGTTACGGTTACCACTTAATACAGATGTAACAGTTAAATCGTTTTCAGCAATTCCAGCTTCAATTTCTTCTGGAAGAGGCCCACTGTTACCAATACATGTTGTACATCCGTATCCTACTAGGTTAAATCCTAATTGATCTAAATATGGCATAAGTCCAGCAGCTTCTAAATACCCTGTAACAACCTTAGATCCTGGCGCTAAACTAGTTTTCACATATCCAGGAACCTCTAATCCCTTCTCAACAGCTTTCTTCGCTAATAGACCGGCACCGATCATAACGTAAGGGTTAGATGTATTTGTACAGCTCGTAATTGCAGCAATAACAACAGAGCCTGTTTCTAGTTTGGATTCTTTACCATTTGGATGTTTAACAGTCGCTTCCTTATCTACTTCTTCAGGAGATAAACCAAAACCTTGGTTTCCAACTGGCGCAGTTAATGCCTTTCTCCACTCATCCTTCATGTTAGAAAGAGGAATTAAATCTTGTGGACGCTTTGGACCAGAAAGGTTCGGTTCAATTATAGAAAGGTCAATTTCTACAACATCTGTAAATGTAGGATCTTCTTGTCCCGGTGTGTAGAACATACCGTTTGCTTTACTATATTCTTCAACTAAGTTTACAAGCTCTTCACTACGTCCTGTGAAGCGTAAGTAGTTTAACGTTTCATCATCGACTGGGAAGAAACCACAAGTTGCACCATATTCAGGAGCCATGTTTGATAGTGTTGCACGATCAGCTAATGTCATATCAGCAAGACCTGGCCCGAAGTACTCTACAAATTTCCCGACAACTTTCTTTTCACGCAAAATTTGCGTTACTTTTAAAGCTAAGTCAGTTGCTGTTGCACCTTCAGGTAAAGAACCTTTAAGTTTTACACCAATAACTTCTGGTACTGGGAAATAAGAAGGTTGTTGAAGCATTCCAGCTTCCGCTTCGATACCACCAACACCCCATCCAAGAACACCAAGACCGTTGATCATAGTAGTGTGAGAATCTGTACCTACTAATGAATCTGGGAAAGCGACAATTTCACCATCTTGTTCATTTTGTTGGACAACGTTTGCTAAGTATTCTAAGTTTACTTGGTGAACGATACCAGTTGCAGGTGGTACAGCTCTATAATTATCAAAAGATTTTTGTGCCCAGCTTAAAAATTTATAACGTTCTTCATTTCTTTCGAATTCTAATTCCATGTTTCGAAGAAGAGAGTCAGCTCCACCGAACTCATCTACTTGTACGGAGTGGTCAATAACTAAATCAACAGGAATCGCTGGGTTAACCTCATTAGCATCCCCACCTAAATCGGCCATTGCCTTTCTTAGAGAGGCAAGGTCTACTACAGCAGGAACACCTGTAAAGTCTTGTAAGATAACACGGGATGGTTTAAATGGAACATCAATATTTTTAACGTCTTTCGTGCCCCATTTAGCTAAATTCTCAACATGTTCTTCTTTAATTACTTTTCCGTCATATTGACGTAGGACTGATTCTAAAAGCACCTTAATAGAGAAAGGTAATTTGGCTACGTTACCAACACCCTTCTCCTCAATTGCTTTTAAATCATAGTAGCTGTAAGTTTTTCCATTTGCATTAAACGTACGTTTTGAATTATACAAAGATTCTTTTGACATATATGTATTCCCTCCTTCAATTACTATCATATACTAGATATTCGAAATTGTCTAAAACCTTTATTCGGAAATTTGTCACATTTCCTCACTTTTGTTAGACCACATTTATGTTAAAACAATTTCAAAAAAATATCTACTAATTTTACTCGATTTTTTAAATTGAATATTAAGTTTATTTTCGGTTATTTTGTTTTTCTCCTTCGCTTATAAAATCAATTTGACTGAACACACTAGTTACTGGAGGTGTTAGTATGACTAAAAAAAGAGCCAATCATATTCGACCAGGAATGAATGATGCTAAAGCCCAAGGACGAGGTGTAGGCTACGAAGAAGGTCAAGAAAATGATCCTTTAACTGCTGAAGAAAGACAATTCAATAAAAAAACGAAAAAACGTCAGTAAAATGCTTTAATTATGCGATAAATGTTAAAGAAGAAGAAAACCAAAATCAACAACTGATTTTGGTTTTTTCAATAAAAGCTAATTTTTGTGAAGATAGATAGACTTATTCCAAAAGCTGTTGTCTATACTTCGTTATTTCTTGAGAATATAAATCCAGCTGTCTTTTTTGATGTTCAGATGCAGTTACTTGTGCTTTTTGAATAACCTGTATTGCCTCATCTAATTCTTGTTCTGCTACTTTATGTTGATGGCCATAATCAGCATCTTCTTCATGAAGATTTTCAATTGCTTCCTGAAGCTGTACATATGCTTGTTGGGCTGCTTCAAATGATTGACGTTTATTCTTATGGTATGGCATTTTTCTCCCCCTAAAAATTTTATTCTCATAAATATCATTTATAGTTTTCATTTTTATATGAGGTTTATACATACCATTGTTTAAAATATTTAAATCATTTTATTAAAGAATGATTTCATCTGTGGTTGTAAAAAGTAAAGGAGAACGGTTTTTGTAAAGAAAAATATAATTTGGAAGGTGAAATAGAATATGACTGAAAAAAATACGTATAAAGATCAACGAAGAAATGCTCCTAAAGGGAAAAAGAGTGGACAACCTGAACCATTATCCGGATCCCACAAAGTTAAAAAGCGTAATCACGTCCCACAAACGGACGGAGAAGGATAAATTTTAAGGATGCTTAGAGTTAGTAAGTCGTAGTTGACCTGCTTTTGTTTAAACCAGGTCAACTACCCAGAACTTCTATCTTCCCGGAAAGCAGCTTCTATCCTATTTACGGGACAATAGGACCCTACTAGACGACTGCAAAGTTACAAAATCATAAGATGTTATTGCTGTGAAAGAGTATTTTCATTCCTCATAGTACAAATATCTACTGGCATGGGAAGTCTACCCTGAAAATAAGAACGGTTCAGTAGTGAAGGGTGACGACTCCAGTGGGATCAGCGCGAGTCGAAAATCCCCTAAAAGCTTACTGTGTAAGTTTTAGGAAGTTGAGGCCGTGCCCCACGGAAAGCTGTCGCCAGCAACGAATGAATACCCTTGTAATAATATTTTCATCCTCCATGGTGCAAGTATTCACTTGCATAGGCGGTCTCCCCTGAAAATAGAAACGGTTCAGTAGAGCAGGGCGACGACTCCAGTGGGAAAGCTCCACACTTCAGCACGTTAGTGCGAAGTATGGAGCTTTTTTGCCTGTTCATCTACTTCCAGAAAACTTGTGTGCAATAACGGTATTTCGTCAATAGCAATTGTGCGGAAATCAATAAAGACACTGTCCTCCACGACCCTTGTGATTACCGGTATAGATATCTTTCTGAACATTTTTTCTAGTTTCGATGTAGAAATCCCTTCATAGGTTATTTTTACACCAACAGAATCTTGTTCCACCGTTGGCATTGTTCCTCCCCCTACTTGAGAAGTTGCTTCTGTTACTTCTACCTTCCACAATGATGACAAATCAGGTAGCTTATCTAAAAATACATGCACCTTATTTTTTATTTCATCTTTTGTTTGTAATATATCCCTTATGGTTGGAATGTCACGGACATTTTCACCGTAAACATAAGATTGTAAAGTAGCTTCTAATGCTGCTAGTGTCATTTTATCCACACGGAGAACTCTTGCAAGAGGATGCTTTTTAAGCTTATCAATAATGGATTTTTTTCCAGCAATGATTCCTGCTTGAGGGCCCCCAAGAAGCTTATCCCCACTGAAGGATACAATATCTGCTCCATGCTTCAAAGCTTCTTTTACGACAGGTTCATCTCCTATTCCATCATGTTTAAATGGATAAAGAGAGCCACTACCTAAATCTTCATAAATAATGATAGAATTGGTACTAGTTTCATTTGACTCCATTACAGAGGATGCAATTTCTTTTAATTCTGCTGTGGAAACATCTTTTGTAAAACCAACAGTTTTAAAATTACTCGTATGCACTTTCATTAACATCCCTGTCTCAGGAGTAATAGCTTGTTCATAGTCATATGGATGTGTTTTATTAGTCGTCCCTACTTCAACAAGTGTTGCACCACTTTCTTCCATAATGGTAGACACTCGAAAAGAACCTCCAATTTCTACAAGTTCTCCTCTAGATACAATGACTTCTTTCCCTTTCCCTAAACATTTCAGTACAAGATATACTGCAGCTGCATTATTATTTACTACCATAGCAGCTTCACTGTTTGTTGCTTTCGCTAATAAATCTTGAATAATATCATGACGTGAACCACGTTTCCCTTCCGCTACATTGTACTCTAACGTACTGTAGTAACTAGAAGTTTCTACTACTCGCTTAATGGCCGCTTCGCTTAATCTAGCCCTGCCTAAATTAGTATGAAGGATCGTCCCTGTGCCATTTAAAACAGTTCGTAAGTTATATTCATAATAAGAATCTGATTTTTTTAGTAAATGATCGCAAACAAGTAAAATAAAATCATTTCGAGAATAATCGTTATATTTTTCGTTATCGTCAAGAATGTCTTTTCTTAATGTTGATAAACATTCCTTTATCCATCCCTTTACGATCAAATCAGGAATGTGTTTATTATGTAAAAGCTCTACATACACTTCTGTCTGCTGTATTTCATGTACTGCAGGTATATTTCGAATAAGTACCATCATCACTTCACTCCAAATCCATAAAATTCCATGCATGTTTTATCATTTTCTGTCCATCATAATAAGTGAAGAGGGGGTCAAGAGACTTCTTCTTCAAAAGAGAAGATACAGGATTTTGAAGGGTTTTCGTAAGTATCAACCTTGAGGGGTGGTTCGCTTGTACTCGTAACAGGCAACAAACACAGTCAAGGAAATGAAACAATACGAAATAATAAATGAGGTGTTTACAAAAGACAAACATCGACTTTACCCCATAGAAGGCCAGTATCTACTCTAAAGGGAAAGGTGGTCATTGCGACCACCTTTTTCTTTATATAGGCAATCAATTACTTCTAATAATTATATATTACACATAAATCAAATAGGAATAAACATCCAAAAAGAAAAGACTTTAGCATTTGCTAAAGTCTTATGTTAACGATTCCATTTTTTTAATAAACATATCTGGGTCTGGAAATTCACCAGTTTCCTTTTTGGAGTAAAGTTTTTCTCCATTCACAGTTACTTCAAAAACTCCACCTGAGCTCGGAATAAGATCCATGTTTGTTATTTCTCCACGGAAATGACTGAATAATTGTTCTGCGAAACTCGCAGCCTTTGGAGCATAGTTTCACTTCATGCAAAATTCTACTGTCATTTTATAGCTCATTTACAAAACCCCTTTATAGTGTAGTTAAAAAAGAAAATTGCTAATTTTATTCTAAGATAGGATTTGTTTTTTTTCAAAAAAAATGCTTATACTTAAAGGCAGAAGGTTTTTTACTTAGGCTGTTTTTGAATTAAGGTTAGTTTATTAAACAACGACGCCCCGCAGGAGTCTCGCCACCTTCAACTATCAACATTCTATTCAAGAAGCAGCACTTTGTTTATTAAGCCAAGCCTAAATAAAAAAGTTCCATTTACTTATCAGTTTGAACTATAAAAGATTCTAAAAATTAATTTTATTAATTGTTCTCAATCTTTATAATCTATTTTTTAGACAAATATAATTTCATTTTGTAATGTATTACTATAAGGAGGTATGTAGGATGGAAAATAACATGGAAAAGATTAAACTTACAGCCCTTTCAACAAAAGCTGGTTGAGGCTGCAAAATTGGTCCAAGTGACCTAGCGCAGGTACTGCGTTATTTACCTAAATCTAATAAAGACGAACGGCTTCTCGTTGGTCACGACACATCTGATGATGGTGGCGTTTATAAATTAACAGAAGACATTGCTCTCATTCAAACAGTCGATTACTTTACACCAATCGTTGATGACCCTTATATGTTTGGACAAATTGCTGCAGCAAATGCTCTTAGTGATGTTTACGCCATGGGCGGTGTTCCAAAAACAGTATTAAATATTGTGGGATTCCCTATTAAAAAGCTTCCACACGAAGTTTTAGCACAAATATTAAAGGGAGCTTCTGATAAGGTTGCAGAATCTGGTGCTGTCATTGCAGGGGGGCATTCCATTGATGACCAAGAACCAAAATTTGGATTAAGCGTAACAGGAATTGTACATCCTGATCGTATTTTAAAAAATGTAGGGGCACAGCCTGGTGATGTTCTTGTTCTAACGAAGCCAATTGGTGTCGGCATATTAACGACAGGAATAAAGAGAGACAAAACGTCAGCTGAGCAAGAGGAAGCTGTAACAAAAACAATGGCGGAATTAAATAATCTTGCTGGTGAAGCACTGGATGCTTTTCATCCGAATGCTGTAACAGATGTTACAGGCTTTGGATTAATGGGACATGCTCATGAAATGGCAAGTGGAAGCAATGTGACATTTGAAATTCAATATAATCACGTACCCCTTCTTGAAGGAACGAGGGAATTAGCCGTACAAGGTATAGTTCCAGGTGGAAGTAAAGCAAACCACCAATGGTTAATGGATAATGTAGAATATAGCGAAGCATTAGAGGAAGTAGATGAGCTAATTTTATGTGATGCCATTACATCTGGAGGATTACTCATAAGCTTACCAGAAGAAGAAGCACATGAATACGTGAATGAATTCAATAAAAAAGGGGAATTCAAAGCGTCTATTATCGGAAAAGTAACGGATAAAAAAGAAAAATCTATTTACGTATATTAATATCCATACCCTATCTAATTCGTTTAGGAAAAAATGAGCCAGAGACAATACTCTGAGCTCATTTTTTCTTATTCAACTATCTATTCAACAGGATTCTTTAACCATATTCGATCGTTCCCATCCCTCTTTGTTAACCCTATTACATCTAACCGTTCCATGAATGGAACTAAATATTTTCGTGTTAGATTTAACACGCCTTTTGCATCTTGAAGATTAAACCGTTCATCCGTTTTTTCATAGAGCCTTTTTACCCCATTATCAAATGCTTTTTTGGGCATGAGGTGCTTTTCATCAAGTTCAATCATTTCCCCATTCCGAATTAAAAAATGCCGAAGCTCATCTTGTAGGTCCTTAGGAATTCCAGCTTGATTAACACAATCTCCATATGGACTTACTTCTAATCCCTCTTTCTCAAGGGTAGAAACAGCTTGCTTCATCCGTTTTTCCCATTGCTGTGGAAAGCTAGGTAAAAAAGAGGCTAAAGCTATAAATTGACCACTTTTTTTAAACACCTCTCTTTTTACTCCTTCTTCTATTACATTTTCAGCTAGTGAAAGACCATATGTTAACACATCTTGTTTTAATTCTGCTTTATTTTTTCCTTCCCTCAGTGGGAATCTATCATGATATTCCCTTAACTCCTTTTGTAAAACTTGAACCATTTCTTCGAAGACGGAGGTTAATAGATAGCTTGAACCCAGTTTCATGAGCTCCTCTTTCGAAAGTAGATCGTCTACCACTCTATTTATTTCCTCCTCATTCATGCTTGTTTCTTGTTCTAGGTGCTCTATTGGTAAACCTTTATGTTTTTTTAATATGTCAACGACTCGTTCTGATGGTGTCCCTTCTTTTTTAAGTGAAAGCTTTTCAATCGTTTTTTCACCAAATTTATATTTTTCCCCATTTGGATCTATAACCACTCCACCACCGATCGTTTCCATGGGAGTTGGTCGACGTAAAATAAACCTATCGCCCCTCTTTGTCACAACCGGACTATCTAAACGGAGCTGACACAAAACACTTTTATCTTCCGTTAATTCATTACGATCAAAAAATACAATTTTACCGTACACTTCAGCTGTTCCAATATGTAGTTTAATATACCCCCGCTGCTTAAGTGGATAATTTAAACTATCCACCGTATCTAAAGAAACATCTATCGTTTCCGTCGTAGAATAGTATTGTGTTGAAACTAAAACGTCCCCCCGTTTCACCTCTTGTTTCGAAATGCCCCCTAAATTAATAGCAACTCGTTGACCAGCTCTCCCTGTAGTTTGAGGCTGATGATGAACCTGAAGCTGACGAGCTCTAACCTTTTTTTGCTGGGGAAGAAGCTCAAGAATTTCTCCTTCCTGTACTACTCCTTCATAAACGGTTCCCCTTACAACGGTCCCCTGTCCATGGACCGTAAACACTTGATCAATAGGTAACCGAAATGCCCCCTTCGCATCTCTCATAGGAACATCTGATAAATAGCTTCGAATCCGATCCTTTAATTCAGGAATACCTTTTTTTGACAAACTATCAACAAAGAGTAGATCTGCTCCCTCAAAAAAGGTTCCTTCCACTTGATCAGAAATATCTGCTTCTATTAACTCCTTCATATCCTCATCCACTTGATCCATTTTCGTTACGACAATCAAGCCTTTTTGTATACCTAATAGCCGTAAAATATCTAAATGCTCCACAGTTTGAGGCATGACCCCTTCATCTGCAGCAACTACTAAAAGAACGAGGTCGATACCAGCAACGCCTGCAATCATTTGTCTTATAAATTTCTCATGCCCAGGTACATCAATAATGGATACTTGAGACTCTTCATCTAAAATTAATGGAGCATACCCTAATTCTATAGATATAGCCCTTTCCCTCTCCTCTTTCAGTCTATCTGTATCTATATTCGTTAATGCTTTCGTTAAGGTTGTTTTCCCATGGTCAATGTGACCAGCCATCCCAATTGTATAAAAGCGTTCAACCAAAATAATCCCCCACAATCCAAATAGTTCTACACTTTATGATTTTATTTTATCATATTAAGAAGCAAATTCCCTCCATGTGAGCTATGGCTTTTGGAATGCATACTTCAATAAAGAAATTATAATAATTTTTCGAAAAATAAGAAATATTTCTCGTGCAAATGATGTGTTTTTGTTGTATAATTCTCGTAATTTACCATAATATATCTTTATTAATTCAGTTTAAATATATTAGTGGAAGAACTAGTTATCACGGTGCTTGAAAGATAATACATTTGATTTCTTAGGGGGAAATGTCATGGAGAACCGTAGTGGGGTAAGAGAAGCGTTACATGCTGTTGATATTGTGTTAAGAAGTATAGATCACGCGAAACAGTTTTTAACAGATGGACATAAAATCATTACAGATCCAACGAAAGAGGAAATTTTACTCGTTCCTGAAAATAAGGTTGAACAGTCTATCGGTATGGGGTATATCGTTATTGAAGATTAATGGATTTTCCTTTATACATTTATTGATTACGAATATGATAAATTAGTACCATAAGAAAAAACACCTTCAAGTAATTTCTACTTGAAGGTGTTTTTCTTAAAAGATAATAATTTATAAATTTTTAGACTCTACGAAAGTTGTCTAGCTCCAGGTGCCTTAAGCTTTTCTTATTTTGTTGACCAACTAGCAATCAACTCTTCAGCATTTTGGATTAGAATGTCTTTTGCTTCAGGAGTTACGTTTGCATTTTTATTATTTAAATGTTTAATAAAGTCTTCTAGTTGCTTTATTCCTTGTGCAACTCTTCCATTACTATAATGATGCTCCGCTTGCTGTAATCGATTCGTAAGCTGCTTCTCTACTGCATGGCCTATGTCTCCAAGGGAAACATAAGTTTCTATTAAAGCTTCAATAGAGGCAATACTTGTTGGTACGATGATCGTGATGATAGATTCATTAGAAGTCATCGTTTGCCCTTCGTACGTTACTTCCACCCATATGGCAATGTCACGTACATCCCCAAGCTCACCAACAATCCCTACTGTACCAGCTTCACCTAGTTCGATAAGTTCTGGATGACTTGATTTAAATACGACTTGCGCTTTTGTTACATCTACTTCGTTTCCATCACTTAGTGATACAGTCGTTATGAATGTTAATGTATCACCTAGCTCTGCAGATAATTTATCAGGGGTTAATTGAACAGATGCTAGAGTAATAATGTCTAAAACGATGTTGTTCGATCTAACAACTTGACCATCGTAAGAAACTTCCACCCATACTTCTACTTCTCTCACATCTCCTACTTTACCAACGATAGTAACATTACCATCGCTATCAATTTGTACTAGAGTTGGTTGCGTTGATTCATACACTTTTTCTGATCCAGTTAAGTCTACTTCGCTTCCATCTGACAACAGACCGTTCACTTGAAGATTTACAGATTCACCAATCTTCAACGAAGTATTTGTTGCAGAAAGTTGAACTGTTTCAAAGATCGCATTCGTTCCATATAAACGAATATTATCTACATAATGGTCTGCAGTTTTTGAATTAGCAGTAAAAGAATCAAAACCATCAATTTTTGATACAGTTGTGTGGAAAGGTGCATCACTAATCACAAGCTCTCCGTTAATATAAACATCCGCTGTTTGTGTCTTTATATTGGCGTCCACTGTAATGGAATACCAAATGTTACTACTGTAATCTCTAACTAGCGGCGTAAAGGAGTCATCACTATTACGATAATTAATATGACCATCCACCGTTTCTAAAATAACTGCTGCACCTACACCAGAAGTGATTTCTGATGAAGTGAGACGTAAAATCTTTGTCGCATTATCCTTCTCAGGTTGCATAAATTCCATTTGGAAAACAACTCGATCACGCTGAGCAACGAAATCTTTTCCGAGAAGTACATGCTTCGAAGTGCTCGTATCAGCTAATAGCACACTCTTATTACTGCTATTAGGTACATTGACGACATTAACTGTTCCACCTTCTTCAGAAATGATGTAACCATCAGGTAATGAAGTAGAATCATTAAAATGATTATCAATCAGTAAATCTAGACCATCTACGTCTACTTCAACACTATAATCACTACCATCTCCGCTTGAAAGTCCCCATGGTGTTTTCGCACTAGCTACAAGTGAAAGTTCACTCTCACCAGCATCATTTACAGCTAATACTTTGTAGTAATACGTCGTATCTTGTGCTAGCCCAATGTCCAAATAATTCGTTAAAATAACATTGTCAGCAATGATGACAAAATCTTGTAAATCTGTAGATCGGTAAACTCGGTAACTATTAGCTCCATTTACTGAACTCCAGCTCACTGTAATTTGTCTATCCCCAGCATTTGCTTGAACGTCTTCAGGTGTTGATGGTGGAGCTAGTAACGGCAACGCAGACACGATGTCTGATGCTAAGCTATTGCCAACATCATTCATTGCAAGAACAATATAATAATACTTTGTACCATTTGTGGCACTTGCATCTGTATAGGATGGAATAGAAACTGTTGCGACTTCTTCATAATCACCGTCTATTTCAGTTGCCCTCTTAACAATATAACCGTTTGCATCAGAAACCGCATCCCAAGTAAGGGTAACTTTCCCATCACCTGCAACAGCTTGAACGTTTTCCGGTGCCTCTGGTACAGTCGGTTCGATTGGATCTACTGGATCAATCGGATCTTCACCTCCTGGTGGTGTACCCGTATCTCCACCATTAGACGTGTCAATGATGCCAACCCCAGCTCCATTCATGACAATATCTCTCACACTTAATGTGTCATCTAACACGTAAGAATAGTATTGATCTGGGGACCAATTGATACCTGCAGTTTTCATATTTAGAACATGACTTAACCCACTAAAAATACTATTTGTATCTTTAAAATACCCTGGCTGTGAGGAAGAATCATAGTATTTCGCTGCGTGATTCGCATCTTCTATAAAGTTGTTTTCTGATATAAGGGATGCTTCCACCCCTACACCAAAGGCGTATTCACTAACATTGTTGTAATAGTTATTAAACAAGTGAACCGATCCATAACGGACTCGTGGATTTCGTTGCCCTAAATCCTGAAACCAATTGTGATGATACGTCACCTTCAGAAGCCCACGGTCTGCTGTATGACTATTGTCATGGCCAACTAAAGATACTTTGTCGTGATTATAAAACTTGTTCCAAGACACTGTTACGTAGTTGGATTCCCGTTTAATATCTACTAAACCATCATAACCATTGGTAAAGTTATTATGATCAATCCATACGTGTGTTGTACCGTGCTCTAAATTAATTGAGTCATCCTTTGCTTCGGAGAATGTAATATTACGAATGATAATATTACTTACATTTCGTAAATTTAATCCTCCGTAACGAATATGGGCATCATCGCCTAATCCAATGATCGTTTTGTTTGATTCTACAAAATGCATTCGATCAGCTGGTCTTGTAATATTCGGATTTTCTGGAAGATCTATCGTACCGGAAACTTGAATAATATAGTTTTCCGGTCTTCCGATATAATGGATAAAGTCTTCCGCATTTGTGACGGTCACCACTTCTCCACCTGCACCACCAGTTGTACCAGGACCATATGTGGAGAATCCTACTTGACTAAAATCAGACTGTTGAGCTAAACCTTCCGCAACCGCAATTCGCCAAAGCTGATGATCCTCTCCAGTGAATGGATTTTGAACGACATTTCCACCATCTGCTAGGGAAGCATTGTCTACTTCTAGCGCCTTACTGTTATTTACGTTTATTAGTTTAAAGTCACCATCTCCTAGATGAACAATTTCCCATCTATGGGAGGCAGAACTACCATTTTTCACTTGGACAATATCTGTTCCATCATTTCTAGACCGTCCAAGCGGCTGTGGTAGCTTATCACTAAATCTATTAAATAAATGGAATTCTCCTGAATTAATTACTTCGATTTTCCATAGCTGTGTTGTTAAACCATTTTGTGAGTTTTGTACGATGCTTGCATTGTCAGCATAGTTAAAGTTAGGAACATCTAATACTTTTCCACTATGCTTATTGATTAAAATATAGCTTTGCGATCGATCAAAATTTGTATCTGTCATCTCTTCACCAGGAAGGGTTCCACCGCCAATTGGGTCAGAACCATCATCGCCCGGATCTGAGCCGTCTCCAGGATCACTTCCATCATCTCCCGGATCGGAACCGTCACCATCTCCAGGTGCTTCTCCTTCTCCAGGTACATACACTTTTAAATTATCAACATATTGAGATCTTACACTACTTCCTGGAGTAACCGATTTCACTTGGGCAATTTCTGATGTCTCTCTAAAGAAAGGAGCACCTTCAATTGCTAGATGATCATCGATATATAGATCAAGTGTTTGTGTCGTTACATCGGCTACAACTTTAATATTTCGCCATGTGTTATTTAGATTTTCAATAGAACTATCCTCGAATGAATTACCAGGAAGCCTTGATCTAAAGGTGTGGTCTCTTGTTTCGATACGAATTACATCGTCACCGCTTGCATCTGCTAAAGCAAGAGCATAGGCAGCATTTGCTCTCGTTGGCTGCATAAAATCAAGCTCCGCAACAACAACAGCCTCTTGCGGTGTAAATGCTTTCGTAAAGCTATTTGCATTACTTGATGCTGGAAGTTCTAGCACTCTGCCATCACGTCCGGATAACACCACAACTTCCCCTACATCCCCATCAAAAGTGAAGCCAGGTGGTTGAGAGCCAATTGGGATATCGTTAAAGTTCTCATCTACTAAAACGAGATCACCGTTTGTTCCTTCCCCAGGGTCACTTCCATCATCTCCTGGGTCAGAACCATCACCAGGATCACTTCCTCCATCACCTGGATCAGATCCATCCCCGTCACCCGGATCTGTTCCGCCTCCTGGAGGTCCAGGTACAAGATTATCCATATCAATGATACCGACACCAGTATACTGCTTGACTAAAGAATAGATATCTTCCACTGGGTCTACTCTGTACTCATATGGAACAGTAAAGTCTGTCGTTGACTGAAGGTGCGCATGTGGCGTCTCTTCATAAATATTATTAATTAAATTCCAATAGCCTGTTTGGGAGCTTCCATAGAACCAACCTACTGGCCCTTTAATTTGACCTGTCGTAGGATCAGGCGTCCCTGTTCCAACCCGAAGGAAATGGTTATTTTCAACGAGAACTCTCGCACCCATTCGTGCATTAATCGCTGTATCATGTACATTTTCAAATAAATTGTTAAACATATGCACATCTGCATAGCGAATTAATGGAAGCCTTGAATTCACATCATAATACCAGTTATGGTGATATGTTACTTTATCTGGTGCTAAGTTCCCGTTATCCGTATGTCCTAATAAATTCGTTTTCCAGCTATGGTGGAAACGATTCCAAGACACTGTAACAAACTCTGAATTACGCTTTATATCCACTAATCCATCATAAAAATCTTTATCATCATTCTCATCTAATGGATCATTATAGAAGGTATTGTGATCAATCCAAATATTTTTACTGTTATTTGTTACTTCGATCCCTGTACCTTCTCCTTTCGATACGTGATGAATCTCTAGGTTACGGAAAATAATATTTTCCGATCTTGAAACGGTAAATCCAACGCCTTCAAACTCACCCTGAGTACCTACTCCGAGAATCGACACGTTATACACATCAACAACGTTCATTTTACTTCTACCAAAGTTGTTGTCTGTAATGGCTACGTCAACGTAAATAACTAAACCTTCATCAGGCTTAAATTTATGATTACGTAAAAGCTGATACATGGCTTCTCCAGGGCTGTTATACCCACTCGTTGGCCAGTATTCACTTAACACATATTCGTTATACGTTGGAGCACCGTGCCCTCCTGTCGTACCGCCATTCATAGACGCATATCCCATCGGTGTATCAGTCCAGATTGGAGAATCGCTTGGAATAGCAAAAGCTTGATTGGATATGACACTCTCACCGTACTGATTTACAGCAGTAATAACAAAATAATACGTTGTGCCATTCGTTAAGCCTGTATCAACATAGCTTGTTCCTGTAACAACAGTAGCTACTTCGTCATAAGGACCACCGTCAACGATGCTTCGATAAATATTATAGCTATCTGCATATACATGGTCATCCCATGCTAGAGTTACCAATTGATCTCCTCTACTAGCTCCTAAACCAGTTGGAGCAGCGGGTGGGAAATCTAAGGTTGCACTTACTTGAATGGACATGTCACTCTCTCCATCACTATTCGATGCAGAAACAACATAATAGTACGTTCCATTTGCTAACCCTGTATCAACATACTCTGTTCCTGTAACATTTTCGACTACTTTAGCATATGCACCACCATCTGTCGTACTGCGATAGATCGTATAACTTTCTGCATAGTTAGGGACTGGAGCATCCCAAGATAAACTCACCTGCCCTGCATCTGGTATAGCATTAAGGTTCGCAGGTGCATTAGGAGGAACTGGTAATCTTGGTACGACAGTTGCCTGAATGGAATACCCACTTTCTCCTACTGCATTTTCTGCAACGACGACGTAGTAGTAAGGGATATCGTTACTGACCGTTGTGTCTGTATAAGTAGTACTTGTAACACCTTCAGCGACAGTCGTATATGGACCGCCATCGATTTCACTACGCTTAATCGTATAACTTGTTGCATTCACTGTACCATTCCACTGTAAAAGTACTTGCTCATTGCCTGCGGCTGCCGTTAATCCAGTTGGTATGATTGGAGCTTCATCAAATCCAGGAGGAAAAGCACCTACTGTTAGCTTTACATCATCAATATAGTGACCAATCGTATTACTGTTTGGTCCGAACGTATCAAAGGAATTGATAGAGGAGACAGGTGCATAAAAATCAGCATTACTGATCATTAAATCTCCATCAATATACACGTCTGCTTTTTGATTGACGATATCTGCTACGATTCTAAAGTCATACCAAGTACCTGTGTTATAACTCATTAAATTGGTATACGAATTATCGGCATGACGATATGCTAAGTTACCACTGTTTGTTTCAAGAAAAACAGCTGTCTTAACTTCTTCTCCTACTTCTAACAGTCTGACAATTTTTGTAGCGCTAGTCATCGCTTCTTGCATGAACTTTATATCGAACGTCATAGCACTGGTTTGTGAATCAAATGATTTACTTAACGTAACATTTGACGATGTGCTTGTGTTGTTTAGATAAACACTCTTATTCGTTTCACTTGGTTCTTCAACGATCGTCGCTGTTCCACCAGAATTATCGATCGTATATCCTTGTGGAGTAGATCCCGTTACATGATCATTAAAATGATCGTAAAAAATAACGTCTAGTGGACCGCTTGGATCGATAGGGTCAGTAGGGTCACTTGGATCTTCCTCTGAGGCAGTCGGTGTAGCATGAACCTCAATCGAAGGTACACTTTGGATACCATTTGTAGAAGAAAGGACGACATAATAGTAAGTATGGTCGTTCATTACATCTGTATCGGTATGATTAGTGGTGCTTAACGCCGCAGCAATTGTTGTATATGGCCCACCAGACGTATCTGATCTTTTCACGATATATTCATCAGCACCAGGAACACCATTCCACGCTAATGATATTTCCCCATCACCAGCATTAGCGGATACCCCTACTGGAGCTTGAGGTTGTGATACAGGTGTATATACTTTCAAATTATCAATATAATAGCTAGTTGTACCCGAACCTTGAGAAAAACTCGTAAGCTGAGAAACTTCATTTGTACTGATAGATTGGTGATACCCCCACTGTCCAGCAGATGAGTAGTTACTTTGACCCTCTGTTCGGACAAAAACTTCAGCCCTTTGCGTATTCGTATTAAGCTCTACTTTAAAGTAATACCATGTATCTTTCTGAAAATTACTTACTAGTCTTTTGTTAGATCCAGAAACATTTTGAGAAATATGCGCCCCTCCATCGCTTAGTCGAATTTCAACAAGACCCTGTCCAGAGCTGTTTTCGAGTCTCATTACGCGATAGTTTGCTGCATTGGATCCATGATCATCGGAACGCCAATCAAATTCCACAGTTACTATTCCACTGACAGGCATTGGAAGAGAACGAGTAAACCTAGTAGTCGAACTACTTTTATCTTTGAGATAAAGAACATTCCCAGTATTAGGATTGTTCACATGTGAATTTGCAATATCACTAGCAGGTATGACTGTAACATCATTATCTGCAGTAGCTTCTGGTGTAATGGTATAGCCAGATGATTCTAAATCTGCACGAGATGACATATCTTCGTAATCATCATGTAAAACAAGATACTGTATTAAATCATTGTTTGCTTGAGCTTTTGGCGCATATAAGGCAGCATTTGTAAAAAATATGTTCAAAACTAAAACAACACACATAAACGCGCTTAATTTTTTAGTTTTTTTCAAATCCTCATCCTTCTTTCACCTATGAAATTTTATACTGCATTTTTGTACTGCTTAGTTTACACGTATACCACATCTCAAAGACTACCATTTTTCAATTTTCGCCCTATTCTCCATCACCCCATTGAAAACGTTTTCAAAACAAAGTGGATGATAACCGTGATTTTCTTTGCCGCCCCCCTTCTAGTCATTTATACCGGAACACTCCGGATCTATCTCCTCAAAATAAAAATACTTTGAGGAGTTTTCAACCTCCACGATCATACGAAATACGTACGAAAGTGCAGGTGTGAAAACCAATATAGATTACAAAATAAGACTAGAGTTTTTGTCGATATATACATTAGAGTAAATATTTATAATTAGAATACGTTTATAATTGTAAAATAAAGTCGAATTATGGTATAATTATTCATAGTGTGTTATGTGATGTATGAGTCGATATTATTAATTACATTAAAATCCAATCAAAATAAATTGTCTATGGTTATAAAGTCCTAAGTTAGATTTTAATTGTTAAAGCAAGGGAAATTTTTGTTTATTAGCGTAGTTAATTGGATATTATGAGGGTATTCTACTAGTCTAGATTTGATTTTAGAATAATTTCTCTAAAAGAATAACAATAGAAAAAAGAACCCCTCCGGAGTATAGGAGTGAATAAAAGTAATTACTTTTCATTTAAACTTTTATAGCTACTTCCTTTCATTATCTCCGTTGAATAAAGGTTTATTATAAGAAGTAAACACTTTTTATCGAAGCTAAACAAAATTTTCACAACATAATTTTCTCACTCTGAATTCTAATAATGAATATTATTGTTGAACCCTTTAATTTTATTACAACTGATTCATCTTGATTTTATTTTATTGAGAAAGTAAAATAGTATTTATACTCTTGGGGCCGGCTGTGTAACTGGTGTTTACCGAGGTCTTCAAAACCTTTTGGGGCTATCGTGAATAGCTCGCTGGGTTCGATTCCCAGACGGTCCCGCCAAACATATACATACCAAGGGGTTTGGCGTTCCCCCTCCTCATAAGAGAAAGGGAACAAAGGACCTCATTTTAGAATTCGGTGCCGTATCGGTGCCGATTTTGTTTATGCATCGAATGCTTCATCAAAAACGTCCACGGCATTATCCTGCAACGATGGAACCACATGGCTGTATTGATCCACTGTAAAGGAAGATTTCGAATGTCCTAAACGTTCACTCACAATTTTCGGATGCACGTTTTGTTTAAGCAAAATGGTCGCATGGGAATGACGTTGATCATGAAACCGGCTGTCTGGCAAGTTAGCTTTTTTTATGGCGTTTTTAAATGCTCTTGATATTTCACTTGTGTGCATGTAGTTTCCATTGGAGTTAGGAAAAACAAGATCCAAAGGATTAAATGTATTTCCCAACATCTTTTTTGTCTTTTGGAAATTTTCTTTATGTTTCTTTAAAAACTCCATTAGCCGTTTCCCCATGACCACATATCGATCTTTTCCATTTTTCGTGAGGTCTTTTATTTTGACCCCCTCGTTTTTCTGGTCATACGCTGTCTTCGTGATATACAACTTCCGATTCAGAAAATCAATATCCTTCCACTACAAGGCACGAAGTTCTCCCAAGCGTGCACCGGTATGGCTAGCACTGAAGATGATAGGATAATAAATTAAATTTTCCTTTGCTGCTTCAAAGAGGCGTTTTAATTCAGATTCCGTATACGTGGTTGGTTTATATCTCTCCGGCTTTGGAGACTTTGCCTTTTTCGCAACGTTCCTCTCCACAAACTCCCAATCGACAGAATAATTCAACGCTTTACATAACAAACGGTGATGATGTTTCACCGTTTGAGCCGATAAAACCTCAACCTTCCTATTGTAATAATCTTGAACATCTCGCGGCGTTAATGTCCCTAGCTTCTTCGGACCGAGCTCAGGCGCAATATGGACCCGTATCATTCTTTCATATCCTTTATAGGTGTTAGGTGCAGTCGATGATTTAGCATAGGAAGATAGCCAGTAATCCAAATATTCACTAACAGTATAATCATTGCTATCTAAAATGCTACTCTCTTCTTTTTGGAGGTCAGCCATTGCTAAATTCATTGCCTTTTTTGCTTCTCTTTGATTTTTGAAGCCTCTTTTCACCTTCCGCTTCCTATTTCCTTTCGGTCCAACTTCAATCACATAAAGGTAGTTCTTTGTCTTTTTGTCATATCGAACGTGACCGGTCATTTTTTTATAATCCTCCTTTTCAATAACCGGGCACTCAAACTCACACCATTAATAACAGTATTTCAAAATGAGACATACATTAAACAATGTTAAGTAAGGGAGTGCCCCAAAAAGATTATTTGTTTCCTTCAATCCAATGTTGAAAAACTCTTTTTGGGACCAATATCCGGTTTCCGACTCTGACAACATGGAATTCTCCTTCATGCACTAAATCATAAGCCTTCCCTCTTGAAATCCCTAAAAATTCTTTTATGTCTTTAACTGTTAAAACATCATTTAAATCGCTAAACCTTTTCATTACTTCCTTCAGCGTTCTTTTCGAGCATCTGTTTCCTCTATTTTTCTGGATCCTTCTAGCTGCACTTTTCTGTCCTCTCTAACTTGTTCATCCAATTCTCCAAGAGTTTTAACGCTTTTTCTCTTTCTGCTTGAAAATTCAATATCGCTTCTTTTTTTTTGGAACCCATAAAAAAATCCTCCTATTAAAAAATTTAATAGAAGGATTGGATTAAAATACTGATTAGTTACCTTTATTGCTTAAAAGGGATAAATCTTAATATAACGCTCTCTTTTACTAAGTTCAGATGCATATACATCTAAGTTTCTTACTTCTAATTCTGCGTCACTTTACTTACTTAGAAAAGTAATTTTGTAACAGTTTCTTAATAGAGCATCTGAAAGATAAATATACTTCAAGTGTTCTTTAAAAAAGGAATCATCTTCCCTATCCAGGTAGCATTAACATCTGTAATAGAATTTGTAAATATTTCAATACAAACAAAATCATCTCTTTTATCTAGTCTAATGATTGAACATTCATTTAGAATTTTTGGTAAAACAGAATTATTTTTATTACAAAAAAACGCTCCTGTAAGGAACGTTTACACAAAAACTTCATTTATTTTTTCTTTGAGAATATTTCTATCCCATAGGATAATATCACTTGATTGTGCTAATGTAATTGCAGATTCAGTAAAATAATTATTAGTTACTACTATACCTTTATCTAATTTATAATACTTCATTCCCGCAATAACTTCTTGAATCGCTTTATTCCCTACCTTGCTAGAATAACATTTCACTTGTATACCTATTTTTAAACTTTCAATAGTTCTCATTGGGTTGCCAAATCTTGTCCAAAAGTTGAAACTCTAGCATATCAAATTTTTATTCTAGCACCCCCATAGTCTAAAAGTTTGTAATCTTTTATGGGGTACCACCAACATTTCGGAAATTTTGTACGCTAAGTAAGTTTCAACCTTTAAAAGTCAATTAACAATACATCCACGTTCCCTTTTCAATTTTTTCTCAGTTATACAGACCTCTTGAAACTTGATATTTTTTTTTGGTTTGCTATTAAATTCTCCTTGGGGTCATACTTTTTAATTGTACGGAGTTATGTATTAAACAAGGGCTGTCCATATCTAGACAGCCCCTTGAGTTTTGATGATATTTCATTGTTATAATTATCTAAATTTATCATTAATTTTTTTTATCCTTTGATATTCAAACATATCTTGTTGTCCTATCGAATCTTGTAGAAAGTCAAAATACTCTTTAGCAGAGCAAAGTATTTTTTGGATAAAAAACTTTTCATCAATTAATACGCTATTACCATTTACAGAAAAATTTACCTTACTCCTTTGTCTAGATAACGATATTGGGATAGGTTGACTAGGAAAGTCATATATAGCTTCTTCATTCTCTATGTAGTCTTCAATTAAGTTTATTAAATATGGCCAAAGTGTACTAATTTCATCCCAAAACGTAAAAGGAATAATCTTCTTCCCATTATATTCGATATATATGACTCCTTCAATTCGGAGCAATTCTCCATCCGCCGTATTATTTTTAATGTTTCCTAATAGTTTGCTGGCGTCTTCCCTTTGATTTTTAATTGAAAGAAGATATTCATAAGGATTTGTCTTTAAATCATCAAGGTTAGTTACTTGCCTTTTTAAGACGAAAGTTTCAATTATAAAATTATCTGTCACTTTGGTGCCTCCTATCTTGGATACAGTTGATGTATTTGCCCATTTCTTATTCCCATTGTATATCTAACTCCGTTAACTGAGCCAGAAACTTGGAATGTTCCAGTTGTGCCTCTTGAGGCAAGAGTAGTTCTATTCTGCTTTGCTATCTCAATAGCAATGTTTCTAATTATGTTTTAAAAAAGATTCATTTGTTAAAATAAAATAGTTTCACATGATATGATGACACTTCTTATGTTAACATAAAATTTCCAATTGTTTTTTTGAGGTCTGCCAATTTTCCAATTACAATACACCTTTAGTTCAACACTTTTAATAAACGAGTGACATATAGAATTAATTTACATAAAAATGCAACTTTTTATAGTTTCAAACGTTGATAGTGTGTTCAATATTTTATGAAGGGAGTGAATTCTTGAATAATGAATGAAAATGCACAAAATCAAGTGACTGAATGGTACCAAAAATATAGTAATGATATTTATCAATATATCTTATTCATGACAGGTGACCACGAACGTTCAAAGGATATGATGCAAGAAACCTTTCTTCGCGCCTATGACCACTTATCCTCTTTTCAAGGGAACAATGCCAAAGGTTGGTTATTTCGAATTGCGAGAAATATTACGATAGATTCCTTACGAAAAGAAAAACCGATCGCTTACTTGTTTGACCAAAACACATATGTAGTTTCTAACAACGTGTCACCGGAAAAGATTACAATACTTAACGAAGTTGAGAGGGAATTATATCACGCCTTAGGACAACTAAAAATGTCATACCGTGACGTTATTGTTCTGCGAAAAATTAAAGGGTTTTCCATACAGGAATCCTCCAATATACTCGGGTGGAAGGAAAGTAAGGTAAAGAGTACGTTGCTACGTGCTTTAAAGGCTTTGAAACGTCAATTAGAAAAGGAGGGGTATAATCATGAAACGATTTAACGAATGGGATAATGAGTTTGATGGGCTTCAGCAGAAAATAACGATTTCAGATAACGAAAAGACAGAAACTTTACACCAATTAAATAATAAGATAAATGAAAAACAGAGAAAACAAACGAAAATGAAACCTTCAATACCATACAAATATTACCTTTCGATTGTAGTAGCAGGATTTATTCTTATGATCCTTTTTTCGCCTACTATAATGCAATATTTTCAAAATGAAACTGGTAGTGGTCTCCCCAAAGAAAGTTCATTTCCATTAGGAGATAGAAACGATTTTGAAGATGTAGAATTCCTCTTTTTCAATTGGTATGATGAACCAAATCTATCTACCGGTAGCTTTAATTTATATCCTGAAGATGAACGATTTAGTGAATTGATAGCTACTTTACAGAAAATGCAAGTAACAGAAACAAACTTTGAAGATAATCCAGTTAATATTACAGAACCAGGGTACTATATGATTGGAATCATTCATGATAATGACAGAGGCATTCATACAACTGTAGGAGTAGAAGATAATGGAACTGTTTACATTTGGAACCGGTATACTAACGAGACGACACCTGAGTTTTATATTAGTGAAGCAAATCATACATTTTTCGATTTAGTATATGCTCTCATTTTGGAGGAAAAAGACACCGACTCAAGTCGTACTCTTAATAGTGAAGATCGTGATATAGTATTTGAATATAAAGATGAGGCCCCAATAGGATCATCAGTATTTGAACTCCGTAGTCAGGATGGGCAACTTATTGCAGATCAGCAGGATGTGATACCTGGATCTGCCGAAGTGGTCACAACTGACTTTGATCAAATTTCCATTAATCTAAGGTTTTCAGATGAAGCATTCGTCTATGCCTTTTCCTCCGCACATATTGGCGAAGCGATCCATTTCTATGTTGATGGCGATTTAATCGTCTCACCACAAATGAATCAATCTCTTGAAACTGATTCGGTGAGCATACATGGTGATTTTGATAAGGAACAAGCAGAGGAAATAGTGACTAAAATAAATGATAATTTATAAATGTTGATGATTGTGGTAATTTCTAAAATGAATGTTGAGGCTTTACCTGGAAATATCCGTGCTCCAGTATATGCTGGTCGGACTGTAAAAGGTGGTCCTAATGGAGACGAAGGCGGTACAGAAGTAAATAAAGTTATTATTAAGAAGCAGTAACTACGTATATTTATAAAAAATGGTGTCAGACCCCCAGTTTAGTAAAGTTTTACCGTACCGGGGGTCTGGCACCAAACCCCTGGTGCCTCCCGGAGCTTTAATACCTCCTACATAAATAATGGCACACCAGAGGTGTGCTCAATAATTTTACAGAAGGTGAAGTGGTAAATACCTTGGCACTTACTGGTACATTCTTTGTCATTCAGTGGTAAGAACTCTGTCACTGATGGTACATTCTATTGGCCGTAATCATATGTATTAGTATTTACTGATCAGTTCGTTTAATAAGTCTTCTAATTTAGGATTTCCGAGCATATTGGCTTTAGTACCTTTCCATTCGATTTCAAAAAATTTTATCTCTTTTTCTTGCTCGTATACAATTAATGTAGTTATTAAAGTATTTTCCTTAATATAAAAGTACCATTTATTTTCTATAATTTTTTTACCACATAACGTTTGAGTATGATCATTAATCATTAAAATATAAGTATTTATAGCACCAATTGCTTCTTTCAAATAAATATCATCCATTATCCCCTCAACTCCCACCATAATAATATATATTAAAATGGATATTCATCATTAGTGTTAAAAAACACACAAAAAAAACCTCTTTTATATTGAAAGAGGTTTTTTTGTTTAAAATTATCTATATAATTTATCTTTAATATTAAGTTTTTGCGTTTGATAACCATATTTTGAAAATTTATATCTAAAATATAGAGAAATTTGATTTTCATGAGTGGACAGTATTATTTGTTGCTTTCCAAAATCATTTCGTAATAATTCAACAAAAGATGCCATGTTCATTTCATCCATAGTTTGAATCGGATCGTCAATTAGAATAGTATTCAGTCCACTTTTATTATATACCTTGTGTAGAGCTAACGTGAAAGCTAATACTGTTGCAGAGAGTTGTCCTGAACTAAAAGTATGCATTATATCATGGTCGGTTTTTTCTGGAGGAACAAAACGAATTGTCTTAATCTCATCATTTCCTCCGTTATCTTCCTTAATGAAGATGCCGATTCCTCTTTGATAATTTTGAATAATTTTACCTGAGTAAATATAAAAAGGAATTTCGATTTCCTTTATCATTTTGGTACGGTAGCTTTGAATGTTTTTATTATATATTTCAAGAACATTTGAAATAGAGTTATATGCACTTTCGATTATATCGTATTTTGCTTTTAAATCCTGATACTTTCGATATTGGATACTTGATTGCAAATAAAATACATAATTAATGTAATCTTTTTTTAATTTAATATTATTTTGCTCTATTTCATTTACTAAATTATCATCTTTAGCCAGTATATTCTCATAAATATCTTTTAAATCCTTATATTTTTCATAATCAAAGTCACCTGTATCTTGAATTAATTCTTTCAATTTGTCTATTACCATGTCAGCTCGATTAGATACATCATGTATATTATCAAGGTTTGTGTATACAAATTGTTCGATATCGATGTTTAGTTTGTTAAAAAATCCTTTTACTTTTGTAGGAACAACTTTCTTATCAAAGTAAGGCTTTATTTCTTCATATAAATCATCACTAATTAATTTATTTATATTATCTTTTATATCACTTATAAGATTTTTTATATAATTTGTATATATTTCATCTAGTAGCTGAGTATAACTAAATGATGTTTGATCAAGTTGAGTTTTAAAATATTCCGTTTGACTATTTATTTGTTTAATTAATGTTTTATTATTCTCCCAATTTGCACCACAGAAAGGACAATGTTCATTATTATTTTCATCTTTACTTAAATATTCTTCAAACTGTTCTTTTAATCTTTCTTTTGTTTTTAACAAATTTGAAATCATAGTTGATAAATTACTAGAGTTCTGTTTTAAATTTCTAATTATTGTTAATTTATCTTTTAAATTTTGATAATCAATATATAGATCGAAATGCTCATAAATTAAATCCCAATCGATATTTTTATTTAATATATCCTTTTCTTCTAGAAGCCTTAGATTATTTTTTAATTTTTGTTTTCTATTATACTCTTCTTTAAATTCTTCTATTTTTTCCTGGAAATTGTATAATATTAATGCTTCTTCAATCCTATATTTATTGTGAATAGATTTATTAATTTCTTCGTTTTTAAGAGCTGCTTTAAAAAAATCTAATTGTTCTTTTAGAGTCCCAAATAAATCAATTTGTTTAAAATAATTATTTTTTTCATCTAAAGTAAAATTATTTAAGGCTTTTTTGTCCCAAATTACTTTCCCACTTATTTTTTGAGGTAAAAGTTGAATATACTCCACTTCTTCTCTCTTTTCATTTACAGTATCTATATTTAAATTTATTTCTAAGCCATTTATTTTATTTAATAATTTATTTTTATTAACTAATATTTTGCTTTTAACTTTTGAAAGTTTTTGTCGTTCAGTTTCTTCTTTTTCAATATTAAAAAGTTTACTCAAAGCATTCATTCGGTCACTTTCTGACCTTTTTAATAAATGAGTGCATTCTTCTTGTTCAACATAGTGATAAAGTCTATATTTTTCTTCAAAATCTCCTGTTTCGTATAAGTTAATTTGTGTAGGAGAAATTATATTTTCTATTGTTAAAGGATCGTCAATATTAGTTAACTTATGTAATGTCGAAGGAAAATTCCCTGGTTTCTTTTTGTTCCTTGCTAAGGAACTATGATCAATTTCCCTACCAAGAATCAATTGATTCTGGTGCTGTTCTGTATTTATTAATTTGATTTTAATAATAATGGGTCGTTCCTGATCTTTTGCAAATAAGTAATCATCATAGCCCTTATTTCCATCTACAATTTTTATATTTACTATTCTTCTTATGCATCCAGTTAAAACTAACTCTATTGCATCAAATATAGTAGTCTTACCAAAACCGTTAGGTCCGTCCAATACAATCAAATCATTATTTTCAAATGATAACCTGAGACTATCTATTGATTTAAAATTTTCGATATGTATTTCACTAATATTATATTTCATTCAATTCAACCCCTAATACAGATAAAATATCATCCCATTTTGGATCAGGATTATCCATTTGAAGAAATTTATCAACAATTCCTTTATCTTCAATTTTTATATCTTCTCGAATATCTTTGGCTATATTAGGTAATTCCTTTTTATTAATTTTGAATTTTAAAAAAGAAAGTTTTATATAAATTTTAGAAACTAAGTCGTATAATTTTACTGAATCATTTTCATTAATATTTTCTTTTTCTTTAAATAATGAAAACCATTCTTTTTCTGAAATTATTTCATTTAGTTGTATTAGATATGTATCATTACCTTTAGAAGTTACATCTAATGAATTAAATCGGAGTGAAAGATGTTCCAATAATAATTGAAGTTGTTCATCGGTATAGGGGAGAATATATTTTTTACAGTCATATGGATTTTCTTCGAATTCATATATAAACTTATTAAATGTTTCTGAAATATCTATTTGTTTTCTTCCTACCAGTATCACTAGTGACATATTTTTATCTATTCCAGGATAATGTAGTGATTGGAGAATTTGTGACAATAGATTTTTGATAATATTATTAAGTTCCTCTTGCTCAATGTCTTCTTCTCTCACTTGTAACACAGAATAAAAGTCAAATCTCCCACCGTCCACCTTTTTGGCAAAAAAGTGAGAATAATTTTGACTAATTACTTTAAAATCTTCCAATATTTCAAAATTAGATTCCGTGAATACTCTTTTAATTAATTCAATCATTCTTTTAACTCCTCTCTTACACTATCAATTTTTACAAACTTAATTTTTTTATGTGTAGTTATTTTTTCTTTAATGTCTTCCTCACTTACGGCTTCAGAACTCTTGTCAGCTTCAACCCTAATTATATTTCCAGTATATTCTCCCTCGACATTGCAGCTAATGTAAGCATTAATATCAAAAAGCATATTAAACATCTCATCATCTTCACTAAGGTTTTTGTATATATCTTCTCCTAATACATGACTGGCAAACTGAGAATTATCAAAAAGTGTAGATAAAATATATCTCATCCCACTCTCATGTAAAACATACGCAGATTCCAGTTTACTTGGTTCTTTAACTTTTTCCTTTAATTGAATAACACCATGAATAAAACTATTACGAACATTAGTCGATGACATAAGCTTTTTATATTCAGTAATATCTACTTTATGTTTATCTTTAACTACAACGTTTGGTGTTAATTTACGACATAGAAGGAAAAATTCATCGGAATTTAATCTTTTCAAACTGGTTAAATGCTTTTCCCAAACACCATATGTCATCTCATCATCATCTTTAATCCTATAATATCTACAATATTGAAGAAATTCATCAGCTACGTCATGTAACAGCAAAGTAGAAATGGTTTTATTAGTATATGAAAAAATACTTACATTTTCTAATATATATATAAAATCTATCAAATCTATTAATATTCTGCCATCCTGAGTTTTCTTCAGGTGGTCTTTATGGACCAAATCTTCAATCATATTTATAAAATTAGAATATATATGACCTACATTATCACAAGTAGACTGTTTTTCCTTTATCTCCTTTTCGGTACATTTGGAGTAAAAAGTAATTATTTCGTCTAAAATTAATTTTCTTATATCATTTAAATCAATGACTCTTTCCATTGGTACATGTCCGTCATTGCAGGAGATTTTTAGTTGTTCATATTTTTCATTAAATTTATCCCCAGCAAATATTTTTTCTTTATATGTTTTTAGGCGTTCCTTTTTACCCTCCACATTGAAGCTATGTAAGTTATTAAAAAGATCTTCTTTAGAAAATGATTTGATCTCGGTAGCTGTGTGTAAACTAGCTTCTTGAATTGATTCGTATATTGAAATCTTTCCAAGCAAATTAAGGTTAGCTTCGTTATAAGAGCCAATAGTATCTGTTTTTGGCTTTGCTTTTACTTGATGAATTGAATATGGTTTGTTATTTTTTAAAATTGTAAAGTCTTCTAAATATTCAATTTCCAATTTATATTTTTTAATTTCATCTATATCAGGGTAATAATGATTGATATACTTTAATACAGTGTATATAGCTACCTTTCCTTGATATAGGAAACCACTCCATGTTGATGAGGCTTTATCTGTATCTTTGTCATTGACTACTACTTTAATTTGTTCGTTTAATTCCATATATTAACCTCCATACCATCAGCTAATATTTTCCAACTTCTCACCGATAATTCTAACAGAAAATTACAAATTCTGATATGTTTTTTATTACTTAATAAAGAAAAGAATGCTCCAAAGAAAAATTATGGAACATCCTTTTTAATAATATAACCTCTATTCAACATCTAAAAGTAACATTTTTTTCATTTAAATATTAAAATCTGGTGCCGAGTTTGGTGCCCGTTTTAAAAAATTTAATGGTACTACAAAATATCAGCTATCAGCGAAACCCTAATGTAGAGCATGTTTTGACACTACAAGGTACTAGGGATAACAACCTCCATAGAACTTCAAAACCTTTTGGGAGGCGCGTGCCGTCTCCGCTGGGTTCGATTCCCAGACGGTCCCGCCAATTAAGAAGTTTTCGAAATCACGGGTTTTATTGGTGACGAGGTCTCAAGGTAATTTTAGACGAAACCTCGGTAGACCTTTTAGGTAAGACCTCTTGGGTTCGTCTACATATTTATCCAGTCAGTAACCTTCTATATTCAATATAGAAGGTTTTTTATTATGCCTAAAGAGAGCCCAAAAGAAACGGAAAAATTATAGAAGTAAAACAAGTAGCAGAAGAATGTCAAAACAGGACTCTGGGACATTACACTTTGCGGCATGTTCGATAAGTTCATGATTTATAAGGAGACAGAAAGCTTAACTGATATAACCTTAAATGATTATCACAAGCACATAAGGTATTTATTGGAATACACCGGTGGAGACTTGCCCAGTGACGAATTGGATTTAGAGCTGTTTCGTGTTTATTTTGTTTATCTGTAAGGGAGTTAAATTCAAATCCTTTTTTAGATTCAGAAAGAGAAAGTTCAAATGTCGTCTTTTCTGTACTAAAAGTAAACGTATTTTTATCTGTTTGGAAAGCTTCGTAAACTCTACCGTCATCGTTTTTAATATATATCTTCAATTAATAACACCTCTTTCCAGTTATATAAATTTATAATATATAAAAAAAAAAGCGTCAGACCCCCAGTGTAGTAAAATTTTACCGTACCGCATGTTCACGAAACCTGGAGTGGTTGATGCAAACTGCAATAACGGAAAAATGGGGAATTTTGGCCAGACTTTTATCGGATAAAAAATTTTCAGAAACCTATAATAATCTGGTCTACCTTTGAATGATTTAAAGGTAGCTTAAATTGGAGGTGCATTACCATAGACGGAATGTTCTTCCTCATATTATTTATTTTGTTGGTGAGTGTTCCTATATTATTTTGGATAATATCAAGGATCAATCAACCAAAACCTGAACCAATTAAAATAAGTAAAGAGGAACGGAGTCACTTAATGAATTACAAGGAGGAATTTGCTATGGACAGAGACCTAGAAGAACTTTATGAAGAGGGAAAACTAGATGCTGAAGAAACTCAAATGGAGAAAATAGCTGCTAAAGTAGATGAAGAAATTGGTGAGGAAATTTCCCCGTTAAAAAATCAGCTTCAATCCATGCAAGAAGCTTTAAACCAGTTACAAACCTCTAGTCAACAAGCTTCAAACATGAGTAGTTCAATGGGACAAACAGGTCAAAACCAACAACAATCCCAAGAACTATTACAACAAATGCAACAATTTAGCTCTCAAGCACAGCACCAGCAACAAAAGACTTTCCAGCAACTCCAGCAATCGATTCATCAGGCTGCACAAATGCTTGGAAGTGTTGAACAATCTTTACAGCAAGTAAACATGCTAAACCAAATTGCTCAACAGATTGATCAGACACAGCAACAGTTACAACAACAGCAACAAATGCAAGGACAAGGGCAGAGCCAATACCAGCAAGGACAACAATACGGTCAAGGTTCAGGAATAAGCCAACAAGAACATTAGTTTTCGTGTTAGTATACGGGTGTCACCATGAGTGGCACTCGTTATCCTATTAAGGAACCATTCATGCAACAATGGTGTCAGACCCCCAGTGTGCGTGTTATCACGCAAGGTGCGACTGCCCGTCGCATAAAAAAATCCCCATCGTTCATTATGGGGAGTCTGAATATTGTTATGGTCCACTTACGATATTCCAAATCAAAGTAGTTTCATTATATTTATTAGTGGTCATGCCTTGAGGGAGTTGAAACTTTAATGAATCGACTCCAAAATCAATATAATATGTACCCATCCCTTCCCCTCGATTGGCAGAAAGAACTTTCGTCGGGAAATTTTCATCAATTTGATATGTCCGATTACCTACCCAGTCAGGAACGTTTGAGGACCCTTCTCCCTCTTGGATATTCGCTTCTTGAGTCTGTAATAATAAATACCCCTTAACATCTTCGTCTATGCTACTTTCGTTTTGCTTTAGTTTTTTAATCGGGGTCGACTTAAGGGTTAAATTCCATCCCGAACCCGATCCTGTAGCATCAACAATCGTCAATGCACCTGCATCTCCATATGCTATATTTTTTTCTTCATCCATTCTCAAAATAACATTTTTTTTTGAAGAGTGAACATTCAGCGTACCACTTGAAACAGAAAAGTTAACAGATGTCTCTGACGATTTTACAGTTGTTATGTTCATTAGCAGAATGATCAATAGAAAAGTTGATAAAACTGGAACAAGGTATTTTCTAGTTAAGTTTCTATATAATGCTAACAGTGGTAGCACCTCCATCCAATGTTACCATTATATAGGATAAAAGTTGCCAAATTAAGTGTTTTTTTGTGATAATATAAGGAAATAAATCGTTCTATTTTCGCCTTGCCCCAAGCCAGTAAAAGATACCCGCCACTACTACTCCCCCTATGACCCATACCCACACTGGAATCGTTTTAGACTGTTCAAGAGGAACGTCTTCTCTTATTTCCTCATACTCTCTCACTTGTTCACCTTCTATTTCAAAAGTCCGTTCTGCTGTTACCTCCTCATCGAGAACATTCGCTGATATAGACACATTATACACACCAGGCTCTAATGATTCATGCTGCCAAGGAACAGGAAATCGAATTTCCGATTGAGGCACCATTGTAAAAGGTTCAAAGTCACCTTCAAACAGTTCTTCTCCATTTTCATTTTCAACGTTGTAATGACCATGTGTCCCTCGTAATATCATTTGAGCATCGTTAATAAACTCCATGTACATTTCCGGTCCAGACGGATGAATGTTTATCCCTACATCTCCCATTGCAAAGTTTGGATCTGGTGTTTCAGGTAAATCAAGTTGCACTGCCAAGGTAAATGTGATTTCATTTCTTATAATAAAACCGATATCACCTTCTTCATCTTCTTGATTCTCAATTTCTTCCAATACATCTTCTCCAACAGAAGCAAATAACAGACCACCTAAGTATGTTCCTTCGTCTGTATCAGGAACTAAAATATGTATAGGAACCTCCACCGTCTCATTTGCACTTAGTTCGACAAAAGGGTCGACATTCAGTAATTCAGACATAAGCGTGGCATTCCCCAAGAGTTTCGTATTTTCCGATTCAATACTCTCCTCATAAAAAATACCTCCAGCGGGAGCAGTATAAGAGTTTAAGGGAAGTACATGAACAGTAATATCATGATCCCTTTTATTTTGAATACGTGCATGTATCGTTTGCTCGTCTCCCGGATTTACTTGTAAATGATAATAGCCACTAGCACCTTCGATTTGCGTATCCGGTAGTATGGCTTCCACAGAAAATGGGGCATCCATTTCTTGGGCACTGGTTTTCTCTATACATACAATATTTACGATCATAAAAACAGTAAGAAAACATGAGAAAAAGACCTTAAAGCGATGAACCATGATAATCACTCACTCCTTTTACCCTGTTAGTGTAACCAAATAGAAGGTCATCTTATAAGCTAACGTACACCCCTTAGTATAGTAACTTTTAAAGTAACTATTACTTATTGCTTGATTAAGCCTTAGTTGCTATCCACATTTCTTATAATTCCTATAACTTCCCTTGTTGCTAAAGATTTAATGGTTACACTTATGAAAGTGTGATACCACGATTATCCAAACTTTTATTGGTGGTTTTCTATTTATCAGCACCATTAAACCAACAATTGTTATAAAAGTCATAATTCTAAAAAATATTTTATCGAATTTATTCCCTTTCACAAAGCAACCCCCTTCCTTCTTTTAGGAAGCTCCTTAGTTAGAGGGATTATTACAGTGTTTTTCCTAACCTACCCAATAGTTAAAATACCGCACTTCACAAAGTCTGTATATTCCTTTCACCTATCTTAACAATAAAAAACGCATTTGATTTTCTATGTGAAAATCAAATGCGTTTTCCGATATGTTTTAATAGTTTGAACCTCTGAAGTAAACCCTTAGCACAAAATCATTGTTGTTTCGTATGAAACATATATATTACTCTTTAGGACCTTGAGTAAGGTTCCAAGTAATAGTAGTTTCATATTGCCCTGCAAATGCAGTATCTGGACTTAAAGTTAATGTTAAAGCATTTGCCCCAAAAGTAGTGTTGAATGTACCAAGACCTTGACCTACTTTCGCATCCAAAACAGATACTCCAAATTCACTATCAAGGTTTCCACTATCTGGAGTTAAAATAGTAGCATCGGAAGATCCTGCCTCTGCTGTTACTTCAACTGGTGCAGATAGCACTAGGGAATTTGCCGGTAAAGAATGACCATCAGTTGTTCTTGTTAATGGTAATGCAGTTGCACTTACATTCCACCCATTACCAGTACCAGTAGGATCAACCACTTTAAGAGCTCCTAAATCAGCAAATGTTGTTTGGATTGTACCATCTAATTCGATACCATCAAATGTTACGGATGCAGGGACTTCTAGGTTTAAAGTTCCTCCAGTAACTTCAGCAGTTCCAGTTGTATCTGAAGCAAAAGAAGCATTTGCGAAAACACCAAAAGATAATGCGAATACGGATAAAGCAGTTACTACTTTTTTCATGTATATATTCCTCCCGAAAGATAATTTTTTGAGATAATCTATACCCCACTCACCTTTATCCTTTTTTAGGCATTAAAAAAACCTACCATATCCTAAAAACTTGAAGTCTATCAAGAAATCTAACAAATGGTAAGAATGGAAAGGAAGTAAGTAACTACTTCTTCTCATTCTTTAGCAACCTGTCGACCTTAGCAATAACAACCTTAGGCACATGGCTTTGCGTCATCGTCTTTCAACGATTTTGCCTTTTATAAAGGAATGAACTCTATGAAATTGTTCGTTTCAGATTGTGTGTGATATATCTTACAAGGATTATATTATCGTGAAACACAAAACTTATCTAGCTATCAAATGTTTCCATTGTTACCAAAGGAAAATATGGTAACTTAGAAATAGAGCATTATTTGACAACAAAAGGCTCCTTGTTACAGAGGCCTCCCGTTTTTCCGATAAGTTAGGGTTTAAAGAGAAAACGCATACTTCCCAAAAAGAATCCTACTAACACTAATCCTAAACCAAAAAAATATCCAAACATTCCATGCTGATCAATGTAAAAAACAAAGCCAGTAAAGACCATGAGAATTGAAAAAGCAATGATTTCTGTTCCCGATTTCACTTCATTATAAATATAAAATAAGAGAAAGCTAATAAACAGAGATAATATTAATAAAATCAATATAAAAATACCCATTTGATTACCTAAACCTCACTTATAATTCCAAATCTGTCTTTGAAGCAAGAACAATGACACCCTCTTTCGCTAAATCCCCTTAAATTTACCATAATTTTCTATTATTTTAACAAAAAAAAGAGCTGCAATTACAACTCGAAATTTTTACAAAGATTGTGCGCAATCTATTTCGCATAATACTAGAATCATCTACACTCATTATCATAGCCATTTTTATATCCCAAATTCAATTCCTATAGACAGGTAGACCCCTCTCTAGATGTGTATTTATAATTTCCAGGGCATTTTGAAGTCCATTCTCCGATTTCATCCGTTTGCCTATTTCAGCTGCTTTCTCTATGACACTATTATTATGTAGTTCCAATATTGCATCTGTAAGATTTTGTTTCGTTAATTTTGGGAAGGGAATGTGCCGGCCAATATTGATTTCTGTAATCCTCTCCCCCCAAAAAGGCTGGTCCGCATACGTCGAGCAAATAATGGAAGGAACACCAGATTCCAATGTGGTATGAGTCGTCCCTGCGCCACCGTGATGAATGATGATGCTACAATGTGGGAATAGTAGCTCATGGTTTGCTGATTTAAGCATGAATATAGAATCCGAATCTGTATAAGGTAAGTCCTTTGCAATCATGTCAGACCAGCCTGAAGCAATAATGGCTCTCGTTTGAAGATTGTTCGCGATCTCTATGGCCATATTTATCATTTTTTGTGGTTCTAAGATGGGCAGGCTACCAAAACCAAAATAAATGGGAGCTTTTCCAGCTTCTAGCCAGGCTAAGAGCTCCTCGGGCAAATGATCTTCCGTATGTTCAATAGATTTTTCAGGTATTTTCCAGTTACCTGTTATGAAGTTGTGTTCACTCCAATCTTTAGGAAATGGAACCAATTCATTACTGTATGCATGAAGAATGGGAATATGTTGTTTTACTATATTAGCAAAAACAGATCCTCGTAAGGGGGAAAGACCTAATTTTATACGCCACTCATTCAAATCCCTTCTTTTCGATTTTTCATATACCTTCGCAAAGAGAAAATATGTAAGCAAATTCAAAAATCCGAAAGGTAATTTCTTGCTTCTAACAAGAAATTGAGGAAATTCTTTCGTTTTTGGAGAATCTGGAAAAGGAGTTGCTAGCATCAATGGGATATGAAATTTCTCTGAAAGAGTTGCGGCATGAAATAATAACAAAGGGTGAGTAATAATGAGATCATTATCCTGACAAGCAGCTAAGATATCCCTTTCTAGAATGTATCTTCTTTCATGAAACATCTTTTGAAGTTCTTCCATAAATTTATTAACATTACCAGCAGCCATCCACCTTTTTCCTTCTTCAGATTCTAATAGTTGTTTTGTATCAACTTCTAATGAATGATAAGGTACTTGATAGGGCTCAACATAGGAAATAAAATTTTCAGGTCCAGCTAGATTGACTTGATGCCCTAATTTTTGTAAACCGAGAGCAAGTGCAAGAAATGGCCTTACATCTCCCAGTGTACCTATAGTTAATAAAGTTATTCTCATCGGATTTTTTCCTCCATATAGACACATATTTCAAAATACTACCATTCATTATTAGTATAGCATCAATTCTAAATTATTAGAATATTAAAACTACTTAAAAACTACCAAATAACAAAGCGGTTAAAGATTATTATCAACAAGGGCCATTATTTTATTTTGCTGCATATTGTCAAAACCGAATTAAATAACTTTATTTGCTGCTTCAGGAATTACTTCTAGGAGGCGCTGCCTGTCTCCAGTGGATTCGATTCCCAGATGGTTCCGCCAAAATGAAGCTAAAAATGACTCAAACAATGAAACGGTGCTGAAGTGGTAGTGTTTCTTATTTATAGTCTGCGTGAGTACGGGAAAAACCACGGCGCAATCATCTTAGGTTACGGAATGCTTTTAAACATTCGTATGAACCCACGCTACTTATGAAATTAATTTCACCAATCATACATTTGACTACTATTCTTATACAGATATAAAAGCAGGAGAATTTCTCCATGTTGTTCAAAAATAATTTTTCTTACAAAGGGCGTGATAAAGCAACCACTTTTAGACTAATATTACCTCAAAATGAGTGAAGTAATTTTTACCATATGAAATAGAGGCCTAAATGTTTGGCCAATTAAAACTAGAAGTATAACATTGATTAGAGTAGAAGGGATGAGATCTTTTCTACTCTTTTTTGTTCATTTTTATAAATAATAATAGTTTCAAAGTGTTCCACAAACGAGTCTTGTTCACAATATCCATAATACTTCTCTCGTTCATTCTCCTTCATTCTTATACCCAATTATTGGCGCATGTATTTTCTGTCCCCTTCCACTATCCCCACTTATATCCATTTTTCCCATCATTAAATCCCTCAATCTATGAAACTTCCAATTTTTCACTACTAGGCAAACTCTATTAAATGGTTACAATTAATCTTAGCGCTTCTTTTTAGCGCCATCCCCTTGTTTGTCCAACAGACAACAAACATTTATTACATCTTGGAAGGAGTTTTTATATGTTCATTAATAAAGTAACAATTACTGTTATCATAGCTTCTTTTCTTAGTTTAGGAGTTTTTCAGCCTTCTTTCATTGTGCATGGACAAACAACTGAGGTAGCGGCTTCGAACCTGTTCCGTCCTCTTCCATTTGAAGATGCAGAATTAGGAAGAAACTCTCATGCGTATTTAGGTAGAATTCAAGCCCCTACGGAACAAGAAAAAGAAGACTTTGTTAATCAAATTACTGAATACGGAATTCAGGCTAGCAAACAATACGGCATGCCTGCAAGTGCGATTATTGGTATGTCTATTATTGAAAGTGGTTATGGAACAACAAGAACTGCACACTTTGCAAACAACCTTTTCGGCATTAAAGTATGGGGATATAACCCACAAAATGCATGGCAATTAAAAGGGCAGCCTGATGAAGATTTAGATAGAAAAATACCTGTAATTGCTAATTATGGACCCGATCGAATCGTTTTTGATGAAACACAAAGAAGAGATAATTGGTACCGTAAATTTAATTCTTATGAGCACTCTGTTAACTTCTTAACTGGTACTCTTTTAGTCAATCAACGCTATGGCTTTGCTATTAAAAACTATCAAGATAGAATTGCAAACGGTTGGGATATAAAGGATGCTTCAAAGGAATATCTTTATGAGATTGCTAACGCTGGGTACAATCACTTAGGCGGGGAATATTATAGAGAAGTAGTCGGTAAACTCATGAATCAATGGGATTTATACCGTCACGATGTAATTGAGGATGTTAAAGAAGATGAAGGAACACCGATCACGAGTGGGTATCACACAGTAGTTTCAGGTGATACGTTGTGGAGACTATCTGTTCAATATGGAACGACTGTCGATGCAATTAAGACAGCAAACAATTTAACATCTGACATGTTATTTATCGGACAAGTTTTATTCATACCTGTAAATCAATCTGTTTCAGAACCTGTCGCACCAACAGAACCTGAACAAATTAAAGAAGATCCCGTTGATGAACCTGAACCTGTTATTGAAGAAGAGCCGGTTGTTGAATCTCAACCTGTCGTTGAAGAAGATCAAGTCGTCGAAAAAACAAGAGGAAACGGCAATAACAATGGCGGAGGTAATAACGGCGGCGGTAATGGAGGCGGACCTAAAAGAAAGTAGTTTAGTTTATATTTACTCTAGTAGTCCCCAAATGGTACTGTTCCTATTTGGGGACTACCTCTATTTCCTAAGTCTAGCACCGAACTTACTCTTCAATCGAATAATCGATTACATTCCGATTATCAGCTCCGATTGGGGGGGAACTGAACTCGTTTCGTTGCTAACAGGTAGCTGTTTTTGCAATTTTGTGAAGGCAATGAATGTTCGATCCATATTTATACATCCCATCATAATCACATTTCAAGTCTGTGAATGTCATATATGCGATGGGCTTGTTTTTTAATGATTCTCTTAGGGATGGACGGAGAAGTTGCGCTTTTATTTCTCTTTCTCGTCTTTTAGGTGCTACTAAAAATAATTCACAAGAATCCCCCTTCATAGATAGTGAAAGATCGTGAAGTCGTAAAATACCTGAATAGATAGAAGTACTTTTTTCTACCTCAAATGCACCTACATAACGTCCATCCACATCTAACCAAATAACATCGATTAAAGAAATAGTTTTATAATTATCTTCAGATACATTATTTTTTGGTAGTTCATCCATTGAAAGACCGCCTAATTCTTTTCCATTCCACTGTCTAGTATGATCATTTTTAGCTATCCACACCTTATATCCTAATTCACGTCCTAAAGACCCCAATAAAAATTGCATTTCACTGTGCTCATTTTCTTCTTGTACATCCTCGATAACTTGTTCGTGTCGCTTCTTAAATGTCTTCATTCTTTTTGTGTGATCAATTTTAAGAATCTCATCAGCATTTTCTGTAATAACCATTCTTCCAATACCAATTTCAAATAATAACCCAGCGATGGCACCTAAATCCTTTGAAAATAGATTTTTGAATAATTCATTTGTTTCAATGATAGTCTCTCTCATTTGAAGATAGGAGGTCCATGAGCCTAATTTTGCTTTTTCATTAAAAAGGGCGTTATACCCTTTGACGATGGCAGTGTTAGATGGTGGAAATAAGGTAGGATGGAGAAAATACAATATATTTGCCACAGCAGGCCCTAACCCTTTAATATGTAATTGATCAAGTTTGATAATCTCTTCAATTATCTTTTTTTCGTCCTTTGCATGTAAACAAGCTTTTAAAAATTTAGCAAAGGCTAGCTTATTTTCTTCATTTTCATATATATCAGGTATTCTTAATTTTGGCTTCCAATAGAATGCGTGGGCTGCCCCTTCAAAGACTTGCTTTTGTTCAGAAATCGCAGTAACAACAAATTCTAAACTTGATCCTTTGAAATCATTACCAAATGTCTGATTTTGAATATCAGCTACCACATCTCTAATACCCGTTTTAATTGTTCGAAATGCTTTCATTCTATTTTCTCCCAATAAAAACCATGTATGATAAACAGATTCTTGATCTTTCTTATACTCCCCGATAAGCTTTTTCACGAAAGAAATTTCCAATTATACCCCGCCTTTCCAAAGTTTGCATATACGTTTATTTATACCATATAAAGCAGAGTAATTTGTGAATTTTGTATGAAGTTAGCCATAATAACGTGTAGTTTAATTGAAGTCAATAGATGCTGATATTGATACGATTGGCTTTTGGTTTACTTCTGACTTTCAATCTGCGAAACCTTTTGCAATTGGAACTGAGACTGTTTTTGAAAAATCGACAACAGAATTTTGGGAAGATGGAGAACCAAAGGTAATACAAGTGAAAAAGTCAGTGAGTCGTTTTATCTACAAGGTATTTATTGATGTACCAAATCTTAAGTTTTATGATTCTGCTACCGTTGATTCCTAAAAAAATGGTGTCAGAACCCCAGTGTAATAAAGTTTTACCGTACCGAGTGTATGGTACCAAACCCATGGCACCAAAATCAAAGGTCAACCTTCCCCCTCCTCATACGAGAAAGGAAAAGGTTGAAATGGTGCTGATTTTTTATATTCATTATTTTATTTCTTCAGTAAGCTATTTAACTAAAAAAAATGGTGTCAGAACCCCAGTGTAGAAAAGTTTTACCGTACCGGGGGTCTGGCACCAAACCTTGGAAAAGCACTTCTATAATAGAAGTGCTTAATTTTCTATAACGGGTCAGTATCGTGTTCACCAAAAAAAGTTTGTAATGAAAAACCTGTTAAAGCAGAATAGCAGGCATCGACTAATACCTTCTTTTCTAAATCTAGAACATCATAAATAATTATAACATTATTAATATACGTCCAATAATAACCATTAAATTCAAATCCAGGATAATCTACAATGTCGTACGCATGCTTACGTGGGTTAACAGAAAGGATGTTCTTGGAATTTCGAAAGACCCTTTTGGGATCTATTTTGTAAGGTTTCATTTCGGCAAGCTTTACTCTAGCTTTTTGCCCCCATAATACTTCATATTGAATTTCAGTACTTGTCATTGTTGACTTCATCAACTAACTTGGTAAATTCTGTTTCGTCCCCACTATAATAAGAAAATTCCTTATCTCTATTTTTTCTTGCCTCTCTTAATTGATCGACAACTTCTTCATTAGTGAAAATTGCCTTTGTCATCCTCTTTTTTTGTTTATCTGTAAGGGAGTTAAATTCAAATTCATTTTTGGATTTTGAAAGAGAAAGTTCAAATGTCGTATTTTCCGTACTAAAAGTAAACGTATTTTTATCTGTTTGGAAAGCCTCGTAAACTCTACCGTCATCGTTTTTAATAAATATCTTCAATTAATGACACCTCTTTCCAATTACTTTAATTTATAATAACCAAAAATATTACACTCTACTTTTTAAGTAGCACTTATTGGTATTATATCACAGAGCACACAGTTTTCTAATTACGAAATATTGTTAACATATCTTATGTTCCAAAATAAAGAACCCTTATGATAAAAAATTCTTCTTGTAAAAGTGGTGCCGAGTTTGGTGCCCAATTTTAAGAATTTAATGGTATTACAAAGTATCAGCTATCATCGAAACCCTAATGTAGAGCATGTTCCAGCACTATGAGCCACTGTGAAAACAATCTGGATAGAACTTCAAAACCTTCTGGGAGGCGCGTGACGTCTCCGCTGGGTTCGATTCCCACACGTTCCCGCCAACCCTACATATAAAAGGTCAACCTTCCCCCTCCTCATACGAGAAAGGAAAAGGTTGATCTTTTTAGTAAATGTTCCATTTTTATATTCCATTATTTTATTTCTTCAGTAAGCTATTTAACTAAAACCCTACTCACTGACTGTTGCCACCCCTGATAGTTTTTTATTCTAACCTTCTCTGAAACTAGTGGTCGATAAATTTCATTATCCCGATTAAGTTTACTAATTTCGTCAGTGGAACTCCACATCCCTATCCCTAGTCCTGCTAAATAGCCAGACCCCATTGCAGATAGTTCTGATATATTAGAGGCTACTACGTTTGTGTCTAGCATATCTGCTTGAAATTGCATAAGGAAACTATTTTTTGTTGCTCCTCCGTCGACTTTTAGCTCTTTAATATTTATGTGTGATTCTTTTTCCATTAGTTCAACAACATTTTTTACCTGGTAAGCAATACTTTCTAATCCCGCACGAACGATATGCGCTTTAGTCGTGTTTCGGCTCATTCCCATAATTGCAGCTCGTGCATAAGGGTCCCAATAAGGTGCTCCTAAACCTACAAATGCAGGGATCAAGTACACTCCTTGATTATCAGTTAGTGATGATGCTAATTTTTCTACTTCATTGTAATCAGAAAATAAGCCAAGGTCCTCTTTGATCCACTTCATTACATCTCCAGACGTATGGATTATCCCTTCAAGAGCATACTCAATTTTACTGTCAATCCCCCATGCTATCGATGTAACTAATCCATTGTGTGCATCAACCAAGTTACCTGTGTGGAGCAAAACGGAAGTACCAGTACCGTAAGTTGCTTTAGCCATTCCTATTTCAAAGCATTTTTGCCCAAATAATGCACCTTGAGAATCACCGATTACTCCTGATATAGGGAGTTGCAGCAAATCATCATCTTCCACCATACCAAAATTAGCATTAGAATCCTTTACTTGAGGAAGCATCGATTTATTTATGGAAAATACAGCTAACAATTCTTCATCCCAATCAAGTGTATGAATATTAAATAGAAGCGTTCTACTTGCATTTGTATAATCAGTAGCATGGACTTTCCCGTCAGTTAGTTTCCAAATTAACCAACTATCAATGGTACCTAACAAGAGTTTTCCATTAGCTGCTTTTTCCTTTACACCGTCAACATTTTCTAATATCCATTTCACCTTTGTTGCGGAAAAATAAGGATCTAATGTTAAACCAGTTTTACTTTTTACGGTACTTTCATAACCTAACTCTTTTAAGTCTTTACAAATATCAGACGTCCTTCTGCATTGCCATACGATGGCATTATATACTGGAATACCTGATTCTTTATCCCATACGACTATTGTTTCCCGTTGGTTTGTTACAGCTAAAACTTTCAACACATCTTTAGCATTAGGAACTGTGTTTATTGTTTCCTTTAACAACCGCTTAACATTTTCATAGATTTCTATAGGATCATGCTCAACCCAACCTGGATTAGGATAATATTGTTCATGACTTGCACCTTTTTTATGAATAACCTCACCTTGCGAATTAATAAGTAGCACTTTCGTCCCAGATGTGCTTTGGTCAACAGAAAGAATATATTCTCTTTTCATCATGCTCCTCCTGCTATTTCCTTACCATTTGTAAGGCTAGTTTACTGACATTTTCTTTATTTATACCATAGTGATTAAATACTTCCGCAGTTTTTCCTGTAATTGCAGGTTCATCTGGAATTCCGAGGATTTTCATTAACACAGGATGGTTTTGTGATACAACCTCTGCCACCGCAGCACCTAGCCCACCAAAAATACTATGCTCCTCCAATGTAATGATCCTTTTTGTTTCTTTAGCTGCTCTTATAATTACTTCTTGATCTAAAGGCTTGATGGTGTGCATATTTATTACTCTACAATAAACCCCTTCCTCCTCTAATCTTTCCGCTGCATCTAACGCCACTCGAACTGTTTCCCCAGCTGCAATGATAGTTACATCATCCCCATCTTTCATCGTTACAGCTTTTCCGATTTCAAATGGATAATCATCAGATAGATAAGAATCCTCCACTGGATTTCTTCCTATTCTCATATAAACAGGTCTTTCGTAACCTATTAATGCTTCAATCATTTTTTTCGCTTCATGACGATCAGCTGGTATCATTACATCTAAACCTGGAATTGCTCTAGTCACTGCTATATCTTGTAACGAATGATGTGACATACCGAGTGCTCCATAACTGACACCACCACTTATACCGATTAACTTCACATTTGTTTGGGAATAGGCTACATCCACTTTTATTTGTTCTATCGATCTCATACTTAAGAAGCAAGCCGGTGAAGCAACGAAAGGTTTTTTTCCTGAGTGAGCTAAGCCTGAAGCCATTCCTACAATATTTTGTTCAGCAATACCAACCTCAACAATTTGTTGCGGCAATTCTTGTCCGAACTTCACCATGGAAGCAGATCCTCTCGAATCACTTGTTAGTACTAAGATATCTTTATCTTTTTTACCTAATTCCAGTAAGGTCTCACTAATCACTTGACGATTGGCAATTTTATTACCACCTAAAGGTTTTAAGGCAACATTTTTCATACTAGTACCTCCAGTTGTTTTGACAGTTCCTCCATCGCTAATTTATATTCCTCTTCTGTAGGAACCCGATGATGCCACACGGTTTGATTTTCAGCAAATGAGATTCCCTTTCCCTTTACTGTATTAGCAATTAGCATTGTAGGCTTATCTACAGCTTTCGGTATATTATCAAATACTTGAACTAACTGTTCAATATCATTTCCATCAACTTCTATCACTTCCCAGCCAAAACTTCTCCACTTATCTCCTAAAGGTTCAATTCCCATCAGATCTTCTGTATTCCCAGTAATTTGTAATCTGTTTCTGTCAATAATCCCTACTAAATTATCTAACTTATATTGTGCTGCTGCCATAGCACCTTCCCATACAGAGCCTTCTGCTTGTTCACCATCTCCCATAAGCGTATAGACCTTATATTCCTTTTGATCTAGCTTAGCTGCTAATGCCATTCCAACTGCAATTGCTAGTCCATGACCTAAAGCACCTGTATTCATTTCCACACCGGGTACTTTATTGTTTGGATGACCGATTAACCGAGAGTTAAATTGTGAAAACGTCTTCAATTCTTCTTTCGGAAAAAAGCCCTTATCTGCTAAAATTGCCCAGTACGACTCCACAGAATGTCCTTTACTTTGTACATACCTGTCCCTTTCTTCCCATTTGGGATTATTCGGATCAACATTCATTTTATGATAGTAAAGAACAGTCAAAATATCAGTGTTTGATAAAGATCCACCAGTATGACCAGTACGTGCTTCATAAATCATGGTTAATAGAGTCATTCTTATCTCTGTTGCTTTTCGTTTTAAAAACGTCACATCTGTCATTTCATTTAGCCTCCTTATTATCACATAATTAATCTAACTAAATATGTGTATCTAACCTGAGAGTTGTTGCCATAAAGAACCGATAACACCTGACAGAGCAACAATTTTCTTATTTATTTATGTCGCTTCCTCTTAACCAAGCTCGTATTTCATGTTCCGTTGGATCTACTGGATCAGGAGTCAAACCTGGAATATATTCACAGGCTTCAAATAAAACAGGAATGACGTTAGCATGAATGCCAACTGAATGATGAATGTATGGACCTTTAACTAATTTTTCCTCCCACAATGGCCAATCATTCACTTCTACCCAAACATATGACCCTCTAGAAAATGGCCCTTCAATCCCTTTCGCTTTCCCTAAGAATATGGAATACTCTCCATGGTCCCCATCAAAGCGGGCAAGCGTCATCTCCCCACCTTTAATTTCTCCTTCATGAGTTCCTGGAGAATGATCTTCAAATAAAAAGTGTTTATTTAGTTTCGGTTTATCCTCAACACTTAAAGATACTGGAAAGTTTCCACAATGGAATAATAATTCCCCGTTAGGATTTTCCGGATGTCTAATTGTTATATCTGCAAAAAATGTTGGTTCTGTGTTTAACGTTGCTGCTTGAACCATAATAGAAGTAATGGCTCCATGGATATCCGTTTCACACGTCACTGGGATTTGCTCATCAGTAAGAATTGCATTGGCCAAACATGGCATAATTCCAATAATATCCTGCAATGTTGACCAGCATTGAATTGCAATCGCTGTACTTCTCGTATCTTCCGCCAACTGTTTCATTGCCACTTTCAATGATGCAATGCGACGAACATCTTCTTCTGAAACCGTGCTCCAATCCATTTTCTCTTTAATATATTTTACGGCTTTATCTAAGTTTGGACTCCCTTCTTTTTCTATTTTTAATGTAGCTTTCTTTATCTCATCAAGGGTGATTGGATGTATTTGTATACCAAAGGTCTCAAGTAATTCTCCTTCATTACAAATTACGGACCAGAAATCAGAAGGTCTTGTAGAAATTTGCAAGATTCGTAGATTATTAAAATGCTTCACTACATTAGCAGCACCAATAAAATTTTTAAAACCACGTTCAAAAATCGGATCATCAACACGACAATTAGTAATATAAGTGAACTTTACATTAAACCTTCGCAATACTTTACCTGTTGCAAATAAACCACATTGTGAATCACGTAGACGCATGCCACTGTCTAGTGGGGCTTCATCCCGCGGTCCCCAGAGTAAAACAGGTTTCCCAACCGCCTTCGCCACACGGGCAACAATATCTTCCGTACCAAAATTACAGTGGGGGAAAAACATTGCATCAACTTCTGCATCTCTAAATCTTTTAATAATTTTCGGCTCTTCTGATCGTTCGTAAAGCAATCCTTCTTCGTTAATTCCTTCCAAATCTACAATTTCAATGTCAAGACCAAAACTCTCCATTTTCTCTCTAATTAAATCTTTATACTTAAGTGCATCTTCCTTACTAAAAACAAATCTTCTCGTTGGTGCATATCCTAATACTAATTTAGACATATTAAAACCTCCTCAAATTTTTTAAATCTATGAAACTAGGTGATATCTTTTCAAGACGTAATGATTATATTTTCTACTACTTCATTGGAAGCAGTATCGGTGATTATATTCATAGTGGTTCGCAAACACACACATACGAACCTTATTAAAAGAATCGGAAAAATGAGTTTCATCAGTCACTTTATCTGGACAGTATTTACCCATTGAAATTTCTTTACATGTTAATGTTACTGTTTTATTATGTATTGATGTTTTGTTACTAATAGTCTTAAAGCTTTAATTACCTACTTTAACTTACAAAAGCGAAAGATACATTCATCGTTTCCATTATAAAAAAACATTGACTATTATGACGAACCTATCCCACAAATGCCGGGATCCCATTAATAACCTCCCCCTATCTAAAGATTAAAATTTACATATTAGAATCTTGCTTATTTACTAATAGATTAATAAGTAAAAAATTAATATCCTGGCTTCTCATACCATACAAATTAACATAATAATAAACACAACAATAAAAACACTAAATTTATTTAGTTAAACTACATTATTTCTTTATTACCTTTTAATTCCTTAATATAATATTATCAACAACAATATGACCAGTCAATTAATCTTCTAAATTTTTTTAGTTATTTTTTAGTTGTCTATATAGTGGAATTCCGTTATCTTTATTGTTCTCCCTTGTTTCACATACAAATAAATGATATATAATGTCCTCCTTTAACTAAACTTATAATAAACATTTTTAAAATATGATATAATTAAATAAACTTAGTTTATATTTTTTTATAAAGTTTTTGTCACAATTGTTGGGTGGAGTTTATAAATAGATGGTATTGCTAAATTAGCTAATGTTTATAATTTTGCTATGTTAATTGTTATTAGATTTTTGGTTAAAATGTACCTGGTGGTATCTCTTATATTCACTTCGATGAGTTATTAAAATTTACAATATTCCAATATAGACACTATAATTAAACCAAAAATTTATTTATAGACATTACACCCCTTTCTATAACTTCAAAACCTCTTGGGATGTATAGACGAAGCAGTATCATTTCGTTTTTTATCGTCTACATGATAAAATAGTTCTACCATAGAAGTTTATATATTCGATAATAATTAATTGTAAAAACAAATTAAAAAGACAGATAGGAGATTAATATGATTGAGATAAAGCATTCTCCCCTTAGTGATGGGGAATTCAATAGAGGCGTTTTTGCCACTTGCCATATTGCAAAAGGAGAACTTATACATGAAGCCCCCGTTCTCCCTTATCCAAATGTAGAGCATCAATTAATTGAGCATACCGTACTTGCAGATTACGTATATGAATATGGGAAAAACCACGGTGCGATCATCTTAGGGTATGGAATGCTTTTTAACCATTCATACGAACCTAACGCTACATATGAAATAAATTTTGATAACCATACATTTGACTACTATGCATATACAGACATCAAAGCAGGAGATGAGATACTTATCAACTATAATGGTGATGTTGATGACAAAGAACTACTTTGGTTCCATAAGAAGTAAAGAAGGGATTGCTGGGGCTATGCTAGCAGACTGTAGAGTCTTTTCATTTTTATTTCCACTATATTGATGAAAATTTGGTTAACAAAACATAATAAAAAAAGCACTTCTAAACAGAAGTGCTTTTTCTATAACTGGTCAGTATCGTGTTCACCAAAAAGTTTGAAGTAGAATACCTGTTTGTTTTTCAATTTCCTTAATTATAATCTACACAACCAGATTGAATTGATAATCGTCTTCCTAAATCAATTATCTCAGCTATAGCTCTTTCCTTTTTTTCCTTCCAGCTATGTTCAAGCATGGCAAAACTAACTCCTGCAATGAGCTCATTTTCATGATTGTATATAGGGGCTGCCACGCAATAAAATTCATCTGTCCCCTCTTGTTCTTCGCAGATATATCCTGTTTTTTTCGCACTCTCTAGCTCTTTCCACAATTCCTCAACATTTTTCAACGTCCGTGGTGTTAATTGAAACAAATGATCATCAGGATAAAGATTATTTAATTCATCATAATCGTATTGTATTAATTGAATTTTACCAATGGCGCTAGCATGTGCTGGAAACTGCATGCCAGGGTCAGTCACTAAGCGTACTCGAGACTTGCTTTCTTCTTTTGCCAAATAGACCACATTTGTCCCTTGTAAAATGCCTAATTGAATAGTTTCATGAATTTTATCTACCGATTTAGCCGCTTCTAAATAAAAGGATTGTAAAATATTAAATTGGCGAAAGTATGCTGCACTATATGACCCTAAGGTAGGTCCTAGTTTATACGTGTCTCCATTTCCTTTTACAACCCACCCAAGGACTTCCAACGTATTTAGTAGAGAAAACATGGTGCTTTTATTAATATTGAGTGCCTTGGAAAGATCAATTAATTTATGTTTACCAGGTTCTTTTGCGATTAAATTAATGACTAAGTTCGTACGTTCAATGGCTGGAACCCAATATTTTTCTGCCATACGATCACCCTCTTTATCCTTTAACATGATAAATAACTTTTTATATAGTGGTATACAAATATTCTACTAATGAAAGGATAGCCATGGATTGTCCATATGGCATGCATGTTACAGGAATTTTTTTATAGAAGTCAAGTGTTTCACCCATAGCTGTTCCAGCAGATACATTCTGTAACTCTCCTTTATCATTGATGTTTTCAATAACTGCTTGAACCGACTTTAAGCCCATGGGAATGGACTTCTGGAGTTGGTCTTTATGGAATGATGAAATATTACAAGTTAACTAAAAATGAAAAAGTATTAAATCATATTATTCAGTGGTTTGATAACCAATTTCAACAACCTCCTGTTGAAAAAAATGTGAACACGATGGTTCAGATGTTGACCCTTGCTTATTTATATGAAGAAACAAGAAATCCAACATATTTACCCTATTTAGAAACATGGGGAGATTGGCTTTACCATGATATGCCAAGAACAAATGATGGTGGAATACAACATGTGAATTTTCGTTCTCAACACTATCAGCAACTGTGGGACGACACCTTAATGATGAGTGTATTGCCATTAACGAAGATTGGTTTGCTCCTAAATAAACCAGAATACATTGAGGAAGCTAAGAAACAATTCTTGGTACACATAAAATATTTATTTGATAAAGAAACAGGTCTATGGTACCACGGCTGGACTTTCGAAGGGAATCACAATTTTGCAGGAGCTTTATGGGGACGAGGAAATTCTTGGATAACCATTGCGATTCCTGAATTTTTAGAATTAGTTGACCTACCGGAAAAAGACGCTGTTCGTGAAGTATTAATCGATACTCTAGAAAGTCAGCTAGAAGCACTAGAACAATGCCAAAATGAAAATGGACTATGGCATACATTGTTATTAGACCCAAAGCTCTTATTATCAATTTTTCGTCCATCAGCAAGAGGAATGGCATATTTACCATCTGGGTCATTTAAGTTTACTAAGTTTTCAATTAATAACTCAATCTTTTGTTCAATATCTTGTTTATTCATCTTACACACCTTCCTTAAATAATATATTTTCTATTTTGTTATGTAATACTCATTTGATGAATGTACTGATATAACAGGGATATTAACTAGCAATGAATATCAGCTACTCGACCAAGGTCACCTTTCATAATAGATTCATAGATTCCTATCGAAAGTTTCTCGTGCTAAACAATCATCTCTTTCTGATTACTTTCAAAAAAATAAGATGTAGCTTGTTCATTTAGTTGGATTTAATAACAGTTCTTATGGTTTAATATAGTAAACCTCAATTCAATATATAAAACTTAAGACTAATTATAACAAATTATCTCACTTAGTACTAGTATAGAAAACACCTTTTTCGTATACACGATCTTGAAATTGAATCTGGATATTCTACTATTTACCAAAATAAACCTTCCTTTTTTTTCACAAATTAAGAAAAGATATTACGTGAAAAGGAGGTTTTCTGTGAATACGATAAAAGAACAATGGTTTGGTAATATTAGAGGAGATATCTTAGCGGGGATTGTTGTTGCCCTTGCCTTAATCCCTGAAGCAATTGCATTCTCGATCATTGCAGGTGTCGATCCTATGGTTGGTTTATATACATCATTTCTTATTCCTCTAGTTATTGCCTTTGTTGGTGGAAGACCAGGAATGATATCTGCAGCTACAGGTGCCATGGCTCTTCTCATGATTGATCTAGTTGCTAGGCACGGATTAGAATATTTATTAGCTGCAACAATTTTAACTGGGATATTACAAATCATCTTTGGTGTTTTGAAACTAGCACGTTATATGAAGTTCATCCCCCGTTCCGTTATGGTGGGATTCGTAAACGCCCTAGCAATTCTTATTTTCGAGGCACAAATACCTCATTTATTTGGTCAAGGATGGGGTGTTTTTGCATTAGCTGGTGCTACTTTAGCGATTATTTACCTATTCCCTTATATTACAAAAGCTATTCCATCTACTCTAATAGCGATTGTTATTATTACAGCTTATACACTGTCCACAGGAACAAATGTGTTTACGGTTGGAGATATGGGAGCTTTAACGCAATCGTTACCCGTTTTTCTCTTACCACAAGTTCCATTAGTTTACGAAACATTGGTGATTATTTTCCCTTATGCTCTTGCTTTAACTATAGTTGGAATCCTTGAATCCCTATTGACGGCTACTATTGTTGATGATATGACAGATACAGATAGTAACAAGAACAGAGAAAGTAGTGGTCAAGGAATTGCCAATATTGTTGCTGGCTGTTTTGGTGGAATGGCTGGATGTGCTATGATCGGGCAATCAGTAATTAATGTGAAGTCTGGTGGACGTGGTCGATTATCCACTCTCGTAGCTGGAATTGTCCTCATTCTATTAATAATGATTTTAGGAAATATTGTGGTACAAATTCCAATGGCAGCACTGGCAGGAGTAATGGTTATGGTATCCATTAGTACATTTGATTGGAATTCATTAAGAACGATACTTATTGTTCCTGCAACAGATTCTATTGTTATGGTCGTAACCGTTGCAACGGTAGTCGTTACACATGACCTTTCAAAAGGTGTTTTTGCAGGTATTCTGTTAAGTGCTATATTCTTTGTATCAAAAATTTCAAAAGTTACAATTACTAGTAAACTTCATCCAACGAAAAAAGAACGAACATATTATATTACCGGACAATTGTTTTTTGCTTCTGTTTCTGAGCCTATATCAGAATTTGATTTTAAGGAAGAATTGATAAAAGTAATCCTCGACTTCACCCATGCTCATATTTGGGATGACTCTGCTGTTGCAGCCATGGAAAAAATCATTACAAAATTTGAAGAAAACGGAACGAATGTTGAAATAACAGGCCTTAATGAAGCAAGTACACTTTTAGTTGATAGGTTAAGACATAAATTAAATAGTCATTAAATAAGGAGAGAAAACAATTATGTTCAAGAAAATTTTATTAGCGTCAGATGGATCTGAATATGCTATTCGGGCAACAGAAAAAGCGATAGAAGTTGCTAAGTGTAATAGAGATTCAATGATACATGTTGTGTATGTGGCAGACGATGCAAAGAGCGATGTGCTACAAAATTGGAACACGTTAGGACCTCAAGATAAGCGAAAAGAAAAAGTAAATCCTAGTATAGATAAAATAGAAGAAGCAAATATCAACTATGAAGTTCATTATCTACATGGTGATCCAGGCCCTGCAATTGTTAAACACGCCAATGAACATAATTTTGACCTCGTAGTAGTAGGTAGTCGTGGACGAAATCGGCTTCAAGAATTAGTTTTAGGAAGTGTTAGTCATAAAGTGGCTAAAAGAGCTCGCTGTGCAGTAATGATTATAAAATAATGACAGAAGAAGGTTGCTAAAAGAGTGAAAAACCCGTCGATGACGGGTTTTTCACTCTTTTTATATTTCCATGATGATTGGGAGGATCATTGGTTTTCGTTTTGTTCTTTCATATAAAAATGGCCCTAGAACATCCGTAATTTCATTTTTAATTTCAGACCACTGAGTAGTTTTGTTTTCCATTAATTTAAGGAGATTTCCTGAAATTTTTTCTTGTGCTTCATTAATTAAGTCACTTGATTCTCTCATATAAACGAAACCACGAGAAATAATATCTGGTCCCGAAACTACGCTGAATTCCTTTAAATTTAGAGTAACAACAACAACCACAAGTCCTTCTTCAGATAGAATTCGCCTGTCTCTTATTACAATATTCCCTATATCCCCAATTCCACTGCCATCAACAAAAACAGATCCTGATGGTATTTTTCCTGCTATTGCTGCTTCATTTTGATCTAGTGCTAAAACTTCACCATTATCCATTATAAAACAGTTTTCTTCTTCAACACCACAGCTTTTTGCTAATTGAACATGTTGCTTTAGCATACGATACTCTCCATGAATGGGAAGAAAACACTTAGGTCTTAGTAGACGAAGCATAAGTTTTTGTTCCTCTTGTCCACCGTGACCTGATGTATGAATATTATTTAATGGACCGTGGATAACTTCTGCCCCAACACGATAAAGCTGATTAATAATTTTATTCACACTTAATGTATTCCCTGGAATTGGAGAAGCTGAAAATACGACCGTATCTCCTGGAATAATTTGAATTTTATTATGTCTACCATAAGCAATTCTAGAAAGTGCTGCCATTGGCTCTCCTTGACTTCCCGTGCATAAAATCATGAGTTGTTCACCGGAAAGCTTATTCAATTGTGAAGCATCAATGAATGTGTCCTTCGGTACCTTTATATATCCTAAATCTAAAGCCAAATCCACAGCTCTTTCCATGCTTCGTCCAAATACCGCAACTTTTCTATTGTATTTAACCGCCCCTTCGATTGCCTGCTGAAGGCGATATATGTTTGATGCAAAGGTTGCAAAAATTATTCTTCCATCTACTTCACGAAAAATAGTCTCAATGCTTTCTCCTACTTTACGTTCGGACAAAGTGATACCAGGTATTTCGCTATTCGTACTATCTGAAAGGAGACAAAGTACTCCCTCTTCTCCTATTCTAGCCATTTTCGACAAATTTGCTGGTTCTCCAACAGGTGTAAAATCAAATTTAAAATCCCCTGTATGAACAATATTTCCAGGAGGTGTCTTCACAACAATTCCATATGAATCAGGAATGCTGTGTGTCGTTCTAAAAAAGGATATGGATGTTTTTGTAAATTTCACTACATCATCCTCGTTAAATTCGATTAACTGTGCTTCTCTTAATAATCCATGCTCCTCTAATTGATTTCGAATTAATCCTAGTGCTAATTTACCTCCATAAATAGGAATATTCATTTGTCGAAGTAAATAAGGGATTCCACCTATATGATCCAAGTGACCATGTGTAATAAACAATCCTTTAATTTTGTCTTTATTCTTTTCTAAATACGTATAATCAGGAAGAACTAAGTCAATTCCTAACAATTCATCTTCAGGAAATTTAAGACCTGCATCGATAATAATAATTTCGTCTTGAAATTGTACGACATACATATTTTTTCCGATTTCCCCCAATCCTCCGAGGGCAAATACAGCTACTTGATGGTTTTTTGCTTTCATTTTAATTTCTCCAATAACATTATTTTTTTGTTAAATATTCTTTCTTATTATGTAAGTTTTTTAGAAACAAAGTTATCAATAAGCTTACTTTTTAAATGTAAATGTAAATAATTCCTGTCCTCCCAATTACACTATATCATAATGTGTCGCACAAAGAAAAAAGTTGAAGGTTTATACCAACAACCAAAATTAAGAATACTCTAAATAAACCTAATCTTTTTACCTAATATTCTATAATTATTGGTACTTTTTTCTTACATTACACATAATAAAACCACTTTCTGGGAGTGTAGGCATTTTAGCCATACTAAAGTTTAAATCTTGGTCAGGTACGTCATAATTTATTTTTTGTACGAGGTATTTAAGAGTAGCTTTCATTACTTCTACTGTTATACCCTCTCCTGGACAGCGGTGTCCTTTCTCTACTTCTCCACCTCCTTGGGGAATGAAGTCAAACAAGCTTCCTTTCCATTCTTTAAACCTTTCTGGAAGAAATTCATTTGGTTCCTTCCAAATCCTTAGATCATGATTTGTTCCGTATATATCCAGTAAAACTAACATTCCCTGCTTAAATTCACATCCATTCCAAGTAAAATCCTTTTTCACACGAGCACCTACAAATGGACCAAAAGGATAAAAACGACGAACCTCTTGAGCAAACATTTCAAAATCATTATCCGTTCCCGATTCCAGTTTGTATCGCTTATCTTCATATTTGTGTAAAGCAACCCCTGCAAATGTAATAAAAGTAGAAATAGCAACTATGGGCCTTAACACATTGATCAGCTCTACTGCAGCCATTTGAGAATCTAAAAGGGAGTCATTAAGATCCCTATGAAACGCCAGCTCATATAGGGCTGAATCTTCTACTACCTTCCGTTTCCCTTCTCGAACGTCTTCAATAATCCTACGAATCCATTCTTCTGTCCTCGTCCTTGCTCTCCTTCCTTTCCAATGCCTAGGGCCAACTGCACCAAAGGCATCTACCATGGAACTAAAATCATCTGCACGTTCCTTTAGTTCCTCTTCCTTAACGGGAACTCCAGCCCAATGGCATGCAACTCTACAGAGAATTTCCTTTGCCTCCTCAAAAAGAACTATCTTTTCTACTCCTTGCCATTTGACTAAGGATGCTTCCCATTGCTCCATTGTAAGCTCGGCCAATCTCTTTTGATGGGGTGGAGTCATTAATGACATAAACAAAAGCTTTCTATGAGTATGAGCATCCCCATCCATCGTTTGAATGGCATTTTCTCCAAACAATGATTTCTGTACTCTTTTAGGTGTAGCTCCTTTTCGTTGAAAAAATTCTGTATCATAAAAGATTTTTGCTGCCTCTTCTCCATGCATACAAATGACTCGTTGACCTAAGAGACGAGCTTCAAACAAGTCTGATTGGTACTTCTCCACTCTATTTTTTATAAATAAATATCCCTCTTGCATTAATGTGATACTGTTATCTAAACCCTTCTCATGCGGTAATTGGTCATTCAAAGCCATTAATTTATCCCCTTTATTTAATAAAGTTTTGTCTTCTCACTATTGTTATAACCATTACGAGGTTTTTTCTATTCTATTTAGAAAAATGTTTTTATAATCTCTTCTTTTTTGTTACATCTGTTACATACCTGCTCCATTTCTAACATACTTTCTTTTAAAACATGGAATGTTTCTCTTTTGCAATTTTTACAATATTTCCATTTTGTTACTTCTACCATTGGATCACCGCCTATTTAGGGAATTCCTTGTTATTATTCTCCAGAAGTGCAATAAAATGCTTTAATTTACAAAGTTAATTATCTGAAAAATGTTAATCTAATGATTTTGTATAATGATGTTTAAAAGAACATAGTAATCACCATACTATAAACTGTTTGAGAAAGAGTACAGACATGTTTTACCTAACTAAAAACTTATTACTATTCCACAGTAGCTCAGTTGGTAGAGCAATCGGCTGTTAACCGATCGGTCGTAGGTTCGAGTCCTACCTGTGGAGCCATTATTATTTATAAGAAAATATCAAAAGTGATTGAATATATCGAGAGGCACCACCTACTTCTCTGAAAGTAGCTGGTGCCTTCCATTTTGGCATCCCAATTATATTTCGTCTTCTTAAGAAAAATATGAGTAGTAGGGGGAAGCTTTTAGGAGAAAATATTATTGTTTGAATTTCTAAATAAGAAAGGTGACAAGGAAATGGAAAAAGAGCAACTATCCTATGGAAGTGACTATAAGCCAATCCCTGCTACTTCAATAACAAGTGGTGTTGGAATAGAAGTAATCCCTGATTTGTATTGTTGCAATGTTCAAATCGTTAATATTTGCTTAGTGGGAAAACCTGAAAGTAAAGATTTTATTTTGGTGGATGCTGGAACACCGGGGTCAGCAGACACGATTTTTTCAATGGTGGAGGGTCGATTTGGTGTCGACAGCCAACCTAAAGCAATTATCTTAACGCACGGTCACTTTGATCATGTTGGCGCAATTCTTGAATTAGTAAAAAGGTGGAATGTTCCTGTATTTGCACATGAATTAGAGATGCCTTTTTTAACTGGAAAGGAATGTTATCCTGCCCCTGATCCTTCTGTAGAAGGGGGAATGGTAGCTAAACTGTCGTCCTTATTTCCAAATGAACCTATAAATTTAGGAAGTTACGTACAAGCATTACCTGCGGATGGTCGAGTTCCAGAAATGCCAGAGTTTAAATGGATTCACACCCCTGGACACACTCCAGGACATGTATCCCTTTTTAGGGAAAAAGACAGAGTTTTAATAGTAGGGGATGCCTTTGTGACTGTTAAGCAGGAATCCTTATATTCTGTTTTAACACAAGAGCTGGAAATTAGCGGACCTCCTCGTTACTTAACACCTGATTGGCAACGATCGTGGGAGTCTGTTAAGAAGCTAGAACAATTAAGGCCTGCTGTAGCGGTAACAGGACATGGACTACCTATGATAGGAAAAGATTTGGAAGGAAATTTAAGTAAGCTTGCAAATGATTTTGATAAACTGGCTATACCTGATTATGGGAAATATGTTGGTAAAAATATGAAACATTAATTTGTACCTATATCTTATAATAATAAATAAGGCCCCTACTTATCTTGAAAAATAGGTGCCTTTCTCCGCTTATTGCATTTGGCTGGGTTACATTGTTGTATTCATCTATGTTTATTGCCCAAATACGGGAAAGTTAGCATACTGTATCTTCATAACATGCATAGAAGGAGGATGTTATGAAAATTGAAAAAGGTATAATTGCTTATGTAGTACCTTCTCATCGATAAGATACTACATATACGTTGTATTACATGGTGGATGTGGTATAAGTTTGATGGTGAGATGGGCTGTTGTGAAAGTTGCATTAGAAATATTACTAAAACGAAGAAGCGAATTGTACCCTAATAAGAAAGTTTATTTAGTGTTACTTCACGTTTTTTAAAGCTTCCTTAATTAATTGGTGTAATAGTAAAAACAGCTATCGTCTAATAAATTGGACTGATAGCTGTTTTACCCTTAAAATAACAATAAATTAAGTTTGTGGAGATGGATCATTCTCATAGAGTATTGTAGAACCTACAAATTTATGGAAAAACCATTCTCCTACACTTATTACAAGGGATGAGATAAAGGCAAGAGAAAAAGGAACACCAATTCCGTAAATAAACGGAGATAGTAGCCAAATGGAAGCAGTGGTCAATCCTAAATCCGCTATTGTAGCAACAAGGTTATTAGAAATTCTTAATATCCCCATATCTCCTACAATATAACTTAACCCTACAATTAAGAGTGATAATATAATTGTTCCAATGAATGGATAGTTGTTAACTCCAGTTAGAACGATTAAAAGAACAAGAGCAACCATTAAAACTTTAACAACAATTGCTGAGACATGTTTCACTTTTAAACACCTCCTAGAAAGTATCAAATTTATTATGTCTCTTTAAGAGGCATTTACTAAATTTACTTACATCATAATACATCCAGTTTTTCCATATTAATTTATTTTGTTAATCAAAGGAAGGAGACTTGGCATCTTCTCGTTTATCTAGATAAATTGTTCCTTCAATGTCAATTTGGGCAAAAAATACTTCATCCAATTTTGAAATATTGTTTTTCTTTAAAATACCCTTCACCCAATTAATGTCTTTACCGAGCATATTTAAGGTGCTGGTTAAAATTTTTCCGTCAATGATAAATGCTTGTGGAACACCTCTGCTAGATTGAAATTGGTTTATATCCTTTTTCATAACATCTAGATAGGCAGGTTTCTTTAAAACAGAAACTGTCCCGTCCGTCTCCAAAATGGCACTTTCCACTTGATCCACGTAAAACACACCTTTTTTCCTTAAATTTGTAATTAATGAGTCAATCGTCATTCTATTTTTCTTTAAGCCATTCTCCAGTACTTCCCCATTTTTAATTAAATACGTTGGTTCATCCTCTAATACCTTTCTCCCCCATAGACTTTTAATGGCAATGATACTAGTAATAAACGTATATATACAAAACAAAATCAACCCAGTCATACTTATGGAAAGTGGTGTATTTGGCTGTAACATTGCACCTGCAGCTACTGAGCCAATAGTGATACCTGCTACAAAATCAAAAAAGGTCATTTGTGCAATTAGTTTTTTGTTAAGAATCCGACAAAGGATATACAATATAATAAAGGCAATCGTTGTTCGTATAAATATATCTATAAAAGTCATTAGAATCCATCTCCCTTTTTACTGTAAAACTTTCAAGATTAAATTGACCTAAATCTTCAAATATTATTACTAGTGGAAATGATATTCGATGGAAAACAACAATAACCAAAATAACAACTGTAATGCTTGCAATAATCGTAAACAACGCAACTAATAAAAGCTGAGAAATTGTATGTATGATTGAGGGTTATTCTCTTCGTAATTCGGCAGAACCCATAAAAGATGTTAGTTATGTTACCTCTCCTCTTCTATTGGAGACATAAGTTGCTCTCAGTCTTTGAAAATATGGGTATCGAGGAAATACATGTGACCTATTGCTTTTACTCAGAAATAGGAAGCGTGGTATTACTGATTGTAAACCACGAAACATGGTGGTCTCTGGTGGAGGAAAATCTACCATTAAAAATTACTCACTTAAATAATAAATTACAAAATTCCAAGATACATACTTTTGATGACTACAATTTTGATGGTCCGTTGACATTCTTGACTGGATTGACCAAGAAGGTATTTACACTCTATCTATAGAATGATATATAAATCTCTTTATAGATTTGGAGGAGTATAAATGGAGTGGTATAAAGAAGATTTTGTAGTTAGTGACGATAAAGATAGAATAATCTTAGAGGATGTCTCTAAGTTACTAGCTACAACATACTGGGCATCGAATAGAGCAATAGAAACCATTGAAAAAAGCATTAACAACTCTTTGTCATTCGGATTATATTTTAACGGAAAGCAAGTAGGCTTTGCGAGGGTAGTTACTGACAAAGCTGTGTTTTCATGGATATTAGATGTTGTCATAGATGATAATTACAGGGCTAAAGGATTAGGTAAATGGTTAATGGAATGTATAATTGAACATCCTGAAATTAAATATACTGCATTTGCTATAGCAACATCTGATGCACATGATTTTTATAAAAATTTTAATTTTAAAGATAATGTATGTATGACAAAGCCTATACTGTCGAAATAAGAAGAATTCTTGCACGAACAGGTACGTTAGTAAACAAGTCTAATAGACTTTAAATGAATCACTAAATTATAGAAGTACAATTGTATAAAAATCAACATTGACCGCTAACATAGCCTAAAACAAAAAAAGACACTCTCCATCGAGAATGCCTTCA